>PMNE01000067.1:27421-92934 GCA_003162635.1 Ignavibacteriota bacterium
AGCAAGGGGGCACAAACAAGTTTCGTGATTTCGATGCTCTTCTCTGAGACTTAACCGGGGGAATCGAAATCGCGATGCCCAGCGCCTGCGTTACAAAGTCCCCCTCTCCGCTTGCGATCGCGCAAGGTCCCATTCCGACCGAACTTCACGATCCACAGTGAAGTTCGAAGTCGGAATGAGGATCCGCCATCTTTTTGGCGGAATTTCTTTGGTTACTTTCTTTGGTCACAAAGAAAGTGACCCCCCGGAGGAACAGAGAATAAACAGTGTCTTTGGCGATGAAGTCCCGCTTCAGCGGAACCCGCTATCGCAGCGGGATGTAGGAGCGGGAAAAATAACCCTCCGGAGGAGCAGAGCCATTCCGTCTCTTCATCCATGCAAGAATAATGCATTCACAACACGTCCGCATATAACTCAAAGAATCGCGGACTTACTCATCCACATGCGTCTGATTCCGTGCCTCAACTTCTGAACATCTTCTTCGTCGGCGACATCGTTGGAACGCCGGGGCTCGAGCTTGCGACCACCCTTCTTCCCAACTATATCAAGAAGTATGACGTTGACCTCCTGATTGTGAACGGTGAGAACGCGACCGAAGGGAAGGGTATCGCGGAGGAGCATGCAAAAAAACTGTTCGATCTCGGAACACATGTCATTACCACGGGGAACCATGTGTGGGACCGCTGGGACAGCCGGAAGGTGCTCGGCGGCGAAAGGCGGATTCTCCGTCCGTTGAACTATCCCCGTGAGAACGGCGGAAATGGGTTTATCATCGTTGATCTGAAAGACAAAGGGAAGGCCGGCGTCCTCAATCTGCAGGGACGCGTGTATATGCAGCCCATCGACGATCCGTTCAAAACTGCCGACTGGGCCGTGGCGAAGATCCTCGAAGAGACGAAGGTCGTCTTCGTTGACTTTCATGCTGACGCGACGGCGGAGAAGATGGCCATGGGGTGGTATCTTGATGGAAAGGTGACCGCGATAGTGGGGACCCACACGCACACACCGACCGCCGACGGGCGGATACTCCCCCGGGGGACCGCCTTCCAGTCGGACGTCGGCATGACCGGGCCCTACGATTCGGTCCTCGGGATGAAGAAGGAACTCGCGATCAAGCGGCTGATGACGGCTACCCCCCACAAGTATGAAGTCGCATCGCATGATGTGCGTCTGTGCGGCGTGTTCGTGAAGGCGGATGCGGAGACAGGACGCGCGCTGGCGATGGAAAGTATCATCTTCCCTGCGTTCGGGTGAGACATGAGTGCCACGCTGATAGACGGCAAGAAGATCGCCGCGGAGATCCAGGAAGAAGTGCGACAGGGGCGCGAACGGCTTGAGCGGGAACGGGGCATCGTTCCCGGACTGGCATTTGTCCTCGTCGGCGACGACCCTGCATCTCACGTGTACGTCGGCTCCAAAGGGAAAGCATGCGAACGGCTCGGTTTCCGTTCCGTCACGGAACGCCTCCCGGCAGAGACGAGCGAACGCGATCTCCTCGCGCTCGTCCGGCGTTTCAATGCCGATCCCGCGATACACGGCATTCTCGTCCAGCTCCCCCTGCCGAAGCATATCAATGAACAGCGGGTCATTGAGACGATCGACTACCGGAAAGATGTCGATGGGTTGCATCCTGTCAACGTCGGACGGCTCGTCCTTGGACTCGATTGCCTTGCCCCGTGTACCCCAAGGGGTATTATGGAACTTCTTTCGCGCAGCGGCATCGATCCCAACGGCAGGCACGTCGTGGTTGTCGGCCGGAGCAATCTGGTGGGGAAGCCGGTAATGAACATGCTCCTGCAGAAACGCCCCGGAGCAAATGCGATCGTCACGATTGCCCACACGGGGGCAAAAGACATAGCGCCGTACGTTCGGGAAGCCGACATCGTCATCGCGGCGATCGGGAAGCCCGGGATGGTGACCGGGGCGATGTTGAAACCGGGCTGCGTTGTCATTGATGTCGGCATCAACCGGATCCCCGATTCTTCGACGAAGACCGGTACGCGCATCGTCGGCGATGTCGATTTTCCATCCGCTTCCGCAGTCGCCTCCGCTCTCACCCCCGTCCCAGGCGGCGTCGGCCCCATGACGATCGCGATGCTGATGAAGAATACGCTCCGCGCTGCCGAGGGGAGTATCTACGGATGAGCGGCCTGTCTCGCCCCGCGGGTCCCGCCGCGTGCAGGCAATTCTTGTTTCTCTGAGCCCGATTCCGTAAATTCAGGGAGAATCGGAGCTTCTCACCCGGTCTTCCGTTCTCCGGAGCACATCCAACCCAGTCGAGGCCGATATGGCTATCCCCGCGTTTAGGAACGAAATATGTGTCGATTGGTCGATCCCATCCAACAGAAAGAAACAGGAGCAGGCATTGGCCTCTGCCAGGGCCGGGCTCGGGAAAGAGTATCCCATCGTGATCGGCGGCAAACGGGTGCTGCTTCCCCAGAAGTTTCATTCGCTGAACCCTTCGAAGCCTGCTGAGATTGTCGGTATCTTCCAGAAAGGGGATGGTGCCGTGGCCCAGGGGGCGATTGACGCCGCCGCTTCCGCATTTGAGAAGTGGAAGGATGTCCCGTTCACACGGCGGGCGGACTTCCTGTTCAAGGGGGCGAAGCTGATGCGGAAACGCAGATTCGACCTCAATGCTGTCATGATCCTTGAAGTGGGGAAGAGCTGGGCTGAGGCGGACGCCGACACTGCCGAGGCGATTGATTTCCTCGAGTACTACGGACGGGAGATCCTCAGGTACGGAACTGATCACAGGGTGGTGAAGGTCGCAGGTGAAAAAGGGAAACTCGTGTATATTCCGCTCGGCGTCGGAATCATCATCCCCCCGTGGAATTTCCCGCTTGCGATCCTCGTGGGGACGACGATGTCCGCTGTCGCGGCGGGCAACGCGGTGGTCCTCAAGCCGTCCAGCGATTCGCCTTTGACCGGCTGGAAGTTCGTTGAGATTATGGAGGATGTGGGACTTCCCCCCGGCGTGATCAACTTTGTGACGGGACCCGGCGGAGCAGTCGGCGATATCCTCGTCCAGCATCCGAAGACGCGTTTTGTCTCGTTCACCGGATCCAAAGAGGTGGGGATCCACATTTACGAAACTGCGGCGAAGGTGCAGCCGGGACAGGCGTGGCTCAAGCGCGTTGTCGCTGAGATGGGGGGGAAAGATTCGATCGTTGTCGACGAGAGCAGCGATCTGGAGGATGCCGCGAAGGCGGTTGTTGCGTCGGCTTTTGGATTCCAGGGACAGAAATGCTCCGCCTGCTCACGCGTGATCGTCCACGAGTCGGTCTATCATAAGTTCGTCGAAATGCTTTCGGCAAGGACCGGGGCCCTGCGGGTCGGCGATGTGACGGATCCGCAGAACACCATCGGTCCTGTGGTCAACAAGCGAGCCCAGGAAAGCATCCTTGGCTACATCGAGAAAGGGATCAGGGAGGGGGGACGCCTCGTCGCCGGGGGGACATCGGCAGGCGGGGAAGGGTACTTCATCCGTCCGACCGTGATTGCGGATGTCGATCCATCGGCGACCATCGCGCAGGAAGAGATCTTCGGCCCGGTGCTCACGGTCATCAAGGCGAAAAACTTCGACGACGCGCTTGCGATTGCCAATAACACGGAGTACGGACTCACGGGCGCGATCTTTTCCCGGAACCGGAAGAACATCGCACGCGCGGAGAAGGAATTTTTTGTCGGCAACCTGTACGTGAACAGGAAATGCACCGGCGCACTTGTGGGTGCGCATCCGTTCGGCGGATTTAACATGAGCGGGACGGATTCCAAGGCCGGAGGACAGGACTACCTGTTGCTCTTCCTCCAGGCGAAGGCGATAGCGGAGAAAATAAAGGCGTGATGGCGGTACTCCCCACGAGTGCGAGGAGCGGCAATGAAAGTCCATGAATACCAGGCGAAGGAGATCCTGGGACGGTATGCCGTTCCGGTGCCGAAAGGACGCGTTGCTTTTTCCGTGCCGGAGGCGGAAGCTGCGGCACGTGACCTGGGCGGAAGTACGTGGGTGGTCAAAGCGCAAATCCATGCGGGGGGACGGGGAAAGGGAGGGGGGGTCCGGGTGGCAAGGAGCCTCGACGAAGTCCGCGTTCATGCGGCGGCGATTCTCGGCATGAGGCTGGTGACGCATCAAACCGGACCCGAGGGGAAGATCGTCAGGCGTTTGCTGATAGAGCAGGGGATCTCCATTGCGCGGGAACTCTACGTTGGCGTGACCCTCGACCGGGCCGCATCCTGCAACGCGGTGATGGCGTCAAAGGAAGGCGGGGTGGAGATCGAGAAGGTGGCCGCGGAGACGCCGGAGAAGATCTTGCGCGAACGGGTGGATAGGGCGGTCGGATTTCAGCCGTATCAGGCGCGTGCCCTCGCGTTCGGACTGGGACTGACGGGCGATGCGTTCAAGAATGGCGTCCGGTTTCTGACGGCACTCTGCAGCGCATACGAAGGGATGGATTGCTCCCTGGCGGAGATCAACCCGCTGGTAGTCACGACCGGCGGGGAAGTCCTTGCGCTCGACGCCAAGATGAATTTTGACGATAACGCGCTCGAGCGCCATCCCGAACTGGGACCCCTCCGTGATCTCGACGAGGAGGACCCCTTCGAGGTGGAGGCATCGAAATCCAACCTCAATTACATCAAGCTTGACGGGAACGTCGGCTGCATGGTGAACGGGGCCGGNNGGAGGGGCGAGCGTTGAAACGGTGGAAGCCGGATTCACAATCATCCTTGCGGATCCCCACGTGAAGGCGGTCCTGATCAACATCTTCGGGGGTATCGTCCGTTGCGACCGCGTTGCGACAGGGGTTGTGGAAGCCGTCCGGAAGGTGGGAGTCACGGTCCCTGTCGTCATCCGGCTGGCGGGAACGAATGCCGATATTGCGCAGGAGATCCTGAAGAAATCGGGGTTGAACTTTCGCGTGGTGGGGAGTCTGGCGGAGGCGGCGGCGAAGGTGACACAAGCGATCGGCCACGGAAGATGAGCGAAACATGAACACAAAGAGTTCATACGAACCCGTCATCGGGTTGGAAGTCCATGCGCAGCTCCAGACGCGCAGCAAGGCGTTCTGCGGCTGCTCCACGGAGTTCGGCGGCGAACCGAACACGAACGTCTGTCCCGTCTGTCTCGGGATGCCGGGGACGCTGCCTGTTCTCAATATCAACCTCGTCGAATTCATCGCGCGGATGGGACTGGCATCAGGATGCAGTATTGCGCCGAAATCCGTTTTCGCGCGCAAGAACTACTTCTATCCCGATCTCCCAAAGGGATACCAGATCTCGCAGTATGAAGAGCCGATCTGCGGCCCCGGGGGGGTGGAGATCGACCTCGATGAGGACCGGAGGAAGACGATCGGCATTACGCGTATTCATATGGAGGAGGATGCGGGGAAATCCATCCACGATATCGACGTCGATACGCTGGTGGATCTCAACCGGTGCGGCGTGCCGCTGATCGAGATCGTCAGCGAACCGGACATCCGCTCTCCCCACGAGGCCTACCTCTACCTGTCCCGCATCAGGCAGATCCTGACCTACCTCGGTATCTGTGACGGCAACATGGAGGAAGGGAGTCTCCGATGCGATGCGAACGTCTCCGTCCGGCCGATGGGGTCGACCACGCTGGGGACGAAAACCGAAGTGAAGAACATGAACTCGTTCCGCAATGTGGAACGGGCGCTTGAGTTCGAGATCAACCGCCAGATTGCGCTGATCGAAGACGGTGGGACGGTGATCCAGCAGACCCTCCTGTGGGATGCAAACCAGAATGTTGCCGTCGCCATGCGGAGCAAGGAGGAGGCGCACGACTACCGCTATTTTCCGGACCCCGACCTCGTCCCCGTTCTCGTCGATGAGGAGTCGATCGCACGGATCCGTAAGGCGCTTCCCGAACTTCCCGCGCCGCGCCGGGACAGGTTTGTCAAGGAACTTGGATTGCCGCGTTACGATGCAGATGTCCTCACGGCCGAAAAGGAGATCGCCGACTATTTTGAGGCATCGCTGAACGCCCTCCCCGCCGACGCGCGGAAACGGAAGGAGAACGCCAAGGCGGTCAGCAACTGGGTGATGACCGATGTTCTTCGCGTTGTCGCGGAAAAGAAGACTCCGATTGCGGAATTCCCTGTCCCTCCGCCGCACCTTGCGGCGATGCTGGGCCTGATCCACGATGGGACGATCAGCGGAAAGATCGCGAAGGATGTCTTTGAGGAGATGCTCGCCACCCGCGAACATCCAAAGGTAGTGGTCGAACGAAAAGGGCTTGTCCAGATATCCGATGTTGCCGCAATCGAGAAGATTGTCGAGAGCGTGATCGCCTCCAATACGCCCCAGGTGGAAAAATACGTCGGGGGGAACGAAAAAGTGTTTGCCTTCTTCGTCGGCGAGACAATGCGCATGACAAAGGGAAAGGCGAACCCCGGTATCGTCAACGATGTCCTTCGTAAGAAACTCAGCGCACGAAAGCGCTGACTGCTGTTCCATTCACCATTCCTAGAATACTGGATACCCTCATGAGAAACGTCATCATTGCTGGAAACTGGAAGATGTACAAGGACCTTCGGGAAACCGCCGAGCTGCTGGATGGGCTGAAATCACTGCTGAAATCGGTGAAGCCCCATGTGACGGCGGTCGTTTGCCCCCCCTACACCTCGTTGGCGCTGGCCGCGGAGAAACTGCGGGGGACGCCTGTTCGCCTTGGTGCGCAAAATATGTGGCATCAGGATGAAGGGGCGTTTACCGGAGAGATCTCGTGGAAGATGCTGAAGTCGGCGGGCTGCGAATACGTCATCCTCGGACATTCCGAGCGGCGGCAGTATTTCGGGGAGACCGACGAGCTTATCAACGCGAAGGCCAGGAAGGCGCTTGTGAATGGCCTGCTGCCGATTATTTGCGTCGGGGAGACACTCGCACAGCGCGAAAAAGGGGTGACCAGTCAGGTCGTTTCCGCGCAGGTCAAGGGGGTTCTCGCCGGCCTGACGGAAACGGATATGGCGAAGGTTGTCATTGCGTATGAGCCGATCTGGGCGATTGGGACGGGGAAGACCGCCACTCCCGCACAGGCACAGGAGGTCCACCACACTATTCGACAGCTTGTAGGGGAGATGTTCCCGACCCACGTTGCTGACCAACTCGTCATACAATATGGCGGCAGTGTCAAGCCTGACAACGCGGCAGAACTTCTTGCTCAAAATGACATAGACGGGGCGCTTGTCGGCGGTGCCTGCTTAAAGGCGGACTCGTTTGCGAGCATTGTAAACGCTTCAAAGTAGCCAATTTTCGCGTCTTACATTGCTTTCCGGGCACTTTATGCTTATATTAAGGTGATATTTATTATCACCTACCTCCAAGGCGGTAACAACGTACTTGCCGACCGAATCTTTACAAACCTGCAGGTCCCGGATCGCTGCGTTAATATCCCGATTCTCCGTCGTTCTACTTGGTTTCATCTTCCTTTGCTGTACTCGGGGGCAGGGGCAAAACCGTTTTTTTGAAAACGGCAACCCCCTCCCCCGGAACAGCGATGCAAGCTTCTCCCTCAGCACTTCCACGCGGGTTACCATCGATCTCTCCGGCCAATGGGACTGCACTCTCGAGAACGGGTCGCAGGTTTCCATCCGTGTCCCGTCGGCGTACGACTTTACGGGCTCCGTCATCTTTGAGCGTTCGTTCTCGCTGACACAGGAGCAGTTGGAGAGGTATTCCTTCCGGCTGATCATGCTCGGAGTCAACTATGCGGCCGACATCTCCGTGAACGGCGAGTACATTGCGACCCACGTCGGCGGTTACACCACAGTCGATGAACCCCTTCATGCCACAATCCTCCAGCAAGGAGGAGAGAACACGCTTCGACTTGCTGTCAATAATATCCTCGATGCAAAGTCGACGCTTCCCCTCCGCCCCCAGGTCTTGGGAATGAGGAACTATGGCGGCATACTCCGCGATGTGTACCTGCTTGGCACTCCCCGGCTGTTTATTGCAAATGCAGTCGTCCACTCCGAACTCTCGGAGAACGGGCAGAGCGCGCGTGTCATCATCCGGGCAGCGATCGAGGGAAGCGATACTGTGGGCCTGGCCGGTGTGGCGGGAAAACCCTCCGGCATCGGACTGAGCTGCGAGCTTGTCGATAAGATCTCGGGTGCCGTCGTTGGGAGCTCCTCCGTTGTGCCGCTCGTCCGGCGGGGCAGTCAGTGGGACGATGCGCAGGCTGACATCGTCGTACAGAACCCGAAGATGTGGACCCCGGAGACGCCCGATCTTTACGTCGTTCGGTGCCTGCTCGTGCGGGCAGCCGGGAAGGAGATGCGCGTTCTCGATGACGACGAAATCATCACCGGGATACGGACGGTCGGCATCGACGGGAACAGGATCCTTCTCAACAGGAAGCGGCTCGTTGTGCATGGGGTCACCTGGTATGAGGATCATCCGGCATGGGGGAGCGCCCTCACGTACGAGCAGCGTGAAAAGGATGTTGTGTTGATGAAGAATCTCGGGGCGAATGCAGTGCGGTTCGCAGGGCACCCGCCGCATCCGTACATGCTCGATCTCTGCGATCGGTACGGACTCATGGCAATGGTGGAGCTTCCGGTGGTGCAGGAACCGGGTGGCGTGTTGGCGCGGGAGGGGACATTGGATCTTGCGTCGGGGATGCTCCGTGAAATGGTGACCGGAAATCGGAATCACCCGTCGGTCCTTGCATGGGGATTGGGCGATGAGTTTGAGTCGTCGCATCCGGCGGCGCGGGGTTTTGTGGGTGCGTTGGCGCGCCTTGCGCGCACGCTGGACAGTCGTCCCCTGTACTTTGGCGCCGTTCCCGGGGCCGACTCCTGCGCAGATCTCGTGGACATCGCGGCGGTCAATGTCGGCACCCAGGACCTGAAAACGTTCCGGTCGACAGTGGAGGCCTGGCGCAACGCCCACACGCACCAGCCCGTCATTGCTGCAAAATTCGGATCGGAGGTGGAACCCGGCAACCGGAACGGCACCAGCGATCCGTTTTCCCAGGAATCCCAGGCGCGCTTCTGCGTCCAGCGATGCGACATCCTGAAATCGCTCGACTATGACGGGGCAATCATCTGGTCCTTTAACGATTGGCGGGGTGACCGGCCCGCGCTCACGGTGCATTCAGGCGATCCGTATGAACACATGATGGGTCTCGTCAATGGAAACCGCGAGAAGCGGCTCGCCTATGATGCTGTCCGCGCGGCGTTCCACGGCGAGAAGTTTATCGCCCTGGCAACCGGCAGCCATGCATCGGGGACTCCCATTGTGTTCGTCCTCTCGGGTTTTGTCGTCCTCGTTGGTTTGGCCTATGTCTACAACGCGAATCGGCGCTTCCGGGAATGCCTGAACAGATCGTTCCTGAACGCGTACAACTTCTTCGCGGATGTGCGGGACCAGCGCCTGGTGTCGGTCGGCCACAGCACGCTGCTGGGCGCCGTTGTCTCCCTTGCCGTGGGCATTGCTTCGTCGAGCATCCTTTTTCGCTTCCGTGACAACCTGGTGCTCGATGATCTCCTCTCCTCCCTTCTTGTCTTTGACGGGCTGAAGGCCGCGGCCGTGTCGGTGATCTGGAATCCCCTCCGCTGTATCACGGTGACGGCTCTTTCCGTGTTTGTTCTCCTCCTGCTGCTTGCGGGCGCGGTGCATCTGTTTCGCATCTTCACCCGGGCGCGCATCAGCGGTCTCCATGCGTACACCGTCACCATGTGGTCGACGGCACCGCTGCTGATACTCATTCCCATCGGAATGATCGTGTACCGCGTCATGGACAGTAGCGTGTATGTCGTTCCCACGTTCATTCTGATAGGCCTCCTGAAGTTCTGGGTGTTCTTCCGTCTCCTCAAGGGAATCGCGATCATTGTCGACTATGCTCCGTTGAAGATGTACGTGATCGGCGTCCTGATGGTCGCTTTCGTCATTGGCACCGCCTTCGCCTACTATGACTATGCCGAGTCGCTTCCCATGTATGTGTCGTTCTACCTGTCGACGGTGGTTCATCTGCAATAACACAAGGGCCGGTGGGGGCGCATGTATCTCTCAAAACTGGAAATTATCGGCTTCAAGTCGTTCGCGAACAAGGTGAGCCTTGCTTTCGACAGCGGGATCTCCTCGATCGTGGGCCCGAACGGCTGCGGCAAGACGAATATCGTCGATGCCATTCGCTGGGTGCTGGGCGAGCAGCGGTATAGCGCGTTGCGCAGCGACAAAATGGAAGACGTCATCTTCAACGGCACAAAGGCACGGAAACCCCTGGGCATGGCCGAGGCGTCTCTCGTCATCGAGAACACCAAGGGGATTTTGCCTTCCGAATACAGCCAGGTCACCGTGGGCCGCCGCGTGTACCGATCCGGTGAAAGCGAGTACCTCCTGAATAAGGTGCCGTGCCGGCTGAAGGATATTCTGGACCTGTTCATGGACACCGGTATGGGGTCCGACGCGTATTCGGTGATCGAGCTGAAGATGGTGGAGACCATTCTCAGCGACAAGACCGATGAACGGCGTCGCCTGTTCGAGGAGGCGGCCGGCGTCACCAAGTATAAGCACCGACGGAAAGCGGCGTACCGCAAGCTGGAAAGCGTGCAGGAGGATCTCGTCCGGGTGAACGACATCGTGACGGAGGTGCAGAAGGCGGTTGGTACGTTGGAGCGACAGGCAAGAAGAGCTGAACAGTATAACGAGCTCAGGACCTCCCTCCGTGCGCTCGAAGTTGACTTGATGGAGCGGGAGTACGCGCAGTTGGTGGGCCGCTGCGTACCGCTTGAGGAGAACCTTGCAGGGCTGCAAGCCGACAAGTCGCGCATCGACCTCGACCTGACACGGGAAGAAGGACGTCTCGACGGACTGAAGACCCGGATGCTGGATGTCGAGAAACGCCTCGCGGAGGCCCAGCGCGATGTCAGCCTTCACATGGAATCGATGCACCACGGGGAAGAGAAGAATGCCGTCGCAGCAGAACGGATCAAGGCGCTGCGCGCCACAACACTCCGCCTGGAAGAGGAACGGGAAACGCTGCGCCGGGATCGTGTCCGCCTGGAGGAAGAAATTGAGTCGTTGCGCTTCCGGACCGGGCAACTGACCGAACAGGAACAGGACTCATCCCGGGATCTGGAGGAGCGGAGAGAAGCCCTCGCGGCGTTTGAACGCCGTCTGGATGCCAAGACGGCGGAGCTCCAGGCGTTGAACGAAAAAACCATCGCGCTCGTCCATGACATTGCCGAGCGGCAGACGGAAGCGGATCGGAAGAAAGGACGTGCCGACAACCTGGGCGGACGAACGGCACATGCGGCGGAAGAGAATGCGGTGTACGAACGGGAAATCGTCCGCCTTGATGCTTCCATCGGAGAACTTTCCGGGGAGGACCGGCAGCTCCGGCGGCAGTATGCCGACGCCGAGGTCAAATACTATGAGGCGGAGGAACGGAAGAAAGGTCTTGCCGGGAAGTGCGAGACTCTCCGGCGTCAGGCCGGCGAGATCGAGAGCGAACGCGCGCGGAAGTCGGCGCGGATCGACTTTCTGAAAGGTCTTGTCGAATCGCGTGAGGGGCTCCCGGAGGGAGTGCGGTTCCTTGCCGGTTCGGATCGGTGGAAACCTTCACGGAACGTGACTGTTGCCGATGCCGTTCACGCAGACGAGAAATTCCGCACGGCGGTCGAAGCCGCGCTCGGTGATGCGACCAACCTTATCGTCGTCCAATCGGCGGAAGAAGCGGAACGCGGGATTGCACTCCTGAAGAAAGAAGAACACGGGAAAGCGACCTTCGTATGCCTTGACCGTCTCCCGCGGATCACTTCGCGCATACGTCTTCCCCGGATCGAAGGAGCGCTCGGCTGGGCTGTCAATCTGGCCCATTTCGATCCAGCGTACGCTCCGCTCTTCCGTTTCCTTCTGGACGGGATCATGATCGTGGAGACTCCTGCCGTTGCGGCTGCCGTGAGCGCGAGACTTCCGGGCGTCCGTTGCGTCACTCTCGAAGGGGAAACGCGAAGCGCGAGCGGCGTGACGCGGGGCGGGAGCAGGCGCCAGGATGAAGGAGGGGGGATCGGACGGCAAAAACAAATCGAGGATCTTCAGCAGGAAATTGGAGATCTGACGGGCAAACTGCAGGCCGTGGAGAACGACCGTGCGGTGCTGATGGCCGAACATGATGCCATCGACCTGAAGCTCTTCAATGACGCCGTCAAGGGTGTGGAGAAGGAGATGAATGCCATCGAAATGCGCATCGCGCAGGTGGCGTTCGAAAAGAAGCGCGCGGATGATATTATCGCCAGGAACCTGCTGGAGACCGACGAACTGAACCGGGAGATTGCCGAGCTCCAGGCCCTCATTGCCGGGGAATCCCCGGCGCTGGAATCGCTGAAAAGGGAGAAGGCGGAAGTGGAACGTTCCGTGGGGGCGATGTCGTCGGAGCTGGAAACCCTGGAGGCCGAGTGGAACGCACGCACGACGCAGGTGAATGAACTGACCATCGCCCTCGTGAAACTCCGGGGCGACCTGCAGAACGCGATCGGCGACGCAAAGAGGATCGGGCACTCGCTGGAAGAGGCCTTGCGCGACATCGTTCTTCACGAAGAACAACTTGCGGGTGCAGCACGGGAGAGGAGCGCGGTGGAAGAAGAGGTTGCGATGAACACCGCTGCTCTGGAGGAGTCGCGCGCGATGCTCTCCGTCATCGAAGCGCGCCGCACGTCGGTGGAGGAAGAGGCGTCCAGCGTCCGCGATGAAATCCACACGATTGAACTGGCCATCAAGGACGAACGTCGAACGCATGACGATTCGCTCCGCTCGACGCATGAATGTGAACTGAAACTCGCGGATCTCCGATCCAAAGCGGAGTATATCGTCTCCCGCGCAAAGGAAGAGTTTGAACTCGCGCTCGAATTGAAGGTCTACCCGGAAGATGAATTCGTTGATTTTGCTTCCCTCCGGGATGAAATCCAGGCGCGCCGTGACAAGGTGAAATCTCTGGGGAACATCAACTTTGCCGCATTTGAGGAATATAACGCGGAAAAAGCACGTCTGGAGTTTCTTACGACGCAGCGAAAGGATCTGTTGGAAGCGGAGAAGACTCTCCTGACGACGATCGAGGAGATCAATGCCACCGCCCAACGGACGTTCCTCAGCACGTTCGGCCAGATCAGAACCAATTTCATCGAGACGTTTAAAAGTCTGTTCGATCCCGGGGACGAGTGCGATCTCCGCCTGGAAGAGGGAGTCGACCCCCTGGAGGCGCGCATCGAAATCGTCGCCAAACCGAGGGGCAAGCGCCCTACTTCGATCGATTTGCTCTCCGGCGGCGAAAAGACCCTCACTGCCATCGCGCTCCTTTTCGCCATCTATCTCGTGAAGCCAAGCCCGTTCTGTATCCTGGATGAGGTCGATGCCCCGCTTGATGATGCCAACGTCGACAGGTTTACGCGGATCCTCCGGAAGTTCTCGAACAATACGCAGTTCATCGTTGTCACGCACAACAAGCGGACGATGGAAGCCGCCAATGCTCTGTACGGCGTGACCATGGAAGAAGAGGGGATCTCGAAGATCGTCACCGTCCGCTTCAACAGGGACGCCCAGATCCAGTCTGCAGCACTTGCCTCGGTCTGATCATGGGGCTGAAGATCTTTGTCGATTTTGACGGTACGATTACCCGACAGGACGTCGGCGACAGTCTCTTCTTCCGGTTCGGGGGGGAGAAATGCAGGGAACTCGTGAACAAAGAGCTCGGCGGCGAGGTGAGCACGGTCGAGTGCTTCCGCGGTGAAGCAGAGGCAATGGGCCGGTTCAATGTCGCCGACGTCGATGCCTTTATCGATGAACAGGAAATTGATGAGACCTTCCGCGCATTTGTCGGATATTGCGGCGCGAACGGCTTTCCCCTCATGGTGTTGAGCGATGGGTTTGACTACTACATCCGACGTATTCTCCGTCGGCATGAGCTGCCTGACGTTCCTTTCCTCTCAAACGTCCTTTCGCTGGTGGACAGGAAGGAGAACGGCACGGCGCGTGCACGCGTCTCCTTCCCGCAGCATAACGAGGAATGCACATGCTGCGCAAGCTGCAAGAGGAACATGATGCTGACGACATGCGCGGAGAGCGATGTCATTTGTTATATCGGCGAGGGCTCTTCCGATCGCTGCCCGGTCCGGTACGCCGACATCGTTTTTGCCAAGGACGCGCTCCAGGTCCACTGTCAACGTGAGAATATTTCGTATTACCCGTACCGGTCTTTCGACGACATTCTCAGGCGCCTGCGCGAGTTGACGGCCCGTCCGCATCTGCGCCACCGTCGACGTGCGGAACTCAACAGACGAAGGGCTTTCAGCGAAGAAGCATGACCACTCCTGAAGATACCAGGGATGTCCGGCGGTTGATCTTCACCTACCGGAGCTATACGCCGATACCGTTCCTCCTCGTGATGATCTGGTTTGCGCAGCCGACGCCGCTGAGCATGGTTGTGGGTTTTGCCGTTGCCTTTGTCGGCGAGATCATCAGATTCTGGGGTGTCTCCATCGTCGGTGCAGAGACGCGGACGACGGGGAGGGTGGGGGGAACCTTTCTCATCACGAGCGGACCCTTTTCGTACGTGCGGAATCCGCTGTATCTTGGGAATATGCTCCTGTATGCCGGCGTCGGCGTCATGTCAATGGCTCTCTACCCGTGGCTTCTCGTCATCGCGATCGTCTGGTTCTACATTCAGTACTATTTGATCGTGACCAAAGAGGAGGAATACCTCATTGAACGATTTGGGAGCGAGTACGAGGAATACCGCCTCAACGTCCGACGGTTCATTCCCCGTGTCATCCCGTACCGGCCGGCGCGACCAGGAGCGAAGGGGGCAAATCCGGCGGAAGGAATGGCCAGCGAACGGCGGACTCTGCAAGCCATTCTCCTTGTGACAGCCGCGATCGTCGCGAAGTACCTTTGGCTGCAGCGGGGTGCGTGAACGTGCCCCCGCGCATCCTCATGGTGGCAGGAGAGGCCTCGGGCGATCTCCATGGGGGATCAGTGGTGCGCGCCCTTCGTGCAATCGCACCCGGCGTTGAGGTGAGCGGTGTGGGGGGGGAACGGATGCGGGCGGAGGGAATGCGTCTCATCCATCATATTCACGATCTGGCTTTCATGGGATTCGTGGAGGTGGTTCGCAACCTTTCGACGATCGTGACGCTGGAGCGGGAGTTGCTCGCGGAAATCGAGAAGAACCGGCCGGATGTCGTTGTGCTGATCGACTATCCGGGTTTCAACCTCCGCTTCGCGAAGAAAGCCAAGCAGCGGGGCCTCCGGGTCCTGTACTTCATCAGCCCGCAGGTGTGGGCATGGCACAAGGGACGGGTGAGGCGAATGAAAGGAATCGTCGACCGGATGAAGGTGATATTCCCCTTTGAGGTGGATATCTATCGGCGTGAAGGAATTGACGCGGAATTCGTGGGCCATCCGCTGGCAGAGCACATCGCGACGTCGTGCTCACGGGAAGATTTCGCCCGTCGGCACGGACTCGATCCGCACAGGCGCCTCCTTGGCCTCTTCCCCGGGAGCAGGAAACAGGAGATTGAGAGGATCCTCCCCGGCATGGCGGAGACGGCAGCCCTGCTCTCCACGGGAAGAGATCTCCAGGTGGCGATCGGGGTCGCGCCGAGTCTGGGGAGAGAAGTGATAGAACGGTACCTTCCGGCAGGAAGCACGTTCACGCTGGTGGAGAACGGAACCTATGACCTCATGGCATACGCCGATGCAGCGATCGTCACCTCGGGCACGGCCACCCTTGAAACCGGATGGTTCGGCACCCCCATGGTGATCGTGTACCGGATGGCTCCGTTGACGTTCGCCCTCGGCCGGCTGCTCGTCGATGTCCCGTTCATCGGACTGGCGAACATTGTCGCGGGGCGGAAAGTCGTCCCCGAATTCGTGCAAAGCGATTTTGTCCCCCAACGTGTCGCTGCGGAGGTGGGGAAGCTTCTCGATGATGCGTCCTGCGCTGCGGCGATGCGGCGCGAGCTCTCGGTCATCAAAGAACGACTCGGCGGCCCCGGCGCGTCGGAGAAAGTGGCGCAGGGGATCCTCGCATTGGCGGAGGCGGCATGAAGCGGAGTATCGTCCTTGTCGCCGGATTCCTTTGTGCCGTTTTGCTGTCCGCGTGCGGACCATCGTCGGGCGTCAGGCGCCCCGCGGGTGCCCCGGAAACGAAAGAGACGCTCTTTGCCCGCGGTCATTCGTTCTATGCAAAAATGGACTATGAGAATGCAGAATCATATCTGCGGCGGGCCGTTGCAATGGATTCCACCTACGCCGATCCGGCCGCCGATCTCGGTTTTCTGCACTATGATGTTGGGATGCACCGGGAGGGTGAAGAGCTTTCCCAGCGTGCGGAGGATTTTCGGAAGGCTCTTTTGTGGCTGCGACGCGCCGATGCGCTTGGGTACCATGACGCCTCGCTGTATGACAGGATATGCGAGATCGCTCTTGCTCTCAATGACAACAGAGCGTTCCTTACGTATGCCAGGAAGAGCGTGGAGCTCTCTCCGTTCGACCGGCAGTATTACAATCTCGGACTTGCCTGCTATGGGGCGGATGACTGGCAGGGGACGATCAAGTCGCAGAAAGAGGCGGTGGAGAAGTTCAAACAGTCGCAATACCTCGGCGGTTTTTACAGACAGATGGGCCGGGCCTATTTGAAGTTGGAGCGGGACCAAACCGCGGAAAAGGTTCTCGCGTCGGGGGTGGATGCGGTGGACCTTCGGCTTGCCGCTGTTGTCAAAAGAGACGGCGGGGAAAAGAAAAGTGATGAATACCGGCGCCTGAACGATGACAAAATTGCCATGCTTCTTCTGTTGAAGCGACTCCACATAACCTACAAGGCCGCGGAGAAGCTTGCAAACGTGGAGCGTCAACTGTCCGCGGCAGGCTACGGAAAATAAGGGTATATGAAACGTCTCCTCCTCCCGGCAGCATGGATCTATGGCTCCGTTGTTGCGGTCAGGAATTGGGCGTTTGATGCCGGTCTCCTCCAACAGAGGAGGGCAGAGGTTCCTGTGATTTCGGTCGGGAATATGACCGCCGGAGGCACGGGGAAGACCCCGCTCGTCGAGTATATCGTGGGATACCTTCTGTGCCGCGGCAGGCGTGTAGGGGTCGTCAGCAGGGGGTTCGGACGCAGGTCACATGGCGTGGTGATCGTGGCGTGCGGAGGCAAGGTCCTGGTTGATGCGGTGCAGGGGGGGGATGAACCGGTGCAGATCGCAAGAAAGTTTCCTGCGGCATCGGTCGTCGTGGGAGAACGGCGGGCGGACGCGGCCAGGGTGGCGATTCGGGAATGTGGCGCCGATGTCATCGTGCTCGATGACGGATTCCAGCATCGCTCCTTGGATCGCAACCTCGATATCGTGGTCCTGGATGCCAGGAAGGATATCGGCGGGGAAATGCTCCTCCCCGCCGGCATGAGGAGGGAATGGCTGGCCGGTCTCCGGCGGGCGCATATGCTCGGATTCTCGCGCGCGGATCGGGGCGCAATTCCCGCGTGGGGTGAGCGGTGGGCTCGGGAGTGTGGAGGAAGGACGTTTGCTTTTCGCGCGTCTGCGACGGGTTTTTTCTCAATCGCCGGCGAACGCGTGGATCAAGTCCGGGGACCTGTCCTGGCGTTCAGCGGCATCGGCGACCACGACGGTTTCGTGAAAACGCTGCGAGAAGCGGGTGTCCTTGTGGCGGGCGATGTCCGGTTTGCCGACCACCACTGGATGGCGGAAGGGGATGTCGCCGCAATTCTGGCGCGGGCGGAGAAGTGCGGTGCCCGGATGCTGATGACCACGGAAAAGGATGCCGTCCGCCTGTCTGCGGATCCGCAACTCGCGGAGAAGATCGTCCGGGCGATGCCGATCCTGTGGGCGTCGCTCACGGTGGATGTTCCCGCGGGGAGGGAGACGCTCGAAGCGGAAATCGATCGGTGTTTGGCGGGGGGAGTGCGACAATGATCATCGGCATTACAGATCCCATGCGTGATGAAGCGACGTACGCGCAGTACGCCGCGCTGCTCCAACGATGGGTGCCCGGGGTTGAAACCCAGCGTCTCTCCTGCAGGACGGGCACATTTTTGGAGATCGAACGTTGCGAAGCCCTTGTCATTGCGGGGGGAGGAGATATCCACCCGAAGTTCTACGGCAGAGAAGAGGATGCGGGACTGGCGAAGGAAGTGAGTGTTGCCAGAGATCTTTTCGAATTTGACATTATCCGCGAGGCAATGGAACGCGGTCTGCCGACGCTGGGCATTTGCCGCGGGGCGCAGGTTTTTAATGTGGCGATGGGAGGGACTCTTCTGCCGGACCTCGAGGCTGCCGGGCATCCCAGCCACCGGAGAGGGGATGAAGGGGAGAGAATGCACGGCGTGACGGTGGCTGCGGGAAGTTTTCTCCGCAACATCGTGGAGAAGGAGAAAGGGGAAGTCAATACATCCCATCATCAAGCGGCCGAGAAGGTGGGACACGGCCTGCGTGTTGCGGCAGTCTCCGATGACGGCATTGTCGAAGCGATGGAATGGGAGGAGCCGTGGGAGAAGCCCTTCCTCCTTCTCGTCCAATGGCATCCGGAACGAATGGGCGACACCGACAGTCCGTTCTCACGCCAGATCATACAGCGTTTTGCAGGTGCCGTGAAATCGGCGTACGCGCAAAAGTGACATCAACACAGTGACAAGAGAGACAACGAAACACCATTAATCACAAGGATCAACTATGACGAAATATGTGTATTTCTTCGGCAAAGGAAGGGCTGAGGGGAAGGCCGAAATGAAGAACCTGTTGGGAGGCAAGGGAGCAAACCTTGCGGAAATGACCAACATAGGCCTCCCTGTCCCGTCGGGCTTCACCATGTCGACGGAAGTCTGCACGTACTACTACCAGAACAAGAACACCTATCCGAGGTCGCTTACCGGCGAGGTGAAGGCGGCGTTGAAGAAGATGGAAGCAGCCATGAAGGCGAAATTCGGCGATCCGAAGAACCCCCTTCTGGTCTCCGTCCGCTCCGGTGCACGCGCGTCGATGCCGGGGATGATGGACACGATCCTGAATCTCGGTCTCAACGATGTCGTGGCGGCGGGCCTGGTCCTGAAGACCAAGAATCCGCGGTTCGTCTACGACTCGTACCGCCGGTTCGTCCAGATGTACGGCGATGTGGTCCTCGGGCTGAAGCCGGTGCACAAGGATGAGATCGATCCCTTTGAAGTGATCATCGAAGCGAAGAAGAAGGAGAAAGGGGTGCACCTCGACACCGAGCTGAACGCGGACGATTTGCTCGATCTGGTCGCACTATTCAAGAAGGCCATCAAAGTGCGGACCGGGAGTGAATTCCCCGAAGATCCGCTCGCTCAGCTTTGGGGGGCGATCGGCGCCGTGTTTGGATCGTGGATGAACGATCGCGCGATCGCGTACCGCAAGATGTATGATATCCCCGAGTCGTGGGGAACGGCGGTGAACGTGCAGTCGATGGTCTTCGGGAACATGGGCGAATCGTCGGGAACGGGCGTTGCTTTTACGCGCGATGCCGCAACAGGCGAAAACCGGTTCTACGGCGAATACCTCATGAACGCCCAGGGAGAGGATGTGGTCGCGGGGACGCGCACGCCGCTTCCGATTTCGGAACTTGCGGCGAAGAATCCCCGCATCTACAAGCAGTTGAACGGCATCCGCCTCGCCCTGGAGAAGCACTACCGCGACATGATGGACGTCGAGTTTACGATTCAGGACGGGACGCTGTACATGCTTCAGTGCCGTGTCGGCAAGCGAACCGCTTTTGCCGCGATCAAGATTGCGGTGGATATGGTGGGCGAAAGGCTGATCAGCGACAAAGAAGCGCTGCAGCGCATCGAACCGGACCAGCTGAACCAGCTCCTCCGTCCCGTGTTTGATCTCAAGGAGAAGGACGTGGCGGTGAAATCCGGCCGCCTTCTGGCGAAGGGACTGAACGCCGGTCCCGGTGCGGCCACCGGACGTGTGGTGTTCAATGCGCCGGATGCCGAGGCATGGCGGAAGCGCGGCGAACAGGTCATCCTTACCCGGATCGAGACGTCCCCCGAAGACATCAAGGGGATGGACGCGGCCGAGGGAATCCTGACCGCACGCGGCGGGATGACGTCACACGCGGCGCTCGTTGCACGGCAAATGGGGAAAGTGTGCGTGGCCGGCTGTTCGACGCTTGAAATCGACTATGGAACCCATACCATGCGCGTGAAGGGGAAATTGATCAAGGAGGGGGATTGGATCTCGCTTGATGGCACGACGGGTGAGGTGATCGAAGGGAAGGTTCCCACCAAGCCCTCCGAGGTACTGCAGGTGCTGATCGACAAGACGCTCGATCCGAAGAATGCCCCCGTGTACGCGCAATATGCCACGATCATGTCGTGGGCCGACAAGTATCGCCGGTTGAAGATCAGAACGAACGCGGACCAGCCCGATCAGGCGAGCAATGCCGTTGCCTTCGGTGCCGAAGGGATCGGCCTCTGCCGTACGGAACACATGTTCTTTGGTGAGGGGAAGATCGGTCCGATGCGCGAAATGATCCTTGCCGACACGCTGGAGGGCCGGAAGGTCGCTCTCGCAAAGCTCCTCCCGCTTCAGCGAAAGGACTTCGAGGGGATCTTTGAGGCGATGAACGGCCGCCCGGTGACCATCCGCACGATCGACCCGCCGCTGCATGAGTTTGTTCCGCACGAGGAACAGGCGCAGCGCGAGTTGGCGAAGCAGATCGGCATCACCTATGAGAAGGTCCGCCAACGGGTCGAAAGCCTGCACGAGTTCAACCCGATGCTCGGCTTCCGCGGCTGCCGTCTGGGAATCATCTTCCCCGAGATCACGGAGATGCAGTCGCGCGCCATTTTCGAAGCGGCGGCAAACGTCCAGGCCCGCGGCATCAAAGTGGAGCCCGAAGTGATGATCCCGCTCGTCGGCAATGTGAAGGAGCTTGAGAACCAGGCGAAGATCGTCCGCCGCGTTGCAGCGGAGGTGATGAAGGAAAAGGGGACGAAGTTCCCGTATCTCGTCGGCACCATGATCGAGATTCCGCGCGGTGCGATCACCGCTGATGAGATCGCGACGGTGGCGGAGTTCTTCAGCTTCGGCACCAACGATCTGACCCAAACGACCCTTGGGGTCAGCCGCGACGACGCCGCGACGTTTCTCATTCCGTATGTTGAAATGGAGATCTACCCGAAGGATCCGTTCGAGGTTCTCGACCAGACGGGCGTCGGCGCGCTGATGAAGATCGCCATCGAGAAGGGGCGCGGTGTTAATCCGAAGCTGAAGGTGGGGATCTGCGGCGAGCACGGCGGCGAGCCGTCCAGCGTCGAGTTCTGCCACCGGATCAACCAGAACTACGTGAGCTGCTCTCCCTTCCGGGTGCCGATTGCCCGGCTGGCGGCGGCGCGCGCAGCGCTGGCGGATGCTCCTGTGCGTAAGGCACCAAAGGGCGGATCAAAGAAGAAAAAGACCGTCCGCCGAACACGGTGAACAACTCCTGCAGCGGTTGCACGGACATCCCGGCGCCACGCCGGGGTGTCCGCCGCTGCCGGCTGCCCTTGTGATGTTTTCACCGACTATGTTGAGAGGAGCACTGCTGTTATGAAGCTCTCTGACTTTCGTTACCCGTTGCCGAGAAACCTGATCGCAAAACATCCTGCGAGCCCCCGCGACGCCGCCCGCCTTATGGTGGTGAACCGGGCCGACGAAACAATCGAAGGGATGCGGTTTGCGGAAATCGGCAAGTTCTTCAAGAAGGGGGATTGTCTGATCGTCAATGAAACCAAGGTGTTCCCCGCGCGGCTTTTTGGACGGAAAGAGAAGACCAATGCAAAGATCGAGGTCTTTCTGCTGCGCGAGTTGAACAAGGAGGAGAATATCTGGGATGTGATTGTCGATCCGGCGCGCAAAGTGCGGATCGGCAACAAGATCTTTTTCGATGAAGGGAAGCTGTGGTGCGAGGTGATCGATAATACCACCTCCCGCGGCCGGACGGTCCGGTTTAACGTGCAGGGAGATTTCTTCAGGATTATCGACCGGATAGGCAAGATGCCGCTTCCCTACTATATCAAGCGGGATTCGACGGATAAGGACAAGGAGTCGTATCAGACCGTCTATGCCCGGAGCGTCGGTGCGGTCGCGGCCCCAACTGCCGGTCTCCATTTCACGAAGCGCCTCCTTGCCGCCCTGAAACGGAAAGGGGTCAAGGTCGTGCCGGTGGTTCTCCATGTCGGTCTGGGATCCTTCCGCGCTGTGGAAGTCGAGGATCTCACGAAGCACAAAATGGACTCCGAGTACTACGAGATTCCCGAGAGCACCGCCGCGGTGGTCAATAAGACCATCGACAGCAGGGGAACCGTCTTCGTCTGCGGTACAAGCACCTGCCGGGCCGTCGAATCGAGCGTGACAACCGACGGGCACCTGAAGGGCAACAGAGGGTGGACGGACAAGTTTATCTTTCCGCCCTACGATTTCAAGATTGCCGACAGACTGATCACCAACTTCCATATGCCGGAATCGACCCTCCTCATGCTGACCGCGGCCTTCGCGAACCGCGACCTGGTGATGCGGGCGTACAAGAAGGCGATCAAGGAGGGGTACAGGTTCTTCAGCTACGGCGATGCGATGTTGCTGCAGTAGTCCCGCAGGAGATTCGACAGCACCCTGCGGCCGCGCACAGTCTTTTCGGGATTCACATTTGTGATCGAATGCCTTGAAGAAGAGAATACCTGATGTTGCGGTGATCATCGCAGCAGGCGGACGCGGCAGGAGAATGGGGGGAAGAATCCCGAAGCAGTTTCTTCGCCTCGGCGGCGTTCCGATTCTCCAACGGACCATCGCTGTGTTCGACGCTCTTCGGGAGATCGGCGAGATCGTCCTGGTTGTCCCTCCGGCCCACATCCGCCGTGCGGAAGCAATGGTGCGGCGTGGGAAGTTCACGAAGGTCTGTCGTGTCGTCGCGGGAGGCAGGGAACGCCAGGAATCCGTCGCGCGCGGCTTGGGCGCCTGCAGCAGTCAGGCGGCACTGGTTCTGGTGCACGACGCTGTCAGACCGCTGGTGGAGCCGCGGGTCATCCTTGATGTCATCCGGGAGGCCAGGAAGTGCGGNNCGGAAGGACCTGCTTGTCAGAGCCCACGAAGCCGCACGCCGGTCCTCTTTCCTCGGGACCGACGAGGCCTCGCTGATTGAACGGCTCGGGATTGGCGTGCGTATTGTGGAAGGGAGCGAGCGGAACGTGAAGATTACCACCCCCGGCGACCGGCGTCTTGCCGAATTCTTGCTGAAATCGACAAAAAGGAGGCGCCCGGCGAGGTGATTCCTTGCAAGTGAGGCTCGGGAAAGGTATATTACGCTGTCGTTCTCGAAACCACCCGCCGATTGATTGCTGCATCGGAGAAAAGAGTTCGTCCGGCGGGGAGGCGGGAAAAAGGGAAATGAGAGGAAACGGGTCAGCATGCTGTCGATAGGGCTTATCGTAGTTCTGAGCTACCTGATCGGGTCTTTCCCGACCTCGATCATTGTTGCGAGGAAGGCGCGAGGCATCGATATCCGCCAGTATGGGAGCGGCAACGCCGGCGGCACAAACGTCTTGCGCGTTTTGGGCTGGAAGGCGGGCGTCTTTGTCATCCTTATGGATATGGCGAAGGGGCTGATAGCGACCATGGTTCTTGCCCGCCTGATGTACGGCCCGATCCCCTTCGAGAACAGAACGCCGTTCGACGATTTCACCGTCGTGCAGATCATCGCCGGTTGTGCGGCAATTCTCGGGCATGTCTGGACCCTCTTTGCCGGTTTCAAAGGGGGGAAGGGTATCGCGACCGCCGGCGGCATGCTTCTCGGCATTGCCCCCATTGAAGTGGCTGTTGCCTTCGGTGTGTTCCTTATCGTGTTCGTCCTTTCCCAGTACGTCTCGCTCGGATCACTCAGCGCAGCGGTGGCTTTTCCTCTCACGATGTTCTTCCGTGAGAACGTCTTCATGGTCGAGATTGAAGGGTATCATACGCTGATCTTCTTCAGTATCGGCATCTCACTGCTGATTGTGTTCACCCACCGCGCCAATATCAAGCGGTTGATCGCCGGGACGGAAAACAGGATGTCTGCAGCCCGCCTTCTGGGACGAAAAGGGAATACCGCGCGGGCAGTCTGACACACTCCTCTGTACCTCTCACTATGCGCATCGCTGTCCTCGGTGCGGGAAGCTGGGGAACGACCCTCGCTGTCCTGCTGACCGAAAATTCCCATCGTGTATCACTCTGGTCCTTCCGCGAGGAGGACGCCGCGCAAATACGCGCGACGCGCGAGAATCCGGCGTTCCTTCCGGGGGTGCATGTTCCCGACACTGTTGCGGTCACCAGCGACATCGCGGCCGCCGTCGACGGCGCTGAGATGATCGTCGCGGCAGTCCCATCGCAGTTCCTTCGCAGCGTCATGCTCCAGATTGCGGATTATCCCTTCGACCGGGCAACAGTGGTCAATGTCGCGAAGGGTGTGGAGAATGGCACACTCCTTACCATGTCGGAAATGCTGCATGACGCCCTCCCGGCGCTTCCCCCATCCCATATTGCCACCCTGTCGGGTCCAAGCCATGCCGAGGAGGTGAGCAGGAAGATTCCAACGACGGTCGTTGCGGCCTCCCTTGATATGGGGACTGCGAGAAAAGTTCAGCGGGTCTTCATGAACCCGTCGTTCCGCGTCTATGGAAGCAACGATATCCGCGGCGTCGAGATCGGCGGTTCGTTGAAGAACGTCATCGCGATTGCCGCGGGGATTATCGACGGGGCCGAACTCGGCGATAACACCAAAGCTGCTGTGATGACACGCGGCATCGCCGAGATTGCGCGCGTCGGCGTCGCCATGGGTGCCCACGTACGAACCTTCTCAGGTCTGTCGGGAATCGGGGATCTCATGGTGACCTGCATGAGCCGCCATAGCCGGAATCGGTTTGTCGGCGTCGAAATAGGGAAAGGCCGGAATCTCGATGATATCCTCGGCGATATGGTGATGGTGGCTGAAGGAGTTGCCACAACCCAATCCGCCTATGAACTCGCGGCGCGTGTGGGTGTCGAGGTCCCCATCATTGCTGAAGTCCACCGGATTCTCTTCGAGGGGAAGGATCCCCTTGTTGCCTGCCACGACCTGATGACGCGGGACCCCAAAAGGGAGACCTGACCGGAGCTTCCCTCCTGCATCGTGCCGCGGCCGCCGGCGACATTCTGTCGGGCCGGCGCAGCCCGGATATCAAACGAAACAACCCCGCCCGGGTGCGCCCGGACGGGGTTGTTGATTTTTCCCCGAGGGGGGAATCGTCAGATAAACAGCGGAGCGAGGACCAGGGTGATCGTGCTGAGCAACTTGATCAACACGTGGAGCGACGGTCCCGCAGTGTCCTTGAAAGGATCGCCGACCGTATCGCCGACGACGGCCGCTTTATGCGGTTCCGATCTCTTCCCGCCATAGGCACCCGTCTCG
The DNA here is from genome assembly GCA_003162635.1 of Ignavibacteriota bacterium. Classification (GTDB taxonomy): domain Bacteria; phylum Bacteroidota; class Ignavibacteria; order UBA10030; family UBA6906; genus Fen-1260. The sequence continues at coordinate 52,877 of PMNE01000067.1, forward strand.
ATGAATTTCTTGGCGTTATCCCATGCTCCGCCTGCGTTGTTGAGGAACAGGGCGACCAGGATGCCGACGATCGTCCCGACCATCAGGAGGCCGCCGACAACCTCTGCACCGCTTGCCCCGTACGTTGGCGAGCCCGAGGCGATGTACACCCACTTGAAGACGAGCCCGACCGCAACCGGAAGTCCGACGACGAGCAGCCCCGGAGCAATCATCTCGCGCAACGCCGACCTCGTCGCAATGTCGACGCACTGTCCGTAGTCAGGCTTGGAAGTCCCCAGCATGATGCCCGGATTGTTCCGGAATTGATCGCGCACATTATTGATGATGGCGTACGCTGCGCGGCCGACGGCCCGGATGGCCATCGAAGAGAAGAGGAAGACGAGTACCGCGCCCAGCATCGCGCCGACGAACACCTCGGGCTTGTTCAGATTGATGACGCCGGTGAACGACGGCATGTAGTTCCTTACTTCATCGATGTACGCGTTGAAGAGGAGGAACGCGGCAAGGGCGGCCGAGCCGACTGCATATCCCTTTGTCAGGGCTTTCGTGGTATTGCCCACTGCGTCGAGCCGGTCCGTTCTTTCCCTGATTGCGTCGGGTTGCTGGCTCATTTCAATGATCCCGCCCGCATTGTCGGTGATTGGACCGAACGTATCCATGGCAAGGACGTAGGCCGCCGTGCCAAGCATACCCATCGTGGCCACCGCCGTCCCAAAGAGTCCCGCATCCTTCAATCCGGAATATTCGCCCAGGAAGTAGGCGCCGACAATGGCCGCAGCAATGACCAGTATCGGGTACCCGGTCGATTCCATACCGATGGAAATTCCCGCAATGATGTTCGTTGCCGGTCCGGTCTGGGAGGCCTCCGCGATGAACTTCACGGGCCGGTACCGGGACTCGGTGTAATACTGCGTGATGACCACAAACGCAATGGCCGTCAGGATCCCGACGACACCGCAGAGGAAGAAGTTAAAGTAGTATTCTCCGCCCAGCAGCCAACGGGAGGCGATGAAGAACCCGAGCGTCACGAGAGCGGCAGTCACCACATAGCCGCGGTTCAATGCCTTCATCGGATCTTCCGTGTCCTTGGCTTTCACGGACAGGATTCCGAAGATGGAGGCGATGATGCCGAAGGCACGGGCGACAAGAGGGAAAAGGAGGATGCTGAGGATCGAAAGACCCTGAGATTCGAACACCTGGCTGTTGGCTCTGTAGAGCCCGGCAGCCAGAATCATGGCGCCGATATTCTCGGCCGCCGTCGATTCGAACAGGTCCGCGCCGCGGCCGGCGCAATCGCCGACATTGTCACCGACGAGATCCGCGATGACGGCGGGGTTCCGGGGATCATCTTCCGGGATGCCTGCCTCCACCTTCCCGACGAGATCGGCGCCGACGTCTGCCGCCTTCGTGTAGATCCCTCCGCCGAGCTGGGCAAAGAGCGCAACGAAACTGGCTCCGAAGCCGTACCCGACGATCAGGAGGGGGATTTTGGCGACGTCCTTGGCGACGCCTGACCACTGCACGATCGCAAAGAGTCCGGCGACACCCAGGAGACTCATCGCCACAACAAAGAAGCCTGAGACGGCGCCGCCGCGAAGGGCCGGCTGCACTGCGCTGTTGAGGTCCTTCGTCGCCCCTGCCGCCGTCCGGATGTTGGAACGGATGGCAACCCACATCCCCATGTACCCGGCCGCGATGGAGCAAAGGGCTCCCAGGACGAACGCAATCGTTGTCCAGAGCGCAAGCTCGGATGGACTGTTGGTCGGGTCATTGGGGTTTGAAGCGCGGACGAAAGCGTACAGGATATAGATAATGGCCGCCAGGGCGAACGCGAGATAGAGGATGGTCCGGTACTGGCGTTTCAGAAAAGCCTCCGCACCGGCCTTGATGGCGTCGGAGATCTCTCGCATTTTCGGAGTACCGGTATCGCGCTTCATGACATCGCGGACCAGGTACAACGCAAAAAGCAAGCCTATGACGCTAATACCCAGAATGAGGTTCAGTTCCATAGTCCCTTTACTGCTCCTTTCTGTAAATTGAGGTTCGGTGGGCACAACCGAATCAACGGACGAATCCTCCCGCATCGAGCGCCGCCTGCATCGGGTATCCGCTGACCTTGTTCCCACATTCTTCCCAGGTGCTCCTGCAAACCACGGGGCTCCCTCGGCTCTCCCGCCCCGCCGGGCAATGACAGCAAGCGGATGCCGAACCGGGAAACACTGCAATCAAAGAACATCATGGGAGGTCGCTCATCCTGCCGCCGGAGCCGGGAAACGAACGCCCCTGCACGATGAGGACCGGTGAATGCGTGGAATCAGTCTTTCAGAAGTACAATATACAAAAATCCTTCCATAGATGCCTTTTTTTTGTTTTCCGCTACGATCCGGCGTCCTTCCGGAAGTCGTTTGCCCGCGCACATTCAGGCCGCACTCGTGTGCTCCACGTTCAGCCATGAGACGGCGGATCGGCGGAGGGTTGTCCCTTGTGCCAGAGGAAGTAGACAGGAACGCCGAGAGCGACGATGATCATGCCGGGCCACGTATACGCCGGCTTCAGGACGAGAAGGATGCAGGCAACCGTGGCCGCGGCCGCGATGTACAGAAGGGGAACGACAGGATATCCGGCCGCCCGCACACTCCGCTCTGCGTTGGGAAGCCTGCGTCGGAGGAGGAAGATCCCCGCAACCGTCAGCACATAGAACAGAAGAACCGCGAAAACAACGTAATCGAGAAGATCGCTGTACGTGCCGGAAACGCAGAGGAAACATGCCCATCCCGCCTGCAGGGCGAGGGCCACGCCCGGGACCGAGCGCTTCGTGAGGACTCCCACCTTCCTGAAGAGGAGGCCATCCTGCGCCATGGCATAGTACACGCGGGCGCCCGAGAGGATCAGCCCGTTGTTGCAGCCGAATGTGGAGATCATGATCAGGACTGCCATGATCGTCACGCCGACCGGACCCAGGACGACGCTCATGGCCGCAGTCGCAACCCGATCGTCCGCAGTGAACTGGATGCCCCGGCCGGCAACGTCTCCCGCGTGTGGATCGCCCTGCAGGGGGAGGACGGCGAGATAGGAGACATTGGACAGGAAGTAGAGCAGCACAACGGCCCCTGTTCCAATGGCGAGACTCAGCGGGATCGTCCGCTTCGGGTTCACGGTCTCCCCGGCGGTGAAGGTGACGTTATTCCATGCGTCGCTGGAGAATAGTGATCCCACCATGGCAACGCCGAGCGCTCCTACGAGAGCAAGCCCGGTAAGGGGCTCGCGAACGAGGCCAGTGTTCGTGACATGAGTGGATGCCGCGTCCCAGAACCCCTTCAGGTTTGTCACGAATGCCTCCAGCGAGAGTCCGGCCGCGATGCCGAGAACGATCAGCGCGAGAAGCGACAGCCATTTTGCCGTCGTGAAGACATTCTGGATGATCTTGCCGCTGACGATCCCCCGCATATTGACACCCGTCAGGATGAGAATGCTCATCATCGCGACCAGCCGCTGCGCCGTGAGGGTCACGAACCCCGCGCGGCAAAGGACGGTCGATTCGCCGAGTACCGGGAGGAGAACGGCAGTGAACTTTGCGAAGGCAACCGCAACCGCGGCGATCGTCCCCGTCTGGATGACAAGGAAGAGCGTCCAACCGTACAAGAATCCGACGAGAGGATTCCATGCTTCGCGGAGGTACACATACTGTCCGCCAGCCCGCGGCATCATCGCGGCGAGCTCTCCATAGGACAGTGCTACCGCCACGGTCATCAGCCCGCTCAGAAGCCACACAACGAGAAGCCAGCCGGCAGAGCCGACTGTCCTTGCGATATCGGCGCTGACGATGAAGATGCCCGAGCCGATCATGGAACCAACGACGAGCATCGTGGCATCGTAGAGGCCGAGGGCGCGCCTGAATGCAGCGGGGGGGGAGGGCATGATGGGGTCCGTCTTCGGGTCGTGAAAGTCGTCGTGAGCAATGATCCCCCGCCTGCGGGTTTCACTCCCGCAGGCGGGGGGAACCGTCAATGGATTTGTGCCTTCTGGCGCATCCGTGACAGGACGCTGTGGCGCCGGCCGTAACTGAAGTAAATGACGAACCCGAGAAGAAGCCAGATGATCAGACGCCACCAGTTTTCTTCAGGCAGAGAGAACATGAGGAGGAGACATGAAAGGATTCCCATGATGGGGACGAAAGGCACAAAAGGCGCGCGGAAAGGGCGCTCGGCCTCGGGATGGGTCCTTCGCATGATCAGGACGGCGGTGCAGACGATCACGAAAGCCAGGAGCGTTCCGATGTTCGTCAATTCCGCGAGAATGCGGAGGGGGAGGAACGCCGACATCGTGGCGACAAACAGTCCCGTCAGCATCGTCGCTTTGTAGGGAGTGCGGAACCTCTCATGCACGGCGCCGAAGAATTTGCTGGGGACCAATCCATCGCGCGCCATAGCGAGCAGGATCCGGGGCTGGCTCAGCATCATCACGAGAAGGACCGAGGTGATGCCGGTAATGGCACCCACATCAATGAGACGCTGCGCCCAGGGAAGCCCTTTCTGTGCGAAGGCGTCGGAGACGGGGGCATCAATGTTGATCCTGTCGTAGCGGATCATGCCGGTCAGCACTGCCGATACCGCAATGTAGAGCACCGTGCAAATGATCAGGGAAGTAATGATGGCGATCGGGACGTCCCGTCGCGGCAGGCGCGCCTCTTCGGCGTGCGTCGATACGGAATCGAAGCCGATGTAGGCGAAGAAAATCACTGCCGCACCGGCAAGGACCCCGAGGGGAACATTGCCGATCCCCGTCTGGCCGACGAGCGTGTGGCCGAAGAAACTGATCCCCGTGTATCCAAACGGGGCGAAGGGATGCCAATTCTGTGGATCGATATAGAAAGACCCGACCACGATGACGAACAGGACGATGGCCAGTTTGACGATGACCATTCCTGTATTGAATCTGGCGCTCTCCCGGATGCCATAGACCAGTATTGCCGTGATGATCGCCGTGATGGCGATGGCCGCAACGTCAAAATAGGATCCCGTGGCGAAAAAGGACCCTGCTACGGGGTTGTAATCAAACGGAGCCGTACTCAGGGATTGAGGTATGTGTATTCCGAAACTGCCGAGGAGGTCCCTGAAATGCGCCGACCAGCCATGGGCGACGGTCGATGAGCCGACCGCGTATTCCAGAACAAGGTCCCATCCGATGATCCATGCGAAGAGCTCTCCCATCGTCGCGTAGGCGTACGTATATGCCGAGCCGGCGACGGGGACCATTGAAGCGAATTCCGCGTAACAGAGGGCGGCGAAGACGCAGGCGATGCCGGCCACGACGAACGAGAGGATGAGACCCGGGCCCGCCTTGTCGTGTGCTCCCACCCCCGTCAGCACGAAGATGCCCGTTCCGATGATTGCGCCCACGCCAAGACTGGTCAGTGTGACCGGACCGAGGACGCGGCGAAGGCGGTTCTCCCCTTTCATCTCTTCCAGGAGAAGGCTCAGGGGCTTGCGTTCGAACAAAGGATTGCCCATGGAATTCCCTTTTTCGTGAGGAAGCGGCCGCCAGGCGCGAAACAGATCCGCGCATCAGCCGATGCACAGCCGTGCTATGCCTGTGTCTTTCTGTAACGGTGCTGGAGATACTTCACAATCATGGGAAGGACGGACAGAAACAGGATGATGGCGATAACGTACTCGATCTTGTTCTCGATGCCTGGAACGCTCTCTCCCAGGAGGTAGCCGAGGAGGATCATGGTCGTGATCCATCCCACGCCCCCCGTTGCGTTGTACACGACGAACCGACGGTACTTCATTTCACCGATGCCCGCCACCACGGGGGCAAACGTCCGGGCGAAAGGCATGAACCGCGCCACGATGATGGTGATGCCGCCGTACTTTTCGTAGAACTCTTTGGTTTTTACCAGGTAGTCGCGGCGGAAGAAACGGGTCTGTGGCCGGTTGTACAATGCGTGCCCCGTTTTCAGGCCGATGAAGTAGCCGGTTGCGTCTCCGGTGACGGCAGCGACGCTCAGGACCAGAATCAGTATCCACGGGTCAAGCTCTCTCGTTGCCGCGGCATATAACCCGGCGGTCACAAGCAGCGAATCGCCGGGGAGGAAAAACCCGATAAGGAGACCAGTTTCCGAAAAGATGACAAGAAAGAGCCCAATGTAGCCCCCCCAGATGACAATTTCCTTCAGCGTGGGGAGCTGAGGGAGCAGAAGAAGAAAGATGTGTTCCAACCGCCCCCTTTGATTGTCGTAGAATTGATTTCCTTCCCATGCTCGAAAAAAGATATCATATTTGCCGGTCAGGGGCAACTGGAATCTCTGGAAATCCTTGATTCTCCTGCCGCGCCGGCGTATCTTAGCGTGACATGTCTCCCTCATCCCATCCTTCCGATCCATTCGCAACGCCGGTGCAATTCGTGAAAGGCATCGGTCCAAGGAAGTCGGAGATCCTGGAGAAATACGGGATCAGGACTGTGCACGATCTCCTTCTCCACGTTCCGCGCCGGTACCTTGACCGGACTTCCATTGTGAGCATTGCAGAGCTCAGAGCCCTCTCTCCGCGTTGGGGTGACGGCGAAGAGCCCGGCAGGCAGGGGGATGTGCGGCGGGAGCATACGGTGCTGGGTGAGGTGAGATCCTTCCGCACCCTCGGTGGAGGGGCAAAGGCGCGTTTTGTCCTTGTCCTTGCCGATGCGACCGGCTCACTGCAGTGCGTCTGGTTTGGCGGAGTGCATTATTGGAAGACGATGTTTTCCGTCGGCGAGACCCTTGCTGTGTCAGGTCAGCCGTCATATTTTGGGTCCGTTCTCCAATTCATCCATCCTGATCTTGACCGGATCGCGCCCGCCTCAGGCAGCGCCGATAACGATGGGGCATCGGAGCAATGGATGCAGAAGCTGCACACGGGAGGCCTGGTTCCGTTATATCCATCGGGACAGGACCTGGCGCGCGTCGGACTCGACAGTGCGGGCTTTCGGCGCGTGATCAGCTCTACCCTCCACACCTTTGGCGATTCCGCGCCGGAATTGCTGCCGGCCTCTATTATAACTTCCCATTCATTCGTCCCCTACAAAGACGCTCTGAAATCGGTCCATTTTCCCCAAAATCGCGGCGAGCTGGAAGATGGGCTGCGCCGGCTGAAATATGAAGAATTCTTCCTGTTTCAGCTCAAACTGGCACTCAAGAGACGTCAGGCGAAGGCGGAAACGGGAGGAATCTCGTTCTCCATCAAGTCGCCTCTTGCGCGCCGCCTGGCGGAATCGCTCCCGTTTTCATTGACCGGAGCCCAGAAGCGCGTCATCAAAGAGATTTCAGCCGACATGCAGTCGGCCAGACCAATGAATCGTCTCGTGCAGGGAGACGTGGGAAGCGGCAAGACCATTGTCGCACTTCTTTCCATGCTCGTTGCCGTGGAAAACGGTTACCAGGCCGCGTTCATGGCGCCGACAGAACTTCTTGCGGAGCAGCACTTCGGCACGCTTGCGCGATTGCTGAAGGATCTCCCTCTGAATATCCGGCTGCTCGTCGGCGCGCAGAAGAGCAGCGTGCGCCGGGATGTCCTGGAGGATGTTCGCAGCGGAGGGGCACAGATTGTGGTCGGTACTCACGCGTTGTTCGAGAAAGACGTTCTCTTCGCGAAGCTCGGATTCGTCGTGATCGATGAACAGCACCGATTTGGCGTCATGCAACGCGCGGAGCTCAGAAGCAAGGGGACAAACCCGGACGTGATGGTGATGACTGCGACACCGATCCCCCGCACGCTTTCCCTCACGCTCTATGGCGATCTGGATGTGTCCGTGATCGACGAGATGCCGAAGAATCGAAAACCGATCAAGACGGTCCTCCAGAGTGACGCAGGCACGGACGATGTGGTCGAGTTTGTGCGTGCCGAGGTCGGCCGCGGACGGCAGGCCTACTTTGTTTATCCCCTCATCGAGGAATCGGAGAAGCTCGACCTCAAGGCGGCCACGGTCCACTTTCGTCATCTGCAGGATAAGGTGTTCCCCGACCTCCGCCTTGGACTTCTCCATGGCCGGCTCGCGCGCGACGAACGCGAGGAAATCATGCGCAGGTTCAAGGAACGGGAGATTGATATCCTCGTTGCCACCACCGTGATCGAAGTCGGCATCGATGTCCCCAATGCCTCGGTGATGGTCATCGAGAATGCGGAGCGCTTCGGGTTGGCGCAGCTCCACCAGCTCCGCGGACGGGTGGGGCGGGGGAACGAGCAATCCTTCTGCATTCTGCTTGCCAAGGCGTGGATCGCGCGAAATGCGGTCCGGGCAGCCAAAAAAGGACCGGAACAGCTCTCGATGGATCAGCAGCGGGTCGCCGAAGAACGGCTTGCGACGATGGTGAGGACGACCGATGGGTTTGAGATCGCCGAAGTCGACCTCCGGCTCCGCGGTCCGGGGGATTTCTTCGGGACGCGGCAGAGCGGACTCCCGGAATTCCGCGTTGCAGACGTTGTCGCAGATGCCGACCTCCTCCAGGAGGCCCGCGGCGATGCCTTCGCGCTCGTGGAGGAAGATCCCCGGCTCCAGAATCACCAGCATGAACAGCTTGCCCGGCATCTGCGCTCCCGCGAGGCGGAGGAGATGATGCTGATGGACGTCGGCTGATCTCCGCGAGCTTCCTCGTCCTGCCCCGACCTTCCGACGCGCCGCTCCGACATCTCACCTCCTCCGACCGCCCCGCCGGGGGGCGCGGCCTCCAACTCGTTTTCGGTTCGCGGGAGCACTTTTTTCTTGACATCCGAACGAAAATCGTTATATTACCACACAGAGAGATGCGTATGTCGAACAACTTGGAGTATTTCTGGATTCCTTTGTACAGCAGGTTCCTCCGTTCTCACGAACGATCGCGCTCGTCTATAACGTAAAGTCGGAAGTATCTCCTCTCACGTCAGTCACCGCGGGCCACGCGGCGACTCCCTCGGCCGGCAGCGCACCTCACTCCACCTCCCACACCAGCACACCTCCGGAGTCTTCCCTTGTCACCGTCGATGTTGCTGATCGCGTGAACGATCTTTACGCCGAATGGGATACGCTGGATACCGTGCACGCCGTTCGCGACGCGCTGGCGGAGCGGTTCGACGTCACCATGGTGGAGGCGAACGAAGACGCGTTCGAGCAACTGCGTTTGATCAGACCTTTCTTTGCGTTCAATATCGCCGAAGGTCTGTACGGGGCATCGCGCGAAGCGCAGATGCCGGCGCTGCTTGAAATGCTCCGGATTCCCTACCTCGGGTCGGATCCCTTGACGCTCGGGATATGCCTTGACAAGGCACGGGCGAAGGAGATCCTTTCCTTCCATGATATTCCCACGGCCCCGTTTGTTGTGCTGAATTCCGTCGAAGAATGCGAAGAGTGCGCCGTTGAATTTCCTGCGATCGTGAAGCCCCTGCATGAAGGGTCGAGCAAGGGAGTCTATAATTCGAGCGTCGTGCGAAACCGCGCTGAACTCCTGCGGGAGGTCGATGCCGTCTGCACGACGTACAGGGAGCCGGCCCTGGTCGAAGAATTTCTTTCGGGACGGGAATTCACCGTGGCGTTGCTTGGGAATGGGATCGACCTGCGGGTCCTTCCGATCGTCGAAATCAGGTTTGATGCCCTCCCCCCGGGAGCCGCACCGATCTACTCCTACGAAGCAAAGTGGCTCTGGGATACCGTCGAAAAACCGCTTGAAATCTATGGGTGTCCGGCGGAGCTTGACGGGGTCCTCCTGCGGCAGATCGAGGACCTGGCCCGAAAGACGTACCGGGTCCTCCGGTGCCGCGATTGGTCCAGGATCGACATACGGCTTGATGCTTCGGGAAAACCGCATATCATTGAGATCAATCCGCTCCCCGGGATCCTCCCCCGCCCCGAGGATAACTCCTGCTTCCCGAAAGCCGCCCGCGCGGCCGGGATGACCTACAACCAACTGATCAACGCGGCAGCCGACATCGCCATGCGGCGGTGCGGCTGCGCAATCGCTGCCCCGTCTTCCATGGTTCCCGCATAGGGCTGCCAGAGAAAGTGCGCCGACTGTCCATGGCACGCAGGAAACGAATCGCCGTCCTTTATAATGAACCCGCCGTCGGGACCGCTGCGGGGAAGAAACTCATTGCGGCGAATGAAAAGGATGACAAGGCCGCCGCCGGAATGCTCCGCCTCCGCTCGCGCGACGGCAAGACCCTCGCGACCCAGGCCCTCATCGATCTCTCTGAAATCGGTGTGGTGGAGGAGATGGAGGATATCAAAGGTGCGCTGACGTCCCTGGGATATACGACAAAGATTTTTAACGTCGACAGCAAGTTTCACCGCCTTGTCAACTATCTCCAAAAGGAGAATCCCGATCTCGTGTTCAACCTCGTGGAAAGCGTAGAGAACGAGTCGGCACAGGAAATGAATGTGGCCGGGGTCTACGAGCTTATGAAAATACCGTTCACGGGGGCCGGCCCCCTTGGGCTCGGCATTGCATTGAAGAAAGCCCGCGTGAAGGAGATACTGACCTACCACGGAATTCCGACCCCGCCGTTTCGGGTGTTTGCCCGGGACGCAAAGGTGGAACTGGGGAAGGGAATGAAATTTCCCCTCATCGTCAAACCATCGCAGGAGGATGCAAGCGTCGGCATCGACGACCTGTCGGTGGTCTACACCATGAGGGATCTCCGCCGCCGTGTCCGCTTCATCCTCGAGGAGTACACGCAACCGGCGCTGGCCGAGAACTACATCGAGGGGCGCGAATTGAATGTCGCGATTTTGGGAAATAGCCCCCCCATGGCTCTGCCGATCTCAGAAATTGACTTCTCCGGCATGGGGAAGGGGATGCACCGGATCGTAAGCTACGAGGCCAAATGGATCCACGGGACGGTGGCGTACGAGGGAACCAAAGGGGTTTGCCCGGCACGACTGACAAAGAAACAGGAACTTCGACTGAAGGATCTGGCGCTTCAGTGCTACCGGCTCATCGGCTGCCGCGACTACGCGCGTATTGACTTCCGGCTCGCGAAGGACGGCTCACCGTATGTGCTCGAGGTGAACCCGAATCCGGATATCTCCGACGACGCCGGCTTTGCCCGCTCGGCGAGGGCATACGGATATACGTTCCCGGAGATCGTGGGAAAGATCGTCTCGTCCGCTCTGGAGCGGAGCCATTGATCAGACCACTGCGTCCGGGCGATCGGGAGCCGTTGCGGATGCTCCTGCGGGCGACGGACGTCTTCACGGAGGAGGAAATCGACATTGCAACAGAGTTGATCGATGCGGTCCTGCAGAACCCGTCACACGAGGATTATGTGATCCACGTGTGCGAAGAACACGGCTCCGTGTGCGGGTACTACTGCGTCGGGCCGACGCCCGCAACTGCGGCGACGTTTGACCTGTACTGGATCGCCGTTGATCCGGCAATGCAGGGAAAACGAATCGGGAAGGGGCTGGAAGAACATGCGGTGGAGGCGGTACGGGCGCGGGGGGGGCGGCTGATCATTGCGGAAACATCCTCGCAGCCGAAGTACGCAGCGACGCGTGAGTTCTATCTCCGCCGCGGCTACGCGGAGGTCGCCCGCATCAAGGAGTATTACCGGCCAGGTGATGATCTGGTCGTGTATGGGAAGTATCTCGCACAATCATAGGGGGATGACAGGTACGCATGGAACTCTGGCAGGAGATGTTGAGGGAAAGCGTCGACAGCGGAAAGGATCTCGTTGAACGATTCGGTTTCGATAAGGACCTTGCCGACCGTCTGAACAAACTTTTTCACATTCGAGTCAACCCCTACTATCTGAGTCTCATCAGGTATCCGGGGGACCCTATCTGGCTGCAATGCATCCCCGATGAGAAGGAGCTGGAGGAAGACGACCTCCCGGAGGATCCGCTTGCGGAGGATGCCCACAGTCCCGTTCCGAGCATTGTTCACCGCTATCCGGACCGTGTGCTGTTCCTGACGACCAGCCAGTGCTCCATGTATTGCCGGTTCTGTACGCGGAAGCGGAAGGTCGGCGACTCGACGAAAATCAACATGAAATACATCCAGGGCGGCATCGACTACGTGGCCGCACACCCGGAGGTACGCGATGTGATCCTCTCCGGCGGCGATCCGCTGACGCTGACCGACTTCATGCTCGAGAGGATTATCGCCGGTCTGAGGGCGATCCCCCATGTGGAGATCATCCGCCTCGGAACGAAGATTCCCTGCGTTCTCCCGCAGCGCGTGACGCCCAAACTGACAAAGATGTTGAAGAAGTACCACCCGCTCTACGTCAACACCCATTTCAACCATCCGTGGGAATGTACGCCGGAGGCAAAGCGGGCCTGCGAGATGCTTGCAGATGCGGGCATTCCTGTCGGAAACCAGGCGGTGCTGATGAAAGGGGTGAACGACGACCCCGACGTGATGCTCGAGCTTGTCCGGAAGCTGTTGACCATGCGGGTCCGCCCCTACTATCTGTACCAGGCGGACATCACCAAGGGAGCCAACCACTTCCGTACTCCGGTCAGCGTCGGACTTGATATCATGGACAAACTGCGGGGGCATACCTCCGGACTGGCCATCCCGTACTTCGTCATTGACGCTCCCGGGGGAGGCGGAAAAATCCCGCTGCTCCCGCAGTACGTCCTGGGGAGGAACGGCAACCAGATCATCATGCGCAACTACAAGTACGACATCTTCACCTACCCCGATGTCGAGGAGGAACCCAAAACGCCGACGCCGATGGTGGAGAAACGGTTCACGCGGAAGAAGTCGAGGACGAAAAAGGCGTACGAGCCGGATAAGATGCAGGTCTGAAAGGACTGCCGGCAGACAATGGCGAAGGCCCGCCCGGGAAACCGGACGGGCCTTCGTGTGTTGGTTCCGTACCTTACTTCAACTGGCCTGAGAAGATCTGCAGCAGTTTGTCGATCGGGAACGGCTTCTGCAGGAGGAGGTCGCAGTCGTCCTTGCATGCGTTCTTGACGGCGGTAGTGTCATCCACGCCGGTAAGGAAGATGAAGGGGGTATTCCGATGCTCCGGTCTCTCCCGAAACAGGCGGTGAAATTCGATGCCATCCATCCCCGGCATCTTGACATCGGAGACGACGACGTCGATCTTCTGCCGGTCGACGATGTCAATCGCTTCCTGGCCATTCGTGGAGATGGTGATGGAGTGCCCGAGACTCTTCATCACCTCGGCGAGCATCTCCAGGTACTCGGGCTCGTCTTCCACTGCAAGTATTCTCATGAAGTCACCTCTGGTCGTTCCTGCTTGGGGAGGATGCACCTCCAAGATACGCCTACGGCTTCTTCTTGTCAAGCTGCATGATTTTGTGCGGCCGCCGAATCCCCTCATTCGTTGCCTCTCGCACCCGTTTTGCGTAGATTGGCGCTATGCGCGTTGGCGACGACAAGATAGAGGAAATCCGCCGGTCGTCCGATATTGTGGACGTGATTGCCGGATTCGTGCAACTGAAGAAGCGGGGGAAGAATTACCTCGGTCTCTGTCCCTTTCACCAGGAAAAGACCCCGTCTTTCAATGTGAGCCCGGAAAAGCAGATGTTTCATTGCTTCGGATGCGGGGTGGGTGGAAATGTGTTTACGTTCATCATGGAGCACGAGAAGGTCTCCTTCATCGAGGCCGTCCGCACGCTCTCAGACAGAGCCGGCATTCCCCTGCCTGAAAGGGGGGGCGATCAGGGGTTGGCAGGGGAAAACGAAGGACTGTACAAGGCCTGTAAAACAGCCGGACTCCGCTTCTACGACAATCTCGTCAATTCGACCGAAGGGCAGTTGGGGCTCGAATACCTGAAACACCGGGGTTTCTCCGACGCAACGATCAGGAAATTCGGTCTGGGATATTCGCGCAACGCGTGGAATGACATCGTGGAATATGCGGCGGGATTGAAGCATGATCTTGCGGAGTATGAAAAGGCCGGGCTCATCATCAAACGGGATGATGGTTCGTCCTTGTATGACCGTTTCCGCGGCAGGGTGATGTTCCCGATCTTCTCCCCCTCGGGACGGCCGATCGGATTCGGCGCACGGAAGATCCGGGAGGACGACACCGTCCAGGGAAAATACATAAACTCTCCCGAAACGCCGATCTATAGCAAGAGCCGGAATCTCTACGGGTTGTCCCACTCCAAGGAGGCGATCCGCGAGAGAGGGTTCGCCATCCTCGTTGAGGGGTACGCGGACCTCATCTCCGTCTTCCAGGCAGGAATCGAGAACATCGTCGCCTCCAGCGGCACGGCTCTCACGGTGGAGCAGATCCAGTTGATCAGCCGCTATGCAAAGACCATCGTTCTCGTGTACGATGCCGACTCCGCCGGATCGAAAGCCACGATGCGTGGTGTCGATCTGGTGATCGAAAACGGCCTCGATGTCAAGGTTGCTGCTCTTCCCCCGGGGGATGATCCCGACTCGTTCGTGCGGAAGAAGGGAGGGGGGGAGTTCACGGCGCTGATCGGGCAGGCGGTCTCTTTTCTGGAGTTCAAAGCCGAGTCCTTTGTCGCAGAGGGGCTGCTGAAAACGCCGGAGGGAAAGACGCAGGCTGTCCGCTCGCTCGTGGAGATCATCGCAAAAGTGCGGGATGAGATCAAGAGGAATTTCTATATCAAGAGCATTGCAGAAAAGTACGACATCTATGAATCGGTCCTCTTCCGCGAGCTGGAGGCGGTCCTCCGGCGGGAACATGCCCCCAGGACGTTTCTCAGGCCCCGGGGGAGCGCCGATGCTCCTCTGCGGAGGGGCGATGATTCGCCCTCCCCGCCGGTGCCTCCCTCTCCGGCAACGCTGAGCGCCATCGAACGCGACCTCCTCAAGATCATGCTTGAAGCAGGGCCCGACATGGTGAAGTTTGTCTTCCGCCACCTGACGATCGATGTGTTCACCCATCCTCTTGCCCGGCAGGTTGCAGAGATCCTTCAACGCGAAACGGGGGAGAACAGGCCATGGAACGTCTCTCTGGTCGTGGACAGGATCGAGGACCCCGCGTTGAAGCACTTCATTGCCGACGTGACATTCACGAAATATGAGATCAGCAAAGAATGGCAGGGGGTCGAAGAGCCGGATCGGTGGGTCGTGGCGGAGAAGTCCGTGCTCCGTGCGCTCCTCCGGGACATCGATCGCCGGATCGGGGAGAATTTCGCGCAATTGAAGTCGGCGCAACTTCGCGGAGAAAGTGTCGGGCCGTTCCAGGCGGAACATCTGCGGCTGGAAGGGGAGAAGAAACGGGTGGAATCGACGAGCCTTCTGGACACGAAGGGGGAATAGCGTGGATCTTTCGCTCGCATTTCTCGCGGGTGTGTTCGGGAGCATGCATTGCGTCGGCATGTGCGGCGCCATCGTTCTTGCCTATTCCACGGCTGACGGCACGATCCGTCCGTCTGTTTTCTCCGATCTCCCTTCCCATCTCGTGTACAACGGCGGCCGCGTCCTCTCGTATACTGCGATCGGCGCACTGGCAGGTTTGGTGGGCGGAGTGGTGGATCCGGTCCGCGTTGCGGGGACTTGGTTCTCCCTGACGGCGGGAATCGTCATGGTTCTCTCCGCGCTCCTGATGTTCGGAATCGTCCCGCGCATCAATCTGTGGGAGGGAAGCGGACAAACGTGGCTGCGCCGGCTCCATCTCCAGACGGTGGCGTCTCTTCTTTCACTCCGGACGCTGGAGAGCAAACTGTATGTCGGTCTCCTGACACCGTTCCTGCCTTGCGGCTTGTTGTATTCGATGTTCCTGCAGGCCGCTGCCACGCGCACGCCGGTCGGCGGGGCCCTCACCATGGCTGTCTTTGGCGCGGGGATCGTTCCCGCGCTGATTCTCACAGGACTCGTTTCCGCATATGCGGGCATCCGTCTCCGCCACTATGCCACGAGACTTGCAGCGTTCACCATCCTCGTGATGGGGCTGACCATGATCATGCGGGGCGCAGGGGTTCCTTTCCCGTTCATGGGAGGGCACCAAGTTCACGTCCATCCCGGAGCAGAAATGCATCACTCAATGTGAGAGATACACCCCAATCCCGGTTTCATTGCAATTGAGACGCTCTTCGGGTATATTTTGCCAATCGCGACATCGCAAAAATGGTGCCTGTTGCCAGATTTTTCACGCATATTGATTGTTCGTACAGACCGGCTTGGCGATGTCGTCCTGACCCTTCCGCTCCTCCCGATCCTCCGTCAACAATTTCCCCGGGCCTTCCTCGCTATGCTGGTCGGACGCTATGCCGGCGGGATCGTTGAAGGGAATCCCTCTGTGAATGATATTCTGTGGTACGACGACGACGGGGGCGTACCGGTTGCATTTGGTGCAATGCTGCATACCCTGCGCCTGATGCGTTTTGACGCGTGCGTCGTTGTGCATCCGACCGCCCGGCTTGCCCTGCTGATGTTTCTTGCCGGCATACCCGTCCGGGTCGGTTCAGGATACCGATGGTATTCGCTCCTGTTTTCACAAAGGGTCTTCACGCACCGCAAGACTGCCGAACGTCACGAGTTGGAGTACAACATCGAACTCCTTGCAAGGCTTGGCTGCCCCATCCCGGAGGAGATCAAACCTGAATTTGCGATCACCATCGGGAAGGATTCGTCGGACCATGTTGCCGGCCTGCTGGCGAAGAGAGGGATCGCTCCGGGAGAGCACTATGCCGTGATCCATCCCGGGAGCGGCGGATCGTCCCGGGAATGGCCGCAGGAACGGTTGGGGGATCTGGCCCGCGTCCTCCTTCGCGACCACGTGAAGTATGTTGTGGTGACCGGCACTGCGCGGGAAGCCGATCGGGTCGCAGCGGTCGTCCGCCACGCGGGGAAAAATGCCGTCGGGATGGCTGGGGAACTCTCCCTGAAAGATCTTGCCGCCCTCATCAGCCGTTCTGACCTGTTCGTGTCGAATTCCACCGGGCCGCTGCACGTCGCCGTGGCCGTGGGTGCTCCTGTGGTCTGTTTTTATCCTCAGTTGCCGGTCATGGGGCCCCGCCGTTGGGGCCCGTACACGAAAAATGCCAGGGTGCTTGTTCCACGAATGCCCGTGGATTGTTCAGCATGTGAAGGAAAAAAAGGTCCGTGCTCCTGCATGGCGAGCATTTCCGTCGAGGAGGCCGCAGCCGCGGCGGCGGATCTTCTCGCGTCCCAGAATCCAACAACCCGTCGCACCTCGTATGCCTCGTAACCTGAAACGACCCCCGCGACTGATGCTCCTAGCGTTCGTTGCCTGCTTTTCTCTTTTCGGAGGTGGAACGACATTCCACCGGAATTCACCCCCCGATCCGGGGACAGCGGCGCGCGAGGATCGCGGAGGTTCACCTCGTGCCGCCGATGACTCGACGGTAAGGGCGAAGGGCCGGGATGGAACTTCTTCCGCGCCGCTGCGACAGGTCAGGAATGACGCCTTCGCCGTCGGAGAACGGCTGATGTTCAATGTGAACTACGGCTATGTGACCGCCGGCGAAGCGGTTCTCGCCATCCCTGCCGAAGATACCGTGGCGGGACACCGGTGCTTCCGGGTGGAATTCCTGGTCAGTTCCCTTCCGAGTTTTTCCTGGATCTACAAGGTGGAGGACAGGTATCTGACGTTCATCGACATGCAGACGATCGCGCCGTGGAGGTTTGAGCAGCACGTGCGGGAAGGACATTACCAGAGGGACTACGTCGCGCAATTTGATCAGGTGAAGCATGTTGCCCTTACCGCGAAGGGAAGTTATGAGGTGCCGCCGTATGTGCACGACATTCTTTCCGCGTTCTACTATGTGAGGACGGTGGATCTGAGTGGCATGAAAGTCGGTGATGCGATGACGATGTCCAACTTCTACGGCGAGAAAGATTATGAGCTCGCTGTGAAGTTTCTGGGGAGACAGGACCTGGAGGTGGCGGCGGGTACATTCCACACGGTCGTGGTCGAACCGTTGGTGAAGGAGGGGGGGCTGTTCAAGAGCGAGGGCCGCATCGTCGTGTGGCTTACCGACGATGAGCGGAGGATGCCCATCCGGGTGAATGCCAAGGTCCTCATCGGATCGATCGACACCGAGTTGAAATCGTATACGGGCCTGAACGGACCGGTACACGCGAGGGTAAAATGACCGTTCCGGTTTCCCCTCCCGGGGTGCGGCCGCCGTTTCTTCAGCGGCTGTCCCCTGTGGCCTTTGCCCTCGCGGCTTTGTTGCTGATCTTCTTCCTCTATCAGCTTGTCGGCGGCGTCATAACGCTGGTGCTTGCGCACGGCCGGTTCACGCCGGAAAACGTCGATCTCGTCCGATGGGCGACGGGCATCGGGGAGATCGCCTTCATCCTTCTCCCAACCCTCTGGCTTACGCGAAAGAGATACGGCACGCTCCGGGAGCCGCTCAGAGTCCACATCCCCGAGGTGAAAGAGCTCGCCGTCACGATGGTTGCGGTGTTTGCCCTGCAGCAAATCCTCCAGACATACATGGTCCTTCAGGATTCCATCCCTGTTCCGGGAGGAGTGCAGAAGATCGTGAATGAGATGAAGGATATGATGGATGAGACGTATCGATTGCTTGCCACGGCTCACACGCCGGCGGAGTTCCTCTCGGTTGTCCTGATCGTTGCTCTCATTCCCGCGGTATCGGAGGAGATGCTGTTTCGCGGGCTCGTCCAGCGGAGCTTTGAAGATGCCTGGGGAGGAATACGAGGTGCTGTGGCGGCCGGGGTGATCTTCGGGGCGTATCACCTGAACCCTTTCGCCATCGTCCCCCTCGTGGCCCTCGGAGTCTATTTTGGATTTATCGTCTATCGGTCCGGGAATATCACCGTCGCTGTTTCGGCCCACTTCTTCAACAACTTTGTGGCTTGCGCGGCTGCGTACCTTGCGCTTGACGAGGACTTCCTCGTGGTGGCACCTTCCGCCCGCCCCACCCCGACACTGGTCGCGCTGAACTTCATGTGCGCCTCGGTGGTTTTTCTGGCAGCGACTTTGTACTTTGTCCACATTACCGGTCACGAAGGGCACGAAGAGGACCTATTCTGAAGATGAAGCCGTGAGCAATCTCACTATCCGCGTTCTGGTCGCCGTCGTGGGGATTCCTGTCCTCCTCCTGGCAGCGATGGCCGGGGGATTTGCGTTCTACGGGTTCGCTCTGCTGGCGGCCTTGCTGGCACTGCGCGAGTTCTATGCGCTTGCCCGCGCGAAAGGGACTTCGCCGCAAACCGTCACCGGCATGATCTTCGCAGGAAGCATCGTCACGGTCTTCCTGTATTTCAAGGTGCGGTTTCTTGTGGTGGGTGGCTTGCTGGAGCGGGGGATCAGTGTCCCGTTCCCGACGATGTCCCAGTCGTTCCTGATACTCTTCCTTGTCTTCATTCCTCTCGTCCTCCTGTGCGAGCTCTTCCGGAACCGGCCATCGGCGCTCGTCAACGTGTCGGTGACGTTCTTCGGGGCGGCTGCCATGGGCCTCTTCTTCGGATCGCTGGTGGGGCTGCGGGAATTGTTTATTCCGGAAGACTTTCCGGTGCAACAGTATTTCGGCGTGCAGGGAGCGGTGGCTCCGGATCAGGTCGCAGGGACGCTTCGTCTGTGGGGAGGGTGGATGGTGATCTCCCTCTTTGCATCGGTGTGGGTCTGCGATTCGGCGGCGTATTTTGCGGGACGCGCATGGGGAAGGCATAAGCTCTTTGAACGCGTCAGTCCGCACAAGACATGGGAGGGTGCCTGTGCCGGCTTTTTCTTTGCCGTCCTTGCCTTTGTGGTCGCGCGTGGACTCGTCCTCCCATTTCTCCCCGTGAGCGGCGCGGTGATCTGCGGAATCCTGGTCGGCCTTTTTGGCCAGATGGGGGATCTCGCGGAATCGCTCCTGAAGCGGGATGCCGGGGTCAAGGACTCTTCCTCGCTGATCCCCGGTCATGGAGGCGTGATGGACAGATTTGACAGTTTGATGTTCGTATCCCCCCTGGTGTTTCTGTATCTTGATTTCATCCTGTTCTGATTGAGGCGGCATGACGGCGAGCGGGGGCAGACAGAAGGTTCATATCGTGACGATGGGATGCTCGAAGAACGTCGTCGATTCGGAGAAGCTCATGGCACAGCTCCGGTTGAACGATTTCGAGCTGGCCGACTCGATCGAGCAGGCCGATATCGCCGTCATCAATACCTGCGGTTTCATCGAGGCAGCGAAAGAGGAGTCGATCGACGCGATCGTCGATACGGTCCGCCGCAAAGGGAAAGGAGAACTCCGGAAGGTCTATGCCGTGGGATGCCTGACGGAGCGCTACCGGACCGCTCTTGCGAAAGAACTTCCCGAGGTCGATGCCTTCTTCGGGTCCAACGACCCCGGTTCCCTTTTGCGTGAACTCGGTGCCGAGGAGAAGAAGGAACTGCTGGGGGAACGGGTTCTGACGACTCCTCCGCATTACGCCTATATGAAGATCTCCGAGGGATGCGATCGCCCCTGTTCTTTCTGCGCCATTCCCTCCATGCGCGGCAGGCACGTCAGCAGGCCGATGGATGAGATCGTCCGGGAGGCGGAGGTGCTTGCAGCGCGGGGCGTCAAGGAACTCATGGTGATCGGGCAGGATACGACCATGTACGGACTTGATCTCTACGGCGACCGCCGGCTCGGTCTGCTGCTGGGACGCCTCGCCGATATCCCCGGCATTGCCTGGGTGCGGCTTCTCTACGCATATCCGTCGCATTTTCCCCTCGACGTTGCGGAAGTCATCGCCGGACATCCCAGGATCTGCAAGTATCTCGATATCCCCGTCCAGCATGTCGCCGACCGCGTTCTGCAATCGATGCGGCGCGGCATCACGCGACGCGCCATGCTCAACCTCCTTGAGACCATCACGACGAAAGTCCCGGGGATCGCCCTCCGGACAACGCTCATTGTGGGTTACCCTGAAGAAGGGGAGGCCGAGTTCCGCGAATTGCTCGGCTTTGTGAAGGCCGCGCGTTTTGCCCGTCTGGGGGTTTTTGGCTACTCGCAGGAGGAGGGAACGGCGGCCTCTGCCCTCGGCGATCCGATCCCTCAGGCGGAAAAAGAGCGCCGCCGTGCCGCGATCATGGAGGCCCAGCGGGAGATCTCCCGCGAACGGAACGAGCAATCGATTGGGACGCGACGCAGGGTGCTCATCGACAGGGAAGAGGGAGGGTTTCTTGTCGGCCGGACGGAACACGATGCGCCGGAAATCGATAATGAAGTATTTGTTACCCCGAATGGCGTGTCTGCTCCGGGCGATTTCCTCGATGTGGAAATCACCGATGCTACCGAGTATGATCTGTATGGGAGGGCTTGACCATGGACCGCCATGCGTCGATTGGTGCAGTGGTGTGTTCGATGCTTCTGGCCTCAGCCGGGGCATGGAGCCAGGTGGAGTATCACCGCGCGGCGCCGGATGATCACTCGGAAACCTTGTTCCTGGAACCCCTCGCATTTGCGGCCTCGGACAGCGGAGGATGCCGCCTGGATGTGTATGTCCAGGTCGGGTATGACAACCTCACCTTCGTCGCAGAAGACGGCCGGTACAGCGCTCATTATGAACTGACGATCGTCCTCAGCGACTCGTCGGGCAGCTCCGTGTCGGAGAAGACCTGGAACGAACAAATCAAAGATATCAGCTTTGATGAATCTGTCTCGTCGACGGCGTACGTCCTCCATCAATATTCGTTCGCGATCAAACCGGGAAAGTACACGGTGACCTGCCTCGTCGGGGATCTGGAGGCGAAGACGACGAGGAAGGCCGTACGGACCTGTCTCGTGCGCGATTTTGCCACGGCACAGGTTGCGATGAGCGACATCATGCTCCTCTCCCGCGTTACTTTCAACGGCCAGAAACGCACCATCGCCCCCAGCGTTTCCCCCAACGTCGGGAATATCCCCGAATCGTTCAACATCTTCTTCCAGGTGTACAACAGGGGGAGCCGGGACAGCCTGCGGTTCAAGGCCTTCGTCTATAACGCACAAGAACAGGTGGTGCTCCAAACGGACACCGTCCAGCAGGTGCAACCGGGGAAAAACGACATCTTCCTCCGGGTGCCTCACACATCCCTTTCACTGGGGGATTATGCGCTTTCCGTCCGGGCCTACAGGACCGGCATGACACATGGACCGGCCGACCCGTCCCTCGCAGTGTCCAACAAAGGCTTCATCGTCCGGTGGCGCGGGATGCCGCGCAGCTTGAAAGATATCGACACAGCCATCGATCAACTCCAGTATATTGCCAGCAGCCCGGAGCTCGATGAGATGAAGAATGCCGAGACGATCGAGGCGAAACAAAAGCTCTTCCTTGATTTCTGGAAGAAGCGGGACCCCAATCCCAATACGCCCCGCAACGAAAAGATGGAGATGTACTACGCACGGGTCGACTACGCAAACAAGCATTTTGCCAAATATCGCGAAGGGTGGAAGACCGATATGGGAATGGTGTTCATTATGCTGGGTCCTCCCAGCAGCGTGGATCGCCACCCGTTTGAGGTTGATTCCAAGCCCTATGAAACCTGGTCGTATTTTGATCTGAACTATCGCTATGCTTTTGTGGACGATACCGGATTCGGCGACTTTCGCCTCGTGACACCCCTCTGGGAAGTGTATAGCCGCCGCCGGCTGTGATTCACGCGGCGATGACGACGTGAGCACATGATGATGACATCGCCTTTGCGTCGGAAGACTCTGCCTCCGTTGCCGGCCTTCCGGTGCGCGCCGTCGCTGCTTGCCGCCCTCTTCTTCCTCCTCCCTGTGATCTCACCGGCAGCCACCATCCGCACGCTTACTGTACGCGGAAATGCAGCATTGACGTCACGCCAGATCCTGGAATGGACTCTCTCCCGCCCCGGCAGTCCTTATGCCCCGGGAGCCCTCGAGGCCGATTGCCGAATGGTCGGCGATGCCTACCGTGCAGAGGGATACCTCGGTGCCCGCGTTCATGCGGAGCTCGCGGCGGACACGGACGACAGCGCCCGGGTTGATGTCATACTCATGATCGATGAAGGGCGGCGAACCGTGGTAGGACAGATCCGCATTGAAGGGGCGAGGCGGCTCACGGAGGCGGGGATCCTGGAACGGTTCGACCTGACATCGGGAAGCCCCCTCAACGAGAAGATGCTGGAGCTGGATATCGACGTCATGCTCTCGCGCTACGAGAAGATCGGGTTCCCATTTGCGCAATGTGAGATCGCAAGCATGGAGAGCCGGCAGGGAGCGGAGACCGATTCTGCTGATATCGTTCTGCACGTCGACGAGGGGCGATTGATGACCGTGGACGAGATCAGGATCGAGGGGAACAAAGAGACGCGCCCGTCGGTGATCCTCCGCGAAACTCGTCTGGAACCGGGAGAGCTTTTCAACCCGGTGAAAGTGGAGGCGATCAGACAACGATTGAACCGCCTGAATATTTTTTCCTCCGTGGCGGAACCGACGCTGTATGTCCGAAATGACAAAGGGGGATTGCTCCTGACGGTGGCGGAAGGGAACACCAATACGTTTGACGGCGTGCTCGGCTACATGCCGGCGCCGGTAAGCGGCGGCTCCGGCTACCTGACGGGACTGGTCTCCGTTTCCATGCGAAATCTTTTCGGTACCGGCCGGAAGCTCAGTCTGCGTTGGCAACGGGAGGACCAATCCTCACAGGACATCGGCATCCGGTACGTGGAACCCTGGTTCCTTCAATTTCCCGTCAATCTCTCCGGCGGATTTGCCCAACGCCAGCAGGATTCCACGTACGTGCGCCGGACGTTCGATTGCGGGGCGGAACTGATGCTCTCTGAAGAGGTTTCCCTTTCCCTCGTCCTCAATTTCGATCGGGTGATCCCGTCGGGGGATTCCACCGCAGTCCGGGCCGTAGGGAGCTCCGCCTCGACCGTGGGACTGCACCTTGCATACGATTCGCGGGACGATATGTACAGTCCGACGGGAGGAGCCAGATACGAGACGGAGTTTGCCTACGGACGGAAGCGGGTGACGACGGTCCCGGCAGCGCTCCTCGGACGCGTGGAGGCCGGCGGGTCCCTCCAACGCCTCAGCGTCGATGCCGATCTGTATATCGCTACGTCGCTGAAACAAGTGGCAGCGTTCGGAGTCCATGGCCGCGAAGTGCGCACGGGCCAGGTGCAGCCGGGGGAGATGTACCGGTTCGGCGGAGCGAATACCCTTCGGGGATATCGGGAGAACGAGTTTCTCGGCTCCCGCATCGTGTGGACGAATGCGGAATACCGGTTCCTCCTCGCCCGACGCTCGTATGTGTTCGGTTTTGTTGACACCGGCTACTTCGAAAGACCCGCTGACGACGTCAATGGGACCCCCTCTGCGCAGGGATTCAGATACGGGGAGGGAATCGGCGTGCGGATCGAGACCGGGCTCGGCATCATGGGCGTCAGTTTTGCCCTTGGGAAGGGAGATACTTTCGGAACGGCAAAAATCCACGTGGGACTGGTCAATGAATTCTGACGGGATTGCAGGACGCAACGATAAGGCGCGGAGGGCGGTTCTGGCGCTGGAGCGCCGCCTCATGGCGTCCGGGACCTTCCTCCTTGGAGGCATCGACGAGGCAGGAAGGGGTCCGCTGGCCGGCCCGGTGGTGGCGGCTGCCGTCATCCTCCCTCCGGGATTGTCCCTCAAGGGGGTCGATGATTCGAAACGCCTCAGCGCCTCGAGGCGCGAGGAGCTTTTCGAGATCATCACTGCATGCGCTCTCTCCTATGGCATCGGGATCGTGGAAAACGAAAGAATCGACGAGATCAATATTCTCAATGCGACTTTTCTCGCGATGGACTATGCCGTCGCCGCCCTCCCACGGCGTCCCAACCATCTGTTGATCGACGGAAACCTGTTCCGGCCGGGCGAATCGACGTCCGGCATCCCATACACGACGGTGATTGGGGGCGATGGGCTCAGCGAGACGATCGCTGCAGCATCGATCCTTGCAAAGGTCACGAGAGATCGCATCATGGCGGAACTCGACCGCCGGTTTCCTGGATATGGCTTTGCGCAGCACAAGGGCTACGGGACCGCGGCGCACCGGGAAGCTATCGCACGGCTCGGACTCTGCCCTCTCCACAGGCGATCGTTTACACTGCGCACGGAAGTTCCTGCCGGAGAGGTGCTGTAGGATTCGTGAAGAGAGGGGGGGGATGGTGGAGGAGATGAGGAAGAAGCGCAACCTGCGTTCGGAAGGATCGGGTGCGGAGGATATGGCCGTCGGATTCCTCGAACGCGAGGGGTACCGGATCGTCGAACGGAACTTTCACTTCGGGAAATCGGGTGAGATCGATATCATTGCCAGGGAAGGCGGCTATCTCGTGTTTTGTGAGGTGAAAATGAGGAAGAACGACGAATATGGTCCGCCCGAATATGCGGTCACGCCGCAGAAGCAGCGGACAATTCGCCGTGTTGCCCATGGGTATCTCTACGTTGCCGGTATCAAGGACCAGGCGTGCAGATTCGACGTTGTGATCATTCGCATCGAGCGGGAAGGGCCGGTGTGCGCCCTGCTCCGCAATGCATTCTGAGATGACGGAGTACCCGATGAACGCTTTGCCCCTGTTGATAGTTTCGCTCTGTGTCGTGGCGATCGCCTACAGGTACTACAGCGCTTTTATCGCGGCGAAGGTGGTCGTGCTGGATGATGCGCGGATTACTCCGGCGCATCTCCTGAAGGACGGCCAGAACTACGAACCGACGAATAAATGGGTTCTCTTCGGGCACCATTTTGCTGCGATTTCCGGGGCCGGACCGCTCATCGGCCCCGTCCTTGCCGCCCAGTTCGGATTCCTCCCCGGTTTCCTCTGGCTCGTGATCGGCGTCGTCGTTGCAGGCGCTGTGCATGATTTTACAGTACTCGTCGCTTCCATCAGGCGCAACGGCCGCTCGCTGGCCGAGATCGCCCGGAACGAAATCAGCCCCCTTGCAGGTATCGTCGGTTCCATTGCCATCCTCATCATCATCGAGATCGCAATGGCGGGACTGGGGTTGACGGTGGTGAACGCCTTGCGGGAAAGCTCGTGGGGGACGTTCACGATTGCCATGACAATCCCGATCGCGCTGTTCGTCGGACTCTGGATGTACCGGATCCGTCCCGGGAAGATCGCAGAAGCGAGCATCATCGGCGTCATCGGGGTGGTCGCGAGCGTCGTGATCGGAAGCCGGATCCCGGGGTCTTTTCTCGCACCGTGGTTTACCCTTTCGCGCGAAGGAATTATCATCGCCATGGCGATCTACGGGTTTCTCGCCTCGGTACTTCCTGTCTGGCTGCTGTTGTGCCCAAGGGATTACCTGAGTTCATACATGAAGATCGGTACGCTGGCTGCCCTCGTGGTCGGCGTGTTCGTCGTGCATCCCGATCTCCGGATGCCTGCCGTAACGGAATTCATCCATGGCGGCGGACCGATCATTCCCGGAAAGCTCTTTCCCTTCCTTTTTGTGACGATCGCCTGCGGCGCGATTTCAGGATACCATTCGCTCGTCGCCTCCGGGACGACTCCGAAGATGCTCAATAAGGAATCCGATGCGCGGATGATCGGCTACGGTGCGATGCTGGTGGAGGGGATGGTCGGGATCATCGCCCTCATTGCGGCCTGCTCTCTGGAACCCTCCGACTACTTCGCCATCAATCTGACTCCTGAGAAGTTTGCTGCTCTTGGAATGCATCCCGTCAATCTTGCCGAATTGTCCAGGGAAGTGGGGGAGGTTGTTGCCGGCCGTCCCGGCGGGGCAGTCTCTCTTGCCGTGGGGTTTGCGCAGATCTTCACCGGCATTCCGGGCATGCGCCCGTTGATGTCGTTCTGGTACCACTTTGCCATTATGTTTGAAGCGCTTTTCATTCTTACCACCATCGACGCTGGAACCCGTGTGGCCCGGTTCCTCTTTCAGGAATACGTGGGAAAGATTTGGAAGCCGCTGGAACGGACCCATTGGATTCCAGGGACGATCCTCTCCACGACGCTCGTCGTCTGGATCTGGGCATACTTCATCTGGACGGGGAACATCAGCACGATCTGGCCCATGTTCGGGACGGCGAACCAGCTCCTCGCGGCTGTCGCCCTTGCGGTCACCACCAGCGCGATTATCAATGCCGGGAAAGTCCGCTATGCCTGGGTGACGATCATACCGCTTGTCTTCGTGGCCGTCACGACGCTGACAGCCGGGTACCTCAACATTGTCGATAGCTTCTGGCCGATGGCGCAGGTTTCCGCAACGGCATTCCAGGGGCTCCTCAACTGCATCCTCACGGTCGTCATCATGGGATGCGTGGCGGTCATCCTTGTGGAAGCAGGGAGACGATGGTATCGCGTTCTGGTAAAAGGAGAGTATCTGGTGAACGGACAGGTCGTTTCGTCGTCGGAGGGGAATTCAGTCCCCCCCACGTACGGCTGCTGCTAAGAGAAAGGTCCGCCCTTTCCCACGAATGGAGAAGGGCCCGTTTTGTTTTCCTGCGGCAATATGCGTATATTCGGTGAACTTGAAAGGAGAGATCTGGCGTAGTGCCGAAGCGCACTGATATTCATTCCATCCTCATCGTCGGATCCGGGCCCATTGTCATCGGTCAGGCCTGCGAATTCGACTACTCGGGTACCCAGGCATGCAAAGTCCTCCGCGAAGAAGGGTACCGCACCATCCTCATCAACAGTAACCCGGCGACGATCATGACCGATCCGGATCTTGCGGATCGGACGTACATCGAACCCATTACCCCGTATTTTGTCGAAAAGATCATCGAGCGCGAACATCCCGATGCGCTCCTGCCGACCATGGGGGGACAGACCGCGCTGAATACCGCCGTGGCCCTGGCGGAGAGCGGCGTGCTTCAGAAGTACGGCGTCGAGTTGATCGGGGCGAAGCTGGAGGCAATACGGAAGGCGGAAGACCGGGAGCTGTTCAAAGCCGCCATGGACGCCGCGGGCCTTGAGACTCCCCGCGGCGGATTCGTCCGCTCGCTGGAGGAAGGGAAAGAGCTTGTTGAAGCGATCGGATATCCGATCATCATCCGTCCCTCGTTCACTCTCGGCGGGTCCGGCGGCGGCATCGCGCGCACGGCGGAGGAATTCGATGATGCGCTGACGCATGGACTTGAATCGAGCCCGATCCATGAGGTGCTCCTCGAGGAATCGGTCATCGGCTGGAAGGAATTCGAGCTGGAAGTGATGCGCGACGTCAAAGACAACGTCGTGATCGTCTGTTCGATCGAAAACCTCGACCCGATGGGAATACACACGGGGGATTCGATTACCGTGGCGCCTGCGCAGACGCTGACGGACAAGGAGTACCAGCGGATGCGCGACGATGCGCTCCGCATCATCCGTGCCATCGGCGTGGAGACCGGCGGATCCAACATCCAGTTTGCCATCGACCCGCGGAGTGGACGCTGCCTTGTCATCGAAATGAACCCGCGAGTCTCGCGGTCTTCCGCCCTGGCATCCAAGGCCACCGGCTTTCCTATTGCCAAGATCGCTGCAAAGCTCGCCGTGGGGTACACGCTCGACGAAATTCCCAATGACATTACAAAACTGACCCCCGCCTGCTTCGAACCGACGATTGATTACTGCGTGGTGAAGATCCCCCGATGGGATTTTGAAAAATTCAAAGGGGTGGATACCACGCTCGGCGTCCAGATGAAATCTGTCGGTGAAGCCATGGCGTTCGGCCGCACCTTTAAGGAAGCGCTTCAGAAGGCCCTGCGCTCGCTTGAACAGGGACGCGGAGGGCTCGGTGCGGATGGGAAGGATGAATTCGACCCCGCGGCATTGACCCCCTCCGGGAGGGCGGAATGGCGCGAAAAGGTGCGGACGCGCCTCCAGCGTCCCCAACCCGACACGATCTTCTCTCTCCGGTACGGACTTCAACTCGGCTTCTCGGTCGACGAACTCTACGGTATGACGGCGATCGATCCATGGTTCCTCCACAACATCCGGCAAATCGTCGATCTGGAAGAGGAGATCAGACAACGCGGGGCGCTTGACGACGCTCTCCTGCTCAAGGCGAAACAGCACGGGTTCTCCGACTGCCAGCTTGCCCATCTTGTGAAAACCGACGAGATGACCGTGCGGGCCCGGCGCAAGGCGATGGGTATCATTCCCGTGTACAAGACGGTCGATACCTGTGCGGCCGAATTCGAGGCGAATACCCCCTACCACTACTCGACGTACGAGCGGGAGAACGAGGCGAAACCCTCCTCGAAGAAGCAGATCGTTATCCTCGGCGGCGGACCGAACCGCATCGGTCAGGGAATTGAATTCGACTATTGCTGCGTGCACGGGGTCATGGGATTGGCGGAAGAGGGCTTCGGGACCATCATGGTGAACTGCAATCCTGAGACTGTCTCGACCGATTACGATACCACCGATAAGCTCTATTTCGAACCGCTGACCCTCGAAGATGTCCTGAACATCTGCGAACAGGAAAAGCCCGTAGGGGTGATTGTGAGCTTTGGCGGGCAGACGCCTCTGAAGCTCGCAAAGGCGCTTGAGGCAAACGGCGTAAGGATTCTCGGGACATCCACGGAAGGGATCGATCTTGCCGAAGACAGGAAACGGTTCGGAAAACTGTTGGATGATCTGAAGATCCCATGTCCCGACTACGGAACAGCGACCGGACTGGAAGAGGCGCTCGTTGTTGCGGCACGGATCGGTTATCCCGTTCTCGTTCGTCCCTCCTATGTGCTGGGCGGGCGGGCGATGGAGATCTGCTATGGGGATGACGGACTCCGGGAGTACATGGCGAAGGCAGTGTTTGTCTCCCCCGATCACCCGGTCCTGATCGACAGGTTTCTTGAGGATGCATTCGAATTCGATGTGGACGCGATTTGTGACGGCAAGGATGTCTTCATCGGCGGCGTGATGCAGCATATCGAGGAGGCGGGTGTCCACTCCGGCGACAGTTGCTGCGTCCTTCCCCCGTATGCAGTGACCCCGCTGCAACTGCAGACGCTCATGGGATACACGCGCCGCCTCGCGCTGGCCCTGAAGGTGGTGGGACTCATCAACGTCCAGTATGCAATGCGCCAGGGGGTGGTGTACGTGCTCGAGGTGAACCCGCGTGCCTCGCGCACCGTCCCGTTCATCAGCAAGGCCACAGGCGTCCCGATGGCCAAGATCGCCGCGCGTGTCATGGCCGGACGCACGATCAAGGACCTCGAGGTGAAGGGCTATGGTTGGGCGAAACACGTCGCCATCAAGGAGTCGGTTTTCCCCTTCCCGAAATTTCCCAGTGCCCGGCATTTCCTCGGGCCCGAGATGCGATCAACGGGGGAAGTCATGGGGATCTCCGACAGTTTCGGCGTGGCATTCGCCAAGGCGTCGATAGCTGCGGGGAGCACGCTCCCCCAGAAGGGGACGGTATTCATCAGCCTGAACGACAACGACAAGTCCGAGCGCGCTGTCAATATCGCGCGTTCCTATATGCGCCTCGGGTTCAATGTTATTGCCACCGAAGGGACGTCACGGTTCCTGCAAGGTCACGGCATTGCCAACCGTACCGTCCTCAAGGCGAGCGAGGGAACGCTCAACATTATCGACGTGATCAAGAACGGATGGGTCCAGTTGATCATCAATACGCCGCTTGGACAGGTGTCGCGGACGGATGAACATGCCATCGGCCGGACTGCGTACGAGTACCGGATACCTTTTATCACCACCCTCTCCGCCGCGGCTTCGGCCGCCAAGAGCATCGAGACGGTGCGCAAGAGACCCCTGGAGGTCATGAGCGTTCAGGAGCATCATGAGCACGCGGCGCAGGGGGGGGACACGCATGAAGTGGAGACTCTTGAAGACTGCACGCGCTTGGTGGAATACATCAAAGCGTTCCAGATGTAGCGTGTGGATGCACGACCGCCCTGGGCATGCTCATGAACCGGCCGCGAAAAAAAAGACGGTCACGCCGGCCGATCCTTCAACTTTCAATAGCATGAGCACCGGCTTCCTGCCATGTACATCCTCGGCATATCCTGTTTCTACCATGATGCGGCCGCCGCCCTCATCAAGGACGGCGTCGTCGTCGCGGCGGCCCAGGAAGAGCGGTTCACCCGGCGGAAGCATGATTTCGATTTCCCTTCGCAAGCCATTGCCTGGTGCCTTGCGAAGGAAGGGATCACGGTGGCGCAGCTTGCGTGCGTCGCCTTTTACGACAAGCCGCTCGTCAAGTTCGAACGGATTCTTGAAACCTATCTCGGCTACGCCCCCCTGGGGATTCGCTCTTTCCTCATGGCCATGCCTCTCTGGCTGAAGGAAAAGCTCTGGATCCCGCAAATCATCCGCGACCGGCTCTCCTACGAGGGGAAGATACTTTTCCTTGAACACCACGAATCGCATGCCGCATCGGCATTCTACCCCTCGCCCTTCCAGCATGCTGCATTTCTGACCATGGATGGCGTCGGGGAATGGGCGACGAGCAGCTACGGAGTGGGGAACGGCGGCACGATCGAAATCCTGGGCGAGCAGAAGTTTCCGCATTCCCTCGGCCTCCTCTATTCGGCCTTTACCTACTTCACGGGTTTTAAAGTCAACTCGGCCGAATACAAGGTCATGGGCCTTGCTCCCTATGGCGAACCGAGATATGTCCGGGCAATCCTGGATCATCTGATCGACCTCAAACCGGACGGGTCGTTCAAGATGGATATGAAGTATTTCGATTACGGCGCAGGTCTCCGGATGACAGGCAGGAAGTTCGAACGCCTGTTCGGCGGTCCGCCGCGGCATCCGGAATCCCCTTTGACCGCGCGCGAAATGGACCTCGCCCGTTCGCTGCAGGAGGTGACGGAGGAAATCATGCTTCGCCAGGCCCGTCACGTCCATGCCGTGACGGGGGAGGAGAACCTGGTGCTGGCAGGGGGCGTTGCGTTGAACTGCGTCGGAAACGGCCGCATCCTGCGGGAGGGACCATTCAAGAATCTGTGGATTCAACCGGCGGCCGGCGATGCGGGAGGAGCATTGGGAGCTGCTCTGTTTGCCTGGTATGCATACGAGGGGAACCCAAGGAGTGCCGACGGCACGCATGACGCCCAGAAGGGTTCGTTCCTCGGTCCCGATTTTTCTGACGAGGAGATCGAGGAAACGCTGAAGGGCTTTGGCGCAGTGTATGCCAAGCTGGACCGCAATGCCCTGATCGAGAGGACCGCCGCTCTCATCGCGGCAGAACATGTCGTGGGCTGGTTCCAGGGACGGATGGAGTTCGGCCCGCGGGCGCTCGGCGCGCGCAGCATCCTCGGTGATGCACGCTCCCCGAGGATGCAATCGGTCATGAACCTGAAAATAAAGTTCAGAGAGTCATTCCGGCCGTTTGCTCCCTCGGTGCTGGCCGGGCACGCGGCAGAGTACTTCCAGATCGACCGGGAGAGTCCGTATATGCTGCTCGTTGCGCCGCTGCGCGAGGAGCGGCGAAGAGCGATGACGGCGGGGCAGGAAGGTCTCTTTGGAATCGAGAAGCTCAATGTCCCCCGCTCAACCGTCCCCGCTGTCACGCATGTCGATTACACTGCACGGCTCCAGACCGTGCAACGGGACGACAACCCATTGTACTGGGATCTCCTGGATCGCTTTTACCGCCAGACGGGCTGTCCCCTCATCATCAACACCTCCTTCAATGTTCGGGGGGAACCGATTGTCTGCCGGCCTGAAGAGGCGGTCCGGTGCTTCCTCCGGACCGAAATGGACGAGCTGGTGATCGGAAGCTTCCTCCTTGCCAAGAAAGATCAGCCGGCACTCGAAGAAAAGGGAGACTGGCGAAAGGAGTTTGCACTTGATTGATCGTGCCGACCCCTCCCGCGCGAATGTGAGAAAATTCGGCCTGCTCTTTGCCGCGGTGTGTCTTGTGGCGACGGTTCTCTTTGCGTGGAAGGGAAACAGGCTCTGGGTCTGGACGGCGCCGGGAATTGCGTTCTTCCTTGTGACTGCGTTTTTCGGGTATCCGGTCCTTCGCCCCCTCTACACGGGCTGGATGATGTTTGCGTCCCTTCTGGCGTGGATCAACACGCGGCTTCTGTTGGGACTGTTCTTCTACTTGGTCTTGACGCCCATGGGTTTGCTGCTCAGACTCATGGGGAAGGATCTCTTGGACAGGAAGCTTGACCCGACGGCGGCGAGCTATTGGGTAGTCAGGACGAAGAAGGAGTTCTCGAAAGAACAATACGAACGGCTGTTCTGAGGCGTTTCACTCTTCTGCGGGAGAATACGTCATGGCAAAGAGCGGGAAATTGAGCATTCTGCGCGAGCTGTGGGATTTTATGAAGGTCAGGAAGAAGTGGTGGCTGGGACCGATCGTCATCGTGCTGCTCCTGCTTGGACTCCTCATCGTCCTGACACAGGGATCGGCGCTGGCACCGTTTATCTACACGTTGTTCTGACGGCCCCTGACGGATTGCAGCGGAGATTTGTCACAGGTAGCCATTTTCGTGGTACCATCGGTAGGTTGCAAGGACGGTGGCGTCAAATGACCGGGCAGAATACCCCAGCTCCCGCACCGCCTTGTCGCTTGAATACCAATTGTAGCGCCCCCCGATCGCGGCGAGATCGGCTGTCAGAAGCGGCGTGATCCCGAGGATACCCGAGACCGATTCCACGACGCGCCCGAGTGTCCGGAGAAGGGGAAGTGGCAGTTTGAAGATGGGCTTCCTGCCGTGGACGAGCCGGGCTGTCGTCATGAGAATTTCCCGGTGCGTCAAGTTCTCCCCGCCGAGGATATAGCGCTCTCCCGTGCGCCCCTTCTCCGCCGCAAGAAGCATTCCCTTGGCAACATCTCCCGCGTAGACGATATTCATCCCCCCATCGATAGTGAACGGTATCCTTCCCTTCTTGACGTCCCGGATCAACTGCCCCGCGTGAAAGCGGATGTCCCTTTCCCCCATGATGACCGAGGGGTTGACGATTACCCCCCTCAGCCCGCGAACTACCCCTTCTTGCACCTCATCCTCGGCAAGGATCTTCGTGAGCTTGTATCCCTCAGCATGCCGGCGGTCAACAGGGGTGTCCTCGTCGGCAAACTCTCCGGGAGAAGGGAAGCCGACGGTGGTGACGGAACTCGTGTGGACCAGCGTGGGGACGCCGGCGGCGAGGCATGCCCGGACGACGGACCGGGTGCCAAGGACATTCACTCTCCGTTGCTCATCACGGACGCCTCTGGCGAAGCTGACGAGGGCCGCTGTGTGGAAGACAACGTCACATCCTTCCGCGGCGCGACGGAGCGCAGCATCATCGCAGATATCACCGACGAATTCCTCCGTCGTGACGCCGCCAAGGATGCCGGTATCGGATGTCGCGCGCCGCAGGATCCGCACATGGAATCCGTCGCCGGCCAGTCGGAGGACAAGAGCGGATCCCACGCAGCCCGTGGCACCGGTAACAAGTGCGGTTGGCATCTACCGTCGGTTCTGGAGACTCTTCAGGAAGGAGAGGAGCTTTTCGTTGAAGAACGCCGGGTTCTCGAGGTTACTCATGTGTGCGGCCCCCGGGATCACGTGAAGAACGGATCCTTTGATTCGCTCGTGCATCAGACGGGAAGCGGCAGGAGGAGTGGTGATGTCGTGTTCCCCCACGAGGATGAGGACGGGAACGGAGATGGCGGAGAGGGAAGGTGTCGTATCGGTTCTTGCGGCCAGCGCGAGAAGAGACCCGGCGATGCTCAAAGGGGAGGTATGGGTGATAATATCCCGGATAAATGCCACGGCTGCGGGGTTTCCCCCGACGGTTGACGGAGCAAACACCGCCTTCACGAAGTCAGACGCAAAAGCGGCGGACCCCTTCTTCTTGACTGCCGCCATTTGCCCCGCCCGCTTGATCTTCCCCTCATCCGAGTCGGGTTCGCTTCGTGTGTCGCAGAGGACCGCTCCCAGAAACCTGCCGGGGTCGCGCTCGAGCGCGCGGAGGGTGATGTATCCGCCCATGGAGAGTCCCGCAATGACGGCCCGGCCGATCTTGAGGTGGTCCATCATCCCGAAGAGGTCGTCCACATGCCCTTCGATGCTGAATTGTCCATCCCCCACATCGCTGGAGCCATGGCCGCGTATGTCGTACGCGATGGCACGGTGTTGTGCTGCAGCCACCGCCTTGCATTGTCCATCCCACATGGCGTGGCTGAACGGAAAACCGTGAAGGAAGAGGACGGGAAGGCCTGTGGATTCGCCCGTTTCCGTGTAGAAGATGTTTGCGCCGTTGATGCACGCGCGCATGTCTTACCCTCCGTGAGTGGAGATAAAGAGAGCCGCTGCCACAGACGATACCGAAGTTTTGACAAGCCAACCAAGGATGCGGACGGAGAGGAGGCGTTTCTGCTGGTCGTCGATGAACCTGCTGGTAACGAGAACCGGGACGGTGACCATGAGCCAGAGGCACGCGCCGATCAGATAAGCATCGCGTGGTTCCCTGCCGACGATGTAATACGACCCGAGCACGACGGCGCCGGTGACGGCGTTCATCACAAGACTGACGATCGTCCTTCCCAGCCACCCGAATCCCTCTTTTCCCGTCATGCCAAATCCCGAGCGTTGCCACCTCTGGATGGCGTGAACGATGTGGTCGATGAGGATGCAGGCGGCCGTCGATGCTGCTAAGGCAGGAAGAAATTCTTCCGGATCCACGGCTTTTCTTTCATGGTGATTCCTACTATATTGAAAATACGTGTCATTCGCAAGCGGGTCCGGGAGAGAACGGACCCATCATCGACAGAACCAATTCAAAGGCATCCCGCAATGCAGTCACTTCTATCGTTTATCGAAGCCAACCAGGACCGTTATCTCACTGAGCTGAAAGAACTCCTGGCGATTCCGAGCGTCAGCACCGATCCCGCGCACGACGGCGACATTCGTGCATGTGCTGACTGGCTCGCAGAGCATATGCGAAACATCGGCTTGCAGAATATTCAGATGTTCCCGACGCCCCGCCACCCGATCGTGTACGCCGATTGGTTGAATGCACCGGGAAAGCCGACCGTGCTTCTCTACGGTCATTACGACGTGCAGCCCGTGGAGCCCCTGGAGCTCTGGACATCCCCGCCGTTCGACGCAACGGTGCGTGATGGCCGATTGTATGCCCGCGGAGCATCGGACGATAAGGGGCAGGTGTTTATCCATTTGAAGGGTCTTGAAGCCTACCTCCGCAACGGCGGGGATCTTCCCGTCAACGTCAAACTTCTTATCGAAGGCGAAGAAGAGGTGGGGAGCGAGCACCTGGATCAATTCGTCCTTGAACACAAAGACTTCCTGAAGGCGGATCTGGTTCTCATTTCGGATTCCTCGATGTTTGCCAAAGGCGTGCCTTCGATATGCTACGGCCTGCGTGGGTTGGCGTATATGGAGATCGATCTGGTGGGTCCGAACAAGGACCTGCATTCGGGCTCCTTCGGCGGGACCGTCCACAATCCCATCCAGGCGCTTGCGGAGATCATCGCCCAACTGCACGACAAGAACGGCAGAGTGACAATTCCCGGATTCTACAAGGATGTCCTCCCCCTCTCGGCGAAGGAGCGCGCTGCATATAAGAAGCTTCCCTGGAACGATAAGAAATACGCAAAGGAGTTGGGCGTGGCGGAACTGTACGGAGAGAAGGGGTTTACGACGCTTGAGAGAGTGTGGGCGCGCCCTACGGTGGAATGCAACGGGATCATCGGCGGGTTTACGGGCGACGGAGCCAAGACGGTCCTTCCGTCGAAGGCCTCCGCGAAGATCTCCATGCGTCTTGTTCCCAATCAGAAATCAGGCGTCATGGCGCGGCTGTTCCAGAAGCACATCAAGAAGATTGCCCCGAAGACGGTAAAAGTGACGGTACGCGACCTCCATGGAGGCGAACCCGCGATCACCCCGATCGAGAGCCCCGGCGTGCAAACCGCTGTGTCGGCACTGGAGAAGGGGTTCGGGAAAAAGCCGCTCTATCAGCGCGAGGGGGGCTCCATCCCCATCGTCGTTCAGTTCAAACAGATCCTGGGGATCGACTCGGTGCTGCTTGGGTTCGGACTGCCGGACGAGAACGCCCACGCACCGGATGAGTTTCTGGACCTTGAGAATTTCTTTGGCGGCATCAGAACATCCGTCCATTTCTTCAATGAGCTCCCGCATTTCATGGCGGCGGCGCGGAAGACGAAGTGAGTTCCTGATACCCGTCGGTAACGCATAAGAAATGCAAGAGCCCCGGTGACGTTTTCGGGGCTCTTGTGTCACCGGGCTACCCGCGACGGTTGCCGGGAGGGATCCGAGCGTGGAACAATTGGTGCCGGACGGAGCGCCGGCGCCGCGTCCTGAAGATGAGAGGATTGGAAGATGGAAATTCAATACCGCGAATCGAGACCTGGTGCGGATGACTATTGGCGCCTTTACGCAACCACCGGATGGAACAAGAAGTACCGCCTCTCCCAGCAGGATCTTGGACAGGCGGTTGGGAACAGTTGGTGTGTTGTGGCGGCGTATGACGGCTCTCTCTTGATCGGTGCAGGGCGGGTTGTGTCGGACGGCGTCCTGCATGCGATGGTCTACGAACTGATCACGGACCCTGTCTATCAGGGCAGAGGAGTGGGGACCGAAATCCTGGCACGGCTTGTCGCAAAGTGCCGCCAGGCGCACATCAGGGATATCCAGCTCTTCAGTGCGCAGGGGAAGAGGTCGTTTTATGAAAAGCGCGGATTCCGGGTACGCCAGGATGACTCGCCGGGGATGGAATTTGTTCCTCCGCGGGCAGCGCCCGTCCGTTGAGTCCATCCCGCGGATTGTGTGTCTTTTGTAGTACCGTTGGATGCGAATAGAGATATACGATGGCCGTCGGCCGACTCTTGCTGGCGTAGCTCAGCTGTGCGTTTCTTTGGTCATGCCTTTCGCTTGCGCCGGAATATCAGGAGTATGAGTACCGCGAGCAACAGTATGGCAATGATAGCAACAATGATGGCGGGAGTCCCCCACATCCCGGAAGGCTCGTCCGGCTTGGTGGCTTCGTCAATCAGCAACACGCCCACCTGCGCCGGCGTTGGAGGCGCCTTCAGTACCGGCGCGGCCGCGTTGCCCGCCGTCAATGGCGACCTTGTTCTTACGATCGTGGCCGTGAGCTTATCCCCTTCGTGCAGCTGATCCAGTGTTCTCTCCTGCCCTCCGAGAGTGATTTTGCCCCCCGAGGGGACGCGATACATCTTGTTCTCCCCCTCCGGCGTCTTGATGATCAGATTATTTCCGACGGCTTTCCACACCGTCCCGATTTCGGTGACTTCCACCGTATCGACCCACCTGGGAGCAACCGCGGTGGTAATCGTTGCAGTCAACTTCATCCCCGGCTTCAGTTCGCGGACGCTCACATCCTTGCCGTCGACGGTAAACCTATTGCCATCGGGAATCTCGAATTGCTTGACCGCGCCATCGGTTAACTTCACAACGAGATCATTCCCTTCGACGTACACAACTTCTCCATTCTCGACCCTGGTCTCAACGTGCTGGGCCCGGACGCCCGGGGCCGACAAAATGCAGAGTAGCATGGCAGCGAGAATTCGAACGGCTTGTCGATGATTCATGTGTGTTTCTCCTTCTTGTTCAAGGGCATTCACTACCGCAGCGTGTGTCAGGAAGAGTACTGTAGTGATTACCTAAAGTCAAGTAATAGTTTTGCCTCTGACGCCGGGACCCGTGGACTTGTTCCGCCTTCTGTGAGTCGTTGAATCTGTGAAGCGAAATATGTACAATTTATCATAGCTTTTGGAGAGGAATGGGGCCATATATGCCTTCGCATGGCATCAGTTTCGGCCCCGACCTCGAAAAGACTCATGCTGGCGTAGCTCAGTTGGTTAGAGCACCAGATTGTGGACTAATAGGGGCCTATACAGTACCTTGTGCTGGACTTCATGAAGAAAATGTTCTTTCCCCGATGAAGCACCTCCCGGCCGTATTCATCTCATTTGCTGTCGTTGCAGTTTTCCGAATAACTACCCCCATTTCCCGTATCATGACCGATGGTTCGGAATACCTCAAGGTCGCGGTCGCCGGATTGGATCCGGCTGCGCATCTGGGCGCTCCGTTCGTCTATCGGTTCGCAGTTCCCATGTTCGTCCATGGGCTTTATCGAGTGTCAGGAACGACTCCCGAAGTGATCTTCCCCGTGGTGGTTTTTATTGCCTCCGGGATGCTCCTCCTGGCGACGTATTTTCTTGCGCTGAGCGCCGGAGTATCGAAAGGGAAAGCGTTGCTGATAATGGGATTTATTGCTTCCTCCGTTTTTGCCGTCCGTTTCCCTTTGTATTGTCCTTTCGACGTTGATATCGAAGCAGTGCTTTTATCGTTTATAGTATTCGCCCTGCTGGTACGGCGTTCCTACGCTGGATCGCTCGCTGTGTCCCTCGTCGGACTTCTTTTTAAGGAGTTCTTCCTCGCTCCTCTTGCTGTGCTCGCCTGGAATTTTCTGACCCAATACGTACGTCAGCGTACGCTCGGACCATTGCGATGGCTGACGCTCACAGTCGTGATGACTGTTGTTGTGTTCTTCGCGCCCCGTCTTATGATCCCGGTAAGCACTGCGTATGGAGCCATAATCCAGGTTAGATCGCCGGAACCCAGTCAGACCATGTATCTGTCCGAGTTGCGGACATTTCTCGCGTGGCCGCCCCAGATTGGAACGCCCGTGAATCTTCTGTTGGCCATCCTCTCGTTCTGGTTGCCAGTCCTCATGCTCATGACCCGCGATCGGTGTCGTGTGCTGTGGAACAGACTCGGCGAGAATCGAACCATCGTCCTCTGCTGGATGTTGACAGTATCAGTGCTCATGTCCGTCGGAGGCACCAAGCTTCCGGTCTTTGCGACGTACACCGCTCCGCTCTTCGTGCTGATTGTGGGAATGCTTGCACGGGAGGGTGTGAGTGTGCAAGAGATGCTCATCGTTCTTGTGGCCACGGCGCTGTTTAACCGGACGCTGATAGTATTTGGAACTCCGGGAGGAGACCCCGGCGAGCTTATTTACTTCTACGGGGCGTACTGGCACGAGTTGTCTGAGGTAACGTTGGTCCGGTATGCCGAGATGGCGGGGTGGGTAGGATTGGCGTGGGCGGGGCGGTGGACTGTTTCCAGGTCTAAGACAAGGAACGCCGTTCAATGAACCTGGCCGATCACCTCCGGCCACTGAAGCTCTTTGGGGCTCTGAGACGGGGTTCGATTGGCTGGATGCGAGGGGATATGATTCAAGAATTGGGAAGTTCCTGAGCGTTGATCCTTTTGCGGACGAGTATGC
>PMNE01000083.1 GCA_003162635.1 Ignavibacteriota bacterium
TCGACATCCTTGTCAACAATGCCGGGTACGTCTCCGGCGGGGATCTCCTCGATCGCCCGGATGATGAGTGGGAGCGAACGATCGACGTGAACCTTACCGCGTTGATCTATACGACGCGGGCATTTCTGCCGGGGATGTATGAGCGGAACAGCGGCCACGTCGTCAACATCTCTTCCGCCGCAGGGACCATCGGAGTACCAGGACTTGCCGTCTACGCCGCTACGAAATGGGGCGTGTGGGGATTGACTGAGTCGCTCCGCATGGAGGCCTACAATCACAAGAAAAACGGGGTGAAGTTTTCGACAATCCATCCAAGCTACGTTGCCAAGGGAATGTTTGAAGGGGCACGCCTCGGTTTTCCGGGGCGCCTCATCGTTCCGCTGGTCAAAAGCCACGATGTGATTGCCAAAGCGATCGTCGACTCAGCTCTGAAGAAGAATCGCTTTTCGCCGAAGCGCCCCAGAACCGTCAACATGAACCTCCGGTTCCGCGCGCTCATGCCGGACAGCTGGTTCCAGCACTTCCTCATGCTCATGGGTGTCGGCGGGAGCATGAAGTCGTGGTACGGACGAACTAAAGAAGAAACCTCGGTGAAGCCATGACGACAACAACAACGACATCGACACGAGGGAGTATTCCCTCCGTGAACCCCGCAACGGGGGAGACCATCGGCGTGACGGAACTGAACACTGTCGCCGATCTGAACAATGCCGTCTCTGCGGCCCACAAGGTCCAGCCTGCGTGGGAGGCCGCCGGGTACAAGGAGCGTCGCCGGCATCTTCTCCTCGTTCGCGACTATATCGTGGAAAATGCGGAATCGCTGGCAGAGATCATCTCCCGCGACACCGGTAAAACGAAAATCGATGCACTGAGCACCGAAGTGATGTCGGCGGCGATGGCGATCAGCTACTACGCCGCTCACGCCGTAGGAATCCTGAAGCGGAAGCGGCTGAGCGGCGGGAGCCTGTTGACCTTCAACAAGCGTTCATACGTCGACCGGGTGCCGGCCGGCGTTGTCGGCATCATCAGTCCGTGGAACTATCCGTTTGCAATTCCATTCCATGAAGTCGCCATGGCATTGATCACGGGGAACGCGGTGATCCTGAAGGTTGCCTCGCAGACGCTCATGGTCGGAAAGGCAATTCAGGCTGCCATTGCGGCTGGTAATTTCCCTCCGGGGCTGTTTTCACTCATCAACCTGCCGGGGACGGTTGCAGGAAATGCATTTCTCGAATCCGGCATCAACAAACTCTTTTTCACCGGCTCTGTGGCGGTCGGCAAGCTGTTGATGGCCAAAGCGGCCGAGCGGCTGATTCCGGTTTCGCTGGAGCTCGGCGGAAACGATGCGATGATCGTCTGCCGTGATGCGAACTTGCAGCGTGCGGTGAACGGAGCGCTCTGGGCGGGAATATCAAATGCCGGGCAGTCGTGCGCCGCAGTGGAAAGAATTTACGTCGAGGAACCGGTCTATGAAGCGTTCGTCGTTCTGCTGAAGGAAAAAATGCAGGGACTGAAACAGGGGGCAGATCAGAACTGCGATGTCGACGTGGGGGCGATGACGACGAAAGAACAGATGAAGAAAGTCCAAGATCAACTCCGTGACGCCAAATCGAAGGGAGCGAGAATTTTCGCGAACCCTCCGTCAAGCGGATTGAATCCGGCGGGGCTTTTCATTCCCCCCACCATC
Organism: Ignavibacteriota bacterium; assembly: GCA_003162635.1. Classification (GTDB taxonomy): domain Bacteria; phylum Bacteroidota; class Ignavibacteria; order UBA10030; family UBA6906; genus Fen-1260. Next base: position 1,688 of record PMNE01000083.1, read on the forward strand.
GTCGAGGGTGCGACCGACGATATGCTGCTGATGCGGGAAGAAATCTTTGGACCGGTCCTTGGCGTCGCCAGTGTGAAGGACGTCGATGAAGCAGTACGAAAGGCAAATGCCTCAACGTTGGGGCTGACGGCTTCGGTTTGGTCGCGCAACAAGAAGAAAGCCCACGCCATTGCTGCGCGCCTGGAAGTTGGATCGGTCATGATCAACGACCACCTCATGAGCCATGGGCTTGCCGAGACGCCGTGGGGCGGTTTCAAGGAATCAGGAATCGGGCGCACTCACGGTTATCTCGGCCTGGAGGAAATGACCCAGCCTCGCGTCGTTGTCGACGACATGCTTCCGGGGATGCAGAAGAATATGTGGTGGTACCCCCATAGTAGAAAAGTCTTCGATGGACTCCTTGGCGGACTAGACGTGCTCTATGCAAAGCGTTTGACGAAGCGCCTTGCCGGTATTTTCAAACTCGTTCCGGTTTTCTTGCGGAGTTTTCAGAAATAGAGGAAGGCGGCTTATATCCGCGAGACCTTCGCTCGCATGACGATGAATGACGAGGAGACGGTAGCGCTTATCGCAGGCGGGAGTTGTGAAGTTGTCTCTTTGATACAAGACTGCAAGGCAGTTCATTGCGCGGATGTTCCGGTCAGACGTGCTCTTCTATGAATTTCCTTAGCTCGCGTAATGATAAATTCATGAGAGATTTAATCTTGAATTCACTTCTATTCTTTGCTATATTGTTTGAGAGTTTTGGATGATCAACGGCCAGACGAATAGCCAGAAGATTTGGTTCAGAACTCAGAAATTTGGGTGTAGATGAAAAGGAGATACTGCGAAAATCAATCAAGACGAAGACGTTGAATCGGGGCTGTAGCTCAGTTGG
>PMNE01000004.1:0-5859 GCA_003162635.1 Ignavibacteriota bacterium
TTCCACTGTTCTTCGCAATCGCTTGTTGTGATTTGGCAGCGATTCCCGAGCCGACTCTACTGCTTCTTAATCCCCCGATCGCTGCAAGTTGATTTGTCCGACGTGAGAAATCCAGATGATGCGTTTGCAGTTGGGAACAGGCTTATCGATCCGTTCGACTCATGCGGAGCGCAAGATATTGGAGTTCGCGTCCCGGGAGTTGCCCATGCGAGCGAAGCGTAAATGGAAAGCCTCCGAATTCGCGAATGCGATGAGGGAGGCGTCTGTGTTGATGCACGAAGTGCGCTTTTCCCCAAGCAAGGCTTCAACCGAACGGGAGGGAGGATTCTCCGTGAACAGGTCTTTCTTATTCTCTTCCATCGTCACCATACTGCTTCTGTCGGCTGTCGAGCTTCAAGCCCAATGGCAGCAAGTAAACATAGGTTCGGCGGGTAAAATAAATGCCATTGCGTCGATTGGAGCAAACGTCTTTGCCGGAACCAACGCCGGCATCTATCGATCTCCTGACAGCGGCGCGAGTTGGACGAACGTGAAAAGTAGTTTCACTCTTTGTCTTGCTGGAAACGTCTCAAAAATCTTTGCGGGAACTTCTTCCGGCGTCATTGTTTCTCCCGATGGAGGCAATAGCTGGGCCGCACCAGCTTCCGGAATGTCCTATTACATCACCGCTCTCGCCGTGAAGGATACCAACATCTTTGCAGGAACGTATCAAAACGGGGTATTCCGATCGACTGATAACGGCGCAAGTTGGACAGCCGTCAATAATGGACTTGGCGCATTTCAAAATCAAGTTACGTCTCTTGCGGTGGATGGAAAACTCCTCTTTGCTGGAACAGCAGCCGGCCTTTGCCTTTCCACGGACGATGGAAACAGTTGGTCCACTCTCTCGGCTGGTAATCTGTCCTCATTGCAGTTCATAAACTGTATAACTGCAAGCGCCTCGACTATATTCGTTGGGACTCCGGCTGGGATGCTCAGGTCGACAGATGGCGATACTACCTGGGAAATCATCAATAACGGCTTGAATATTGGTACGAGCATATTTTGTATTACGGTTGACAGCTCGAACCTCTTCTTGGGAACCGTTTACGGTGTCTATAGGTCCAGCGATATTGGAGGAAGCTGGAATGCGGCGAGTAGTGGATTGCCAACCTCCCCCAGTCAGGTATACTCTCTCGCGGCAAGCGGTTCGATCCTGTTTTCAGGTACAAATAGCGGGGTGTTCGTCTCATCGGATAACGGTTCAAGCTGGGCGGCTGCGAACAACGGGATCAGTGGCTCTCGGGTTTCACAAAGCGTCCTTTCAGGTAAAGGGCCGGATGTCTTTGCGGTAATAGATGAAGGGGGAGTGTATACTTCGCTCTATATTTCTACAGACTACGGAGCAACTTGGTCAGCCAATACCGGATTAGAGAGTAGTTTCATTGAGACGATAACGGTTACCGACTCTGCGGCTTTTGCAGCAACAGGCGACGGAATATTTGAGTCTTCGGATGTCGGGAAAACCTGGCATCCGATTAATGGCGGTGTTATGGATACAACGTATCCAGTCTATCTCATCCAGAGTGGCCCGAACCTCATCGCAGCAACATTTCAGACCTGGTACACAAGTAGTACACAACTGAAAGGTTTGTATCTATCATCTGATGGGGGTGCGAGTTGGCAGGTTGCCGGAACCAATTTGCCACCAGTATTGCTCACGTTGGCGGCGATCGGTCCGGACGTTTTTGCCGGATTCCTTCACGGCGGGGTTTATGTTTCTACCGACCACGGTGTAAATTGGACTATCGCGAACGACACATTGGTCGGCGTCGCAGATTTTGCTTCAATCGCCCCAGATCTCTTTGCAGACAGAACTCAATGGACGGCAAATCCCTCAGACACGTTTCCTTCTTATCAGGGTGGTGTCTTTCGTTCTACCGACAGCGGGAGAACCTGGACGGCCCTTACCTCAGGCTTGCCTAGAAATCCATTGCCCGGGCAGTTGACGGTACGCGGCACGGATATTTTTGTAAATATCTGGCAGGACGGCTTCTATTTCTCTCGAGATGATGGAAACACGTGGAAAGAGATAGCTGGGTCAACGAACTTATCCTCCTTGGCGCTCTCCTTGTTTGTAAACGATTCAAGTATATTCGTAGGCACCTTTGGTAGTGGAACCTGGAAGTTGCCGCTATCTACGATAACCTCGGTCAAGCAGCCAAAGGCCCCGGCTATACCCGCATCCTTTGTTTTGCAACAGAATTATCCCAACCCATTCAACCCGACAACGACAATCAGGTATGATATCCCAGAACGGTGCCACGTGCTGCTCGATGCTTACGATGTACTCGGCAGGAAGGTTGAAACACTTGTCGATGCTGAAAAGCCTCCGGGACATTATCAGGCAACGTTCGATGCCTCGAGATTTGCGAGTGGGGTATATTTTTATCGTCTGCAAGTTGGTTCTTTCACCCAAGTGCGAAAACTGATCGTAGTCAAATAACAGTATCTTTGGAAATCAAAAAAGGAAGTGTTCTGCTAACATCTGTCTAGCTGACCTTGGGAGCTCTACGATAGAGGACATATGATAATACTGTTCGTTGTGTTGGCGTTCCTCGTTCAGAATTCGTGTGGATCTGTAATCCGCGGAAGAGTTGTTGATGCGGAGACGCACGAACCGATCGTAGGGGGGAGTCTCTACATTGTAGGGACAAAAATTGGCGCAAACACAGATAGATCCGGCAGCTATGTGATGAGAGAAGTCCCGGTAGGCAGGATGATCCTCGTCGCAACGTACATCGGCTATCTGACGTCACGTGATACTGCCACCGTTGGGTCGGAGGCCGATACACTCACGGTGAATATTGCGCTACAACCGGAAAAGGTAATCTGGGGATACGACTTTGAACAGCTTTCCCATGAATACTTTTCGCGCGATGAGCTCTCTCGACTTGACAGCTACCATGATTCTCTAGCACTCCAGAACTCTCTGAAAGTCTGGATTGATAGTGTCTACTGCAAGGAGGAGGATCCTTATGGAGGAGAAATGGTCGCACGGGTCACCGTGCGCAATCTAGCCGGTTTGAGGATCAACCTCCTGAAGCATTATGATTGTATGCTTCGGTTTAGCGCGGTGATCACGGATAGCAAAGGGGACACTTCGAGAATACATGAGTTCTTCGTAGACGAGTTATTCGAGAAATGTGTTTACGATTCAAGCGATATCATTTCTCTGGAACCTGGCGAGTCTTACCAGTATCCGCCGAGTCTTCTTTGGCTTCAGAGTTGTCGCATCCTTCGTTCCGGAATATACACCGTTCGGGTAGTGTACGAGTACAATCTACCCCAGATGTTCACGGGGGTGCGTAAGAAGCCTCGAAAGGAACAGGTGTTGACGTATCTCAAGGCGCTTCGGGGCACATTCCCGTCTGAGAACGTTTGGCATCTTGAAGTAAAAAACGCCGATCGGTAGGAGTAAGGATAAGCCCCCCAAGTCCGCGGACCGTTGAAGACATTTATTGATATTTCGCGAGCAGGGCGGTATCTTACCCGCGATACGCAAGTTCGTTGGAACAGAACTTTCTGGTCCGATCGTATGGACGAAGGGGCCGCTTTGCTTTCCAGGCGTATGCCGCTGCAGCCGCGCAGTTCTTCGTGACTGAAAAGCGCGCTTCACGCGAGTCTATCACATTCTCCGACGAACGAGCCGGGGATATATCTCCTGTCTAATCATTGTTAGGGCGCAAGCACCAAGTTCAACATTATTGACATCCTTCATGAAAGAGTACCCGACCTTGCCGAGCCCCTATCTTGGCTATTTGTTTTGTGTGGTATTCATTGGTTACGAATTCCTACTGTCCGATGTATCAAATGAGCTGGCGATTCGATTGGCGATAGCGCTTTTCGGTTGGGTCTACTATCTGTACATCGTGTACACGATTCACGAGGTCGTGGAGATACGATACACACATCGCTATGATGTTTCGCCGACCAAAGCAACATTCCTACACCTCGTCCCGATATACAATTTCTATTGGCTTTACAAATGGCCCACGAAGCTATTCGACTATATCACGAGCAGGGAGGGAAGGGGTTTCTTCAATCAGCAGATGGTCGTTGCCCTCATCTTGGGCGGCCCGTTGTTGAGTAGGTTCGATTTTGCAGTTGGGTATGCATGCACGACCACGGGACTCCTCTTGCTTATGAATGGAATGAAGGAGTTGATTCAAATACCAGATCCGGACGCCAAGCCTCTGATTTATACAAGAGTATGATCCACCTTGCGCGCTATCCAGCGGGTTAACCTGACGAAAAGTCGGGTGTCGCGATATCCAACTGATGAGAAGCTGGACGAAGGATTTGAGGCTGTCGCAATTCACGCAAACGATGTAAGTGTAGTACGTTCATGAAACGTGCCTCAGCCGCAGGTTCAGGCGCGGCCGTAGGGCGGTGCCAGCAGTTGACAGGGACCGGGTGGGAAGCCGAGGGAGGAGTGGCGGGACTTGTCAAGGAATGATTTGCCATGAAACCATCGTTTGCACGGCACCCGTTCGGAGCACAGTCCCACTGGAGAATTGTGGATCGAGCTCTTCTTCTTGCCATCTTCGTTGCATCGTGTTCGAATTGCCAGGTGCAGCTCAATTCGATGAGCCGTGATTCGATCAACAAGGTGAAATCGAAGAAACGCTATTCAACGATGCTATCGACACAAGTCCTTGCCACCGATGAATTTGAATATGACAGTACAGGTCGTCTCACGAAGCAGACGCAGTATAATGGCAACAAAGAGATGCTGATCGAGTATGATGTGTTTAGGTACGATCCTGCCGGAAGATTGATNNGGCGTCTGAGAAGACGACATATCCAATGGCTCATTACGCCGATAGCTGTTCCTATGAGTATGAGAATCAGCATCTGAAGAGGTGTTCGAAGTATAGCAGGGGCAGGCTGGAGTCGTACACAGAGTACGATTATGAAGACGGTCAGGTCAAAAGCGAGACGTTGCATGGACCGGACGAGTTGGTTCATCAGACGATTCTTCATCAACGCAAGGATGGTCTTCTGTTTCACTCGTGTTACTACAACTTTAGGGGCATTCTCAGCAGGACAATTCGATATACGTACGATATCGCCGGAAGAGTGATATTGGAATCTGTCGAAGAAGAGTTGTTGTACAGCAATTCAACGTCGTACATCATGCGATATGAGTACTGACGGGGCGGAAACGCGCTGAAAGATGCTCGTCGTTCATGGTTGGATGGCTCGGCGCGGCCACGTTGCCCGTTTTTGATTTGAGGCGATTCAATCTCTCTGAAAGGAGGCAAGCATGATCGGTGCAATCATTGCCAGGAAGGCCGCCGACAAGGCATTTCGAGCCCTCAGTAACCACGACCTCGCTGGTTTCATGGCGGCGTGGCGTGACGACGGAGTTCTCATGTATCCCGGCGAAATGTGGGCCAGCGGCACGTTTACCGGCAAGTCTGCTGTCGAGGAATGGTGTCGCAAGTTCTTTGAACAGTATCCGAAGATCCAGTTCGATGTCCAGCAGATTTGTGTAAAGAACATTTTCGCCATGGGAGGTACCAATGTCATCGCGGTCCACTGGAATATCACCCTTACAAACCGCATGGGCCGCTCCGGTCAAAACAGCGGGGTCAGTGTGATCAGTTTGAAGGCCGGCAAGGTGATCCAGGTAAAGGATTTTGTCTTTGACCTGGGTGAGAATTTCAGGCTCAATTGGGGTGCGGCCTAGTTTGGAAAACCGTGTCGTGTGCTTGCGCCCCCTTCATAAATAAGCACCAGTTTTGCCAGGCGTATACACGCTCCATGAACAATTCGACGGGCTGGATTTTGCTCTCGACATAGTTCTTTCATGGT
>PMNE01000004.1:5932-7553 GCA_003162635.1 Ignavibacteriota bacterium
GCGCAGCCAGGGCCTTCAATGTGTCGCTGAGGTCCTGTATCTCCCCTTGAACATCGCGGAGCCCGCGGGCAACGAGACGCAATTGCTCCGGCGTGAGGGAGGCCGAATCCACCGCCTGAGCAGCAACGCCAAGAGATTCCGCAACGCGTTCACAATCTACACGACGGGCATTCAATGTTTCACTGAGACTGTCGACCGATGTGTCCATGGCTCCTGTTCCTCTCGAAGGCCGGGATGCCTGGTTCCTTCTCTGTGTCGGCATCTGACCTTCGCTAATGTTGTGATATGGCTATTTACCCTTTATGGCTAAGGTTATTATAGAGAATTTCCTTATACTTGTCAAGTCCTATGTGCTGGGGCGCACGTTTTCTACAGTACAACGATGCCAGTAATCCTCAAAAAAGCTGAGGCAGAGGCCTCTTCCCCCGTCCCCTGGGGCATTCTGCGAACATGTGTACCCCTTCCTCGATGCTGCCATTGACAACAGCCCCCGGCGGGACTATATTGCCATGGCTTTCCCCGACAGCACTCCATTCCTTCAGGATCATTGATCGCATGACAGAACTTTCCGAGCTTCTCTCCTGGGTTGGCGTTGCCCTGGTAACGCTCCTCCCCATTGTCAATCCCGTGAGTACCGCGGTCCTTCTCCTGAGCATCAGCGCGCACCTCACCGTTGCGGAACGGAACCGCCAGATCACCCGGGCGTGCCTCTACATGACCGGGATCCTGATCTCTTTCCTTCTGGGGGGGCATCTGATTATGGTCGCGTTCGGGATCTCGATTCCCGGGATCCGGATCGCCGGGGGAATCATCATCGGATACCTGGGTTTCCGTATGTTGTTTCCCGACGAGAGCGCGATCAGCGGGGTGGGTCAATTGGAAGCGGAGTCAAAACGGGACCTCTCGTTCAGCCCGCTCGCCATGCCCAGTCTGAGCGGTCCCGGCGCGATGGCGGTCGTGATCACGATGTCGTCCTCCATCGACAGCCGACACATGGTCGACAGGGTATTTGCGTTCGCCGGCGTCATCATCGCCATCATCATTACCGCGGTCATCTCCTGGCTGGTCCTCCGCGGGGCGGGTGCTTTGCGGCGATTCTTCGGCGTGAACGGCGTTAATAGTCTCTCCCGCATTATGGGGTTCCTTCTCATCTGCATCGGCATCCAGTTCGCCATCAACGGCGTGCGGGATCTTGTGCTTGATGCGAACTTCTGGCAGGGGTAGATGTTCGTTCGAGGAGGATGTAATGCGCGTCCTCCGAGCGTACTTCATGGTCCCGGAGCAGCGTGTCCAGCCGTTCCAGCCATTCATCGACATAGCGTGCCGATTCCGGCGTTCGATCCTTCCCAATGATCAGGAACCGCTCCTCATTGGTGATGGAACCGATCGGGTCCCCCTCCGCAGGATTGTGCAGGAAGTCGAATTCCTTCAATGTCATCCCGCTTGATACCATGATTCGCTGTGCCTGCCCGTACCCGGTGATCAACGCGACGGCTCCCCCATGGTATCTCACGCCAAGTTGTTCGCCGACCGCTGCGCCTGCGCGGGGATCGTCGGAATAGCACCGCAATGCGTCGTCGAATGTCGCCACGCCGATGGACGGGACAGTAAGCTGGAGCAG
>PMNE01000036.1 GCA_003162635.1 Ignavibacteriota bacterium
AGCAGGACCTCAAGGAACGTATGAAGCGGCTCGGGGTCGAGGTGATTCAACTCGTCGAACGCCTTCCCCGCCGGCAGGGTGCAGAGATTATTGGCAAGCAGATCATCCGGTGTTCAACCTCGATCGGAGCGAATTACCGAGCAGCCTGCAGGGCCAGATCAAGGGCAGATTTCATTGCGAAACTCGCGATTGCGGAAGAGGAAAGCGACGAAACCCTCTACTGGCTCGAAGTTCTCGGTGACCTCAAGCTCCTTGACGCTCAGTCTTTTGGGAGGCTCCATCAGGAAGCGGAGGAGATTACCAAAATCCTTACCGCCTCCGGGAAGACTGCAAAACAGAGCATGACGGTATCAAAACAACCGCGCCCATATACTCCAAAATAGAAACTCCAAAATCCAAAATGCCTGTTGGCCTTATCGTCTAACGGTTAGGACGGAGCCCTCTCAAGGCTCAAATACGGGTTCGATCCCCGTTAAGGCTACTTCCAAAACGACAGAAGTTGTCAATTCCACGCGCCTGTAGCTCAATTGGATAGAGTACCTGACTACGGATCAGATGGTTGGGGGTTCGAGTCCCTCCAGGCGCACAAAAGACCAATTGACAATCGTCGATTGACAATAGTCCATTGTCAATCACTGCGCTCTGGTGATCCTTTCTTCTCTCTGAGGCCTCGTTCCGCCCTTCCTGGATACTGCGCGGTTCTCCTCCAGGCGGACAAAAGACCAATTGACAATAGTCCATTGTCAATCACTCTCCCCTGATGATCCGCGCCGGCCTCCCCGGGCATTGCGAAGTTCTCGACGAACCGCACAAAACCAATCGGCAATTGTCAATGCACAATTGCCAATCCTCAATCGCTTCTGCCCAACTTCAAGTCCGCCGGGATTTTCTGGAGGGGAAGAAATGCTCCCCTCATCATGGAGGTTTATTGTTCCTTCGTATGGGTTTTGTTACCTTTCCACCGCTACCATCTTGTTTTCGTTCATTCTATTGGCAGGGAGAATCCCATGCAACTCAGAACGCTTGGAAAGACTGGCCTCAAGGTATCTGAAATCGGCTACGGAACCTGGGGTATTGGCGGCGAAATGTGGCTGGGAGCGACCGATGAGGAATCAATGAAGGCGCTCCACGTTGCGGCCGATCTGGGGCTCAACTTCATCGACACGGCGCTTGTGTACGGGTCGGGGCATAGCGAGCAACTTGTCGGACGTTTCTTGAAGGAACGGAAAACAGGGATGACCGTATGCACCAAGATCCCGCCGAAGAATGACCGCTGGCCCGCACGGCCGGGATCGAAACTCGCCGACGTCTTCCCCTTCGACCACATCATTCGATCCACCGAAGATAGTCTCCGCAACCTGAACGTCGACACCATCGACATCGAGCTCCTTCACGTGTGGCTGGACGATTGGGCGGGACTGGACGATTGGAAGAGGGCGTTTGAAAAGCTGAAGAAGGAAGGTAAGGTCCGGCACTTTGGCATATCCATTAATGACCATCAACCATCCAACGCTCTGCGCGCAGCCGCAACGGGATTGATTGACGCTTTCCAGGTCATCTATAATATTTTCGACCAGTCGCCGGAAAAAGAGCTCTTTCCCTACTGTGAGAAACACAATATCGGAATCATCGCCAGGGTCCCCTTTGACGAAGGCGCGCTGACGGGGAAGATCACGCCGGATACGAAATTTCCGGAGGGAGATTTCCGGGATTCATATTTCCACGGAGAGCGGAAGGCCGAAGTATTCCAGCGGGCGAACGAGCTCAAAAAACTCCTCGGCCCGGAAGCGGCAACGCTCCCCGAGCTCGCGCTTCGGTTCTGCCTCCACCACCCTGCCGTGTCAACTGTCATCCCCGGGATGCGCAGCGTCAAAAACGTCACGGCAAACTGCGCGGTATCTGACGGCAGAAGACTGAGCCCGGCGCTCATCGCGGAACTGCGGAAACACTCGTGGGAGAAGAACTACTACGCGGCTGACTGAGCCGGTCCGCGATCGACGGCTTCCGGTCCGGCGCCTGCTGTCTTCTGAGAGACTGCCCTGCGGGTTAGAATGGAAAGTCGGCGTCCACGTTGACTTTCGGCGCCGGTTTTTGCTGTTCGGGCAGCTTCGCCGTCCGGTGAACGGCATTCCCCTCCACGTAGATTGCCTTGCGGGGAGTGACCGGGCACGGATGCTCGCACGCTCCGCAGCCGATGCAGATATCCTCGTTCACCTCCGGAATCACCAGTCCGCGTTCGTACGGGACCATGTGAACCGCTTTCGTGGGACAGTGCTCCGAGCATGCGCCGCAATCGGTCTTCTTGACCGTGACAATGCAGTCATCCCGGACGAACTTCGCCCTCCCCATCTGCACCACGTGCTTTTGTTCCACCGTCAATGGCAGGATCGCCCCATTGGGGCAAATCTGGCCGCAGAGCGTGCAATCGTAATTGCACGGGCCCAACGAGTAGTCCATATGCGGTTGGAATATCCCGCCAAGACCGTACTCCATGAATGAAGGGGAAAGGACCTGTGTCGGACATACTCCCACGCACAGGTGGCACGCGGTGCAGGCGGAGGTAAAATGTGCGATCCCCTGCGACCCCGGTGGAGTCGCCGGCACGCTCGCTCGAGTCTTCCCCGTGGCAACGGCCACCGCTGTTCTCGTGGTGTCTCCCGGGAGGAATGCCACGATCGCAGCCGTCCCGACGACGTCGCGAAGCAGCTTCCGCCTGCGCCTGTCGGTCATTTGTGGAGGCGGCTCATGTTGTTGCCGACGGCCAAAGTGAAGACCCTCCGTGGGACAGGCGTCGAAACAATTAAAGCATCCCACGCAGGCGCTGAAATCCACCCGCATTGTCCCGCTGTCGATGCACTGGGCCTTGCACACCTTCTCACACAGGCCGCAATCCTTGCACGCCTTTGTATCAAAAACGATCCGCAACAATGACACGCGGGAGAGAAGTCCAAGGAGCGCCCCGGCCGGGCACAGCGTGTTGCAGTAGAGCCGTCCGCTCCGGAAGGCCATCACGCTCACAGTGGCGATGAACGCGAGCGGCACAAGAAAGGCAACGATGGAAGGGAGGTGGAACGGCACAGGGTAGACCTGGTAGACCTGAAACTTCTCCAGGATCCAGGCGATCCCGTTATTCATGAGAACAACAAGAGGGCGCACGAGCGCGTGCGTCGATCTTCCAAAGTTCGCGAATGGCTCCAGGAGGTTCAGCAACAAAAGACTTCCCCCGATGCCGAGGGCTGTTGCAAGGAAGAGAAGGCCGTAGTGAAGGAGATAATGCTGTCTGTGGAATCGGAAACGGCGCAGGCTGTTCCTGCTCCTGTTCAGCCGGCTGATGACGTCCTGGTATGTCCCGAGCGGACAGAGGGTGGAACAGTACACCCGTCCGAATGCCAGAGTCAGGAGCATCACAACGATGCACCCGGCTCCGCCCCATCCGAACACTTCCAGGAGATGGAAGAGCGACGGCACGAGCTGGACAGCAGGGAGTGCCTTCACCAACCAAAGAGGCAGGATCTCCGACACATCGAGAAACAGGAACGTCGCAGGCACAAACACCGCCAACGCCACGACCACCCGCACAGTTTTGAGATACCGCAGACTCATCGTATCAGACGGTAATGCGTTTGATGTTGAGCGCGCCGAGGTCTTTGCGTCCGAAGCCCTGCGCCGCCGCCAGAGTGATGTAGCCGATGTCTTCCGGTGACTGCCCGGCAAGCTTCGCCGCTGCGGCATCGACCGCAACGATATCGGTCGACAGGAGTTGCGCCTTCATCGTGACAACATCGCTATCGGAAACACCGCGGGGACCATTCCGCGTCATCACTGCGTAGGCATCGACAATATTCAGATCGGGTGCCCGGTACCCGGCAAAGTCGGCAATGCATTGGTGAAGATTGTTCGCGTGCCAAAAGCCGCGATCCCAGACGATTCCCATCAAGTTCTTCATCGCGATCGTCAGCTTCGATGAATTGTGATTCTTGAGGACGGGCATATTGATGAAGACGTCCGCTCCGAGGATCAACTCGTGCACGCGGGCAGTCTTCATGATCTTTCCGCGACTCAGCGTGACGTCGTGGTAGTAGCTGTCGGCGTTCCCGGGAACGACCTTGGCACCCGCGCTCTTCGCAGCCGCTTCCAGTCCGCTCGAACTGTAGCACCGCCGCCAGTCATCACACGTGTGATCGAAGACGGAAACCTCACTGGCCCCGGCCTGGAAGCAATGCTGGATCACGCGGGTCACGAGTTTGGGATTCGTGTTGGCCGCCCGCTGTGGACCGACATCCCAGCCGATGTTCGGCTTCACGACAACCTTCTGCCCCTTCTTCACGAAAGTCTTCATGCCCCCCAGCGCAGCGATCGCCTGATCGAACATGACATCGGGTTCCCCTCCCTTGACAGCCACCAGATCGTACGGCACGCTTTGTCCTGCAAAGACCTTTCCCAGCGACCCAAACTTGACTCCCGTGCCGAAGAGCACGGAGGCACCTACCGTTGTCTTGACGAATGTCCTTCGATCCATGTCAACCTCCTCGTTCTTTCATATGGAACCCAAGCGTACCCGGCACTGTGAGCCGCTACCGCCAGGCGAATGTCACATCATGCGCAGATAGACAAACAGAGCGATCACTGCAACCAGAACGACGAACACCAGGGCAAGGAAGATCTTCTTCACCACCTTGAAGAGCAGCCAAGCGGCAATGATCGCGACAACAACGAGCGCAACGTGTTGGATTTGCACCATCCAGGTCATGCAGACACCACTTGCGGTATCGACATCGAACTCACATTCCCCTCCACTGCACAAACAGAAGAACCCATCCCCGCCGAGTTCGAGTCTTCGCACGGCAAGAATGGGTTGTCAAATAACATATGATTCTACTCAAATATCAGCTATTTGCGGCGCAGATGCAAGCTTGCGGACACGGGGTCATTCAATCTCATGAAGGAAGGAGGCAACGGCGCCGTCGAACGCCTCAGGGTTGCTCATCTGCATGGAATGCCCGGCGCGGGATATCGTCTGCCTTCGTGTGTCGGGAAGGATGTGCGCGAGTTCATCGGTGATGACGCCGAAAATCCGGGGGCTCCTCTCTCCTTCAAGGAGGAGAACCGGAATGTCCACGCCGGCGAGCAGTTCATCGGGTAAGGCCGGCATATAGAGATGGGGATCCGTCTGGAATTCAAGCTGCAGTTCCGGGCCGGCCTCGAGGAGACGTTCCTTCGCGGAGAGGGAAAGAGCATCGAAACTGCCATTCTTTCCCGCAACGCCGTCGAAGAAGCGGCGGATTCCGCCAGCGGCGTCCCCCCGATCGAACGCAGCCGTTGCAGGGATCAGCACCGCATCCCGAAAATCGGCGGCCAGTTTCATCCCTTCGGGGGTTCGTTCGAGGAGCGGCAGCATCGGCGGCTCACACAGAACGAGAGAGCCGAGCAGGCCCGGATGAAGGATGGCGCAAAGCAGCACCGCGCAGCCCCCCCAGGAAGAGGCGACGACAGCAGGGCGTTCAACCGCCAGGGCGTCGATGACGGCCGCAAGATCCTCGGCGTGACGGCGGAGCGTATATGGCGCGCCGGCAACGCAGGGATTGGGAGGATGGAACCGCCGGCTGTAGGAGAGAGCACGGTAGTCCTTCCCGAACGTGTGGACCTGGCGGGAGAAATCTGTCCATGACCCGAGACTTCCGTGGACGAAGATAACGGGCTTCCCGCTCCCTTCCTCCTTGCAGGCAAACTCCACGCCGTCGGATCGTCCCTCCGCCGTACCGAGGCGAATGGAAGAAAGATGATCGTTCACGTCTCCACCGATCCGTCGGTGACAGGAAGTGCGGGATCGGGAAGCCGGACGGGAGGCGGATTATAGCCGACAACCGAACCGGCCCGGACGCGTGCGAAGTACGGAGAGAGGGTCGTGCCGGGGAGCGTGCGCACGTTTGCCTCGATCATGATCGGTCCGATCCCGGTCCCGGCTCCGATCGTGCAACCGGGGCCGATCTCCACGAGCCCGTAACGAAACCTGCCGCGTCCTTCGTATGCATGAACCGTAACGCGNNTGATCCAGCCAGACCAATTGCATGATCTCCACATTGCGCCCGACATGCACCCCCATCCAGCGGTACCACCGGTTCTTGAACGGCGTCCCCTTCAGCACGAAGGAGACGGCGACCTGCAGAAGGACAAGCGTTCGCCGCCACGCAGGGAGATTGATGAGACGCCAATTGATGGCATGAGGATCGTCGGGTTCTCCCAACCCGGAAAACGTGTAGTGCCGCTGTATCGGCGTCAGGTACGCATCGAGATTCTTCCTTCCTTCCACGGTGTTCGGGTCAAGGGTTCTGACATCGGTCGTTTTTCCCCGCGCCGTCTTGCTGAGGGAGACGGTCCGACCCTGTTTTCTTCCCAACCGAATGGCGCGCGCGATCATGTCTTCCGTCACGCGCCGCATGGCTTCTTCGGGCGTTTCGTCCCGGTGATTTCGCATACGAGGATCGCTCCCTGATGCTGAAGAGTGAAAGTGGCAAAGAATGAAGAAGGATACACAGAATTCTTTGATTACTCAACCCCGTTTGTTACATTATGGCTTGTCATGCGGCGATGAATCTGCCAAACAAGCGGCGGATTTCGTTCTTCTGATTGCGCCCGTAGCTCAACTGGATAGAGCATCAGACTTCGGATCTGAGGGTTGGGGGTTCGACTCCCTCCGGGCGCACAAAATCAATTGACAATAGTCGATTGACGATAGTCCATTGTCAATCTCTACGCTCTGAAGATCCTTTCCTCGCCATAAGCCCTCGTTCCTTCCCGCCCCGGCAGTGCGAAATTCCCATCCAAGCGCACAAAAACAATTGACAATAGTCGATCTCACGATCGGATGAATAGAGGGAATAGCTCTGTTCCTCCGGGGGGTTACTTTCTTTGTGACCAAAGAAAGTAACCAAAGAAAGTCTTGCGAGATCGAAAGCCCGAAGGGGCGTCTTCGTAAAGCAGGCTCAGGGCTACGCGATTTCGANNTATACTCTGAAGGAAGCATCGAAATCGCAAATCTTGTTTGTACGCCCCCACCACGGTTTTGTGTCGATCTCGCGGACCATACGGGATTATCGAAATCACGAAACTTGTTTGTGCCCCCCCGCTATGTGCATCGCGATCGCGCAATGCTCGGTTTCGTTGATGCACGGCACTGATAAGAGCAACAACATGAGGAGAAGCATCGAAAACACACGACTTGATTGCGCGCCGGGAAGAGAAACAGCAAACTCGGCGGCAAAACCGCGTCTCCATCGACAGTTCAGGGCCATTTGATGTGATTAAGCCCCTGAATTTGCCCTCAGGGGAGCTGCTTTCTCAAAAAGTAGCTAATCACTCTTTCATCCCTTCGACCGATTGGATTACGGCGTTCTTATCGGCACACTATTCCAGGGCAATTTTGAACGTGGTCTGAAATTCAGGCGATTTTCACGCAATAGCGAAGATACGCAGCGAACTGCTTCGTACGATAGAGACCAACCAAGGAGCATGCTTATGAAACACTTACGAGGGATAACAGCCGGTCTTGTCCTTGCGATCGCCGGTATGATGTTTGTTTCCAGCGCCAGTTCCCAAATAGATGTGCGCGTTCATTCGGGGCACCGGGTCAGACACCATGTCGTGCATCATCCTCGCGCCCGGGTGCATGTCCGTCTCAACGTGTCGAACCACCGCCGCCACGTGCTACGGCATGATGATAGGCGTGGTCCTGAACATCACCCGGAAGGTCCCGCGAGTCGCTAGACTGAAAGTCCCGCGGACGAGGCGATGACTCACAGCTTTTGATACCACCGGAGCGAAGATACACCAATGCAATAGGTCTTCGCAACGGTCTTCCTGTCCTGGAAGCCCCGGAGAATGAGAGATCTCAAGCCGCTCGCACGATGGGCGCGGCTCCTCCGGAGTTCCGGGGTTGACATAGCACGGTGCAGTTAGGTCAATGATGTATAGCGAAGGAGTACCCTCGCTCCATGTTTCACAGGCCATGCTGGTAAGGGGGCATATGAAACGGTTCGCGTTGATCGCCGTCGTCCTCCTCTTGTCAGGAAGAGACGAAAGTTCTGCGCAATGGACAAGCGTCAACACCGGCCTCACGAACATTGATGTCAGCTCTTTTGCCGTGAGCGATACGAATATCTTTGCCGGCACACATCTCGCCGGCGTCTTCCTGTCAACCAACTACGGCGCAAGCTGGACTGCCGTCAATACCGGCTTGAAGGATACTATTATCTACTCTCTCGCCGTCAGCGATGCGAATATCTTCGCAGGGACAGGGGGATATTATACCGGAGCGACTCATGGCGGCGTCTATCGATCGACAAACAGCGGCGCGAGCTGGGCAATCACCGGCCTGGCGGATGGTTACGCAATGTGTCTTGCCGCCAACAGCCCGATTGTCTATGCCGGGACATATTACGACGGCGCCTATCTTTCCGTCGATAACGGTGCAAGCTGGACTGCGATCAACAACGACTTGACGAATTTTCATGTCAGCGCCTTGGCCCTTCAGGGTTCGATCCCCCTTGCCGGGACGTATGGTGATGGCGTGTTCCGCTCGACCAACACGGGTCTGAGCTGGAATGCGGCGAATGACGGCTTGACAGATCTTCATTTGTTGTCCCTCGCCGTCAGCGGCGCGAACATCTATGCGGGGACGGAAGGGGGAGTCTTTCTTTCCGCCAATCTCGGCATGAGCTGGACTGCGGCAAGCAATGGTTTGACGAATCCTTACATCAATTGCCTTGCTGTCTTCGGCGCGGATCTCTTTGCGGGAACGGACAGCGGTGGCGTCTTCTTGTCAACCAACAGCGGCGCAAGCTGGACCGGTATCAATACAGGTCTCACTGACACTTGTATCATTTCTCTTGTCGTGAGCGGCACCTCTTTGTTCGCGGGCACGCATAGTGGCATCTACCGACGATCTCTTTCCGAAATACTTCCGCTTCAACTCGCTTCATTTATGGCACAGAGGTATGGTACCACTTCCATGCAATTGACATGGACAACTGCTTTAGAAATCCGCAACTACGGCTTCGAAGTGCAACATTCTTCCGACGGAAGGAACTTTGCGTCGATCGGAGGCAGCTTCGTGCCAGGAAACGGCACAACCACCATCTCCCACACGTACGAGTACGTTGACGCAAATCCGGCGGGTACAAGCAACTACCGGTTGAAGCAGATGGACACTGACGGCACCGTCAACTACAGTGAATCGGTCCAGCCGGCCGCCACTCTTGCCGTGAAAGAGCAGAAGACGGCCGCTTTCGCGTTGGAGCAGAATTATCCAAACCCCTTCAACCCTTCCACAAAGATCCGATTCACAATAGTTTATCGTCAAATGACGAGTGTCAAGGTATATGACGTCCTGGGCCGGGAAGTGGCAACGCTCATGAACGAAGTGAAGGAACCCGGAACGTACACAGTTGAATTCTCCGCCAAGGGCGGAAATGGCAACCGGTTGGCATCGGGCGTCTACGTCTATGTCCTCAAGAGTTCCGAAGGCCAGCGATCAGGCCGGATGATACTTTCCAAGTAATCCCTCGTAAGGGAAAACCGGCTGGACAGCCGCCTGTCCCCCAAGGAATCACGCATCATTCCGCCCCCTCCCTCCGAGGGAATCTCCCCTTCTGCAATCCTCCGAAGAGCGAGTCGGGCTTCACAACTTCCACCCGTCCCCCTTGTGTGTGACACGTCGCACGCTCCTGTTTTTCTGCTTGCGTCGGCGGAGCGTTTCTCTCTATATTGTTCACATGACGGAAGACGAACGCTGGATGGAGTCGGCCCTGCGGGAAGCGGAGCAGGCGCTCAAGAGGAAGGAAGTCCCTATAGGGGCCGTGATCGTTCACAATGGACGGATCATTGGCAAGGGTTATAACCAGACCGAATCGCTCCAGGACCCAACGGCTCATGCAGAGATGATTGCAATCACGGCGGCAGCAACATCTCTCGGCAGCCGGCGCCTTGAAGATTGCACACTGTACGTCACTCTTGAACCGTGTCCGATGTGCGCGGGTGCAATCGTCCTTGCGCGGGTGCCCCGCCTGGTCTTCGGCGCTTACGACCCCAAGGCCGGGGCGTGCGGCACATTATTGAACATCGTCCAGGATGACCGGCTCAATCACCGCACGGAGCTTGCGGGGGGAGTCTTGCAGGAACGTTGCGGCGGGCTGCTGTCGTTGTTCTTTCAGCAGATTCGGACCGACGGCGGGGAAAAGGCCTGACGCTGCTTCTCACCCTTCGCTTGTGCGGCGTTGCATCGGGGAAAGTCCGCTGTCCGACCCCAGTTTACGGGCACGATCTGCGATCTTGAGCGCCTCCAGGAGTTCGTCCAGCCGTCCATCGATAATCTCACCTAAATTATGCAGCGTCAACCCGATGCGGTGATCGGTGACCCTGTTCTGCGGGAAGTTATAGGTCCGGATCTTATCGCTGCGATCGCCGCTCTTCACCATCATCTTTCGCTGCGCCGCAACATCTCCCACTTGCTGATCCACCATTCTTTCGTACAGTTTGGCCCTGATCATTTTCATGGCCCGTTCCCGGTTCTGCAGTTGTGATCGTTCCTGCCGGCAGACGACGATGATCCCGCTCGGTTTGTGGGTGATGCGGACCGCGGTTTCCACCTTGTTCACGTTTTGTCCCCCCTTGCCCCCCGAGCGGAAGGTGTCCATTTCCAGATCCGCGGGGTTGATCTGCACCTCGACCTGTTCCACCTCAGGGAGAACCGCCACCGTTGCAGCGGAGGTATGGACACGTCCCTGCGCCTCGGTCGCCGGCACGCGCTGAACCCTGTGCACCCCGCTTTCGAACTTCATTGCCCCGTAGACATCGTCGCCCATAAGGAGGAATGAGACTTCCTTGATGCCGCCGAGTCCGGTATCGTTCACATCCATCACTTCCACTTTCCAGCCCTTTTTCTCCGCGTACCGTGTGTACATCCGCAAGAGGTCGGCGGCAAAGAGAGCCGCTTCATCGCCGCCGGTTCCGGCCCGGATCTCCACGATGACGTTCCGTGAATCGTCCGGGTCCTTCGGAATCAACAGGAGTTTGAGATCCTCCTCGAGCCGCGCAACATTCCCCCTCGCCTCGTCCAACTCCGCGTAGGCAAACTGGCGCATCTCGGGATCAGAAGAGTTTTCCGCAATCTCCTTCACACCGGCGAGGTTTTCCCTTTCGCGGCGGTACAGATCATAGGCCTTGATAAGCGGCGTGAGATCGCTGTGCTCCTTTGAGAGCAGCCGCAGCTTCTCCTGGTTGGCCACCACGACAGGGTCGCCGAGCAACCGGGTCAGTTCCTCGTACCGTTCCCTCACTTTTTCCAGCCTCTCAAGAATCACGTCAGCTCACCGCCGCCTGTTCTTCTTCCACCACCGCACAGGAGGGCGCGTCCACGCCAAGAGCCGCGCGGAGGGCAACGAGCGCCACCTCCAATTGGAGCTCGTCCGGCTCTTTGGTCGTTATGTGCTGGAGCCAAAGGCCGGGAGCGACGACGAGTCGCCCAAATCGGGTCTTGCTTTTCCGGGCCGCGATCCGGATACATTCGTACGAAACACCGCCAACGAGAGGAATGAGCGGGAGGTGGGTTGCCAGACGGAGCGCGAGTGTCAGCTTGCCAAGCCAGGCGATCAGGATCGCATCGAGCACGCCAAAGAGAACGATGGCCACCAACATGACGAGAAGGAGAAAGCTCGTCCCGCACCTTGGATGAAAACGCGTCTGCGCTGCCGCAGTCGCAACGTCGAGATCCCCTCCCGACTCGAACGCGAAGACGGACTTGTGTTCAGCGCCGTGGTACTCAAAGAGGCGTCTCACGTCTTTCATCATCGAGATCCCGGCCAGATAGCCGAGGAGGAGGACCAGACGGATGATCCCGGCAACGAGATTGAAACGGATCGGATCTTGTTCGACGGAGAAGAGCGCCGTCGTCACGAGGAGGGGCGTCACGAAGAAGATGGCGGCCCCAGCGACGAGCGAACCAGCCACCGTGAGACCGAGGATCAGACTATCCTTCCTTTTCCTTTGCGGGGAAACTTCCTCCCCTGTCCGGCGCGATGATGAATCCTCCGTTGCCCCCTCATTCTGGAGGGACACTTCCGCCGACTCGTTCAGCGTCTTGATCCCGAGGACGAGCATTTCGATCAAGCCGACGGCCCCGCGCAGGACGGGAGCCTTCAGGAACCGGTAGCGGTCAGCGAGGGAGCGGAACTCCTCAGACCGGAGAGCGATCGTCCCATCGGGGCGGCGCACCGCGGTCGCAACTCTTCCCGGGGCGCGCATCATGACACCCTCGATGACGGCCTGTCCGCCAACCTGCATGGGACTGTTCTCGTCGAACTTGCTCTTCATTCTCTCTTTCAGTTGTAGGAATGAAAAGTACGCATTTTACGAGGGAAAAGCCATTACACCGCGGGGCCGCGATGGCGCAACGAGCGGAGGGCCTGAAGTTCTTCGGGATCCACGAAGCGGAAAACCGCGAGGAGGGCGCCGAAGAGAAGGAGAAGAGCGGTGTTCCAGAGGATACGCAGTTCGCCGGCATTCACCGTGAGGAAGAGAATCTCGACAATTCCGCCCGCAAGGACGACCTTTCCGATCCGTCCCCATTCATACGGTACGGGGTAGAATTGCCTGACCGTCACGTAGAGTGCGCCCGCCATCACCATGTACGCCAGGAGCGTTGCCACAGCTCCCCCCATCATCCCCATGACCGGAATGAGGAGAAAATTCGCTGCGACATTTGCGGCGGCACCGGCGAGCGTAATGGCCGGGAGCTTCTGTGTCTTCTTTTCGATGTAGATTCCCGCAACCAGGTTGGTATAGACGCCGAGAAACAGGTACGCGAGGAGGACGACGGGGACAATCGACAATCCTCCCCAATACGAGGGATGGATAAGGTAGTGGCCGGAGAACTTCATTCGGACAATATCGCCGATGAAGAAGGAAAGGACCAGAAGGACAAACGACGTCCCCGTCACAAAGTAGGTAAGCACGCGCGCAAACATCTTCTTCGCCCCGGGTTCGGCTGCATGGGAAAGGAAGAAAGGCCGCCACGCATAGTCGAACATCGAAACGATCAGCATCATGAAGATGCCGAGCCGGTAGTTGGCCTGGTACACCCCCACTGTCGTCTTGTTCGTAAGATAAAGCATGACCGGCCGGTCCACAACCTGGATCACGATCGCCGCGAGTCCCGACGGTACGTACGGGAGGCCGAACGCGAGCAGCGCCCTGTAAAGGGATCTTGAGAAGTCCCAGCGGAAGTTCTTTGCGATGGTCGGAAGAAGCGTGACGACCGTGAAGGCCGAGGCGATCAGGCCGCTGATGAAGATGCCCTCCATGCCGGCGTGGAAGACGAGAAGCAACACGATGTTGCAGGCGACGTTTACCGCAATGTTCAGGAACTTCAACGTCCCAAAGAGGGCGGGTTTGTGCCCCATCCGGAGTGCGGCGAAAGGGATTACGGCGACCGTGTCGAAGAAGAGCATCCCTGCACTGCAGGCGACGACCAAGCGCGGGTCGCCCGGGAGCGCCAGCATACCGCCCAGGGATCCCGCGCACGCGATGAGAACGGCCGAAAAGACTCCGGAGGAAAGAACAAGGGAGATGAACGGGGTGCTGAAGTTCTGCGTCTCGCTGCCGATCTCCCGGGTCGACGAGTACTTGAAGTACGCGGACTCCAGTCCGTATGCATACACAACGTTCGCAAACGCTATGATGGCATAGACATTCGCAGCGACGCCGTATTCACCGGGAAGGAGAACGTTGGTATAAAACGGGACGAGCAGAAAATTGAGGAACCGACCGAGGATCGTGCTGACTCCGTAGATCGCGGTGTCTGTGCCAAGCCGCTTGATCTGGGCAAGCATCGTCGTCAACGGTCTTTTCAGTGTGAATGGTCGTGGTGTGCGGGGATCAGCTCAAGCGATATATCCAGGCCGCGGACGGAGTGTGTCAGTGCTCCCACGGAAATGAAGTCAACGCCCGTTTCCGCCACTGCGCGGACGGTTTCCAGGGTGATCCCGCCCGAGGCCTCCACCTCCATCCGGCGTCCAATGCGTTGCACCGCCCTCCGCATGTCCGGAACGGCGAAATTGTCCAGCATGATCCGGGTGATCCCTGTGCAGGAAAGAGCCTCATCGACCTCTTGCAGCGTCTTTGTCTCCACTTCGACACCGATCGTTCCCTGCTTCCTGCCCAGGTAGGCGAGACAAGCCGTCACCGCCTTCGTGATCCCCCCCGCAGCAGCGATGTGATTGTCCTTGATCAGGATCATGTCGTCGAGGCCGAATCGATGATTGACGCCTCCTCCGCAGCGGACCGCCCATTTATCAATATTTCTCAGTCCGGGCGCGGTTTTCCTCGTGTCGGTGATCTTTGCCCCTGTCCCTTCGACAGCTTTCACGTAGTTCCGGGTGGCCGTCGCAATGCCGCTCATGCGCTGCAGGAAATTCAGCGCCGTTCGTTCGCCGCGGAGAATAGCCTTCGTTTTCCCGCGCACCAATGCGAGGACGATGCCGGGGGTCACAGGATCGCCGTCGCAGAGGTTGGCCGTGGTGACGCTTGTCTCATCGCAGAGCTGGAACACCAGTGCGACAACGTCGAGTCCTGCGGCGACTCCCGTCCCCTTGCACAGAAATTCCCCCACACCGTTGTCGGTTTCCGGGATGATAGCGTCGCTGGTAATGTCACCGACGCCGATATCTTCCATCAACGCGATCTCGACGGCCCGGAGTATGCGGCCGTCGTGGAGCAGTTCATCATGGTTCATGATCTCTGGCACCTGGAAGAGAGCACCGCAGCGGACAACATCACGTCTTTGCAGTCCGCGCGAGCGCCTTTTCGATGGCTTCAAGAAACTGCGCCGGGGCCCTTGTCGGCCTCCCCGTTTCGGCATTGACAAAACTAAGGATGGTATAACCTTCCACGAGCATCTCCTTCTCCCCCTCCCGGTAGACCTCATAGTCAACCCGCACGCGGGCAATGGGCGACTCACGCACGATCGTCACCACCTTGAGCAGATCGTCGTAATGCGCAGACTTCTTATAGGATGCGTGCGCTTCCACAACGGGAAGCAAGAGGCCCATTTCCTCTATCCTCGTGTAGGGGAGTCCGATGCTCCTGAGAAGGTCGGATCTTCCCTGTTCAAAGTATTCGAAGAATTTTCCGTAATAGACGTATCTCATCTGGTCTGTGTCAGCGTAGCGCACGCGGATGTCGGATGTGTTTGTGATCATACCGGCATTCGGACGCTGTGGCTCATTTTCTCTGATCGATTCCTCGCACTCTTCACCTTGTTTCCTTCCATTGTTCTTCACACGCCCCGGGTTTTCCCTTTGAACCCATCGGACATTGCTGACTGCTACCCAACCCACACTCCCATCTTGCTGAACTTTTCAATGCGGCGTTCAAGAAACTTCTCGGGTTTGACCTTGGCAAGCGCCTTCAGTTCCTGCAGAAGGGTCTCCTTGAGCACCCGGGCCGCCTGTTCCGGGTTGCGGTGCGCCCCTCCCTTCGGTTCAGGAACGATGTCATCGATAATCCCCTGCTTCTTCAGATCCGGCGCCGTCAGTTGGAGCGCCTCGGCAGCCTGCTCCTTGAACTCCCAGCTTCTCCACAGAATGCTCGAGCACGACTCCGGCGAGATGACAGAGTACCACGAGTTCTCCATCATAAGGATCCTGTCGCCGACCCCGAGGCCGAGCGCCCCGCCCGACGCCCCCTCGCCGATGATTGCAACGACGATCGGGACGCGGAGCCGGGCCATTTCGAACAGGTTGCGGGCAATGGCCTCCGCCTGGCCGCGTTCTTCCGCTTCGAGACCCGGGTATGCGCCCGGCGTATCGAGGAGCGTCACCACCGGCATGCGGAACTTTTCGGCCAGCTTCATCAGACGGAGGGCCTTGCGGTACCCCTCGGGATTCGGCATGCCGAAATTCCGATAGACATTGGATTTTGTATCGCGACCCTTCTGGTGCCCGATGATCATCACGGCGACGTCATCGAGCCGCGCGAATCCGCCGACGATCGCATGGTCGTCGCGGAATGAGCGGTCGCCATGGAGCTCAACGAAGTCCTTCGTCATCAGGGAGATGTAATCGAGCGTGTACGGGCGATCGGGGTGGCGTGCAAGCTGCACCTTCTGCCAGCGCGTGAGTCCGGCATAGATGGTCTGCTGGAGCTGGTTCACCCTCACTTCGATCTTGACGATTTCCGCCGCGATGTCGGGATTCCCGGCGTACCGTCGCATCTCCTCGATCTTCTGTTCGAGCTCGATAATGGGCTTCTCGAAATCGAGTACCATCTTCGCCATGGGGAACCCTCCTACCGTCTTTTTGATGACAACATCGACTTCACCAGGATTTCCATATCGAGGAGCAGGGACTGGTTCTTCGCGTAGTAGAGCTTGTATCGTTCCCGTTCCTCATTGTCCAGATCCTCGCGGTCGTGCAATTGCACCAGACCGGCGATCCCTTCCGGACCGAGATACTGCACCGTGTTCTCCGGAGGCGACGCTCCCCCCTTTCCTCCCGGGAGTCCGACCAGGCTGAGCTCTCCCCGGAGAACGCGCGGGAGGGAACCGATTGCTTTGCTTGACGAACCGAACACCCGTGCGACAGGATAGAGCGTCAGCAGGAGGAACCCCGCAACGAGGATATCGAAGAGTCGTTTCGAGAATCTGTGGAACGGTTTGTGAATGTTGTATTCGATGTCGACAAGGGGGAGCGCATCGAGCTGATCGATATGCGTCTTTCCCACGATCGCCTCCAGACTCCCCGGGACAAGGCGGAAGTTGACGTTTCGGCTTGTATTGCGGGCGATCACGGAGAGGATATTTTCATACGTCACGCCGTCGGTCGTGAAGATCACCTCGCCCACCCTGTGTTCGTCGATGACCTTGCCGACATTATCGATGCTTCCGAGGATTTCGATGCCTGACACTTTTTCGCCGATCCTCCGGCGGGTCGTATCGATGAACCCCAGGACGTCGTACCCGTCGTCCATCCGTGCACGGAGTCGCCGGAGGACTTCCTGGGCGGTATGACCGGTCCCGACGATAAGGGCGCGACGGCCAAAGAGCGACCGTCTGTTGACGTTGTGGGCCATTGCTCTCACCGCCAGTCTCCATCCCGGGATAAGGACAAGACTCAACGCACCGCCGAGAAGCACTACCGCCCGGCTGAACGCAAACTCCTTCACGAAGAAGACGATGGCCGAAATGATCACGTACCCCGATGCCACGGCGGCCATGGAGCGGACAACGGCATACGGGTTCTTCCCGTACATCCCCCCCATCGCCATCAGCGTCACGACGATCGCCGACGGCATGATCCAGATCATCGGGTAGGCGTATTGCGGAAAGTGGAACAGCTTTCCGAAATGCAGGTACTCTCCCGCAGCCAGCGTCAACGCAACGAGGAATGCATCGAAGAAAGCTGCAGCGGCAGGCCGCGCAAGCCGGCCGATCCACGCGGCTGCACGGCGGAGGAGAATGCCGAGGTTCAGGATCAGGGAGACAGTGCGCGAACCGGCAAAATGCTTTGCGACAAAGAGCTGCATGGCCCCGTAGAAATGTTTCAACTCGTCGATGTCGCTCCGACGCGTGCTCTCTCCCTTATAATGGACAATCTTGGTTCCGTGGACATAGTACACTTTGAAGCCCGCCTGTGTCACCCTGTAGCACCAATCGAGGTCCTCCCCATACATAAAGAAGGATTCATCCAATCCCCCCACTGCTTCAAGGACCTCGCGAGTCACCATCATAAACGAACCGCTCACCGCATCGACCGGATATGTCTCATCCTCATTCAGAAAGGTCAGGTTGTATTTTCCGAAAAGCCGTGATCCGGGGAACAGCGAGCTCAGGCCGAATGTCTTCGTGAATGCGACCCACGGCGTAGGGTACGTGCGCCGGCAGGCAAGCTGGAGTGAACCGTCCGGGTTCAGGATCTTGCACCCCGCGAGCCCGGCATCCGGCGTCTCTGCAAAGAAAGCAAGCATCACCCTGAGGGTGTCCTCCTGGACGATGGTATCCGGGTTGATCAAAAGCAGGTATTTCCCCCGAGCGCGGCGCAGGGCAATATTGTTCGATGCCGCAAACCCGAGATTCCTCCTGTTCTCGATCAGAATGACATCGGGAAACTTGGCCTTCACCATTTCCGTGCTGCCGTCATCGGAGGCGTTGTCGACGACAATCACCTCGCCTTCCAGTCCTTCCATCGCCCGGCGAATGGATGTCAGGGCGTTTTCCAGGAATTGGCGGACGTTATAATTGACAATGATGACGGAAACTTCCATGGGGAGATCAGAGTCTATGCGTCAGACTGCGGAAGAGCAGCTTCCACAGCATGAAGAACGCTTCGTACACTATTCCCTTCGACATCTTCGACTTCCCTGCGAGCCGATCGAGGAAGATGATCGGCGTTTCGGTAAGCCGGAATCCCTTCTTCCACGCTTTGAAACTCAACTCAATCTGAAACGCGTATCCGTTCGACGTGATCTTGTCGAGATCGATCGCCCTGAGGACGTCGATCCTGTAGCATTTATATCCCCCGGTGGCATCACGCAGGGGGAGGCCCGTCATGAAACGCGTCCACACATTCGCGGAGTAGCTCAGCAAGAGCCGCTGCATAGGCCAGTTCAGCACCCGGACGCCATTCGTGTACCGCGACCCGACGACAAGATCGGCATTTTGGAGCTTGCGGAGGAAATTGGGAATCTCGTTCGGATTGTGCGAGAAGTCTGCATCCATCTCGAACACAATATCGTACCCGTTGGCAAGCGCATAGCGAAACCCGGCCACGTACGCCGTGCCAAGGCCCATTTTCTTTGCGCGTTCCATCACGTGAACGAGCGGATTCTTCTGCGCTGCACCCCCGGCAAGCGCACCGGTCCCGTCGGGGGAACCGTCGTCGACAACAAGGACCTCGATCCCTTCGGCCTGGCGCAGCACTTCCGGGAGGAGCCGCAGGATGTTCTCCGCTTCGTTGTATGTCGGGATGACGACGAGAATTCGCGGCACGTCGCGTTATCCTTTATGGTGGTCGTGTGGAGTGAGGCCGCCCGATCCGGCATGCCGGGCGCACCGCTCATTGGAACCGCAGACCGGCTTCATGGTTTAAGCCCTTGCATAGAATTCCCTGATCGCCCCGGCCACAACCGACTGTTGTTCTTCCGTCAGTTCGGTATGGATGGGGAGGGAAATGACCTCGGAAGCCGCCTTCTCGGTGACGGGAAAGTCCCCGTTTTTCCCCCCCGACATGGCGAACGCCTTTTGCACGTGCAACGGAACCGGATAATAGATTGCATGGGGAATTCCCTTCTCCTTCAGGTACGCGTCGAGTGCATCTCGCTTTGGCGCGCGGAGAGTGTACTGGTGGAAGATATGATCCCCGTAGGAGGCGATGGCCGGTACCGTCACCGGCGTGCCGGCGAGCATGGCGTTGTAGCGGCCGGCGGCGGCACGGCGCGCAGCGTTGTATTCGTCGAGATGGCCAAGCTTGACCCGCAGGATTGCCGCCTGAAGCGTATCGAGCCGGCTGTTCACCCCCAGGACCTCGTGATAATAGCGGACGCGGGAACCGTGCGCCGCAATCATGCGCATCCGGTCGGCGAGAGCGGAATCGTTGGTGACGATCATCCCTCCGTCGCCGAAGCATCCGAGACTCTTGCTCGGGAAGAAGCTGATACACCCTGCAGCGCCGAAACCGCCGAGCTTTCGTCCTTTGTACGATGCCCCCATCGCCTGGGCAGCATCCTCGATCACAGGGATGCGATGTTTTTTCCCGACAGCAAGGATCGGATCCATGTCCGCCGCCTGTCCGTAGAGATGAACGGGGATGATCGCCTTTGTCCGGGCTGTGATCGCCGCCTCGATCCTGGAGGGATCGATGTTGAAGGTGGCGGGATCGATATCGACATAGACCGGCTTTGCCCCCAGGATGCCGATCGTCTCCACGGTCGCCACAAACGTAAACGGCGTCGTGATCACCTCATCTCCCGGACCGATACCGAATGCCATCATGGCGATCTGCAAGGCATCCGTTCCTGACGCACAACCGATGGCGTGTCCCACGCCCAGGTACTTCGCCGCGGCGGATTCGAACTCACCCACATCTTTCCCCAGGATAAACATCCCTGAATCCAGAACGGCGTGCACCGCCGCATCCACCTCTGCTTTGATCTTCCGGTATTGTCCGACCACATCAACCATCTGAATCGTCATCGCGCAGTTTCCTTTCGCAGATCATCAACCCTCACCGTCCCCGTCCTAAAAGGATATGATAGATCGTATTCAGGGCAATCTTCAAATCCATTCGCAACGACATATTTTCGATATAAAAGAGATCATATTGCACTTTTTTCCGGACATCATCGATCGTTTCGTCATAAGCGTGCCGCACCTGGGCCCAGCCGGTAATGCCGGGCCGGACCCTGAGGCGACGCGTGTAGAGCGGAATCTCCTTCGACAGTTTCTCCACGAACACCGGCCGCTCCGGCCGCGGCCCGATCAGACTCATGTCCCCCTTCAGGACGTTCATCATCTGCGGGAATTCGTCGAGATGGAGCTGGCGAAGGATCTTCCCGAGCCGCGTCACGCGAGGATCTTTCTTCCCCGCCCACTGCGGCCCCTTTTGTTCCGCATCGCTCCGCATGGATCGGAACTTCACGATCTTAAAGCAGACGCCGTCCTTGCCGACCCTTTCCTGCCGGTAAAGGACCGGGCCGTGGGAGTCGATCTTGATCGCAAGCGCAATCAGCAGCCACAGCGGGAGCCCCACTGCGAGGACGATCGCGGAAGAAGCGATATCCAGCAGACGTTTCGTCGATTCCTCCCACGGCGGCATGAGTTGCGGGGAGATTTCTATCAGCGGGAAGCCGTAGATTTGGTTTGTCCGCGCCATTCCACTCACCAGATCGTAGAGATCAGGCACAATTTTCAGACCGACCCGGTGGCCGTTGCATTGTTCGACGATGTGCAGCAACCTATCACGATCCGCCCTGTCGAGGGCGATGAGGACCTCCTTGATCCCTTGCCGGTCGAGAAGACCCGGAAGGTCGTCCAATCCGCCCAGCACAGGGAGGTGTCGATGATGTTGGACCTGTTTCCGGCCCCCCAGACCGACGAACCCGACGATTTTGTAGCCGAGCGCAGGATATTTCTCCACTTCATCAAAGAGCTCCCTGGATCTTTCGCTGCTCCCGACGATGAGGGTGTTGTGCACTCCTATTCCGGCGATCAACATCTGCCGTTGGAGACTCCGCAGGAGCATTCGGCCGGAGGAAACGGACACAAGCATGATCACCCAATACGCGGCTATCAGGAGACGGGCGTTGGTTCCCGTCGGCTTTCCGGCATCGTCCAGGAAGACCAGGAAGAAGACGATAAGGGAGCCCATGGTGATCGTCTTAAAGATAAGAGTCAGCTCATCAAACCTGGACGCAGCGTACCATGGCCGGTAGAGGCCGACCGCAAAGAAGAGGATGCACCAGAACAGATACACTGCCAGCATCGGCACCCAGAAATCCGGCTCCGCGCCCACGTCAATGACGCCGCTCCTGACGCGGAACAGAAAATACACAGTCCAGCCAAGACAGATCGTAAAGAAATCCGCCAGAAAGAGGATTACTATTTCACGGTGCTTGGACATTACGCCTAACGAGAGGTTGACTCCTTCCTTTTTCACGGCCGGCGTGATTGTCGGCCGCAGGGACATCCGCCGCAGCCCGCGCAGCATTCCCGATGGGAACACCACATCGCCAACTCCGCTGCTGCAAAAGAACAGGATGAACTTTACCCCATCGTGATCAACGCCGGCGAAGCTGGTCGCATCTTTCTTCCGATCGAGCGCACACCAGGCGATCAGGCGGACTGTCCCTGAGAGAAGGGCTATGCAGAGACGTGCGACTCGGCAGCGAAATGCACGATGGCGTCAATACTGCGGGATTCGATATCGGAGGCAGGGGTCGTCCGAACGCAAAGGCCCCCCCGGATGAAAGTGTATTCCTTTCGGTCCTGCAGACCCGCGAGGTTCTCCAGATTTCCCGCGTAGGTCAGCTCGTCGAAATTTACCAGCCGGACGCCGGGATGGGCATCAAGGAAATACCGGACAAAGTTGCTTCCAATGAATCCGGCACCCCCTGTTACCAAGAGTGACTTCATGCGATCAATCGATGCGATAAGGAGATGCGGGGTCTGATTCGTGCCTGATCTCGTCCACGGGATTCTTCTTCCCCTCTCCCGCAAAGAGTCGGTTCGGGAAGTTCAGTACCATCCCGGAAACACCCCCGATGTTCTTGTAGGCATGCACGACCCCCGGAGGGATGATGATGGACCGCGGCGCATCTCCTCCGGCGCAGAGGACTTGCCGGATACCAAAGGTCGGGGATGACGGACGGTTATCCCATAGATAGAGAGTAAAGCTGGAAGGGCCGAGGAAGGCGAAGTGATCGGACTGGTCGACGTGTTCGTGCGGGCCCCGCACCACGTCAGGTGCAGTCATCGATACATACCCCATCACAGGAACGTAGGAAGGATCCAGTTCATCAGTCCGGAAAACCTCGCTCAGCCAGCCCCGTTCATCGACATGTTTCGGAATATCGCGCACGACAACGCCCTGAATTGTCCCGTTCCTGAACATCAGTCTCCTAAGGTCGATTGGTTCTTATGTGTCGTCGGTCCGGATACAGCGCCTGCACATTGCGCGTGCCGGGCTCTTGAACTTCTATTGCCCGGGTAGGGCAACGGGGAGATATCGTAACAACGAGGCGGGTGGTATCCTTTCGAGGGTCGGCAAGTACAGCACATCCGGAACAGCAAAACTTACGAAATACCGGCTGGAAAGTCAATAAGGGGGGGGGAACAGCGGACCGGCGGTCGGTATGACCGCCGGTCGGCAACTCAGAACATCCTGGGGGACTTTTCGACGGGAACTCCGGCACGATGGGGCATCGCCGGGACGTTTTGGATGGGCATCGTATGCGTTTTCGGCGTCGCCTGAATGGTGAAATCGGCAAACGGCGCAAAGACCTTCACCGGGAGCCGGTTTTCACGGCACACCCGCTGAAGCCGCCTCTTGACTTCAGGAAGCATATCGTCGGTGGCAATCACGAGCGCCGCGATGGCAGGATTCCTGAGCAACCCTTCGAGCTTCCAGTGACCGCCGAAAACCCGGTAGCCATGGATCGTCTTTCCTTCCATCTGCGGGTTGTCGTCGAGGAAGCCGAGCGGACGGAGATTCAGTCCGGGCGATGCAAGCATCGTCCGCAGCGCGGCCTCTGCCATATCTCCCGTTCCGTAGATCACCACGGGATCCTTCCCTTCATACGGTTCGCGCGCCAGCCGGTTCAACAATGCAAAGGAGAACCGGGAAACGACAAGAAGCGTCAGGAGGAAATAGAAGTCGAGAACGAAGACCCTTCCCATGCCATCCGTGATCCGCACGCCGAACAGAAGGAAGAGCCCGGCCCCGATGAAGAGCGAGATTGCAACCGCCTTCATGATACGGACGGCCTCTTCCACGCCGGCGTGACGCAACACCCCGCGATACAGTCCCGAGGCCACGAACACGGTCATCTGAAGCACCGAGGCACCGATCAGCAGGACACGGAAATCCAACGGCCCGCTGCCCAGTCCGCCGGTTCCCCGTCCCAGGGCCGAAGCGACGAGCAGCGCGACAACGGCAAAGCCGGCATCGATCGTCCCCAGGAAAATCGAATTCTGCAGGAGCGGATGCCTGTAGATCGGAAGCAGCGCGCCCGTCCGGAGGATGGCAAACTCGCGGTACCGGAGCCGATGGACGCCCGCCATGATCGCGATCCCTGCAACTGCGAGGATCAGAACACCGCCGATGTTATCGGTCACCGACAGCCCGAATGCGCTGCACCCGAGGGCCGAGGAGACAAAATACAGGAGCACCACCGCTTCGCGATGCGAAAGCCCGAGGGCAAGCAACCGGTGATGGATGTGGTCCCGATCCGGGAGGAAAATCGACCGGAGCCGCCGCATCGCCGATTCTCCCTTCCCATCCCTCTTGATCATCGGCCGGAGGATGCGCCGCGCGATGGAGAGGGTCGTGTCGAGGATGGGGAGACCGAGCGAGAGCGCAGGGATGATGACGGCGAATGCCGTCGACCCCTTCGTCGAACCGATCATCGAAAGGACGGCGAGCATGAACCCGAGGAACAAACTTCCCGAATCGCCGAGGAAGATCCTCGCCGGGTTGAAATTGAAGCGAAGGAAACCAAGCAGCGAACCGGCCAGGATCAACGCGATCACGGCGGTTCCCGCATCATGAAACTTCACGAACGAGATCGCGGCGATCGTGACCGAGGCAACCATCGCAACACCGGAGGCAAGCCCGTCGAGTCCGTCGATCAGGTTCAGTGCGTTCATGATCCCGACGATCCAGAGGACCGTCGCGGGATAGCTCAACCAGGCAAGATCCAGCATCCCTTCGCCGAGGGGCTGGGAAATAATGGAGATGCGCACTCCCGACGCATAGACGACGGTGCTAACGAGAACCTGAAGAAGGAATTTCTTCCCCGGCCCAAGCTGCTTGATGTCGTCCCAGGTGCCGACGGCAAGAATCATCAGACTGGCGAGAGCAAGGCCAAAGCCCTGGAGAGGAGTCTTCCACGGAGACGCGAACTCATTGCCGTGGAGAAGAAAGACGACCGCGATCGTGAGGAAGACAGCGATGTAGACGGCCACGCCGCCGAGACGCGGAACGGGATGCGTGTGGACCTTGCGCTCATTCGGATGGTCGACTGCCCCTATCCGGTGCGCCAGCTTGATGACGAGAGGCGTCATCCCAAGTGCTGCGGCCAACGCAACGACAAACGCAACGAAGAGAATTTCAATCATAACTGCGGTCCCCCTTATTCACCATCGCACAACTCCGGCGCGCCCTCATCCCGACCGGTCCCCCCCGGGACCATACGAGAACTACATTGGCGCAACAGGAACGTACGATGTTCATACTTGGTTCCAATTCCTGTGTATAAACATACTCCTGGCCCAAGACAATGTCAACCCTTCGGGGACCCAAAACCGCTTCTTTACGCAAATTTAACGCATTCCGTGCGTGTGATCACAGGGCTCGCAGTTTTTTGGGGATGCAACAAAATCAGGAATTCTCTTCCATAAAACACCCCGTCCTGCTGAGGCAAGACGGGGTTGTGCGCGCTAATTTGTGCGCACCCGCACAAAAGCGGAGTGAAGAGATGGGACCTATGTCACTTCACAAGCGCCATCTTCCGGACGAATGTCTTCTGCCCGGCGGTGAGACGGTAGATGTAGACGCCGCTGGCAAGGTTCGCGCCGTCGACCTGGACCTGGTAGAACCCCGGCGCTTTCACGTCGTTGACGAGTGTCGCGATCTTCTGGCCAAGCAAGTTGTACAGTTCCAGGAGAACATGCGACGAGCTCGGGAGCGAGTATTCGATCACGCTCGTGGGGTTGAACGGATTGGGATAGTTCTGCTGCAAGGCGAACTCCGTCGGTTTCTGTTCCTTCACGCCGGTCGTTCCTCCCGCTTCCTTCGATTCGCTGTAGGTTATCGTTCCGTCCCTGTCGACCTGCTCCAGCCGGTAGAAGTACTGGACATCGCCGGCCGTGGCATCGGTGTACGAGTAGTCGTGATGCTCGATCGTGGTTCCGTGTCCCGGCTGGAAGCTGCCGGGGAGCGTCGCGAACGTCTTCGCATCCGCGGACCTCTGCACATAGAACCCGTAGTTGTTGATCTCGCTCGCGGTTGACCAGAGCAACTCAACGCCGTCAGACGAAAGTACATTCACATTAAAACTGACGAGCTGGATGGGAAGCTGCTGATTGGAAGGATTTGTGTACGTGCCATTCGACGTGACATCCAACAAATTCCAGGGCGATGTCGCCTGGTAATTCTGGACTACAGTATTGTTCGGGGAAGCACTTCGCCAGGTCAATCCCATTGTACCGGCACCATTGGTGATCCCTGATACCGACACGCTTGCAACAAGGTCACCCGGCGCGACATTCGACACAACAAGAACCCTGGAGTCGAAATTCGCTTGAGAAAGTATGGCAGGGCCTGCGAGATTGAGCACGACACGGTTTCCCGAAATGATATCGGCACCGCCGGCATAAAAAGTCTCAATCCTCCCCCCTGGAACGCCTAATTGCTTGACCAACGCCACAGGCGAATTAAAATTGGCGCTGTTGAACGTGAGCACAAAATCTGAAGTCCCCAAATACAGCGCCGTCCCCGTTCTGACGATGTAGATGTCGAACGAGAAGACCCCGGCATTCACCGATTGATTTTGGATCGTGCATGTGAATGCCTGGCTGATCCCCTGGTCGGCGACCCCCAGCAGCAATACCGCCAGTAGCAATACGAATCGCACCAATGTTTTCATGCCGCAATCCTCCAGTTAATTGAAGGTATCATTGATTTCTAAATCGTCACGAAAGTGCTTACGGCACCTGGGTTGTTCTGTTGCGATTGTTCCATGTTATGCCATTATCCAAAGCGTTCACCTGTCCGTCCAACGTCGCGTCGCCGGGCAAATATCCGACCATGTTGCGTGCATTCCACGTCACGCCATTGTCAAGCGCATTCACCTGACCATCCGCATTAACATCTCCCGCAACGAGGCAGAAACGGGTTCC
>PMNE01000063.1 GCA_003162635.1 Ignavibacteriota bacterium
ATTATGTAAACAAATATCGGGAGATTCCGCTTGAGAATCAAACCATCGGCACGGGGCGAAACGGGCCCCGTTTGGAACTCCTCGCCGGTTTCTCTATATTTCTTTACTATGCATCTTGATCCTGCTGCTTCCGCCCTCCTTGCCACACTCGATGCGATGTCCGCAGGCACGCTGACCTACCGCATCGATGTCGGAACGCTCCTGCAGCTTGGTTCGTCCGCGGGAAGGGAGCAGGTTCTCGACACGCTGAGCTTCCATGCGAAGTTTGTCAGTCAGGCGCATGATATCATGAAGAGGATTGGGAAGGACGCGGAGGGATACCGGGCGCTGGAGCAGGAATTCGGCAGAAGTCTGCAGGATGCCGCGTCCCTCCTGCGTGATCTCGTCGGCGGAGCTTCGGAGGAAGAAAAGGAACACTTTGCTGTCACGTATTTTTCCGTTTCACACAAAGGATTGGATAACCTGTTGGCGCTGTTGCGCGACCTTCGCTGGTACAAGAATTGGCGGATTGACACCGGCCGACGAAGGAGCGACCAGGCATGAGGCCGTCGACCCGCGTTTCCCATGCCGCCCTCTTTCTCCTTCTTGTCGGTGGCGTCATCTGGCTCGGCGCGGTCAACATCCGCGCGCTCATCAGCAACGATATGCTGAAGACGGGCACGCTCGAGTTTGAAGAATACCTCGCCCCCGAAGCCGAGCGGGAGATCTTCCGTCTGATCTCGTTCACGTCGGTGGTCATCATGATTAGTTACACGATCGTGCTCGTGAGCGGAGCGGTATTCCTCGCTACATCGCCGTTACGCCTGAAAGAGCACGGATGGCTGATGATGAGCGCCATCCTCTTCTCTCTCTTCGTCCCGGTGGAGCTCTATACCATGTACCTCGATGCCCGCATGGTGTACATGGAGTTTTTCACGACGGCAGGGAATGATGTCTTTCGTGAGCTTTTCCACGCCCGTCTCGGAGTTCTCGCAGGCGCACCTCTTGTCGCCCTGCTCTGCTATTACACGATCATCGCCCTGGCCGTCTTCCGTCCATTCACCAAAACTCCCGGCGGCGGAAAGTGAAACGCGAAGAGCTGATGCAGGAACTGCAAGGAGTTGCGATGCAACTGGGGGTGACGATCCGCTACGAGCGGGGTGACTTTGAAGGCGGCTATTGTGTCCTGAAGGAGCAGAAGTTGCTTCTCGTGAACAGGCGCCTCCTGCCGCTACGCAAGTCCGCGGTCCTTGCGCTCGCCCTGCACGAGATCGGTTTGGAAAATGTTTTCCTGAAACCGGCGGTCCGGGAGTACATTGAAGACGAGGTGGCAAAAGCCGCCCGGTCGGTACCATAGATCTTTTCGTCAACGGATATGATCAAAGCCGTCATTTTCGACCTCGACAACACGCTCGTCGATTTCATGAGCATGAAGCAGCAGGCCGTCGCCGCAGCGATCAACTCGATGATCGATGCGGGACTGGGACTTACTCCCGCCGAGGCACGGGACCGCATCGATGCGATCTATCAGGAGCGGGGTATTGAGTTCCAAAAAGTGTTTGACCAGCTTCTCTACGATATATTCCAAAAGGTCGACTACAAGATACTCTCCGCCGGTGTCATTGCCTACCGGCGCGCCCGCGAGGCGGCGCTTGTTCCCTACCCGCATGTCAACATGACGCTCGTTGCCATCCTCAAGCGTGGAATCAAG
This sequence comes from Ignavibacteriota bacterium, assembly GCA_003162635.1. Taxonomy (GTDB): domain Bacteria; phylum Bacteroidota; class Ignavibacteria; order UBA10030; family UBA6906; genus Fen-1260. The sequence goes on from PMNE01000063.1 coordinate 1,691, forward strand.
CTTGCCGTGGTCTCCGATGCACCGAGCCGTGAAGCATGGCTGCGGCTCTGTTACCTGGACTTCCACCACCTGTTCGATCACGTGATCACATTCGATGATACCGGCGAACGGAAGCCGAGCCCCGTGCCATTTCGCCGTGCACTGGAACTTCTCCAGGTGAAACCGCACGAAGCCATCATGGTGGGCGACTGGGCAGAGCGAGATGTCGTCGGCGCTGCGAACCTGGGCATCACGACGGCGTTCGCCCGGTATGGCGATACGTTCGGCACAACAGAATCACACGCTGACTACGACCTCGGCGACGTGTCGGAGCTCCTGCAGGTGATCGACACCGAGAATGCCAAAGAGAGGGGGAGATAGCGCGCCATGGTCCGAGGGATCGGCGTTGATATCATCGAGATCAGCCGCATTCGCAGAAGCATCGAGACGATTGGCGAGCCGTTTCTGCGCAAGGTGTACACATCCTCGGAGATTGCCTACTGCAACGCCAAAGCCGACCGCTTTCAGCACTTCGCCGTCCGGTTTGCCGCCAAAGAGGCTTTCAGCAAAGCCCTTTCACTCGGCTGGAGGGGCGAATTCCGCTGGAAAGATGTTGAGGTCACCAACGACCCTTCCGGCCAGCCGCATCTCACTGTCCATGGATCGCTCCGTGACCGGCTTGCGGGGGCAACGCTCATGCTCTCCATGTCCCATGCCGATGAAAATGTGGTCGCAATGGTTCTGATCGAGGATGCCGGAACGTGAGACTGACCATCTACCGGAAGATGATGATCGGCTTTACCATTATCATCGTCCTGATGATCGTGGCCAGCACGTATGTGATGGTGGAACTCAGAAGCGTGGCGGAGACGACCAGGAGCACCCTCACCATCGACGTGCAGGCCATCGATCTGGCGAAGCAACTGCGGACGATCCTGTACGAAGAGGAGCGTTATGCGCAGCGGTACCTCATCGCGCACGATTCGACCTATCGGGCCGTCTTCGTTGAGAACAACCACTCCTTTGTCCGGCTGCTGGATTCCCTCTCGGGCATGCTGACGACACCTCGCGACCACCAGATCATCCTTGAGGTTGGGGAACTGCATGATTGGCACTTCGCGGCAGTGGCCGACGCCGCCGGGTCGCTCGATCCCATTGCCGGCGAGAAGACCAGGACCGAGGCGGTCGATACCATCCTCCGATCGCTCGACGAACTGATCGCCGCCAGACAGGGTGTAGTGAGCGCATCGGTGGAGAGTATCGAAGCGACGACACGACGGTCGCTTCGTGTTGCATCCCTCATTGTCTTCGGCACGCTGATTGCGGCGATCGGCTCCGCGGTCGTCATCGCCCGGACGATCACGCGTCCACTGCACACGCTTGTGGCAGGGACGAAGGAGATCGCCGGCGGTTCATTCACCCGTATTCGGGTCCGTTCGCATGACGAGATCGCGGACCTTGCCCGGGCGTTCAACTCCATGAGCGCAAGCCTTGATGCCCTGAACCGCTTCAGGGCGGAGATGATGCAGCACATCTCGCACGAGCTCCGTATGCCCCTCCAGACGATGCACTCGGCGTACTACCTCCTGACGGAAGAGAAAGCCGGCCCGCTGACCCCGCCCCAACTTGAACTCCTCAACGCCATCCGCGAGAACATCGACAAGATCGCAAAGTTCAGCAACCAATTCCTCGACCTCTCGAAGGTGGAGGCGGGAATGATGGAGTACAATCTTGTCCGCCTCGACCTGGCACCCCTCCTGCGCCAGGCGGTTGACGAGGTCCACCCCACCGCGGTCCGGCGGCAAATCACGGTTTCGTTTGTTCCCTCCCCATGCCCGGAGGTGTTCGTGGATGCGGAAAAATGCTCACAGGTGTTCGCCAATCTTTTGAGCAATGCGCTCAAGTATACCGACAAAGATGGAACGGTGGAAGTCACTCTCGGCCCTTGCCCCAAGGGCGCTTGCGTTCGCGTACGCGACACCGGAACCGGCATTCCCGCAACGGAGCTTCCGAAGATCTTTACAAAGTTCTACCGGGCATCGACCGCAGTGAAGGGGAAACGGAGGGGGACGGGGATCGGCCTCGCCTTCGTCAAAGCCGTTGTCAATGGGCAGGGAGGGAACGTTTCCGTCGCCAGCACCGTCGGGACGGGGTCCACGTTTACCGTGGAGTTTCCATCCGCCGACCCCCCCGAAAGGAAAAAACGAATATGAAAGCATTGTTGTGGGTTGCATGCGCTGCCGTCCTCGCCGCCGGGTGCGCAGACACCGCCACGCGGCGCATGGACGAAGCGGTGGCATACCATCTGCGCATGGCCGACAGCTTGGAGCAGGAGATGGCGCTCCGGGAGGCCGCGCACCACTACGCCGCCATCGCGGATGAATACCCGCAGTCGAGCGCATATCCGACAGCCGTGAAGAAAGCGGCGCTCCTGTACGCGAACGAATTCAACGACGCGCGGAATGACAGCCTGGCTCTTCGCTGGTTCACCGCCTACCTGGATCTTCCCCTGAAAAAGCCCGAACGGGAGAATGTCCAGGTGTTCATCTCTCTCCTTCATCGGATGAAGGGACTACGCGAGGAGCTGGCAAGGAAGACCGACGTTGCGGACAGTCTTGGTGTGGCATCGCGGCGGCAGGGGGCGGCGCTAAGCTCCGATGCGCGGCGGATTCAGGAACTGGAGGGGGCACTCCAGCAGGCGCAGGGCGAATTGAAGAAGATAAAGGAGATCGATCTGGGTCTCTCCCGCAACCGAGTGAGAAAATGAAGTACCGATTCCCCCTCTTGCGGATTGAAGAAATTCGGCGCGGGAATGGCTTGAAATGGCGCGCTGCGACCGGGTTGTTGAGGCCGGCGTTGCATATCAGGACGGTTTTGTGTAATTTTGCGTAGTCGTCATCGACGCACATACTGCGGTGCTTGGTGAAGTCCCTCGGGATCAAGAAACTGTACTACTCCATCAGCGAGGTCGCGAAGATCACCGACCTTGAGCAGTACGTGTTGCGGTACTGGGAGTCCGAGTTTGAGCATTTGAAGCCGCAGAAGAATCGGGCAGGGAACCGGATATACACCAACCGGGACATTCGCCTCATCCTGTACATCAAAAAGCTGCTGCGGGACGAGCGGTACACGATCGAAGGGGCGAAGCAGGTGCTGAAGGACTACACGCCCGAGCCGGATACCGGAGAGCAATTGGAACTTCTGGACGCACCGAAGCCGAAGGCAAAGATCAAGGATGAGCAATTGCGGGCCGACGTGCTCGAAGCGAGGCAATTCCTTCAGGACATGCTGAAGAAGCTGAATTGAGGCGTAACGAAGAGAGTCATTTGTTCGGAGCGTAGCGCAGCCCGGTAGCGCACCTGAATGGGGTTCAGGGGGTCGAGGGTTCAAATCCCTCCGCTCCGACGAGATTTACCAGGGGGAATTCCGCCAGCCCCTTCACTCTCAAATACCGCTGCTCACAGAACTGCTAACACATGGGGCTCTGTTATGGCAGCCAACTCCGACCGCATCTCCCTCTTCAAACGCTCCGGCATCTACTACGTCACCTACTTTCCAATGGCAAGCGCCGTTGGAAAAGCACAGGTTTTTCGACCAAACCTGAAGCATTGAAGGCGCTCATTGAATTGCGAGGTCTCCTCGAAAAGCGACAACAGAAACGGAAATCGGGATAATGGGAATTTACAGAAAATCCAAACCGAGAGCCAATCGGTTCCTGCAAGGTTGAGCTCCTCAAATTCGATTGGGCGTCTTTGTCACAAAATTGAGAGATGACTCGCAGAAGAGGAGGAGGAAGAGTGATGAGAGACGCTTGTGCCGCACCATGTTCCTTTTCATCTTTGCTGCTTGAAATTGTCTACGAAGAATTGGATAAATATCTTCTGCTCGGTTCGAACATCATGAAAATTGGGGAAGTCTCGCGGGTATCTGTCGGTGTAGTAAATCAGGTGTTCAAAACCAAGGCTGAAATTACCGGCAATTCTGAACGCGACGCTTGGCTTCACGATGCCGACGAAACTTTCCCCCGCGGTGCCGACATATGTGTGAATCCAGTAATAATACCCTTTGAACGTAACATTGACCCAATTCCCGAGATTCAGCGTAGTCTCGAACTTTCCTTCCCCGCCTCCCCCATAGTTGTAATCTCTGAACTGAGAAGTATCGGGTCCCAGTTGCGTACTGTTTCCGGCGAGAGGTACAAGGCCGAGCTGGAGATCGAAATAGAGGTTTGAATTGCCGCTTATCGCCAGCNNAGAAGCATATCCACGTTGCCGGACCGGATGTTTCTGCCGAACATAATTCCCTGACCGATAACATTGTCTATGATCTTCCTTCCGGCACCAATCGTAAGATCTCCCCGAATCTTAAAATAATCAAAGAGGTATCGCGATCGTTCTTCAAACGGATTCCCGTAATCAAGTTGAAGTGTCAGCATTTCGTTTGTGGATCCCTTCCCGAATTTTCTTCCGTCATTGACCACATGCGGCCCGGCAGAGAATGTCATATTGAGAGGTTCCTTCTGATAGATCTCTTCGGAAGTTACTCTGGTGAGTTTCCCTTGCAGCAGCCTGCTGAATGCTCTCCCGGGGTTGATAATCCCGGCAAGTAATTCCCGAAAGACCCTCTCCGATCCGGTAGTTCGATCGTCCAGAAAATCCGAGCTAAGCCTGTAAGTGATTTCGCCGAGAAACGCGCCTGTGACGGTCGTGTTGATCAAATCGTTCACCGATGGCTGCGTATTCTCCCCGACCAGCTCCCACATGAGGCTGCCGCCGAATGTGAAGGGGACTGATTCGCAGAACGTGTATCCGTTTGCACGGGCGGCATTGAAATATCCGGCCCCGGAATAGGGATGAAAAAAGTAATTCATGCCAAATCTGTCCGTATCCCATTCAAAGCCTGTCGTCAAGTTATGCTTCCAGGAGTTGAACCCTATCCTTGCAAAATCCGCGTTGAAGACATACCTGTCAAATGCCCATGTCACAACGTTGTTCCCTACAACTCTTATTGCGCAGATCCACCATGGAGATTTCTGGATATATGCCGGGTTGTCCTCCATCAAATCGCCGTACATATTGTGTCGCATGGTGTCGCCTGGGGTACTCCATGCAGAAGATGTGAGGGAATGAGGGGATAGGCTGAGCTCCGTCTTGTTTGGCTGCCGGTAGATCTCGGTGGCCAGACCTGATGACAGGCTCCACGCGGCATTCTGGGCTTGAACCAGCGACACAGACAAAAACGACAAAATTACTACGCGCATGGACATCATGTTGAACCTCAGTCGTCTAAATTCTTCTTTACCTAGAGGACCGCAGGGAAGTCTACCGACTGGAAACGCGTAATGTGATCGATCAAAAGGACGGTAAAGTAGTTAATTCTGCTTGTCCCTCTTCTCCCCCCCCTCTTCTCGGCACGCCCAACTCGTTCATTTCCTGTAAAGCACTTTCGTTCCTTGATCGACTTCCAATGGTCCAACTGGGAGGTGGGTCACCTGAGGTTCGCACCGAAAGAAAAATGTATGGTAAAGACTGATGCCATTCATGAGGGACACGTATGACCTCGCATCGGGCCATGTTGATTTTGGCGTATTTTTTCAGTACACATTTCCGTTCGGCACAGCCCACCTTCACTTCCACATCTCTGGAGACAGCCATGACCAAGAAGTTCTGGATGGCGTTCATCGCGGTATTCGTCGCGGCGATCGTCCTCGACATGGTTATCTATACTGTGATACTCGGCTCCGCGTTCAAATCCCTCACCGTCTGGCGTCCTGACCAGGATTCTCTGTGGTGGATTTATCCGATAATTTCGCTGGTCGGCTCCTTCTTCTTCACGCTCATCTTCTCCAAGGGATACGAGGGGAAAGGGATTGCCGAGGGCATCCGGTACGGATTGTACGTGGGGATCTGGCTCAGCATTGGCATGGCGTACGGAACGTACGGGATGGTCGCGATGCCTTACGGTTTGACACTCGAGTGGTTCTTGCTTGGCGTTGTTGCGTACATCGTCATGGGGATCGTCGCCGCGCTCGTGTATGGGAAGAAGCCGGCGCCAACCGCATGAAGAACTGCATGCAAGCGGGCGCATAGTGAACGGAACAACATCATCGTCATTCGGGTGCTGCTTGCCGCGACGTTCAACAAAGCGCTCAGGGCACACTGATAACAAAAAACCCCCGCCTGAAGCGGGGGTTTTTTGTGGCTCCCTACCGTCGAAATTCACTCCCCCTACTTACTGTCCGTCCGTGCAAATTTCGGCACCAGGGCTCGATAGACAACTGAGCCCAGGATGAACAATGAAGCCCCAAATCCGTCAATCAAGACATCGGTGACCTGGGCATGCCTTCCGGGAGTAAACAATTGATGGATCTCATCAGAGGCCCCATAAAAAACGGCGAAGAGAATGCTGATGAGTTGAACGTACCTCAGGAGCAGGTGGTACTTCTCCTGGCCGAGCAGCGTCCTCTGGACGAGCAACGCGAGAACTCCGAAGTACACCACGTGGACCAGTTTCGCCCATATCCAGGAATTGACTTTGGGAAAGACATCCTGCGGGACAGAAGAACTGACAAAGATAACGGCCATCCACAGAATCAGGGGGAGAATGTATTTCGCGGAATACTTTTCCATCGTTCCTCAAGGTAACAAAATCCGCGGACAGTTGCTGTGCGTGACGACACGAAGGGGAAAATAATTCTTCCCGGCTTTCGAGAAAGAGCCAACGCGCTATTTCTTCACAGGATATCCCACTGTCTGGCCAAAGAGAACCCGCTGGTCGGCACGCAATTTCAATGTTGCTGCAAGACCGGATCGATTGCAATTATGAAACCATGATGCAAGACCTTGAGAAGCCGCAAACAAATATACGTTGCCTGCGATGAGACCTGTATCAACGTAATAATATGATTTTTGAATCTCGGAATCCCGCAGTCCGGGTTCCTGATAACCAGAGGTGTGGGAAAGTTTATGAACATCTGCGATATAGATGAGATGAACCGGAGCATTCGCGACAAGCTTCGCCTGGCCCTGACCAATCGCCAGGTCACGCATGTCACCCGCAATGACTGGAACCAAGATGTGATGAAAAGGATCATAGAGATGAACCCCTTCCTCCGTGACAACATAAAGATCAATTTCCTGGGAGTTACTTGCTGACGCAGCAGTTCTTCCCGGAATTCCAAATGGGCCGTTCTTGCGATTTACTCCACACGCCGCCCAGAGGAGATTTGAAAGTACCTGCAATGGAAGTTTCTTGTCGCCGATTTCACGGATAGTCCTCCTCTGCTGTAATGATTCCCGTACTGATGTACCACTCTTAAGCGTGGGTGTCAGCAGTTCGATCGGTGGCAGCTTCTGCGAAAGTGCGGGAGACCCGGAACGAGAAACGGTTTGAACTTTCTCCTTTTTCCCTTTATGAATCATCAGATCTCCTTTCTTGGGATTTGTGACCTGCCCATAGAACATGATCCGGGTGCAAGTTAGGAAGTTCTGCCTCTCGGATCAAATAAGGGAGCGATAAGGAGACAATGGTATTCGCGCCTATATCCGTTATTGATGGTCTTGCAGTTGTAAATGTGCTTCCGTCTTTTTATGTTGATGAGTTAAAAATGACATTGTGCAGCCAGAAGCGCGAGGAGCTCCCCCATGAAATCCTTCCTGCCGCTCGTGTGGTTGGTCTTGGCAGTTGTTTCCTTTCAGTGCATGAATGAATTGCTGGCCCCCGATGTCCACAGCAGACCGGCCGGCTCGAAGCAGGCTCACCCCCTTTCGATGGCATTTCCATCTTCGGTTTCCCCCCTCAGAGTCGACTACAGCATGCGCTTCCTTGACGACCAGTCCGGAAACCCCGTCTTCCTCTCCGGCGATGCAGCGTGGTCGCTCATCGCACAACTGAACGCTGCAGACGCAAACACCTATCTGGCGAACAGATCGCAGCTTGGTTTCAATCTCGTTCTGGTGAATCTCATCGAACACCTGTTTTCAAATAACGCGCCGGCCAACATTTACGGCGTCGCCCCATTCACCGGAAGGCCCTTTGCCACCCCGAACCCGGCGTATTTCCAATATGCCGACAGCGTCATCTCCATGGCGGCCTCCTATGGAATCACCGTTCTCCTCGATCCGCTCTACCTGGGGTATGCATGCGGCAATCAGGGATGGTGCGCGGAACTGACGGCGGCAACCCCGGCGGAACTCGGCGCATGGGGAAGCTTCCTCGGAAGGCGCTATGCGAGATTCCCAAATATCATCTGGTGCATAGGAGGGGATACCGACCCGACCGCGGTCAAGGCGAAGGTCCAGACCGTCGTCGATTCGATCCGCGCGTATGACCCGAACCACATCTTTACCGCTCACAACGACGCCGGAGAGTTTGCCGTTACCCCGTGGAGCGGTGCAACCTGGCTGAACCTGAACGACGTTTACTCCTACAGCACGACGATGTACGCCGACGCGAAGACTGCGTATCGGTTCGTCCCCACCATGCCTTACTTTCTGATCGAGTCGGCATACGAGGGGGAGCATAGTTCCACGGCGCAATCCCTGCGAGCCCAGGCCTACTGGAGCATACTCAGCGGGGCGTGCGGCGAAGTCTTTGGCAACAATCCCATCTGGCTTTTTGGAAGCGGATGGCAGGCGGCGCTGAGCAGTGCCGGCTCGACGAGCATGAAATACCTGGCACTCCTGTTCAATTCGCGTTACTGGTACAAGCTCGTCCCCGACTTCAACAATACCATCATCACGGCAGGACGCGGCTCATCCACAACGTACGCCACAGCGTGCTGGACGAGTGATAGTTCTTCGATCATCGCGTACCTGCCGACCTCGAGAGCGATGACGCTGACCGCCGCCCGGCTCTCGGGCAGCTCGGTCATCTGCTACTGGTACAATCCCTCCAACGGCGCGGTGACGAGCCTTGGCACCTTCCCAAAAGGGTCCCTCTCCTTCACGCCGCCGGGGAGCGGAGACTGGATCTTTGTCGCCGACGCGGCAACGAGCACGTTCCCCCTTCCCGGCGGCGGATCGGCCATTCCTCTGCCGTCCGGGTCATTCAGCGCCACCCCCTCTTCGCTGCCGATCGGCGGCGGACAGACAACACTGAGCTGGACGTCGCAAAACGACACCTCGGCGTCCATCAGTCAGGGCATTGGCCCCGTCCCTCTGAACGGGTCGATTGCAGTCAGTCTCACAGCAACAACGGCCTATGTTCTGACGCTCTCGGGAACAGGCGGGAGCCAACAGTATGCACTCACGGTGGGAGTCGCGACGCCCCCGAAGCCGACCGGGACATTCACCGCAACGCCGACGGGCCTGCCGTACGGAGGGGGACAGGTGAAGCTCGCATGGACGTCCCAAAACGCGACGAGCGACTCGATCACAGGAATCGGCGTTGTCGGGCTCAATGACTCGACCATCGTCAGGGATACGACGACAACGACGCATACACTCACGCTCACCGGCCCGGGGGGAACGCAGAGGTATCAGGTCACCGTCACTGTTGCAGCGCCGGCGAAGCCGACAGGGACATTCACGGTCACGCCGGCGAATCTTCCCTACGGCGGCGGACAGGTGAAGCTCCAATGGACTTCGCAGAATGCGACCGCCGACACGATCAATCAGGGTATCGGGGCAGTTGGACAGAATGATTCGACAGTCGTCACGGCGGCAACGACGACCACCTATACCCTGAGTCTCAGCGGACCCGGCGGACGCCAGCAGTATTCGGCCACGGTCACCGTTGCTCCTCCCACCCCTCCGTCAGGGACATTTACCTCCACCCCTCCGAATCTTCCCGTGGGGGGCGGACGGGTGAAGCTCGCGTGGTCCTCGCAGAATGCGACAAGCGCATCCATCAATCAGGGGATCGGCACGGTCGGCCTGAGTGATTCAACGGTCCTTACCATCCTCGCAACCACCTCCTACACGCTGACATTGACCGGCCCCGGTGGGAGCAAACAATATCCGTTGACCGTGAACGTCGCACTACCACCCCCCCCCACCGTGACCCTCAGCGCAACACCGGCAAGTCTCCCCGTCGGCGGCGGCCAGACGGTGCTTCGGTGGTCCTCGCAGAATGCCTCGACGGCCACCTTCAATCAGGGAATCGGAACAGTCGCGCTGAATGATTCGCTCCTCGTCACAGACGCTGTGACCACGACATACATACTCACAGTGACCAATTCACAGGGCTCGGCCAGCGCCTCGGTGACCGTCTCGGTGGCGGTACCACCGCCGCCGTTCGAAGCCATGTACGATGATGCCTATGAAAACGGCTGGAACACCGTTCGCTCATGGTCGGTGACGCTCACGCCAGCGAACACCAGCCCTGTCGAGGATGGCACGCATTCCCTGAAAGTGGTTCACGCTGCCTGGGCGTCGCTGCAGTTCAGCAAGGGAACATGGGGGGCTTTCCCCGCGATCAATCCGGCAAATTACACCGCTCTGAGCTTCTGGATTAACGGCGGGACTGCAGGCGTCAGCGGCCTGGTGGTGTCGTGCATCAATTCCTCGGGGAGCAACATTAAGACCGTGACCGTTCCGAATATTCCGGCGAACACGTGGGTTCAGCAGACCATCCCCATGGCATCGCTTGCCGGGACAACTTCGTTTGTCGCGGTTGGATTTACAGACGGGGGGAAGGCGGTTACATTCTACCTGGATGACATACAACTCAACCATTAGCATCCGGCGGCCGTCCCGGACCCGACGGAGCACCCCGGGGGTTCCTCGTCGACCTTCTTTTGAGCCGTCGCTCGTTTTGCACTATGAGTGAACTCCGGCAGAATATCATCACCCGCGAATGGGTCATCATCGCGAAGGAGCGGGCCAAGCGGCCGGACGAGTTAGTCCGCCCGAAAAAACAGACTGCCCCGCTTGCCGCATACGATTCCCATTGCCCTTTCTGTCCGGGGAACGAAGGGATGAGCGCGGACGAGAAGTACAGGATTGCAGACCGGGAGGGGTGGAAAGTGCGGGTTGTCACGAACAAATTCCCTGCACTTTCGCAGGAAGGGGACAGGATCCGGCGGATCGACGGAGTCTTCCGTTCAATGTCCGGAGTCGGATTCCATGAAGTCGTCATTGAGCACAGGAGACACGATCTGTCTCCCGCCCTCTACTCGGTGGAGGAACTGGCGACGGTTCTTGCCGCATTCCGCCAGCGCTATATCCAGATGCGGAAGGATCCCCGCGTCGAGGCGATCATCATTTTCAAGAACCACGGCGAATCGGCGGGGACATCGCTCCAGCACCCGCACACACAAATCGCAGCCACTCCGATCGTGCCGGCACAGATCAGGCACAGACTGGACGAAGCAATCAGGTTTTTCGACGAGACAGGCGAATGTGTCTTCTGCACGACGCTCAGGCGCGAACTCGAAGCCCGGGTGAGGATCGTCGCCTCCACTGACTCTTTTGTCGCTTTCATCCCGTACGCGGCTCTTTCCCCCTTCCACCTCTGGATTTTTCCGGTGCGCCACTGCTCGTCGTTCGACGGGATCGAGGACTTTGAGATCACGGACCTGGCCGCGATGCTGCACACGGTACTCGGAAAACTGTACCACGGGCTGAACGACCCTGACTACAATTTCTCCATCCGATCGATCCCTGCGCGCGAAGGACAGAGGGAGTATTTTCACTGGTATCTCACCGTCATTCCCCGCATTGCGCGAACCGCCGGTTTCGAGATCGGCAGCGGCATGTATATCAATACGACGCTGCCGGAGGAGAGCGCCAGTTTCCTCCGGACGGCCCGGGCCGACTGAGTGTTTCTCCCCTTCTGCGCGCTTCCGTCGACTTCGTTGTTCTTGCCCGAGAAACCCGGACCTCATTCTTTCCGATGTTCCCCGTGATCTTCCGTGTCGTTCACCATCACTCTGACTACCCGAGCAGACCATCGAGAATCGAGACCGCATCCTCGACGCATTTCACACAAACGGTTGAATGCAGGCGAAACTCCTTGAAGAGCTTCCTTCCCTCCTCTGTCGTCAGATCGCATCCCAAAAGCTCCCTGCATTCGGTTGTTGCATGTCTCTTTTCGAATTCCTGCATGAACTCGTTGACCTTTTGATACGTCTTCTCTTTGTCGATGTCCGTCCTGTCGAGGTCCCTTCCGTAGGTCATCCCGAGCACCATGATCCCGCCGGTGACAGCACCGCACGTCATTTGCCGCCGACCCATGCCTGCGCCAAATCCGCATGCAATCCTGTACGCCGTCCGCTCAGCCAGGCCAGTCTGCTCCGCAAATGCCTGGACAACGGCTTGTGCGCAATTGAAGCCGCCCTCAAAAACGCTGACGGCCACTTTGATTTTTTCCATCCTGGACCTCCTTCTGTTTATCTTCACTTCAACGATGCCTGCAGGCCAGGCCTGCGTCCGATCCGTGATGCGCTGCTCGATGACGATGAGATTCACCTCTTCGTCATAGTTCTCTTCCCCGGTGATCCCGAATTATGCGGGCGGCATACCTTGATCTGTCCGCCTCAGAATTTCCAAAGAAGTGTCACGCCGTTGATGCCGGGCACGACACACAAACCCTTCTCCTCCTCCTGATCATCTTCGTAGTAGCGAACGAGAGAACGGCTCACCGGTACGGAGATTGCTGCTCCGGCAACCACGTCGGAAAACCAGTGATGATCGGTGTACGAACGCGCGTAGGCCGTCCCTGCTGCCATCCCGTACAGCCCGATCGTCGCCCAGAGATTGCCGATCCGCTCCGACAGGACGCCGGAGAAGGCAAAAGCAACAACGGTGTGCCCCGACGGAAACGACGCGTAATCCTCCGCGGAAATGGTGAACGGCTTGAAGACTCCCGGTCCCTTGTTCATGTACGGCCGCGCACGGCCGGCAATAATCTTTGAGAGTGTTGATAGCGTACCGGCCGTTACGATCGCCGTCCCTGCCAGGAGCGACGTCTCCCGCAGCCACTTCTCCCGCAACGTAAGTCCCGCAATATACCCCCCCGCCGAAAGGGCGAGCATCTCGAGTCCATCCCCGTAGTTCACCGCCACGTTGGAGAAATCGTCGTTCAGGCCCGAGCGGTTTCTCTGCATCATCCGCCGGACATCGCTGTCCAGCAGAGAGGAAGCCGACACCCCCACAACCACCCCACCCGCCGTGAGCCAGTCGCCTCCATCCCACCGGACGGGACTGGAAACGACATGCGCCCAGCCGGCCAATGCATCCAGCACATCCCCCTTGACAGTCTGCCTCATCTGCCGGAGGACGGAGACCGTGTCCCCTTCCGCCGCATCCGCGCCACAGACGGCAAAGAGCGCCAGGACGATCCCCGCTGCAAGGTTATGTCTCAATCTCATCCGGTGCACTCCCGATTGTTTTGTTCAAAATGATAGGGGAATTTCAGATGAAATGACAGGCGCTGGAACGGGATGGAGCGATTTCATACATTGTGAAAGGCATGAACCTTATCGAGCACGTCGAGACCATCTTCTCCCCCGCGGGACCGATCGCCGCATCCCCTGGCTACGAACACCGTCCACAGCAGGCCGCGATGGCATCGGCTGTAGCGTCCGCTCTCCTTGCGCGATCCCATTTGATCGTTGAAGCCCCCACAGGCGTCGGGAAAACGCTCGCCTACCTTATTCCTACACTCCTGTATTCGCTCCAGGAAGGGCGCAAGGCGATCGTTTCAACGCACACCAAGAATCTTCAGGAACAGCTTATTCGTAAGGACATTCCCCTCGCCTGCGCGCTGCTCGGCCGCGATATCGCCGTCACCGCCCTCAAGGGACGGAGGAATTATCTTTGCACGACCCGTCTTGAGCACGCCATTGATTCCCCTTCATTCTTCGTCGACGACCAGGGCCGCGGAGAGCTCGCCCGCATAAGGGAGTGGTCGCTCCGAACAATCGACGGCGATGTGGAGGGGCTGGGGTTCGTCCCCCGCAGCGATATCTGGGACTCTGTCTGTTCCGAACAGGGAATCTGCAGCTCCGCCACCTGTTCCGGCGGCTGTTTTTTTCAACGGGCGAAGATCCGGGCCCGTGAGGCCAACCTGCTGATCGTCAACCATGCTCTCTTCTTTTCCCTCCTTTCGTTCGCCGAGAGGGAAGACGGGTTCATCTTCCCGGACGATTTTGTGATTTTCGACGAAGCGCACACGCTGGAGGCGGTTGCGGGTGCGGGAATCGGCCTCAGACTTTCCGAGCGGAATGCGCTGCTCGCCGTCCACCGTTTTTTCCATCCGAAGACGAAGAAAGGGCTTCTCGCGGGTTCCTCCACGCGCTCTGCCGGCAGAAAGAAGATCGCTGCCCTATGCGAAAAGGCCGACCAGGCAATTGAGGATCTCTTTGCCTCCGCCGGAACAGCAGCACGCGCTCTCACCTCTCATACCGACCGCGGCGCGCGGCGACAGATCCGGATCCGGACCCCCCTTGGGATCTCCAATGACGTGGATGGTCCCCTTGGCGCGCTCGAAGCACACGTGCGTGACGTCGAAGAGAACACAGATGATCTCTTTAAAAAGCAGGAGCTCGCGGCATCGCGGCAGTCCCTCCGCGAATTCCGCGACGGCGTCACTTCGTTCCTCGAACAGTGGGAGGCGGACCTTACCTATTGGATCGACGTCACCTCGCCGCGCAATATCCAGCTTTGTGCCGCCCCCTCTGATGTAGGGGAAGTCCTTGGCGCCCGCTTGTTCCGCGACGATACATCCGTAATCCTCACGAGCGCCACTCTGTCCGTGAACAATTCCCTCGACTATTTCCGGAGCCGCATCGGGGGCATGCAGGCGGAGCCGCTGATCCTCGATACGCCCTTTGACCATGCCCGGCAGATGTCCATCTCGATCGCGCGGGGCATACCTGAGCCGGAAGCAGAAGGATACGCGCACGAACTTCCCGGATGGATCATGCGGAGCGTGGAGCGGACCCATGGCCGAGCGCTCGTCCTCTTCACATCCGACGCATCGATGCGCTCAACGGCTGCGGTCATGGCCGGCGAGTTTGCGTCCCGCGGGTTTCGCCTCCTTGTCCAGAACGTCGACGGGCCTCCTCCCCGGCTGCTGGAGGAATTCCGGAAGGATGTCGATTCCGTCCTTTTCGGACTCGATAGCTTCTGGATGGGAATCGATGTCCCCGGTGAAGCGTTGCAGCATGTGATCATTACGCGCCTCCCGTTCGCGGTTCCCACCCATCCCCTGATTGAAGCACGCCTTGAAGCCATTGCCGCTCGTGGGGGAAATTCATTCTTTGAGTTTACACTCCCCGAAGCGATTCTGAAACTGAAACAAGGTGTCGGCCGTCTGATCAGGACGCAGGATGATACGGGAATCGTCACGCTCCTCGATTCCCGGCTCCTTACAAAAAGCTATGGCAAACACTTCGTTGCCTCGCTTCCCCGTTGCCCGATAGAGATTCTGGATGCAAACGGTGATACCGAGCAAATCGAACCGCGTGAACCATAAGGCATTATTGTACAATATCTTACAGCGATCATGGGGCACTCTCCTTTCCAGGTCCGGGGCAAACCATCTGTTTTCCCTTGCATTCATTACCTTTGTTTCGATTATTCCTTTGATTTTTGCCTCCATTGTGCTATCTTCCCAGCGAAAACAAAGCCGATTTCGTCACCTGGCAGCAGAGGGATTTCACACACAACATTTTGAGGAGGATCCATGGGAAAACCAATGTCGAAGACAGCGATCATGGCGCATTTTGCCAAGAAGTTCGATATAAAGAAGAAGGATGCCGTCGCTTTCTTTGAGGAACTCGCAAACCTCGCGTACAAGGAAGCGAAGAACTCCTTCACACTTCCCGGGATCGGCAAACTGGTACTTGTCAACCGGAAGGCGCGTCTCGGACGGAATCCTAAGACGGGCGAGCAGATCCAAATTCCCGCAAAGACTGTGGTGAAATTCCGCGTCGCGAAGGCGGCAAAGGAAGCAGTGCTTCCCAAGAAGCCCATCATCCTATAGAGGGCTGACGCTTTATTGTGACCGGCAGTCCCGCTCCCATGGGCGGGACTGCTCTGTTTTCTTCCCTCGTTTCACTTCTTGCCGCGCCCGCCGTTTCTTCCCTCCTTCGTTGAATGTCTATCCCCTATTGTGTAAATTTCGGCAACATGAGAAATCCCTTCTCCCTCTTCCGTCAATTCATCCGCAATCTGGGCCCTGTTGAGCAGGCGCAAGTCGTTGCCTCCACCGCAGTCATCGTCTCCATGGCGACGATCATCAGCGCGATGGTGCTGACCGGGCAATCCCCCCGGCTGATGGACTTCATCAGCATCCTCACGGTCGGATCGATCGGGTTTGTGAACGTCTACTTCTCCCTTCGCTACAGCCGCCAGCTTGATGAGCAGCGCCGCCAGCTCATGGCCCTCAATACCATCGCTGAAGCGGTGAGCCGGGTGGTCGAACTCGATGTGGTCCTGGAGACAGCGCTCGACAAGATCACTGACCTGCTCGGCACGGATTACGGGTGGATCTATATGCTGGAGGGGGAGAACCTCGTCCAAAAATGTTCCAAGGGGACTTCCGCGCGTTTTCTCCCCCTGGGGGATCTTTCGTCCACGACCCCCTCCCTCTGGCTTCATCAGCCGCGTGTCCAGAGGGAATACCTCAGGGTGCACACGGGGCGCATCGATCCAGCCTTCAAGAACATGGGGATACAATTCTGGGCCTCCATCCCGCTTCGCGTGGCGGATAGCATCGCCGGGGCGTTGATCGTTGCAGGACGGGATTACGACATGTTCACGCCCAAGCAGGCCGAGCTGGTGGAGGCCTTCGGCAACCAGATCAGCGTCGCGTTGAACAACGCCCGTCTGTTCGACAGGCTGAAGCAATCCGAGCAGCAGTACATCGACCTCTTCGAGAACGCCCCCGACATCTACCTGAGCGTGAACCGGGAGCACGTGATCGTCGGGTGCAACGCCACGGGTGCGGACATCATGGGCAGGAGAAAGCCGGACATTATCGGAAAGCCGTTCGAGCAATTCTTCATCGAGGGACGGCGCGACCCCGTGCACCAGCTTGTCGACCGGATGTTCAACGAAGGCCGGGGTTTGAAGGACGTCGAGGAACAGATGTTGAAACGCGACGATCAGCCGTTCTACGTCACGCTCAACTCTTCCCTCGTGTTCGACGAGAAGGGCGCCACGGTCACCGCCCGCATTGTCGCGCGCGATAACACCGAACGGAAGATGATGGAAGGGGCGCTGCTGCACGCTCAAAAGATCGACAGCATCGGCAACCTCGCGGGCGGAATCGCCCACGACTTCAACAACATCCTCGCTGCCGTGCTTGGGTCGGCATCGATCATGCGCCGTCACCTGACGGAAAAATCGAAAATGTACAAGTACGTTGAGATCATCGAATCCTCCGCCCGCCGCGGCTCCTCTCTTACGCGCCAACTCCTTACGTTCGCGCGGAAAACGGAAACGATCGTCAAACCCATCAACATCAACTCGCTGATCGAAGAGACGCTCCATCTCTTCCAACGGAGCGTTACCAAGGAAATTGCCGTCGTCACTGAATTCACCGAGGATGCAGCAACGGTCGATGGAGACGACGGGCAGATCCAGCAGGCACTGCTGAATCTGTTTCTGAACGCCCGCGATGCCATGCCCGGCGGCGGGACGCTCTCCATCACCACCCGCGTGACGATCGCTGACGCCCACACGACGAGCCAGTTCTCTTCGATCAAACCTGGTCCGTTCGTCTTCGTGCGGGTGACAGACACCGGTCACGGCATTGACCGCGCCATCCAGAACCGTGTCTTCGAGCCCTTCTTCACGACGAAGGAATCGGGGACCGGTCTCGGACTTTCCGTCGTCTATGGTGTCGTGCAGAGCCATGGCGGATTCATCAATCTGGAAAGCGAGCCGGGACACGGAGCGACCTTCTCCGTGTATCTCCCGCGCTCGCGGGCCCGTATCCCCCGCACGAGCCACCAGCGCCGCGTGCGTCTTCCGCGGGGGAGGGAAAATATTCTCGTGATCGATGACGAATTGAGCGTGTGCGAGATCGCGCGCGACATGCTTGCCGGCCTCGGCTACACGGTGTACGTGGAGCACGACGGAAAGTCCGGTGCCGATCTCTACCGAACCCGCCAGGCAACGATCGACCTCGTCCTTCTCGACATCAACATGCCCGTCATGGGAGGCAAACAGGCGTTTGAGGTCCTCCGGGGTATCAACCCGCAGGTGCGCATCATCGTCGTCACCGGCTACGGTCGCGAAGGAGTGGAAACATCAAGCTTTTCGAGCCAGGTCAACGCTATTGTTCAGAAGCCCTTCCAGCTCGAGATGCTGGCAATGAAGGTGCGGGAGGTTCTCGACGCGCGATCCGCTCTTGTCGAGGAGGCGCTGCCGACATGAACACGTTTTTCGAGGAATTGCGCCGCGAGCGCGAAGTCCGGAACATGAGTCTGAACGACATCGCTGATAGTACGTGCATTAGCAGGAAGCAGCTTGATTCCCTGGAGAAGGGAGAAATCGCATCCCTTCCCGAACCGTATGTTCGCGCGTTCATCAGGGAATACGCGGTCGCCGTAGGACTCGATCCCGATTTCGTGCTCCTGAAATTCGATGAAGCCCGCGGCAAGCAGCCCCGACACGCCGTTCCGGCGCAGGAATCGCCTCCACAGGTCAGTGTGGTGTCAGCAGCGCTCCCTGGTGACCCCGGTACATTGCTGACTGCACGGAACGCCACGCTCGGAGGGGTCGCTCTCCTGGTGATAGTCGGTGCCATCCTCGTCTGGAATCTTGCGGCTCCGGAACGGATCTCCCCGGCGCCGGAGGTCCCCTTCCAGAACGTCGTTCGGGAACAGGAGCAGCGCCTCCCGCCGAAGCCCGTCCCCCCTCCGGATAGTCTTACTCTCTTCGCCTCGGCGGTTGACTCGGTCTGGTTCGCTCTCAGTTCCGACAGTCTCCCTTCCCGTCAATACTATTTCCGTTCCGGGACCAAGGCGATGTGGCGTGCGAAAAACGCGTTCACGATCACGCTCGGCAACGGCGCCGGGCTTGCGCTGACGCTCAACGGAAAGCCCCTCCCTCCGATGGAGCGAAGAGTGATCCGCGACCTTGTCATCGGCAGGCAAACCCTGGAGAATCGGTAATGCATTCCCCGACATTCATCTCTTCGCCGTCCGCTTCCGCATGAGCAGCATGCCCTCTCCTTCACCGCAGATCGTCCGACGGGTGGAACGGCTCCGGAAGGAACTGCTCGATCACGACTACCGGTATTACGTTCTGGCCGAGCCGGTCATCGCCGACGAGGACTATGACCGGCTGATGCGCGAATTGCAGGACCTTGAGGGACGGTACCCCGTCCTCCGGTCCGCCGACTCACCGACGCAGCGTGTGGGAGGGGAGCCGACGAAGCAATTTGCCAGCGCAAACCACAATCCCCCGATGCTGAGTCTTGCGAACACCTATTCCGAGGAAGAGATACGGGATTTCGACCGACGCGTGAGGGAATTGCTTGAGGGAGAGAAACCGGTGTATGTGGCGGAACCGAAGTTCGACGGTGTGGCAATTGCGCTGACATACAGGGAGGGCGTATTCGTTCGCGGTGCGACTCGCGGGGATGGAACGCAGGGGGACGATATTTCCAACAACCTGCGGACGATACGGTCTCTGCCGCTGCGTCTTCGTACCAAAGACCCGTTCTTGATGGATCTGGAGGTGCGGGGGGAGGCGTTTATGCATCGGACGGATTTTGAAGCCATGAACGAGCAGCGGGAAACTGCAGGAGAGAAGTCCTTTATCAACCCGCGCAACGCGACCGCAGGCACGCTGAAACTTCAGGATCCGAAGCTTGTGGCCGCCCGGCCGATTCAGATTTTTGCGTATTTTCTCTTCGCCGGACGAAAGCGGCTTGCGACCCACATGGAGAACCTCCGGATTCTTCGTTCCCTCGGATTCCCCGTGAATGGCGACGCACAACAGTGTACGTCGATCGACCAGGTCGTGGCGTATTGGGAAAACCTGGAGGCAAGGCGCGATTCACTGCCTTACGACATTGACGGGGTGGTCATTAAAGTCGATAATCTGCGGCAGCAGGATATCCTTGGCACGATCGCAAGGAGCCCGCGTTGGGCCGTCGCTTTCAAGTTCGCATCGCGAAAGGCGGAGACGCAACTCACGGGCATCACCCTCCAGGTTGGCCGCACCGGCACGGTGACGCCGGTTGCCGAGTTGGAACCCGTGTTCCTTGGCGGCACAACCGTTTCCCGCGCAACACTCCACAACATTGATTACATTCGTGAGCTGGATCTCCGTGTGGGGGACGTTGTTGTCGTCGAGAAGGGAGGGGATGTCATCCCGAAAGTGAGCGGTGTCGTCCCCGGCAGGCGTCCCGCAGGGGCAAAGCGCTTCACGATGCCCGCCGTGTGTCCGGTCTGCGGTTCGGGGATTTACCGGACCGAGGGAGAGGCGAACTATTTCTGTGAAAACGCCGCGTGCCCGGCGCAGGTGAAAGGACGGATCGAGCATTTTGCCTCGCGTCCCGCGCTCGACATCGAGGGACTCGGGGAGGCCGCCGTGGAGCAGCTTGTGACGCTCGGGCTGGTGGGAAACGTCGCTGATCTGTACGCGCTCGCCGGGAAGAAGAAGGATATTGTCGCACTCGAGCGCTGGGGAGAGAAGAGCGCACAGAACCTCCTGGATGCGATCGAGGGGAGCAAGACGCAGCCGTATCACAAGGTGCTGTTCGGTCTCGCCATTCGTCACGTCGGCACAGGAGTGGCAAAGGTGCTTGCCACGGAGTTCCCATCGATCGATGCCTTGCAGGAAGCATCCCCGGAGCGACTGCAATCCACGCAACAGGTGGGTCCCACGATCGCCGAGAGCATTGCCCACTTCTTCGGCGACAGGCACAATCGCAATGTCATCCGCCGGTTGAAGGAAGCGGGGCTGCAATTCACGACGGCGGCACCCCGGGAACGGAAGACCCTCGCCGGCAAGACGTTCGTCCTGACGGGAACGCTTCCCTCCTATACGCGCGAGGAAGCGGCGGCGATCATCGAGCAGAACGGAGGGAAAGTGTCGGGATCCGTCAGCAAGAGCACGACATACGTTCTTGCCGGGGATGATGCGGGTGCAAAGCTTGCAAAGGCCCGCTCACTCGGTGTACGGGTGATCACGGAAGACGAGTTCAAAACTTTGGTGCAGTGAGGATCTGATGCTGGAATCGGTGCGACGTTCCATTGGCGGGCGCTTTGCGCGGTTTCATTTCCGGAAGTCCCGCGACGCCGCCATCTCGTTCCCCTATCCCATTCACTCTTCCGCAACGCTTCTTGCGGTCGCGCCGCTCCACGCATCCGAAGGAATAGACATCGTCGCCCGTCTCCTCCCCTTGCGGGACTCCTTTCACGAAGGGATGATCACCATCGTCGCAGACGTCCCCCGGCACCATATCGAGCGCGCCCTCCCACGCAGTCACGTGATCACCATTGAGCCGAAGGAGGTGGGCCAATTCTTCCTCCCACACAAGGAGCTGTTCGCGCGCCTCCCGCTGCGCCGGTACGATGTCGCCATCGATCTCAACCTTGACTTCCTCCTTCCCTCCGCCTATATTTGTAAAGAGAGCAATGCACCGCTCCGCGCGGGCTTCGAGAGGCAATACGCGGACACCTTTTTTAATTTCCTGGTGCGCGTTCACGCCTCTTCAACACAGGCTCAAGCCTGCGATCATCTCATTGCGTGTCTCCACATGTTCCTCGCGGAAAAGAGCGTATGAAGTTCGACGTCACACAAACCGGCGCGTCGGCCACGCTGAAGATCAAGGAAAAGAAGCTCGACGCAGCAATCGCATCGGAGTTGAAGGGGGAGTTCCTTCTGCTTTGCACGCCGAAGGTGGAGAGTCTGGTTGTCGACCTTGCGAATGTCGACTTCTGTGACAGCACTGGTCTGAGTGCACTCCTGATCGCCGAGCGGAAAATGAAGGAACATGGCGGGAAAGTCAAACTCGTCCATGTCCACAAGAAAGTTTCGGCACTCCTGAAGATCTCGATGCTCGACCGGCTTTTCGAGATCCGCGCATCCGCCGCGAAATGACCGCGGCAGTGACCCGGCTGTCCCCTCGCATCAGCCGATCTGTTCGACCTTGATGAAGTTGGTCGAACCGCGCGCCAGGAACGGCTGCCCTGCCAGCAGCACGATGTAATCGCCCCGTTGTACCAATCCCGATGTCAGGAGACGCTCCTGGACCTGCTCCAGGGCCTTGTCGGAGTCGTGCGCGAAATCCTCCACCAGCAACCCCCTCACTCCCCAGACGATGTTCAGCATCCTCAGTGTTTTCGGGCTGTCGGTGATAGCGATAATGGGAGGATCGGGCCGGTAGTGGGCCAGGACGCGAGCCGTTTGTCCCGAATTCGTGACGGTCACGATCGCCGCTGCATGCATCTGCTCGGCCAGGACACACGCCGACCGCCCGAGCGCATCGTGCCGGTCCGTCACCTGCGTTCCCCGTTCCGGTGGAATCCGGCGGATCCTCTCGGATTCCACCTTCCGGACGATCCTGTCCATCATCATGACTGTTTCCACGGGATAGTGCCCCACCGATGTCTCGCCGCTGAGCATAACGGCGTCTCCGCCGTCAAGAACGGCATTGGCAACATCGCTTGCCTCCGCACGGGTCGGCGTCGGGCTGTTGATCATGGATTCGAGCATTTGCGTCGCGATGATCACCGGCTTCCCCGCCTTGTTGCACCGGGCAACGATCATTTTCTGCAGGAGGGGCACGTCTTCCGGCGGAAGCTCCACGCCAAGGTCGCCGCGCGCCACCATGATACCGTCGGCCTCCGCGATGATCTCGTCGATGTTCGCCACGGCTTGGGGCTTCTCAATCTTTGCAATGATCGACACGCGGGGAGGTGGAGTTCCGTGGCTACGGATCAGAGAGCGCAGGTGTCTCACGTCGTCGGCCGTTCGGACAAATGAGAGGGCTACGTAGTCGACATCGTTGTCCAGGCCGAATTTGAGATCCTGCTTGTCTTTCTCGGTTACCGACGGCGCACGCACCGCCACCCCGGGCAGGTTGATCCCCTTGTGCGCTGTGAGCGTTCCACCCACGACGACTTCGCATGTGACGTCGTTTCCGTGAATCTCCAGCGCACGGAGACGGAGCTTCCCGTCGTCCAACAGGATCTCTTCTCCTGGAACGAGGTCCGCCGTCAAGCCGGCGTACGTCGTGGAAACCCGTCCCGGCCCTCCCACGACCTGGTCGGTGGTGATCACCAGCCGGGATCCGGGCTGCAGGTCGATTGCGGGGACGCTCAATTCCCCGATCCGGATCTTCGGTCCCTGGAGGTCCTGGAGCACGGTGAGGTACTCTCCCGTCTTGCGTGCCGCCTCCCGCACGTTTGTCAGGACCGTACGGTGTTCCTCGTGCGTCCCGTGCGAGAAATTCAGCCGCGCGACGTCCATCCCGGCATCGATCAGCCGACAAATTGTTTCCACGCTGCTGGATGCAGGTCCCAGCGTGCAAACGATCTTCGTCCTGCCCGCTCTTTGTGCCATTTATCCTCTCCGTTGCCTGTCGTCGGTCGATGGTTCCCGTCGGCAGCGTTCCATTTCATCTGCCAGCGCTGCAAGGATCGGCCCTGACGACCCCTGGAGGAATTCATCGGCATCTTTTGTCAATGATGTCGCTTCCGGATTGATTTCCACCACGTACGCCCCCGCCCGCTTTGCGATCCACGGCAGCGATGCGGCCGGATAGACCACGGCGGATGTCCCGATCGAGAAGAAGAGATCGGCCTCTTCCGATGCCCGCACCGACGCTTCCCACTCTTCTTCGGGGAGCATCTCGCCGAACCAGACAATGTCGGGGCGAACCAGTCCGCCGCACTCTGTGCAGACCGGCATCTTCTCCTTATTCACCGTGAAATCGCTCCGGTAGGTCCTGCCGCACTTCATGCAGTAGTTCCGTTCAATGTTGCCGTGCAGTTCGTGGATGACCTTGCTCCCGGCCCGGCGGTGAAGATTGTCGATGTTCTGCGTAACGATCGTAAAGTGCGGCACCACCCGTTCCATGCGAACGAGGGCACGATGGCCTTCGTTCGGTTCAATCGATTCGATAATCGTCCGACGGTGCGCGTACCATTCCCAGACGAGCGCCGGATTTTTCATGAAGGCGTTCATGCTGGCGAGCTCTTCCGGTTTGATCTTCGTCCAGATTCCATCGGCTCCGCGAAACGTCGGGACGCCGCTTTCGACGGAGATTCCCGCCCCGGAAAACGCAACGACGGCGTGTGCCTCCCTGAGCTGCCGTGCAAGGGCCGGTGAGAAGTCCGTTCTCATGGTCGTGGGAGAAGAGTCAGGCGGTCCCCGCCGGGGGAATGGGCGGTGGAGAAGTGCGCCGAACGGTACCAGCCATTAAGCCAGGAACCCGTCTGGTCTGCATAGTGCGCGTGATACACCTGCCCGGACTCCCCCGAGGGAAGTATTGAGCGGATCGGTCCGTCACCGGCGAAGTCGAAGATCTGCCGAAATGAGGGGCCGACGGTGACGGCGAAAGGCGCATTGAAATCGTATTCCCCGCTCACAAGCGCTCCCGAAGCGCCGGCGACAGGAAAGGGACCGATGCTGAAGATCTTATCGAGCGGAGGGCGAATGCCGAAGGGATGGCGGATTGTTGCCGTATGGAGATTCCCCCAGCGCCAGTTTCGCGTTTCGCTGCCGAAGCGGGCGGTAAGATCCTCCACAGCTTCGCGCAGACTCTTTCTGATCATATCATCGCGCCCCTCTACCGCAGGCGTTCGGACATCGTCGAACCAGGGAGACGTCCCTTCGTGGACGAGCGCCAACGTGACCCGCAACGGAATATTGGTGAGCATGACCCAGTCGTGGAACGCATCTTCCCCCATTTCATCTTCAAAGACGTCGCGGAGAAAATGGACCATGAACTCCTGGAAAATGGCTGTCGCGATGTCGTCCCTGGTGTACTGGAAATTCCAGTTCCTGAAGTACTCGAACACGCGGTCCTTCATGGGGACATCCGCGCTGCTGTCTCTCAGAGCGTTGAGGATATACGGTGTCAGCTCTTCGGCAATGTGCGAATAGGAATCGTTTTGCAGCAGTTCGCAATCGCGCACCGTGAACCGTTCGCCGGGCTTTCCCAAAACGTCATTGAGCCGCTGGATGCGTGAAGCCGGTTCCCAGAGATCGGAGATATGATACGGATAGGCATCGTCGACGATCTTGTTGTTCGCCGAGGCGATGTATCCCTCGGGCGGGTTGAGACGGTGCGGCATCTGCTCAGAGGGAACAAAGCCCTTCCATTCCGTCGAAGGGTCCCAGCCGGGAAGTGGAAGGATTGAGTTTCGCCCGCTGCGGATCGGTATCTTCGCGCCGCACCAGTATCCGATGTTTCCGTCGGCATCGCCGTACACGAAGTTCTGTCCCGGAACGGTAAAACTGCGCACGGCGGCGGCAAATTCGTCCCAGTTGGCGGCTCTGTTGATACGCGTGAACGCGCCGAACTGATCGTCAGGTTCGTTCCCCGTCCAACGCATGCTCACGACGTAGGGCGGGTGCGCCTTCGTCAGAGGCGTCGTAATGTCGCTGATAATCGGACCATGGTGAGTGAGGCGTATTGTGACCGGGACAGCAGAGTCGCCTCGCACTCCGATTTCCTCCTGGAAGATGGTCAGCGGCCGCCAGGTCCCCCCATACGCATAGGTGGAACCCGTGACCGAATCGATCCGTTCGACATAGAAATCCGCCTCGTCGGCCATAACATTCGTAACGCCCCATGCGATCCGATCATTGCGCCCGGCAACGATCGCCGGCATTCCCGGGATGGCCATCCCGCGCACGTGAAGTCCCGGCATTCGCATCTCCATCTCGTACCAGAGGGGGGGTTGCGTGAGTTGCAGGTGCGTGTCGTTCGCAAGAATCACTTCTCCCGTCGCAGAGTGCCGGGGCGACACGACCCAGGCGTTGCTCCCGCCTGCCAGCGACGCCATGCCGGTGGCGGCGGCAAACTCCTGCGCTCTCCTCATGTAGTCTTTCGCCAGGCCGGCATACGCATGCCACTCGTTTGCCGGAACTGCAGGAGGGACACCCGGAGGAATGCCGGGCATGAGATCAAGGGCACGTTGCAGACCGACCTTGTCCGCGATGATCCCGTACGTGACGTCGGTCCACCACGAGAGGTTGAGCCCCCACGCCAGCATCCGCGCAATGATGACCGAGTGAACGGGGGTCCATGGTTCAGGTTGATAGCCAAGGAGGTCGAATTCCGCGGGGTAGCGGCCCCGCGATGACGCAATAAACGCGTTCACCCCGGCGGCAAACCACTGCAGCCGGTCCCGCGAATCCTTCGGCATCGTGGCAACAATGGTCTCGGCAATACGCCGGATCCCCACAATGCGGAACATCCTGTCATAGGGAAGGGTCCCGGCACCGAACAGTTCCGAAAGTCTCCCTTCCCCCGCGCGCCGCGCGAGATCCATCTGCCACAGGCGGTCCTGCGCCTGGACGTATCCGCTCGCGACCATCAGGTCGTGTTCCGTCGCGGCGGTAATGGTGGGAACGCCGTACTCATCCCTCTCCACCGTTACCGGTTGATCAAGTCCGGAGACCGCGAGCGTTCCCGAGGTGACGGGGAAAGACTTGCGGATCTCGTAGCGAAGGAAGAGGGCGGCGGCAAGGAGGACGACGCAGAGAACGCCGATCGTCCCCACGATGATCCGTGTGCGAGTGCTCATACAAAAAAGAAGTCCATCGGGTGATGGACTTCAATATATCGAAAGACTCCTCTTTGTGCAAACAAGCGGATCAGAACCGGTGTGTGAGGGTCAAGAGGACAGTGTTGGTTGCGATTTTCTCGTCCACACGAGATGATGCGTCGTAGTTGTAGATGAAACTATCCCTCCACCCGTGTGCATACGCCAGATCGATCATGGTGGATTCGCCCAGCAGGATGCCCAGGCCCCCGGTGACGACCTTCTGCGCAAAGTTCCCGGGATCTCCCCGGAACGGAGATGGGTTGTAGATGAACCCGCCCCGGAGACGGAGACCGATGCTCGTGAGTTCATATTCCGCTCCTCCCCGCAGGTTCGCCGTACCGTGGAAAAGCGTCTTGATATCCTTGTTCTCCGCAATGAGGTCCGCGCTTGCGTTTGTGAACTCCAGCGTCGTCCAGTCCGTATAGTCAATATCGGCCGACAGAACCAGATCGCGGAGGATGACCGACATGCCCGCACCGAAAACCCACGGCGTGGAGATATCGTAGTCATTCCTCGCATCGCTCGCGAATTCGGTCACCGGACCGTCATTGAAGTAACTGTGTCCGGTGGTTCCATACTTTTCATGGATCGTCAGGGCCGTCGGGGTTTTGATGGTCATGCCAAAACGGAATTTATCGGGAACGCGGTACATCAGCCCCAGCATGGCATTCCAGCCGGAGACATCATCGTCAATGTAGTCATCGATCGCCAGCGCCTGGAAGTTCTTGTAGTTCGCCAGCGGCAGATTTGAATAGAGATGTTGCGAATCTTCCTCCCGATATGAGCGGTCGTACCGGTAGCTGCCGGACAGGTACGTCAGGGTGACGCCGACCGAGAAGTTCTTCGAGAGGTCGAACCCTCCCGCAGCCGACCAGTTGTTCAACCCGCCCCCCTCGATCACCGTCCCAAGCTGGGTCAGTCTGTTTTTGATCGGGCTGACATACTGCCCCGTCGCATTTGTGTCGGCCAGATAGAGCATGTACGCCAGATTGTATGATGGGTCGTTCGGATCGTACCAACCATCGGGGGCGTACCATTGTGCAATGGTGCTGTTGGGATTGAAGCCCTTAAACGACATCCCGGTAAGGAAGGAGTTTTGCCTCGTGAAGCCGAACGCGAGCGTGGCATTTCCCCGCTGCACCGGCAACGGATAGACCACACCGAACGTATTGAGATTGGTCGCGTTTGTCGAGTAAGATTCCTGGTTCCCGAAGAACGTACTGTTGTCCTGGTGGTCGTTGTAATTTAACCCGAGGGAAAACTCTCCGTGCACCAGCTGGGCGAGTCCTGCAGGGTTCCAGTAGATCGCGCTGAAGTCCGATGCGACACCCGTGTACGCATTCCCCATGCCGAGCGCCCGGGCACCGACGCCGAACCCCGGCGTTGCGAATCTGAGCGCATCCTCGGGAAGTTGAGCCATCGCACTTGCTGTTGCGAGACACAACACCACTCCCGTCACACCGATAAACCGTTTCATTGTCATTCCGTCCTCGTCTGTGCTCTCTCTGCAAACGTCGATCTGTTGGTGCTGCGCGTGCTTGCTTCAAGCCGGCAGCCGTTCGTTGCGCGAAGGCGCCTGCTACCGCCTGCCGCCCCCACCGCCACGCNNGCCACGCGACCCGCCCCCTCCCCTTGCTCCACCGCCGCTGCTTCCATGAGAACCGCCACCCCGGCTTTGGCCCGACGGAGCGGAAGAACCGGATGATGGACGGCCCGCAGCCCGGACGCTCCCCTGAGAAGAGCCGCCCGCAGCAGCCGGTCGTTGCATACCGTAACGGGATCGTGCCGCGGCGGATGCACCCCCCCTGCGTCCTGCGCCCATTGCCGCACCGCCCCTCATGCGGACACCTGCCGCCCCGCTTCGCGCGATATAAGTTCCTCTTGCCGTCGTCCCCACCACTGATCCAGCACCAACGTTCCCCGCGGACCGGACAGCTCCCCCGGACCTGCCTGGACCGAATGTCCTCGTTGCAAAGCCGCGGCGACCGTTCCCACCATACGATCCGTAGTAGTGATGATTGTATCCAGAATTGTAACCGGAATAGTACGGATAATCGTATCCCCATCCATACCACGGCCGGTACCATCCACCATAGTAGTACCCGTAATACGGAGGATCGTAGCACCACGGGTAACCCCATCCGAGTCCGACACCCACGACAACGGGTGCACAATACGACTCGGAATAAAACTGATCCCGGGCGCCGGCATAGCCCTGCACATCGGTTGTGTCGGTGCTGTCGGCGACAGCGGCAACAGCGCCGACCGGTTCATCCTCATACGCGTACTCACTGCGCCTCTCATCCCTCCCCGACGACAATTGCGTGTAACAGCCGGACAGGAGGAGCGGTGCCACCAGCATAGCCGCAGATAGGAATCGTGATTGATGATTCATGGTGAACACCTCCTCAACGTGAACGTTCCTCAACTATTCTCTCCCCCATTATCGGCAAGAAGAGTGCCAGCGAAAATGCTGTCATTTCTTCTCTGGAAGAGGGTTGATCCCTCATTACTGTACAGATTCGTGGACAGCGGGGAGAGGGAAATGTTCATTATTAGCAACACCAGGGGCAATTCTAACAGCGATCAAAACGGTCTGGAGTACTCAATATGAACGGTCCTGTCGGCCGCCTCAACGTCACTGCCGTTCTTGGTCAGATCCTTAAAGTTGACCCCAAGCGTGAAGCCACCCCCAAGGGAAATTCTGGCCGCCGCATTGACATACCCGCGCCCTTTCCCTACGGCGTTCCCGCTGTTGTCGTTCAATCCGGCATTATATTCGAGCAGGACCGAAACGAAGGGTCCGACCGTCTTCTCCGCGCCGACATATGCATTCACATTCCTGTCCCCGTCCGCCCGCTCAAGAGCATAGTTCACTCCGCCATGAAGACTCAGAAAACCCAGGAGCGCGTAGTTCTTGCTCACGACGGCGAAGAAGCCGGGAGATTTGATCACGTACCGGTCAAGACTTTTGATGTACCCGTCGTGTCCCTGCGTATCGAACCCTATGGCGAGCGCAGGAAGGAACATGCCTTCTTCGAGGAGCCGTACCTTCACGCTCACTCCCGGCGCGTCGTTCATTTCGGGCGTGCCGCCGCCGATCAGTTTCGACCCGCCGTACGAAAGCCCTGCCGTGAGGCGATCGAGAATTCCGACGGAGAATGCGAGAAGGACGCCGCCACCGCCGTAGAAATCGATGTCGGCAGCATAACTCCCTTTGTCGACCATCCCCGCTGTCGGCATGTCCACAAGGAACCTCGGTTCCAGCTTCCCGGACGAACCGGCGGAACCCTGCGCGTGCAGGGGAAGGGTGGAGCAGGCCAAAAAAGCCAACAACAGGAGAAGTTGTCTACTCATCGATTCACAGGTCGTCTTCGCCGAAGATGCGGCTGATTTTCGGTCGTTCGGTTGATGGCGCGGGAGGGTGGGTTTCCTCCACCTTGCCCGCATCGCGCGTGTTGATCCCCGTGGGGACAGTTTCCGGAATCGTGTCTTGCTCCTGAAAGAAGAGGTCGGAAGCCGTCGGTACGAAGCGGATCCCTTCGGCCTTTCGTGGAACCGCAGTCCCCTTGACTGCCGCGCGCAGATCATTCTGCAGGGCTTGCGCCGTCCGGCGGAGGACGCTGCGATCGGCAGAGGCCGGTGCCCCATCGCGGACAAGGAATGTCCCATCCACCACAACGTCGCTGATGCGGTTGCCTCCCAGATGATCGACCACAAGGGACGCAATCTCGTTCGCATCCGGTGCCGGACCCGGCGCTGGAACGCGAAAATCGTCAAGGGAGAACATCACGAGGTCGGCCCTTTTCCCCCGTTCCAGCGATCCGAGATGCTGTGCGCAGCCGAGCGCATGCGCCCCGTTGATCGTCGCCATCCGGATCAGTTCCAGAGGGCTGAACGGCCGGACACCGGAGACGATCTCGGGGAGACGCCGCAGAAATTGCAGCTCGCCGACGACATCCGTTGATCCCCAATCCGTTCCGATCGCCAACCGCACGTCGTGAGAGAGAAGCCGATGAAGCAAAGGACAGCCGGTCCTTTTTGCCGCTGCCGAGGCGCCGCAGAGAACCACCGTACCTCGCGCCGTCTGCATTGCACTCAGGTCCCCCCTGGTGAAGTAGTTGGCGTGAAGCACCTGCACGCCGTGAGCGAGGATTCCCTGTTCCTTCAGAACAGTTGCAGGCGACTTCTTAAAATTCCTTTGCATGGCCTCCATGCCGCTTCGCTGCTCGCCGACGTGCGCAACCAGCGGGCATTCCAGATCCTGCGCCGCCCGGAGGAGCCCCTCGAGACGATAGAGGGTATAGTCTTCCTCTTCGCCAAGATCGATGGCGGCATGCCGTTGTTCGGTGCGGAACTGTCGCGCCGCTTCAATCTGCTCCCACGAACGAAGTGTCGTCTGAAAACGGATCCCCGATTTCTCGAATCCCGCGCGCATCGCAGCAAACCCGTCCGCATCAAGAAGATGCGGGTACTCACCAACGCAGGTCGTTCCCGACATGAGATGGGAAAACGCCCCAACCGTGTAAAGGTCCCTGACCCGTTCCGAAGATCCCGGTGTCGTCAGAAGCGAGAGCGCATGCTGCAGTGCAGTTGACGAGGGCCATGTGGAAAACGGCAGGTTGCGGGTTATTTGCCGGAGGAGGAAGCTCTCCCCGTGGTAGTGGGCGTTCACAAAGCCGGGGAGGATAAGACGGGAGGAAGCATCGATGACGCCGGCGCCGGGACAGAGGGTCTTCAGCGGCGCGGCGCTGGGCGCAATCTCCGCGATTTTTCCGTCGTGCAGAAGAAGACTCAGCCGACCGCTGCGATTCGAAGCATCGCACGTGAGGACGAGACCATCTGCCAGTATCAGGAAACCTTTTTCCAGGATGTTCCCGTCTTCTTGTCTTCGAGGACGATCTTGAGCTTGAGAAGTCCGTCACGAATCTTGTCGGAAAGTCCCCAGAGTCTTTGCCCCCGGATCTCGCTCCGCACGCCGATCACCAGGTCCATCAGCGCGGGGGCGAGATCATCGCCTTGCTCTGCAAGCGAGGATTTGCGCGGTTCGATGCCGAGGACCTTTCCCGCGTACGTGTCAAAAAACGCGTCGATCGCTTCCAGGGATTGCCGCCCGTACGCCGCTTCCGCCGCGAGCGCCTGGTTCACCTCCCGCGAGAGGTCGAACAGCACCGCGATTGCCTGCGGCGTGTTGAAGTCGTCGTCCATGGCCGTGCGAAAGACCGTTTCGTACTTCGCGATATTGATCGCGAGCGGCGCTCCTTCCGGCGGTGCCGTGCGCAACTGATCCCGGACATTCCGGATTGTGTGGATGAGTTTCCCGTACCCGGCGGCGGCCCCCTCCACCGCCTCGTCGCTGAAATCCAGCGTGCTCCGGTAGTGGCTTTGCAGAATGAAGAAGCGGACAACAGCGGGATCCCATTTCGAGAAGGCGTCCTTCAAGGTCGTGAAGTTGCCCAGCGACTTCCCCATCTTCCGTCCCCCGACGGTGACCATGTTGTTGTGGAGCCAGTAGCGGACAAACGGTTTTCCGGTGGCCCCTTCGCTCTGTGCAATCTCACATTCATGGTGGGGGAATTGATTCTCCAGTCCGCCCCCGTGNNCCCGGGAATCCTTCCCCCCAGGGACTGGGCCAGTGCATCATGTGTCCCGGTTCCGCCTTCTTCCAAAGCGCGAAATCCGCCGGATGGCGCTTCTCCGCCTTCACTTCCACACGTGCACCCGCATCCATTTCCTCCACCGACCGGCCCGAAAGAGCCCCGTAGCGTGCAAACGCCTGGACGCTGAAATACACGGAGCCGTTCGTCTCGTATGCCAGACCTTTCTCGATGAGTGTTTTCACCAGGGAGATCTGTTCGGTGATATGACCAGTCGCCCGCGGTACGATATCGGGACGCAGGACATTCATCGCATCCATGTCTTCGAAATAGCTCCGCGTAAATGTCTCGGCAAGCTGCATGGGGTGGACCTTTTCCGCGGCCGCCTTCTTGACCAGTTTGTCTTCTCCTTCATCCGCATCGTCCGTCAAGTGACCGACATCCGTGATGTTCTGGACATAAAGAACCCGATAGCCGAGGAACCGCAGGTACCGCACGATCACATCGAACGAAACGTAGCTCTTCGCATGACCGAGATGTGAATCACCGTACACCGTCGGCCCGCACACATACATCCCCACCTGTCCTTCGCGGATCGGAGTGAAGGGTTCCTTTGTTCGGGAAAGAGTGTTGTACACCTGTAATGGCATGTGAGTCAAGATGGAATGTGTGTTCGTGAGAACCGCTATGCCGGCTCTGTCAACCCCATGAGTTCGCGAGCCCCCTGAAGGCCGGCATCCGTCACTGCAGCACCGCTCATCAGCTTTGCCACTTCATGCACCTGCTCCTCCAGCGAAAGCCGCTTCATGGTGGTGGCCGTTCGGCCGTCCTTTTCCTTCTTTGTCACCACAAAGTGAACGTCCGCCAGACCGGCGATCTGTGGGAGGTGTGTGATGGTGATGACCTGGTGGTACCCGGAAAGGGCCTTGAGACTGTGTCCCACCGCCTGTGCCACCCGTCCGCTGACGCCGACGTCGATTTCGTCAAAGATCAGGACCGGCAGTCGGTCGGATTTCGCAAGAATGCTTTTCAACGCCAGCATGATGCGGGATATTTCTCCGCCGGAGGCGATCTTGACCAGGGGCATCTCCTCCTCCCCCACGTTCGTCGAGAGGTAGAATTCGACGTCGTCGTACCCCCTCGCATTCAGGCGGAGATTCTTTGTCCCCACCCGCACGGCGTCAGGGCCCTCTTTCTCCGCCGACTCGGTTTGCGCGATGCGAGTGGAGAACCGGGGTTGCGCGATGCCGAGCTTCGCAAGTTCGCCGACGATCGCTTTGTCCACTTTTCGCGCAACGTCGTATCGTTTGGAGGAAAGCCGTTGGGCGATAGCGGCACATTCCGTCCGTTGGGTCTCCAACGCGGCCTCGAGCCGGGAGATCACCTCGTCGAAGTTCTCGGCGAGCTGGACCTCGCGACCGATCCTTTCTCTGTGTGCCAGTGTGCTTTCGAGTGTCCCTCCGTACTTTCTCTTGAGAAGGGCCAGCCGCCCGAGTCGGTCCCGGAGTTCCTCGAGCCGTTCAGGGGTAAACTCCACCCGGGCATTATACGCCTGGATGAAACGTGCCAGCTCGCTGACGACGGCCTCAGCGGAGGCACATTCCTTCGCAGCGTCGCCAAAGGAAGCGTCGATAGCAGCGAGGTCCTGCAGTTGGTTGCGCACAATGACAAGCTGATCGCGTATCGATTGCTCGCCGTCGTACAAGAGGCCGTAGAGGCTTCCCGTCGCCGCGAAGAGCCGTTCGGCGTTTTCAAGGATCTTCAATTCCGAGGCAAGGTGTTCTTCCTCGCCCGCCGCGGGACTCATGGCATCGATCTCGCGGATCTGAAACTCGTAGAATTCCTTCCGCTCCACGAGTTCGCGCTCGCGTCGCCTGAGTTCTTTCAGCTCTTCCGCCGTTCCCTGGAGCCGCCTCCGCGCGGTGCGAAACTCTTCGACAATTCCCTCGAGACCTCCGAAATCGTCCAGCATGGCGGCATGTGTCTCGACACGAAGAAGGGACTGGTGTTCATGCTGGCCGTGCAGATCGACAAGAAGCTCGCCGATCTGTCTCATTACGGCGAGGGTGACAGGTGAATCAGTCACGAAGCAGCGGCTTTGCCCCTTCGAGGAAACCTCCCGCCGAACGAGCAGTTCATCGCCGCTTTCGATCCCGCTCTCTGCAAGAAGTTTGAGGAGTCTTTTGTTTCCCGCGGTGAGAAACGATGCTTCCACCACCGCTTTCTCGGAGCCTTTCCGGATCACATCGGCGTTTGCCCGTTCCCCAAGGATCAGGCCAAGGGCATCGATGATGATGGATTTCCCTGATCCTGTCTCACCGGTGATAATGACCAGGCCGCCGGAGAAATCGACCTCAAGTCTTTCTATCAGCGCATAGTTCTGGATGGACAGAAATTTCAGCATGCGTCAATCTACCCATCTTCTGCAAGAAATTCAATTAAGGATTGGATCCCCGGATGCGACGTCATCTTCGCCAAAGAAGCGAAGATCAGGCACATCGGGAAGGATGCCATGGTAGAACGCATAGCGGAGGAATTCGCGGACCCCTTCACGCGCGTCTTCCGGCAGGCCATACTGGAGCATCGCACCCGATGCTGCGTCCTCTTCCACGTGTTCCTTCCCGGGCGCCGCATTGTTTCCCGCGTCGGCGAGATTCGACCATTCAGAAGGAAGAAGGCCGCCTTCCCGCGCAACGCAGAAGCTGTGGACATACGGGAGGCCGGTGAGGACGATCCACTCTTCTACCAGGTCGAGAGCGGCCGGCGCAGTTGCAGCTGCACGGAGCGCATCATCCCCGGCCAGGAGAGCAGCATCCGCCTTGGCGAGCATTTCGTCGAGCGATCCCGCAACCGGGACGATTCGCGGGGAGAGATCGTAGCGCTCCGCCAGGAGAATCCGTGCGAGAACGATATCCGACACAGAGACAGGAGGGACCGCGAGAGTTTGGATGGAACGAAGACCGGGGCGAAACCGGACCGCGACGGCGTTGTTGGGGTGGGACGAGAAGATGCCGGTCCCCGGCACGATGAGATACTCGGACGCATTCCGGGCAAAGTCAATCGGCGAAAGAAATGCGGCATCCAGGATGCGCGCTTCCAGGTCCCTGGCAAGAACCGCCGGCGCCGCGACGGATTCTTTCAATCCGGGATGAGCACGGATCGCATCGGCGAAGGGCCGGTGCATGCGATCACCCGGTATTCCAATGGTCTTCACGAGTGCCATGCGTGAATATACCGAATCTCGTCGATGGAATATAGGGGAAAACGATGACCGCCCGTTCTGGTGTATGCATCAATGAACAGGACAAGACGCGCTTGTGCGGGGAGATACTACGCGTTGGTCTTCTGCCGGATTGCTTTCCCCGCCAACTCACGCAGATAGTACAGCTTTGCGCGGCGGACAACGCCTTCTTTTACCTTCTCGACTTTTGCGATCCTGGGCGAGTGAAGCGGAAAGATCCTTTCCACACCAACACCGTCCGAGATCTTGCGGACCGTGAACGTTGCGCTCATGCCCGAGCCGTGTCGTCCGAGGACGACCCCCTGGAACTGCTGGATGCGTTCCTTGTCCCCTTCCACAACACGCACATGCACGTTGACGATATCTCCCGGCGAGAACGCGGGGATGTCGCTCTTCATCTGGGTTGCGTCGACCAACTTCAACTTATCCATAGCTTTCTCCGATGCACTGACGATTATGATTGTTCGAACATATCCTTGCGCCGTTCGTCCGTCTTCCGGCGGCGCTGCGCCATACGCCATGCGGCGATATCTTCGTGATTGCCGGAGAGCAGGACCTCCGGCACCGTCATGCCGCGGAACTCGGCAGGACGCGTGTACGACGGACCGTCGAGCAGCCCGTCTTGAAATGAATCCGTGAGCATTGATTCGCCGTCATTCAGCACGCCGGGGATCAGCCGGACGACGGCGTCAATAAGAACGAGCGCCGGCAGTTCGCCGCCGGTGAGCACATAGTCGCCAACGGAGATCTCGCGCGTAATCAGGGCCTGCCTGATCCGATCATCAATCCCCTTATAGTGCCCGCACAGAAGGATCAGCGCCCCGTCTAACGATAATGCATTCGCCCCGCTCTGTGTCAGCAGCTCCCCATCGGCGCTAAGGTAGATCACATCGTCGTAGTTGCGCTGGCCTTTCAACGACTCAATGCATGCAAAGACCGGCTCCGCCTTCAGGATCATCCCCGCGCCGCCGCCGTACGGTACATCATCGATCGTCCTGTGCCGGTCGGTGGTATGGTCGCGAAGGTCGTGGACGACTATCTCCGCCAGCCCTTTCTCCTGCGCCCGCTTCAGAATGCTTTCATGGAGGGGGCCCTCCAGCAGCTTGGGGAAACCCGTCACCACGTCGATCCGGATGCTCATTCCACCATCCCTTCAATGAGGCGGACTGTCATGGACCGTGCATGAATGTCAATCGCCGTGATGAACTCCTTCACGGCCGGGATCTGTATCTCCCGCCCGCCGCCGCGGACGACGTAGATGTCGTGGGCGGGGTACTGCAGGACATCCTCAAGTGTTCCCAGCTCATTTCCCTGCTCGTCGCGCACGAACAGTCCGATGACGTCGTGCACGAAATATCGCCCCTTCTCCGGCCTGACGCTGTCCGCCTCATCCACAAACAGGATCAGACCCCGGGCGTGTTCGGCCGCGGTTCTATCGTCGATCCCCTCGAGCTTCAACCGCACGCCGCGTGCCTCGACGGATGCGCGCTCCACGTTCCGTTCGGTCACTGCATGGCTATCGGCGCCGACCCACACTTTCTTCAGCAAACGGAACCGTGCCGGCGAGTCGGTCATCAGCCGCACGGCGACCTCCCCCTTGATGCCGAACGCTTTGGCGATGGTTCCCACCGCCACCAGCTGCGGGTGAGCGTTGATCACTCGACGATGTCCAGGATTGCCCTTTTCCCTTCCCTGGCTGCGACTGCCGCCAGGAGGACGCGCATTGCCAGTGCAGTCCGCCCGTTGCGTCCTATGACTTTTCCAATGTCCGCCTTATCGACTTTCAGCGTAAAGATGAGTCTGTCTTCCTTCGGAATGCAATCGATCGCGACCGCTTCCGGTCGATCAACAATGTGCCGCACGATGAATTCGAGAAACTCGATCATAGCTCTCTCCCCACATTGTGAAATCCGGGAATGAGAACAACCTCTTGCGCTCGCATTGCTGATCCAAAGAACGGAAAGGCACTACTCCAGACAAGACACCCCTATGCTCCGGCTGCAGGAGCTTCCACGGGAGGAGCTGCCGGGGCGGGGGCGGGTTCGCCTTTCGCCTTTCGGGCTTTCTTTCGTGCAGCGTGCCGGCGGGTCCTCCGCTCCGTATCGCGGGCCTGCTTTTCCGCCTGTCCGAGCTGCCACTTTTCCATCTCCGCCGCGATCTTCCCGGATTCGGTCCCCTTTTTGGTCATCGTCCACTTGATCCAGATGCCGCTTCGCTGCAACAGGCTCCGCACAGTGTCCGTGGGAAGGGCGCCGTTCTTGAGCCAGTGGAAGAGGCGCTCTTCGCGCGTGGTGATCACCATGGGGTTCTTGAGGGGCTCATACCGGCCTACGACTTCGAGGAATTTTCCGTTCCTCGCGGCCCGGGAATCCGCCGCCACGATTTGGTACATCGGCATCTTCTTCTTTCCGATGCGCCGCAATCTGATCCGAACTGCCACGTGAATGTCTCCTTATGTCGTCCTGTGAAAGAAACTGTTGCATGTTCCGTACCGCACGATGATTCCCTGCACACCCGCCACAGACGGTGTCAATTTCCTGCCGGAAACTTCATCCCTCTCATCGCATTCCTCATGCCGCCCCCCTTTCCGAGCGTTCGCACCATCTTCTGCATCTGCTCATATTGCTTCATGAGGCGGTTCACATCCTGCACTGTTGTGCCGCTTCCGACAGCGATCCGCTTCCGTCGGCTTCCGTTGAGTAGTTGCGGCTTGCGGCGCTCTTCGAAGGTCATCGATCGGATGATCGCTTCGATCCGCGTCAGGGCTCCTTCATCGACCGTCGCGCCGGCGGGAAGGCGATTCATCCCGGGGATCATCCCCATGACCTGGCTGAGCGGACCCATCTTTCTGACTTCCTGGAGCTGGTCAAGGAAGTCTTCCAGCGTAAACTGCGACTTGCGCAGCTTCGCTTCAAGCTTGACCGCCTTCTCTCCGTCGAGCTGTTCCTGCGCCTTTTCGACGAGGGTGACGATGTCCCCCATCCCAAGGATGCGCGACGCAAGGCGATCCGGGTGGAAAACCTCCAGCGCGTCAAGTTTCTCTCCGGCGCTGAGGAACTTGATCGGCTTCCCCACCGTCGCGCGAAGCGAGAGAGCCGCCCCTCCCCGTGCGTCCCCATCCATCTTGGTGAGCACCGCACCGTCAAAGTTCAGGCGCTCGTGAAATGCCCGGGCGGTGTTGACGGCATCCTGTCCCGTCATGGCGTCGACCACGAAGAGGATCTCGTTCGGGGAGATCGCCTTCTTGATCGCCTCCACTTCCTTCATCATCTCCTCGTCGACGTGCAGCCGTCCGGCGGTATCGACGATGACGAGGTCACGCGCATTTTGCCGCGCGTGAATCACTCCCCCCCTCGCGAGCGCGACAGCGTTCTCCCCGGCCTCCTCGTAGAGAGGAACATCGATCTGGCCCGCCAGTGTCCGCAGTTGCTCGACGGCTGCCGGCCGATACGTATCCGCCGCGACAAGAAGCGGATGATGGCCGCGCTTCTTGAAGTACAGGGCAAGTTTTGCGCTGAGGGTCGTCTTCCCCGATCCCTGCAGACCCGCCACAAGGATCACCGAGGGTGGAGTCGCACCAAATGTCACCGGTGCCGCGGAGGTCCCGAGCAGCGCGACGAGCTCGTCATGGATCAGCTTCACAATCAGCTGGCCGGGTGTGATGCTCGTGAGAACGTCCTGCCCCAGCGCCTTTGCCTGGACGTCGTCGATGAACTTCTTCGCAACCTTGTAGTTGACGTCGGCATCCAGGAGGACCCGGCGGACCTCACGGAGGGTCTCGCCAATGTTGGCCTCGCTGATCTTCCCCTGCCCCCGAAGCCGTTTCAGCGCTCCTTCAAGCTTACGGCTTAACTCGTCGAACATCCCAAACCCTTCTGGCGGACATTGAGGTCGCAGCACACCGAAAATCGGCAATGGACAGATAAAGTACGGAAAACAGCGCTCTCTTGCAAGGATTCTTCACTCTGCGCGGGAAAATCAGGGGTGAAGAAAAAAGAAGGCCGCCGGAATATACTCCCTGTGGCGGCCTGCTTTCGCACAAAGGCCCAAAATCCCCCTATTCGGAGCTTGCAAGTGCCTCCGCGCCCGACACAATCTCCAGGAGCTCCGTGGTGATCGCCGATTGCCGCGCTTTGTTGTACTGCAACTGCAACGTCGAAATGATCTCCTCAGCGTTGTCCGTTGCGCTCTCCATCGCCGCCATCCTCGCTCCCTCCTCCGCCGCATTCGATTCCAGCAGGACGCGCCACAGGGCAAAGGAGAGATACCGCGGAACGAGAGCATCGAGGATTTCCTTCCCCCCGGGTTCGCAGATGTATTCCCTCGCAGCGCGCCCCTTCTCCGGCGACACTGCCGGAATGGGAAGGAACTGCTCGANNCCCTTCTTCCCCACGCAGATCACTTTCAAGGCCGGCGCCACGCCGAGAGCGCCGGGTTGCGCCCCCACGTGAGCCAGCGCCGTCTTAAAAAGATTGGAATTGAACGCGCCGCAGAAACCGCGGTCCGACGTCACCACGACCATCGCGAGGGAATGCACCTCCCGCGGCGTCATCAACTCGTTTGCCGAATCGCCCGCCACCGTTGCGAGGTGCAGCAGAAGATCTTTCATGGCCTGCGCATAGGGGCGCGCGGCGACGACCGCCGATTG
Organism: Ignavibacteriota bacterium; assembly: GCA_003162635.1. Lineage (GTDB taxonomy): Bacteria > Bacteroidota > Ignavibacteria > UBA10030 > UBA6906 > Fen-1260. The sequence goes on from PMNE01000063.1 coordinate 41,845, forward strand.
CCGGCGACGCAGCTTCGCAGCGGCGACCATCTTCATCGCCCGGGTGATCTTCTGCGTCTTCTGGATGCCGCCGATGCGGCGCCGTACCTCGCGCAAACTTGCCATATCAGGCCTTGACCGATGCCTTGAATGACGATGTGAATTGCTGCAGCACATCCTGCAATTGTTGCGTGATCGCATCGTCCAACGTCTTCTTTTCCGCAATCGCCTGGAGAAGATCTGCGTGCTTCAGCTCCATCGTTTCCAGCAACTCCTTCTCATAGCGCCG
>PMNE01000064.1 GCA_003162635.1 Ignavibacteriota bacterium
GTGGAGAATCGTATCGGCCGCGCCCAGATTCCCCATCGACATGGAGGCGGATCCGAGGTGTATCATGAGCCGGATGATATCATATCGCCGTTCTTGTCCCCCGACCTGCTTTCGCAGCAGGAGGGCCGTCGAATAGTCTCTGGCCGCTTCTTCCGGCCTCTTGAGCTGCGTCTCAATATCCCCTCTCGTCTCATAGGAATAGGCAAGCTCGGGATGTTTCTCGCCGAGCGCACTCCGGCGAATGGCGATCGCTCGTTCGACGCAATCCAGGGCCTTGACTGGCTCTTGCATCCGGCTGTACGCGCGGGCCATCAGGTCGAGGGGAACTGCTAGACTGGAGTGATCCTTGCCCAGATTCTCGGTCATCAGGCCCTCTCCGCGTTCGAGATAGTATGCTGCCCGGTGATAGTCCCCAATCTGCTCGTATTCCTCCCCCAAGGCGACGTATCCACCTGCCACGCTGCAGTGTCTCTCCCCGTAGAGGCGGCGGTAGATATCGATCGACTGCTTCTTCAGTTCCAGTGCCCGGACGTAATCTCCTTTACTCCCGTAGGCCATCCCTTTCCAGAGGCACATCTCACCAGCCACCGCACCCCCTTCGTTATGACTTGCGGAGAGAAGAGAGCCGCAGGTGTCAAAATAAGTGATCGCGCTGTCGAATTCACATTGTGCGTTTTCGAGTCCTCCCAGGTAGAGATACGTTTGCGCCAGCTCGAGCGAGTTTGTTCCCGGACGGCGCAGATGGATGGCGAGAGCTTGTTTCAGACTGGACGCCGCTTCCGCATATCGTCCGGCAAGCGTATATCCCCAGCCGAGATAACCGAGACAGTTCGCTATCCTTGTCGAGTCCGTGGGAAGAGCCCTGCTCCAGATGTCAAGCGCCTGACCAAGCTCCCGGGCTGCGTCTGTCGTCCGATCGGNNCCTCTTTCCTTTTCAAGAACTTCAATGGCCTTCTGAAACTTCCCCTCTGCTGAAGAGCATTCTGCGGCTCCGTTATTGCAATATGCCGCACGCTGCCAATTCCCGTTCGCTTTGTAGATCTGTGCGGCCTTCTCAAAGAGCACACGCGAGCTGTCATACTTATCGTCACACCGATAGGCATAGGCCGATCTCATAAGCAGACCGGCTTGCGCGGCGGCTTCTGCTTCCGGGCTCACCTGGCCGGATGCTTGGAAGCTCACCAGCAGGAATGCGCAGAAAATGCCCCTCAAATAAATCTCTCTTTTTTCCATCCTTTTTCTCCCCCACTTGGATATAAGTATAGAAAGCCGGTGAACGAAACCGGATTTCCATCCGCAATTCAAGTGAGGTGCAATATGCGAAAATTAGCTCTTTTAGGCCTGTTTCTGGCGGCTGTCGCTTTGTCGCAATATCTCCCCCAGAATCAACTGCCCAGCCAGGCCAAATTTGCCGAAGAGACCCGTACTCCGCCAGGGCCCTTATATCCGCCTCCCCCGCCCCCGCCGACGGGTGCACTGTGCTGACCAGTTACTATCGTACGAAAACGCCTTCACAAACACAAAAAAAGCCGCGCAGCCCGCCGGCTGTAGCGGACGTTTCCATTGACCTAACGGAAATGCGTGTGGTGACGGGATGGCATGCGTTGAACCCGGTCCCAGAACATGGGACCAAGGGGACCAATCAGCCCACGCCGGAGCTGTTTGTCGGCGCTGTGTCCTCCCGGCCCTGAGCATGAACCTGACCTGCGTTTCAAATATATCTGGATGGAAGCCATGAGTCCACAGGAAGCAGTCCCAAGATCGAAGCCGGAATCTGAAGCGGGCGACGAGTCCTTCCGCCTCCTTTTCCATAATCATCCCCTTCCCACCTGGCTGTATGATCTCGAGACACTGGCGTTTCTTGAGGCAAACGATGCAGCCGTCAAGAACTACGGCTACGCGCGGGATGAATTTCTCCGAATGACCTTAAAGGATATTTTTCTTCCGGGAGACATGGCGCGCCTTCTCGAGAGCATGACTAATCTGCCGCTATGGCCGCAGCATTCCAGCGAGTGGCGTCACGCGCTGAAGAGCGGCCGGATCATTAGCGTGGAGATCAGCTTACAAACGCTGAAGTTCTGTGGACGCAGGGCCGTCCTGATGATTGCCGATGACATCACCGAGCGCAAGAAGGCGGAGGAGTCACAACTGCTTCTTACCACGGCGCTCGAGTCAACGGCAAACGGCGTCGCCATTACCGACCACAGGGGAAGTGTCGTGTGGGTGAACAGAGCGTTTGTCGAGATGACAGGTTACGCGGAGGCGGAGGTCCAGGGTCAGAATCTGAGACTTCTCAAATCAGGGATGCAGGAAGATTCGTATTATCGAACTCTGTGGGACACAATCGCTGAGGGGAATGTGTGGCGAGGCGAGCTCATCAACAAGAAGAAAGACGGCAGCCTGTACNNGTCAAACAGGACATTACGGAGCGAAAGAACGCGGAGCGGGAGCTCACGCTGATGGCACAGACGGTCGCGTCTGCGCGCGACTGCATCTCCATTACCGATCTGAAGGACAGACTCCTCTTTGTCAATGACGCCTTTTGCGAAACGTACGGATACACAACAGGGGAGTTGGTGGGAAAGGATGTATCCATGGTACGATCGCCCCGCATGTCGGCGGAGATTTCTGATCGAATCCTCCCCGCCACGCTGGAGGGAGGATGGCACGGCGAACTGCTGAACCGCCGAAAGGATGGGAGCGATTTCCCGGTGGAACTCTGGACGTCCGTGGTGAGAGACGACGCAGGCACACCGGTGGCACTGGTCGGCGTGTCGCGGAACATCGCCGATCGCAGGTTGGCGGAGGAACATCTCAAGGAAAGCGAAGAACAATTCCGCTTGATTGCGGAGAATGTCGCAGACATGATTGCCGTGTTGGACCTTGATGGCATAAGGATCTACAACAGCCCCTCGTACAAAAATATACTTGGGGATCCGGAGTCATTAAAGGGAACCGATAGCTACAGGGAGATCCATCCGGAAGACAGGGAGCGGGTCATGCAAGTGTTTCAGGAAACCGCAAGGACAGGTGTTGGACAACGGATTGAATACCGGATAGTGGGCAAAGATGGCACCCTTCGCAATATTGAGTCGAAGGGGAGCGTGATCAAAGTGGCGAACGGCAGGGTTTCCCGCGTCGTCGTGGTCTCCCGCGATGTGACCGAGGAGAAGAGACTTGCGGCGCAATTCCTGCGGGCGCAACGCATGGAGAGCATCGGCACGCTCGCCGGCGGCATTGCCCATGATCTCAACAACGTCCTCGCGCCGATTATGATGGCGATCGAGATCCTGCGGGACAAGATACCCGATGCGGGCGGTAAGAGAATCCTCGAAATAGTCGAGACATCGGCAAAGCGCGGCTCGGATATCGTCAAGCAGGTATTGGCGTTTGGACGGGGAGTCACCGGCGACCGCATTCTCGTGCAGCTCAAACATGTCATCAACGAAGTTGCCAGGATCGCCGGACAGACGTTTCCCAAGTCGATCGACATCACAACAAATGTTCCGAGGGATTTATGGACGGTCCTGGCTGATCCGACGCAGATGCACCAGGTCCTCCTGAACATGATGGTCAATGCGCGCGATGCCATGCCCGAGGGGGGGACTCTTTCGATATCAGCGAAGAACGTCACTCTGGACGATGATTACTCGCAGATGCACCCCGGGACAAAAGCAGGAAATTATGTCAACATCATGATAGCCGACTCTGGGACGGGAATTCCCGCCGAAATTCGGGTAAAGATCTTCGAGCCCTTCTTCACGACAAAGGAAATCGGCATGGGAACCGGGCTTGGCCTTTCCACCACGCTTGCGATCGTCAAGAGCCATGATGGATTCATCAACCTGGAGAGCGAAGAGGGGAAAGGGACCACCTTCAGCATCTATCTCCCGGCCACGGGAATGGCTTCTGTTGCCGGTCCGGCAAGCGTGGAAGCGGATCTCCCGGCGGGAAATGGTGAGCTGATCCTCATCATCGATGATGAAGCCGCTGTCCGACAGATAACCAGGGCGACTCTGGAGGCCTATGGTTACAAAGTCATGACTGCGAGCGACGGTGCGGAAGGAATTGAGGTCTTTGCTGAAAACCAGAGGGATATCAAAGCCGTGATTACCGACATGATGATGCCTGTGATGGATGGAAAGGCCGCAATTGTCGCGATCCGGAAGATAAGACCGGATGTAAGAATCATCGCGGTCAGCGGGTTGGCGGGTAAGGAGAAGCTCGCAAGTCCGTCGGATGAGAAGGTGCAGGCATTCCTGACAAAGCCGTACACAGCGGAGAATTTGCTTAAAGCTCTGGCAGCGGCGCTACGGCGGATCCAGGCGCCATGACCCAGGGGCAATGGCTGCAAGAGATTGCAGCGTGCGAAGTCAACCACGCGACTCTAAGGCGGAAGATTGATTCCGGGGAACACCGTTGAAATCGTGATTACCAGCGGCGAGGGTCCGCAATCCAATTTCGCCCTGGGTTGGCCCAGCTC
>PMNE01000023.1 GCA_003162635.1 Ignavibacteriota bacterium
AGTATCACCCCGTCCACCCCCGCCTCCGCCGCATCGTCGAAGAACCGCTCCGGCCCGTACCGGAGTATGGGATTGATGTATCCCATCAGGACAATCGGAACCTGGCAGGACCGTCGGACCATGCGGATCTGTTCGAGCAGCAAAGGCAACGTGATCCCATTCGCCAGTGCCACCATGGAACTCTTCTGTATTACCGGTCCATCCGCCATCGGATCGGAAAACGGTATCCCAATCTCCACCAGATCGGCCCCTGCAGCCGCAAGACGCGGCACGATCTCCACAGCAGATCCAAGATGCGGAAACCCGCCTGTCAAGAAGAGCACCAGGACCTTCTTTCCCTTGCGGGAGGAAAACATTGCCCCAATCCTGTTCGGCCGTACCTTCGCAGCGTTTGGGAGCGTAGAAGCATTGGTCATCATCCCTGTCTCCCCCCTTCTCCCGTCGCCCCGTACGTTTCCATGTCCTTATCCCCCCGTCCGGAGAGATTCACAACGACGACATCGTCTGCATTTGTCGATGGCATCAACACGTTCAAATACGCTAGCGCGTGGGCCGATTCGAGCGCCGGTATGATCCCCTCCTGCCGCGCCAGTTGTCGGGCCGCGGCAAGCGCTTCTTGATCGGTGACCGAAACGTATGTCACTCGCCCAGCATCCTTGAGCGCGCTATGTTCCGGTCCGACGCCCGGATAGTCCAGTCCGGCTGAAATGGAATGAGCGAGCTCCACCTGTCCGTTCTCGTCCTGCAGCAAATAGCTGAACGATCCATGCAGCACGCCCGGCGTCCCTTTCGTGAGCGTCGCCGCATGCTTCGTCGTTTCCAGTCCAAGGCCGGCTGCCTCCACGCCGATCATCTTCGCGGAGGAATCGAGGAACGGAGAGAACAAACCGATCGCGTTGCTCCCTCCTCCCACACAGGCAACAAGGTACTCCGGATCCTTCTCCTCCCGCTCGCGGATCTGCCCGCGGACTTCCCTGCCGATGACGGATTGGAAATCGCGAACCATCAATGGATACGGGTGCGGACCGACGACCGAGCCGATGATGTAGAACGTATCCTCCACATTCGTCACCCAGTCGCGTATCGCCTCGCTCGTTGCATCCTTCAGCGTCCTGCTCCCGGACGTGACCGGGATGACCGAAGCACCGAGCATTTCCATACGGCGGACGTTCAACTGCTGTCGCTTCATGTCCTCTTCACCCATGTACACGAGGCAGGTGAGTCCCATCTTCGCGGCGACCGTTGCAGTGGCAACGCCGTGCTGTCCCGCCCCCGTCTCCGCGATGATCCGCTTCTTCCCCGAACGCTTCGCCAGAAGTATCTGTCCGATCGTGTTGTTGATCTTGTGCGCCCCCGTGTGGCAGAGGTCCTCCCGCTTAAGATAGATCTTCCCCTTTCCGTACAACGAGGTCAGACGTTCGGCGAACGTAAGGGGCGTCGGCCGTCCCGCAAATTCTTCGAGCAGCGAAGTGAATTCCGCGCCAAAGGTTGCATCCTGCTGCGCCTCCTTATACATGCCTTCCAGCGCACGTAATGCGGGGATGAGCGTTTCAGGAACAAACTGGCCTCCGTACTTCCCGAAGTACCCCCGCGCGTCAGGGTAAGCATAGGGTTCATGAGCAATGTGCGTCTTCATCAATGAGATTCCTCGTGGACAGTCCTTCCAAGGATGGGGGCGAGCTGCCTGACCTTTGCAACAAGCTCCAGAAACCGCGCCGGCTTCAGCGATTGGGCGCCGTCGGAGAGTGCCTCCGAAGGATGGGGATGCACTTCTATCATGATGCCGTCGGCACCTGCTGCAATCCCCGCCAGCGCCATCGCCGTCACCCCATCCCACAACCCGATCCCATGGCTCGGATCAACGATGATCGGGAGATGCGACAGCTTCTTTATCACGGGAACGGCGTTGAGGTCGAGCGTGTTGCGCGTGGCAGGTTCGAATGTCCTGATCCCCCGCTCGCAGAGAATAACATTGAGGTTTCCCCGGGCGAGTATGTACTCCGCCGCCATGAGGAGCTCCTCAATCGTGGAAGAGATCCCCCGCTTGAGGAGGACCGGGGTCCGAAGTTCGCCGACCGCCTCCAGCAAACTGGAGTTGGTCATGTTTCGTGCCCCGATCTGGATCACATCCGCCACTTCGGCCACGGCGGAAAGGGTCGTGATGTCCTTCGCCTCCGTTACGATCTTGAGACCCGTTTCCTTCTTTGCCTCGCGCAGGAGGACGAGTCCCTCCTCCTTCATTCCTTGAAATGCGTAGGGAGAAGTCCTCGGCTTAAACGCGCCGCCCCGCAGGAACCGCGCCCCGGAGGCCTTGACGGCCTTCGCCGTCGTGATCAATTGGTCCCAGCTTTCAACGGAGCAGGGACCGGCGATAATGGCCAGTTCGGTCCCCCCGATACTCGTGTCGCCGATCCGTATTTCCGAATTCTCCGGCTTCGCGTCCCGTCCCACGAGCTTGTACGGACGGGAAACAGGAACCGCCTGCTCGACACCCCCCATTGTCGCAAAGATGTCCGGATCGATCTTTCCCTGGTTTCCCGTGATGCCGATGGCAATGCGCTGCGCCCCCGGAATCTCGTGCGCCCTAAATCCCAAAGACTGGACCTTCTGTTTGACGCGGAGTATCTCCTCCGCCGTCGCACCGTTCTTCATCAAGATGAGCATTCTCTCTCCACGTTATGCCAACCTGCGGTATATCATCCGAACGATCTCGCGTCGTCGGGTTTCATCGACCGGACTGCCGCAAACAGTGCTTTGATTTTTTCACGATCCTTGATTCCCGGGGCGGACTCGACGCCGCTGTTGATATCCACGGCATAAGGCCGCGCCTCGTTGATCGCCCGGCAGACATTGCCGGCGTTCAAGCCGCCGCTGAGGATGATCCGGCCAAAGCGCCGCGCCTCAGCCGCAACTCTCCAATCGAATGTCCGACCTGTGCCGCCGTGCTGACCCGGGGCAAACGTATCGAGGAGGTACGCCGATGTCCGGTATTGTCCAAGCGCGGCCGGATCAAAAGCCGGTCCGACCCGGAACGACTTCACCACGGGAACCGAATATCCNNTTCACAAACACCCCCACCGCCGTCACAAACGGCGGGAGCATGCGCACGATCGCCGCTGCGTCATCGGGGTGGATAAAGCGGGGACTGTCTTTCACAAAAATGAACCCCAGCGCATCCGCCCCCTCTCCCACCGCAACCATCGCGTCCACGAGGCGCGTGATCCCACAGATCTTTATTCTCATTGGGCCTCCGACGCCATGGCAAGGAACGAAGCGAGAGCCGCGCCGGGATCCTCCGCACTCATAAAGGCCTCGCCGATGAGGACTGCATGCACTCCCGCCTTTTTCAGCGTTGCAATGTCGCCTGCGTCCTTGATGCCGCTTTCGCTCAGACAAACGGCCTTCGGGTCGACATAACGGGAAAGGTGAACGGTCGTCCACAGAGACGTCGCAAAGGTCGCCAGGTCTCTATTGTTGATGCCGATCAGCTTGCACCCTACAGCATTGGCGCCTTCAATTTCCACGCCGTTATGCACCTCCACCAGAGATTCCATCCCGAGTGCCGATGCCTCTTGCATCAGGGACCGGAGTTTCTCGATCGGCAGCGCCCCAACAATCAAGAGGACGGCATCCGCACCGGCCGCCTTTGCTTCGTAAAGCTGGTACGAGTCGATGATGAAATCTTTCCGCAGGAGAGGAAGTTCAACATGCGCGCGAATGGCTTCGAGGTGCCCGAGACTCCCCTGAAAAAACTTCTCGTCGGTCAGGACGGATATCCCCACGGCCCCATTCTGCGCATATCGGCGGGCAATATCCACCGGGTCGAAGTCCGGCCTGATGATCCCCTTCGACGGCGACGCCCTCTTCACTTCCGCAACAACGGCGAAGGGAGCGGAACGTATCGCTTCAGCCAGGGAACGGGTCCCCCCTGCAAAGAGTGGATGTTCCTTCAGTGCGGCCACAGGAATGGCTTTCTTTCTCTCTTCCACTTCCATCGCCTTGCGGTCCAATATGTCCTTCAGGAAGTTCATGCGCGGCGGGAGAACTCGACAAGTCCTTTCAGCGACTTCATCGCGCGTCCAGAATCGATCGCCTCTGCAGCGTGGTGACTCCCTTCATCGGGATCTGCCGCCTTGCCCGCCACGTAGATTCCCATGGCGGCATTTGCCACAACAACGTCTCTCTGCGGACCTTTTTCACCGCTGAGCACCCGCAGGGCGATCGCTGCATTCTCTTCCGCACTCCCTCCCAGCGAGGAGGCGGCATCCTGGAGGGCCAGGCCGAACATCTCCGGGGACACCTCATACGTTCGCGATTCCGTCTCCGCTCCCACTTCGTGGACGGTGGTGTTTCCCGACACCGCGATCTCATCCATGCCATCGTCGCTGTGGACGACGCAGGCCTTCGTCGTGGCAAGAAGCTTCAGCGCTCCGGCGAGCAACTTCGCCACCTCGGGCCGGTATGCGCCCACGAGCTGTTTGCGAACGCCGGCGGGATTCGTGATCGGTCCGAGCATATTGAAGATCGTCCGCACCCCAAGTTCTGTCCTCGGCTTGGCGGCATATTTCATTGCCGGATGGAACATGGGTGCGAAGAGGAATCCAACGCCCTGGGCGTTCACGCATTCTCCCACTTGTTCCGGGGGAAGCTGAATATTCACCCCGAGGGCCACAAGGAGGTCCGCGCTCCCGCTCCGGCTGGAAACCGACCTGTTCCCATGCTTCGCGACTGTCACCCCGGCCCCGGCCGCAACGAACGTGGCGACCGTCGATATGTTGAATGTGCCGAGTCCATCCCCCCCCGTCCCGCACATGTCGATCGCATCGGGATCGTCCACGACGACCCGGAGCGACTTCTCCCGCATGGTCTGTGCAAATCCCACAACCTCATCCACCGTTTCTCCTTTCGCACGAAGTGCAATAAGGAGACCGGCGATCTGCACTTCCGTTGCCTGCCCCGACATGATCAATTCCAGGGCAGCGGAGGCCTCTGCCACCGAGAGGTGTTCTCCTGCGAGGCATTTTTGAATATAGTCTTTCATCGTCATGGGTGAACCTCCAGCCAATTACGCATGATGCGTTCTCCTTCGTCGGTCAATATGGACTCCGGGTGGAACTGCACGCCCGTGACCGGATATGTCCTGTGCCGGACGGCCATGATGACTCCGTCGTCTGTTCTTGCGGTGATTTCCAGCGACGGCGGAAAATTATCCGGGGAGATGACGAGGGAATGATAGCGGGTCGCCGTGAACGGATTCTGTACGCCGCTGAAGATGCCGCTGCCGCCGTGGTTGATCAGCGATGTTCTCCCGTGCATAAGCGTGGGGGCATGCACCACATCCCCGCCGAATGCCATGCCGATCGCCTGATGTCCGAGGCAGACTCCGAAGATGGGCGTCTTCTTCCCCATCCGGAGGATCGTCTCCACGGTGATCCCCGCGTCTTCCGGTCTGCCCGGACCCGGCGAGATGAGAATCCTGTCGGGGTGCAACTTCTCCACGTCCCCCACCGTCAGTTCATCGTTCCGTTTGACAACGATGTCGGTCGTCAAACCGCCAAGGAGTTGGACGAGGTTGTACGTGAATGAGTCATAATTGTCGATCACAAGGATCATCAAGCAGTCACCCCCGAATCATTCACCGAACATTTTCAAGCCTGCCGACGCAACGCGGACGGCTTCCAGCATTGCCGCCGACTTGTTGGCCGTTTCCTGGAATTCATTCTCCGGGACGGAATCCGCCACGATGCCGGCGCCGACCTGGATGGAGAGTTTGCCCCCGTGCGCAACGACCGTCCGGATCGCAATGCAGGTATCGAGCGATCCATTCAGCCCGATGTACCCAACCGCTCCCGCGTATGCCCCCCGGGAGATCGGCTCAAGTTCATTGATGATCTGCATCGCGCGCACCTTGGGGGCCCCAGAGACTGTCCCCGCAGGGAAACATGCCTTGAGGGCGTCAAGCGACGAAAGACCTTCGCGGAGCATTCCCTTGACTTCGGAGACGATGTGCATGACGTGCGAATATCGTTCGACCCGCTTGAAGACAGGCACTTTCACGCTCCCCGCCGTGCTGATGCGCCCGACATCGTTCCTGCCGAGGTCCACGAGCATGACATGCTCGGCAAGCTCCTTCTGGTCGGCCAGGAGTTCCCCCGCCAGGCGCCGATCGTCCTCCTCGTCTTTCCCCCGGGGCCGGGTCCCGGCGATCGGAAGGACTTCCACCGTTCCTCCGATCACGCGGACAAGCACCTCCGGAGAGGATCCTGCAAGCTGCGTATCTCCCATATCGATATAGAACAGGTACGGCGATGGGTTGATCAGGCGGAGAGCGCGGTACACGGGAAAAAGGTCCCCCTCATACGGCACGCGGATGCGGCGGGAAAGGACGACCTGGAATATGTCGCCTTCGACGATGTACCGTTTGGCCTTCTCCACGGCGGCGCAATATTCTTCACGTCCATTCCTCCCTTCCTCCGTCGAGATCTCGCATGTGAATTTGCGCGATGCGGTGACCGACCGACGCAGTTTCAATTCGAGAGCTTCGACCGCCTTCTTTCCGTCTTCGTATGCCTGCCGAAGAGGTTTTTTGCCATCGAGGGAGACATTGTGCATGATGGTGACACGGTGCCGGCGATGGTCGAACCGGAGCAGGGATCCAAAGAGGCCGAACATCGATTCATCCTCTTCGTCCATTGCGGGGGGGTGGAGATCGAGACGTTCGAGATGGCCGACTGCGGGATACCCGACATATCCCACGAAACCGCCGGCGAATCCTTCGACACCTTCTGCGGGCGCCTGAAGAGAGCGCGCGGTGTATCGTGCGAGAACATCGAAGATACTCCCCACCGCGCTCTCCCGGCCCGTCCGTGTAATGACATCGACACCGTCGCGCCTGCCGCGGAGGAGGAGTTCGGGGTTGATCCCGACGAATGAGTACCGGCCGATTTTCTCATCCTG
>PMNE01000014.1 GCA_003162635.1 Ignavibacteriota bacterium
GAACAAAGGAACAGACAAATCCTCTTCGTCAAGAGACCAGCAGGGATGCCGGATGAGAGTTGCTTTCGGTTAGTTACTTCCTCAATACCTCAGCCGACGAATGGACAACTTTTGCTGCGGACACGATATCTCTCCGTGGATCCCTATATGAGGGGGAGGATGAATGATCGACGGTCCTATGTGGCGCCCTTCCAGCTCAATGAAGTTCTCACCGGCGGGAGTATTGGAGAGGTCATTGAGTCAAAATCGGCAGCCTTTGTCAAGGGAGATCTTGTCATCGGCAATCTCGGCTGGCAGGAGTATTCCGTAGCCAGTGAGAAGGAAATGCGGAAGATACATCCGGCAATTACATCAGTGAGCACGGCACTGGGAGTGCTGGGTATGCCCGGTCTTACCGCGTACTTTGGACTACTGGATATCGGAAAGCCGAAACAAGGTGAAACGGTCGTTGTTTCCGGTGCCGCCGGTGCGGTAGGTTCAGTAGTGGGGCAAATCGCCAAGATACACCGTTGCCGTGTCGTCGGCATAGCCGGGTCCGATAAGAAAACCAAATACTTGGTTGATGAACTGGGATTTGATGCTGCCATCAATTACAGAACAGTTCCGGATCTGAGGAAGTCATTGAAGGAAGCGTGTCCGGGTGGCGTGGACATCTACTTTGATAATGTCGGCGGTGACATTTCGGATGCGGTGATNNGCGCAAACTCCAACTGGCCCTCGCCTCCAACCCCGCTTGCTCACGTTCAGTGCCCTTATGCAAGGCTTCCTTGTGCATAACTACGAAGATCGGTTTGACGCGGGAATACGTCAATTGGCGGACTGGCTAAAGGAAGAAAAGCTAAAGTACGCTGAAAATGTTGTCGAGGGTTTGGAAAATGCCCCAAAGGCTTTCATCGGACTGTTTGCGGGAGAAAATCTTGGCAAGCAGATTGTGAAAGTCAGTTGACAAACAAGATAATCCGTTCATGGACATAGCTGAAAGAAAAGGAACTCCACTGCTTACAATCGATGTGTGGGAACATGCTTATTATTTGAAATATCAGAACAAAAGAGCTGACTCTATAGATACATTCTGGAATCTCGTAAACTGGCAGGAGGTCTTCAGGAGATATGAAAATGCTCAAAGATAATCGGGCATGAGATGGATATCCCGATTTGTCGCGAAAACAGTCAGGAAAGGACAATCACCTTGAAACGTACAGGAAAAGCGCACTGGGCCGGCAACCTAAAAGAAGGTAAGGGCACATTGACCACCCAAAGTCTTGTCTTAGAGAACGCAAAGTACAGTTTCAAAACTCGGTTTGAAGACAGTGAAAAAGGGACCAACCCGGAAGAATTGCTTGCGGCTGCCCACGCAGGATGTTTCACAATGGCTGTTGCCTCAATCTTAACTCAAAAAGGAATAGTTCCTGGATCTTTGGATACGGAGGCAACGGTACTCATGGAAGGAAGCACTATTACAGGTGTTCATCTCTCTATTGCAGGGTCTGTATCCGGGATGAATGCTATAGATTTTGTAGCGGTCACCAAAGATGCGGAAGCAAATTGTCTGATATCAAAAGTGTTGAGAATCCCTATCACTTCTGAAGCGTATCTTATTGCATAGGAACCCTGAGCACGCATACCAAAGATAAAGTTTCAATGGTTATCAACAATTGGAGTTTCGTAGGAACCATTTATGAAAAATGTGTCTGACCAACTGGTGGAGACCTTAGCTGAAGCAGGTATCCAGCGGATCTATGCGGTAACAGGAGATAGTCTCAATCACATAAATGCGGCTGTACATCGTAACGGCAAGATAAAGTGGATTCATGTACGGCACGAAGAGACAGCGGCGTATGCAGCCGGAGCCGAGGCCCAACTGAATGGCTTGGCATGTTGTGCCGGCAGCAGTGGCCCCGGCCATGTCCACCTCATAAACGGGTTGTACGATGCGCACCGTTCGTCGGCCTCTGTATTAGCTATTGCCTCTACCATCCCTACAAAAGAATTTGGAATGGATTTCTTTCAGGAAACAAACACCTTCAGACTATTTGCTGATTGCAGTTGCTACAACCAAGTGGCAAATACAACAACGCAATTCCCGCGCATGCTGCAGGCCGCTCTCCAGTATGCTGTGCATAAAAAAGGCGTTGCTGTTATTGGATTGCCGGGTGACATTACCAACCTACCCGCAGTAGCGGCGGAAACTACGACAAGTCTTTTCCGAAGCAAGCCCGTTGTCAGGCCATCGGAAGACGAGCTCCTGCAGTTGGCTGCATTGTTAGACTCGCACACGAAAGTAACTATTTTCTGCGGTCTGGGAGCTGCTGGGGCACATAGCGAAATTATCCGGTTCGCCGAGAAGCTAAAGGCACCGGTGGCGTATTCCTATAAAGCGAAAATGGCCATTCAGTATGCTAATCCCTGTGAAGTGGGCCTCACAGGATTATTGGGGGTTCCATCAGCATATCATAGCATGCACGAATGTGATGTGCTCGTATTGCTAGGCACGGACTTTCCTTATACACCCTTCATGCCCGTTAAGAATAAAATCGTTCAAGTCGATATCAAGCCTGAAAGCCTTGGACGAAGAGCTAAACTCGACCTTGGGCTTTGTGGAGATGTGAAAGAGACATTGCAGGCACTTCTACCCTTGATAGCAACGAAGGATGATGCCACATTTCTCAATCGGCAATTAGAGTTTTACAAGCAAGTGAAAGAGAGACTGCAGGTCTATGTAAGAGATCCCGGAAAGCCAAACGCTATTCATCCTGAGTTTGTTGCTTCAGTGATTAATGATCTGGCTGACGAGGATGCGATATTCACGGTTGATACGGGAATGTGTTGTGTCTGGGCTGCCCGGTACATTCATGGAACTGGCAAACGAAGAATGCTGGGATCGTTCAACCATGGGTCAATGGCAAATGCAATGCCTCAGGCGATTGGTGCGGCTCTTGCGTGTCCAGACAAGCAAGTCATTGCATTCTGCGGCGACGGTGGCCTCTCCATGATGATGGGCGATCTTATGACCATCGTTCAATACAAATTGCCGGTCAAGATTATTGTTTTCAACAACCGATCTTTAGGGATGGTAAGGCTGGAAATGGAAGTAGCAGGAATTCCTGACTTGGAAACAGATTTGCTGAATCCGGATTTCGCAAAACTTGCAGAAGCAGTGGGAATGTCCAGTGTCACCATCCGTGAGCCAGGTGATGTACGGTCACAATTGGAGAAGGCGTTTCAGCAGGATGGTCCCGTCTTGGTTTCGATATGGACGGATCCCGATGCCCTTGCCATGCCTCCCAAACTGGAATGGAGCCAGGTGAAAGGATATGCTTTGTATATGGGAAGAATGATGTTAAGCGGGCGAATGGATGAAGTGTTGAATATGATTTCGTCCAATTATAAGCATTTAGGAGAGATAATGTGATGGGAAGATACTCAAAAACATTCGACATTCCTGAGTGAAACAGTTCGAAGCATTGAGAAGCGACTCTTGTGCGTCACGTTTCTTGAACACGTCCAGACCGGGTTTTATTGGACATCGTGTGTGTCCAACACATAACGCAATCATCATGCCACATACAAATTCAGGCCGGGGTTTTCGGCCGCACCTCTAGACAGCGAGCGAGGTCTGCGATGTTCATCGGACACTATGGTCCTGCCTACGCGATCAAAGCTGTTCGGCCTGCAACTCCACTATGGCTATTCTTCATTGCCGTCCAGATTGTGGACGTCGCTTGGGCCATACTGGTTCTTCTCGGCCTCGAGAAGGTTCGGATTGTCCCGGGGATAACTGCTTCGAATCCTCTGGATCTCTACTACATGCCTTACACCCACAGCCTTGCAGCTGCGGCTATTTGGGCGGTAGTGGCGACCGTCCTCTGCAAACCGCTGATTGGAGTGCGATCATGGCGCGCTGCAACCTGGATCGGCCTTGCAGTGTTCTCCCATTGGGTTCTCGACTTGCTCGTGCACAAGCCCGACCTTCCGTTGTACGATGACACGATGAAGGTCGGTCTGGGGCTCTGGAACTTACCGGCGATCGCCCTCTTTCTGGAAGCGCTCCTTCTGTTCGGAGGAATGGCTATGTACCTCAGACGGACGACCGCCATCAATGCCGTCGGTCGCTTTGGCCCGCCCCTCTTCGGGGTCCTTATGCTGGCCATTCAGTGTTACGTCTTCTTCGGCCCACCACCACCCTCCCCCGGCGCCGCTGCAATAACCGCGCTTGTCGCATATGTTGTCTTTGCCGTGGTCGCTCTGTGGCTCGACCGGCAGCGTACACATGTGGCCGCCGTCCAACCCATGGATCGAGCGGGCCGTGTATAAGCGGGGCATCGTGCCTTGGTTCGCGGCGTATGCCTCTTCACATTATGGAAGTGCCGAGTGGCTCAGTGATCCCTGGCGGCAAATCGTAAAGTGACGACATCAGCACAGAAAAGGAAGGTTCGTATGAAAAGACGGTGTTGTATAGCGGTGCTTCTTGTGTTGTGGTTTGCAGTCGGTGGGAAGGCGCAACTGTCACCACAGGACGCGGCCAAAGGGATGGCGCGAGGCATTAATATCGGAAACACCATGGAACCGCCGACCGAAGGTGCGTGGGGGAATCCACCGTTGCAGGAACACGCGTTTGACGACTACAAGAACGCCGGTTTCACTGCCGTCAGAATTCCGATAACATGGGACGGCCACACGTCGTCGACATCTCCTTACGCAATCGACGCTGCATGGCTCGCCCGGGTGGAACAGGTCGTCGATTGGGGACTCCAACGCGGGCTGTTTATTACGATCAACGCACACCATGAAACCTGGATAAAGAACTCCTTTACCGCCGCGAATGTTGCGCGCTTCGACAGCATATGGAGCCAGATAGCCGCCCGTTTTAAGAGCAAGTCGGACAGTCTGATATTTGAAATCATCAATGAACCGTACCCTATGACTATGGCGAACGTCAATGCGCTGAATGCCCAGGTTCTGAAAATAATCCGCCGAACGAATCCGTCGCGCATCGTGTCATTTTCAGGTAACATGTGGTCAAATTCCGACGAGCTTGTTACTGCTGCCATTCCCGACACTTCCGACAAGTACTTGATCGGGTATTACCATTCGTACGACCCTTATCCATTCGGTCTTATTGGCACGGGAAGGTACGGAAGCGCCGCCGATATCAATGCTACGAAAGCAAAGTTCGACCAGGTCACGGCGTGGTCAAAGCGGAACAACATTCCGGTCCTTCTCGGTGAATTCGGAGTGATAGATACCGCCGACTATAATTCGCGGATGTGTGCGTACGGAACGGTGGTGGATCAATCACTGAGTCACGGCGTGCCATCTTTTGCCTGGGATGATGGGGGATGGTTTCCTGTGTACAACAGGATAACCGGCGGCTTCAACGAGATCAAGGATATTCTCATTCATATGTATCCCCAATCGCCGAACGGGATGAAAATAAGCGAAACCGGCAACCATGCTATGAGACTCCAGTGGCACAACAGGAACACTGAGGATGACAGCATTGTCATTGAACGAAGAGCAGGGGTTCACAGCGTCAGTTTTGGTGTCATAGGGGAGGTTGCCTCAACAGATTCCGTGTTTATTGACACATCGACAACTGTCGGAACCCCGTACTATTACCGGCTAAGCGTCACGATGAAGGATTCCACTGAACTTCAATCTTATCCGATCATGCTGAACCCCGTTGCAACATCCGTAAGGCCGCAGAATGTCCCGGTTGGGTTTGAACTTTACGACAATTACCCCAATCCCTTCAACCCTACAACAAAGATCCAATTTTCCATAGCCGATCGTCAATTGACAATTGTCAAGGTGTACGACGTCCTCGGCCGGGAGGTGGTAACGCTGGTGAACGAGGTGAAGGAACCCGGAACGTACACCGTTGAATTTTCCGCCAAAGGCGGAGACGGTTCAAATCTTGCGAGCGGAGTCTACTTTTATAGATTGCAGGCGGGTAGTTTTGTGGAGACGAAGAAATTGCTTCTCTTAAAATAGTGCCACCTGATACCAGTCGTCAAGTGCTACGAACTACTTCAAAAGCAAGAGTCTCTTTGTCTGAACAAGATCCCCAGCCTGCAACTGCTCGAAATGCACCCTGCTTGCCAAGCCGCGGGCATTAGACTGGCCCTCGTGGTAACCCGTGTCGATGTCGCCCTTGACCAGCTGCGTAACTTGCTGGCCAAGGGCATAAAAGATCATACGTGTCACATCTGATCGATGCCACAGAGCGTACTGGATGATCGCTCGTCACCCCAGGCTCTTTATCCTTTAATCACATTGTGGACAGGATAAACCTTTGGTTCGACGGGTGTCACTCCGTTCTTTTTCAGAGTCGGTATCAAAGTCTTGCCGAACTCTTCAAGCAACGCTGCCGATTCCCAAATATCCGTCACTATAAGACTTCCGTCTTCTTGGCGGGCGGCAACATGGTGCAGCCGCCCCTTTGGTTTTCCCTGACCTGCTGCCTCCAAACCACGTATGGTTTGGTTGTATTTCTCGGTATTCATTGTCGGCAGGTTAAACACTGTGATGATTGACATTTGCTTCTCCTTTTTTAATAAACCGCATAGAAGGCGATGCGGCACGCCTAACGGACTGGAGCTAACCTACGTCTAACGTCCGAGAACGTTGGATTAACTTATTAAAACTGATGGAATATATCCGCAAGGAAGAATGAACTTGACTTGCAGATATGGCTTTCTTGAGTCCGTTGATAGCGTTAACAGTAAATGTCGTATGGAGTATGTTCGATGTCTTCGCCGAACCAGAATGCCGGCGGGCCACTCACGTCTGCTTTTGCCATAGCCGACTTCAACTCCTCCGAGTTAGCAAACCCGGTTGCAGCGACCATCTCCCTAAACCAACGCATCACAAGAATGGTTCCGCCTGGGCGCGAATCCCCCGTTCTCATTGCCGAACTATGAGGTTCGTTTGTGGAGAAAGAGAAAGCCATAGTATTTGGCCCTCCAAAGAACAAATGGGTGTGAAGGGCAAAAGAACCTGGATTGACGCGGGGAGAAATGAGGTTTTGAGGGAAGAACTGGGCGGAATTGACGGTAATTCCCGGGCTCTTCTTATTGCGCAGGGCAACCGATGTCGGAAAAACGAGGGCGGGGGAGTGGATTGTCGATCCATCATCCACAATCGTTGCGTGCCCGAAGGGGGACTTGAACCCCCATGACCTTGCGATCACTAGCTCCTGAAGCTAGCGCGTCTGCCAATTTCGCCATCCGGGCAATTTGTAGTCTTTATTTCTCTGATATCTCGTTTCTTGCTAGCGCGCCTGCCGGCAGGCAAGCAGGTCTGCCCCGCCAAAAGGACGGCGGGCAGGCAATTTCGCCATCCGGGCGTCGATTTTACATCACAATCGAAATTTTTTCTTTTTCCGTAACCTTCAAAAGTCAAAAAATCGAAGCAATATGTTACGATTTAGTAAGGTTTTGTATAGGCGGTTACAGACTATCACCTATAGATGTTATGGTAATGTAGAGTTTTTTGTTTATAGGTTCAACTGTTCTTTCCATTATCTTTTTTGGATTTCCCAAGAAAACTCGTATTTCATTTGCGGTCTGAACGAAAACTCTCTCCTCAGTGTGAAGTCAGCGGGGATTCGAAATGCTCTTCTATCCCAAATACTCTTATACAAAAGAGAGTTCGTATTCTTTCTGTGAATAGTACATGGTGTTAAACTCAAAGAGCCTCATCTCTGTTTTGAAAAGGCTCTTTTTAATTTCCATGCTAAACGTAATCCTTAAACTATTGTAGGTTTTTGCTGCCGTTCATTTAATACATGTCTACTATGATGCACTGAACCGTACTTATTTTCGTACACCGGAGAGTGTTAAGTCCTTCATAATACGATAAAGACGCAAATTCATAATTGGCATATAAATTGTATTTCTCAGGTATGAAGAATAAGGAAATTGTAAAAAGAAAATATCTTTACAATTCTCATTATTTCATGGCCGACGACATGATGATGCATAAAGCGTACTATGTTTGGAAAACCTTTTAATATGTAACGAACACTGAGGCAAAATGGCCGATGATAGAAGGTGTAATATTTTAGCATGGTTCGATCTATTTTTAAATCACTCATAAATAACGGAGGGTAGAATGTATACACATAGGAAAAGATTAATATTTCTCATCGTAATTTCGACGATAGCGTACTTCTATTCGCAAGCTCAAGACGGATCGTCGGAGCGTACGCCTCTGGAACAAGGCGCTTGGGCACTGCAATTCGGGATTGGTGCAAACTTCACGCTCACATCGTTTCAAGGAACTACCATAGCACTCAAATATCAACTATCCGATAAGAGCGCGATTCGCGGAGGAATAACGATCAGCGGCAGCACGAGCAATGGGAATAACACAGCTTCCGGATTTGTTGCAGATACAAGTTATGGAGCCGTTCCGGAAAACAGTTCAGCGGATGCGTCTAATGTCTCATTCGTTCTCCAATACTTATGGTATATGAATCCAAGTGGTCCAGTCCACTTCTATCTTGGACTTGGACCGTCTGTTTCATACAGTTATGCGAATAGTTCCTCAGATAATTCAACTCTTACGGCAGTCAAGACGCATGGGTATTGGGTGCGAACAGTCAGTACATCGAACTCTCGTCAATGGGGAATTGGCGGAACAGGTGTGGCCGGAGTAGAATGGTTTGCGAATCAATGGCTTTCCATACGTGCAGAATATAGCGAAGGTATCCAATATCAATGGCGCTCGGCAGCCCCGAGCTCCGATCTCTCTTCACCATTATATCTAACCTATGTACCAACACACAGTGATGTCTCTGGAACAACCAAAGGATGGTCATTGACGAGTGGTGGTGTTAGTTTTGGACTTAGTATATATTGGTAAATCTGAAGTTTTGCAGCGCCGCAGTGTNNCCGAAGGGGGACTTGAACCCCCACGACCTTGCGGCCACTAGCTCCTGAAGCTAGCGCGTCTGCCAATTTCGCCATCCGGGCGTCAACATAAGTCTCAGCGATGATCTGCTACTGATTCAATCGGACTGCGTACCGCTTATCCTGCTGCGCTGAGAAGCTATCAGATTTTTCAAGAATTCTCTTCCGCAACCGGACTTCAAATACACTTCCTCTTTCCTGGCCTCTCCACGAGTCTCGAAACTCTCAGAGTGAATCACGGCAAAAGGACGATACGATCGTGTAGTTCGTTCCCTCCCTGCGTTGTGCCTGGCAATACGATTGGGCAAATCTGAGGTGAGGCCCACATAAACGTAATTCCTCACCAAGCTATGAATAGCGTAAACACTCCAAGCCATCTCTCCTACCTAAAGCTAGCGCGCCTGCCTGCCGGCAGGCAGGTCTGCCAATTTCGCCATCCGGGCATATACCACACTTCTCTGCGGCTCATCAACCCACAATAAAGCAAAGATAGGCAGAATCCGGCGGAAAATCAATCACCACTGTGTTGATCTTGTCAATACTCTCACCGATATTTCTCATGTCTGCGTCGTGCGTTGATTTCAAACCATCTGTCCACACGTTTTGGTTGATCCGGCTTTGCCAATGCGCCTCTGCTTGCACCAAAGAACAATGTCGAAACCGCATTCATGTTTACGCTGATCGGATTTTGCTTCTTCACACTGCTCCTCGTTTATTTGTCCCGCCGTGCTCTTCGGAAGGTGGGATCCCACGGATTCTATCGCTTCTTTGCGTGGGAAGCACTCCTCGTCTTGATCTTTCTGAATGCGGATGCATGGTTCACGGATCCGCTCTCCTGGTACCAGGATATTTCATGGGTCCTCCTGGTCCTCTCTCTCATTCTTGCCGCTGAAGGGTTTCGCCTCCTGCGCCGCATGGGCGGCCACCATGCTCTTCGGGAAGATCCGACGCTGATGGGATTCGAAAAAACGGAACATCTCGTGACGAGCGGCCTCTATGCCTACATCCGTCATCCACTCTATGGCTCACTCCTCCTATTGACGTGGGGAGTGTTCTTCAAGGATCCTTCCTGGATTGGCACTCTGCTTGGGATCGCAGCGAGCGTGCTCCTTCTAGCGACATCGATGGCCGATGAGCAGGAGTGCCTCCGCTTTTTCGGTCCTCCGTACGCCGCTTACATGGCCCGGACAAAAAGATTCATTCCCTTCGTATTCTGACAGGGTACTCTGTGAGCGCCGGAGATTACGGGTCTCGGCTTTCCCGTTCCCTCCGGTTTCCCTTCTGTGCATTCCTGTTCCTCCATGGAGATGGTCCGAAGCTATACTGGAAACTCTGCATCATCCTGCCGCTTGTAGGGTCCACGTGTAAGAGGTTTTTCGTCGTTTGTCAACAGCGGCTGAAACGCAGAGGGAGGGCGGAAGGATCGGAGGAAGACCGCCACCGCCCAGGCCACGCCCGCAACGATGGCGGCGATACTGATGATCAATCCTCCGTAGTAGAAGAGATCCGCCAGCGTGTCCGCAGAGTCCATCATGTCCCACTCCGACAACAACTCGTGCCAATCGTGGCCGACTTTGTCCCCTCCGAGCAACGGCAGAAAGCGGACCGGAGCATCACGCATGTACAGGCTCACGTCCATCATGTTCTCGCCGGTCCAGAAGAGGGGGAAGGGAGCGACCTGCGAACGTTGCTTTACAGCGATGACAAACCAGAGGAAGGGAAACATGATCTGCCAGAACGAACCTCCCAGAACGTAGAGCGTCCTGCCGAAGAAGCGGAAGAGGAAGTGCCCCCCTTCGTGCAGGGGGAGAAAGGTGAACGTGCGAACGATCCAAAGGAGTGCGTTCCCGCGATTGCCGGGAATGTACCGGGCAAACGTATCTATCGCCTGGAAGAGAAAAACGGTGAGGAAAGCGTACACGCCGATCCTGAACAAGAGAGGAACGTATTGTTCGACGGGATCGAGCGGGGTAGTGACAACCGGGGGCCGGCCTTGTGTGGACACGGGATATCCTCGTTTCATTGTCGTGCGCGGCCCCGCATCGCATTGCGCCGATGGCGATCTGAGTGGGGAAAACAGTAGGCTCCCGGGGGAACGAGGCGCACTTTCGTGCGGCGGCTGGAACGTTACCAATGAGCGAAGATCGGGGATCGTTGCCGCAAAGCGGGATGGGCTATCTGTGCATCGTTTCCTGAATGGCGCGGACGGTGCGCTCTTCCGAATACCCGTTGATGTAGTAATGCTTGATGACTGTTTCCCACCAGGACGAGGGAATCACTGTTTTGTCCGATTCGGTCAGCTTTGTGTACACCCTTTCCTTAAAGGTCAGGAAATACTTGTCATCCTCAATGGGCTGCATCTCGTTCCCTCGATATGCTTCAATGTAACGCGGTCGTTCCTTGGAAGCAAGCGGCTTTGTGTGCGGTGTGTCACAGGCGGTGAACCGGGTTTTTCTTACTATCAAACAACCAGTTAGCACATTTCCCGGAGGAACCGGTTGATGTTCCTGGCCAATGTTTCCACAGGTATTCCGATGATCAGGATATGGAAGGTCGCAGCGGTTGCCGCGTTGGTGGCAATACCACTTATCATCCTCAGCACGAAGAAGCCGCCCGAGAAGAAGTACGTCCCGGAGAGTGGCGACTCCAATGATATTTTCGATCGGGAATTGAGCGCAGAGTAGCGGCGGGTTGATTCGCGTTCCCGTTCGTCTTCGGAGAACGTTCCTGTGCATGAGCCGGGAGGGGAGCAGTGGTGCCCCCCTTTGGCACATGCGGGGGAGTTTTCGCCTCAGAAGCTTATCGTTCCCACCCCTTCTTCCCCTTCTCTCCATTTCGACGTCGAGTGCTTATCGCATTTTCCGGGGCGTGTCCTCTCTGTGAAGTACTCTGTTTCCGTCGTCGGACAATACTCTGTGGCGAGTTTCTTTGTCTCGGAGCAGATCTTTTCCTGGAACACCCCGTCCGGCTTTTCAAAGTACTCCAGCGGCATCGCAAGTGAAGGATCGTCGTACACGTACTTCATGAACCGTCCCCAGATGGGAGCTGCCGCGCGGCCGCCCTGGCCGTCCCACGTCTTGAAATGAACGCTCTCGTTGTCGAAGCCCACCCAGGCCGCGGCGGAAATCTGGGGAGTGTACCCGACGAACCAGGCATCGGCAAATTCCTGCGTCGTTCCGGTCTTTCCCGCGGCAGGAAGCTGGAAGAAATCGCGGACGTGACTCCCCGTGCCGCCGTTGACCACGCCCTCGAGCATTGATGTCATGATGAACGCAGTTTGATCGCTGAAGACCTCCCGGCGCCTGGGGAAATTCTCCTCCAAAGTGGTTCCGTCCTTGTCCTCGATCTTGAGGATGGCAATGGGTTCGACGGCGACCCCGTGATTAGGGAAGACGCCGAACGCCGATGCCATCTCAAGCGGTGAGATGTCGCCCACGCCGAGGGCCAGGGAGGCATACGGAGGGAGCGGCGAAGAGATCCCCATCCGTCTGGCATAGTCGATGACCTGGTTCACCGGGGCGATCTCCATGATCGCTCTCACCGCAACAAGGTTGATCGACCTTTTGATCGCTTCCCTGATGGTTGCTTTTCCGCCGAACTCTCCGTCGGAATTCGAGGGCCTCCAGCTCTTCCCGTCTTCCATCATGACCATCACAGGCTGGTTCTGGATCTCAAAGCTCGGCGCATAGCCGTTGTCGATGGCCACCGTGTACACGAAGGGCTTGAACGCGGATCCCACCTGCCGCCGGATTTGTGTGACGTGGTTCAGACCGTACTTGAAGTTCTTGAAATTTGATCCGCCGACCATAGCCAGAATGCCGCCGCTTTTGGGATCGAGGGCGACAAACCCCGTCTCGATATTCTGCGCCACGCGTTTCGTCGAATCGACCCACGCGCGATCCGACCGGAGCGCCGCGTACACGCTGTCACGAGCCGTCGCGGACTCCGCCTTCCTGTACTCGGGCGAATTCTTGATGGTATACTCGATCACGCGCGCCAGGGCATCCGGTTCCTTGCTCCAGTTCCACTCCTTGTCGAACAGCTTCTGGTACTCAGCGAGGTGCTCCTCCACCGCCCTGTTGGCATGCCGCTGCATGCGGCTGTCGAGCGTCGTGTAGACGGAGATTCCATCACGGTAGATGTCGAAACCGTATTTCTCCGCCTTCTGGAGAAGCTGTTGGCGGATGTATTCGACGAAATGAGGTGCAATGCCGGCAAAACTGAATTCGTCCGCCGATTTCAACTGAATCGGTTCGTTCTTCGCTTCGTCCGCCTGCTGCTCGGTGATGTATCCGTACTTCAACATCTGGGAGATCACAGTGTTTCGCCGTGAAAGCGCCCGCTCGGGATGCTTCCCTGCGGGATCGTAATACCCGGGGCCTTTCAGGACGGCAATGAGCGTTGCGATTTCACCCAGCGACAGATCGGCAGGGTCCTTGCCGAAATAAACCTGGGATCCCGCGGCGACGCCATATGCGCCTTTGCCGAAATAGACGACGTTCAGATAAAACTCGAGGATTTCATCCTTGGTGAATGTCTTCTCGATCTGCACAGCCGTCATGAACTCCCGGATCTTCCTCGTGATGCTGTCGAAGATGTTCCTATCGGCATGCCCAAGATAGAGGTTTCGGGATAGCTGTTGGGTAATGGTGCTCGCTCCCTCCTTCAGCCGAAAGGCAAACACGTTCTTGACCATGGCCTTCATGAAGCGGACAAGATCGACTCCCCAGTGACTGTAGAAATCCTTGTCTTCTGTGGCGAGCAAGGCGTTGACCACCGAGCGGGGAATGTCTGCGAGCGCGAGGTGTGAGCGATTCTTGATGTAGAAGCGATCGAGGACCTCGCCGTCGGACGAGAAGACCGTTGTGGCCAGCTCCGGTTTCGGGTTCTCAATCCGCTCCAGTGACGGAAGGCCCGAGAGAAGATAGTCCACGTAGATCCATGAAGCGGACAGGAACACGATGGCGATGGCGAGGATGACGGTTGATTTCCTCGAAAGACGGAAGGACCTTCGCCGGCGCTGGTTCTTTTTCCGGTACGTCGGGTCACTGAAATATTTTTTCATTTCCTCGGATGAGTATTTGTCCCCGTTCTGTTCCTCAGCCATGACGTGTCTCCCGACCTTGCTTCATGATATCGTTCATTTTCTGATCCCCGCGATGTCGTCCCGCACCAAGAGCATGATCTCTGCAACCGCCATCATGACGGCAGGTGCCAGGACTTCACATCGATCATTCCTCCCGTCATCTCGGCATACGAATTGTGTGTTATCCAATCGCCGAGGTTGATGTAGATGCCATTCCCCACCGTGATGCGCGTCGGAATGTGCCTGTGTCCCATGACGACAATATTGCAGCCGTGATCGATCGCCTCGCGCGCATAGCGGATCATTCCCTCCTCTTCGCCGTAGTGCTTCTGCGTCGTGTACTCCCTGCTGGAACGGGATGTGCCGCGCGCCAGACGCACGCCGATGTCGGGATGAAGCCATCGATACGCACGAACAGCCAGCGGGTTGCGCAGGACCGGCTTCACGAGTCGGTACCCCCGATCGTTCTCCGCGAGCCCGTCGCCGTGATGGAGGAGGATGCGTTTTCCCTGAACAACCTCTTCGAACGGTGCGCGGTGAAGTACGACGCCGATCTCCGTCTCGAAAAAGTCTCCCATCCAGCAATCGTGATTGCCCACGAGGTATTGGATCGGCTTCCCGGCGTCCGTGAATCGTTGCAAGGCGGCGAGTGTCCGGTGGAACCCCCGGGGGATCACCGTTGCGTAATCAAACCAGAAATCGAAGAGATCGCCGAGGATGAACAGCTCTTCTGTGGAAGGGAAGATATGATCGAAGAAAGCAAGGAGCCGGTTCTCCTTTTGCTTCTCGACGCTGCGCGGTCCTAGTCCGAGATGCGCGTCAGATATGAAGAATGCTGCCATGGTGCTACCGGGCGACCATCATGGGGAAATCGATTCTCTTCGTTGCCCGCACGCACCATCCTTCGGCATCCGAACAGTAGTAGTACACGAGGGTGGCGTGGAGGGCCTGTCGGCCTCTGGGGGTCTCTTTTCTGACGGCAATGGTTTGCCTGACGATGATTGCCCCCGTGCCGGCCGCCTCCCCGGCATGCCTGTCAAGCGTCGGGCTCCCTTCGGTTTCAGCGTAGGAAGCCGAGTCGAACCTCACTTCGGGAAGGGGTTCGTCCGGAATATGGATTCCGGGGGGAGGGACGAGCGTGAGGCGGACTTCCGCCTCTCCCCCGGTCCACACAGTATCACCCGCAATTTCCCCCCGTACGGCTATTTCCTCCGCCTGCCGGTATGCCGGCGCGAGGGTCACGAAGAGGAAAAGAGGGAGAAGAGTTCCTGAGAGCATCGGTACATCCGAGTTTCGTGAAAAGCGGGGATCTCTCCCCGGGTCTCTATCCTTGAAATGTACGAACCTTCCGGCGGAAAGTAAATCAGCGTCCGGGTGCGGTGCCGGCAGGCGTTGTCCGGTCCGGTTCCTTCACCCCCTGCATCAGGATGAGGCCTGCAAGGAAGAATGCGCCGATCACTAGGGTGGCAAACCGCTCGTTGGTGAGATCCGCGACGATGCCGTAGACCAGCGGCCCCACGACGGCTGAGGCCTTGCCGCAAAGCCCGTCGTAGAAGCCGAAAAACTCTGCCTCTTGTGTCCGTGGCGTCAGCAGGGCCATGAGACTCCGGCTTGCAGATTGCGAAGAGCCGATGGCGATGCCGGCGGCGAAGGCGACGATGTAGAACTGCCCGACCGTCTGCACAAGATATGCGCCCATGGCGATGGCGATCCAGATGCAGAGCGTGATGGTGATGGTCTTCTTTGGGCCGATGGCGTCGGTGATCACACCGAAGACAAGTGATCCCGCGACGGCGCTCGTTTGGACGATGGCGAAAAAGACGATGATAGCCGCATCGCTCATGTGGAGGACCTCCCCCGCAAAAATCGCGGCGAATGCGATGACGGTCAGTATCCCGTCGTTATAAATAAAGAACGCGATGAGAAATCGGGCAAGAGAAGGATGTTCATGTTTGATGAACAGCGACCGGAACGTGCCCGCCGACTTTGCGATTCCCGCGCGGAGGACCGAAGGAGGCCGTTCGCCTGCGGGGGGAGGTTCGTGGACGAAGAAGAAGAGGGGGAGCGAGAAAAACATGAAGAATACCGCGGCGACGACGAAGGAAAGACGAACGTAGAACAGATAGAGCGGGTCGGCGGCGTCGGGAAGCATCATCCTGACAATCAACAAGACGGCGAGTGCCCCGGCGTATCCCATCGCGAAGCCGTATCCCGACACGCGCCCATAGGAGTTGCGCGATGTAATGCCGGGCAGGAATGCGTCGTAAAAGACCAGTCCCCCTTCAAACCCGATATTGGCGGCCACGAACAGGAGGAGGCCGGTGAGGACCATCCCTTCGCGAACGAAAAACATCATTGCGGTAGCGATGACCGACACAATCGTAAAGAGGAGGAGAAATCGCTTCCTGTTCCGGGAGAAATCCGCGGCTGCCCCCAGAGGCGGGGCGAGGAGGGCCGCGAAGATCATCGAAAGACTGACCGCAAGTCCCCAGAGCCAGCGGCGTCCCCCCGCGACAGTGTGGGTGAAGTAGCGGGAGTAGATAACGGTGACGATAATGACGGAGAAGGCCGTGTTGGCGAAGTCGAAGAGGGTCCATGCGAGAATCTGCCAGCGGGATGCCGGTGCCTCATGGCGAGGCGGCGCGGGTGCGGAAGGAGCAGGGGATGAAAGGGACTGCATGGAGTGTTACGGGATGGTTGGGAGACAAACGGTGCGGGTCATCTCTCTCATGCGCTACCCGCCGATTGGCTTCTTCCGGGCCGATGCCGGTCCACGGTTTTCGCCTTCGTATAATCCGCGTCCGGCCTTCGTCAATTCCCCCGCAGATTTCATGTCGGCAAGAACGGCGTCGAGGATCCCGTTCACGAATTGGCCGCTGCGCGCGGTGCTGAAGAGCTTGGCGAGCTCGATCGACTCGTTCATGGAGACTTTGGGAGGGATTTCCCTAAAATAGAGAAGCTCGCAAATACCCATGCGGAGAATGACGCGGTCTAGGATCGCTATCCGCTTGAAGTCCCAATTGGTCACCTTCTCGCGGATGACGCGGTCGATGTCCATCGTGTGATCGATCGTCTGTGCCACGAGCTTCTTGGCAAATTCGTACGCGGCCGGATTGGACCGGAGGCCGGGAAGGATGGTTTCGATGACGTGCTCGACGGAATCGCCGCTGATCTCGTGTGCGTACAGGGCCTGCACGACCTTCTCTCTGATGATTCGTCTTCTCACAGGCGGCTATTCCTTTCGTTGCGATGGCTGATGGGCGGCACATCAACCCGGCAGGGAAATGCGCGGGGCGTTGCGCAGCGGGTGCCTGTCGACAAGCACCGATGTCTTGAACACGGCATTGATGCGGCTCTCCGTAAGCACTTCCGATGGCGTTCCCACGGCGACGAGAGTCCCATTCGCCATCATCGCAATCCTCTCGCTGAAGATGGCGGCGAGATTCAAATCGTGCGATACCGACACGACGGTCAGGTGGGAATCTCTGTTGAGACGCTGCAGCAGGGTGAAGACTTCAATCTGGTGCGCGATGTCGAGATGCGCGTTCGGCTCGTCCAGGAGAATGATGCCCGGTTCCTGAGCGAGGGCACGCGCGATGAGCACCCGCTGTCTTTCCCCTCCCGAGAGGTCGGTGATGGCATGATCCGCAAGGTGCGTGATATCGGTTAGAGCCATGACCACCCGCGCCCGTTCTCTGTCGGCCGGCTTCTCGAACGCAAGCCCGCGGGTGTGGGGCGCGCGTCCCATGAGGACGACATCCTCGACGCTGAACGGGAATTGGATCGCGCTGTCCTGGGGGACGAAAGCGATCCGACGTGCAATGGCGGCCCGCGCCAGACGCGTCAGAGGCAGTCCGTCGAGCATGATCGTTCCCCGCTGAGGAAGAAGGATTCTGTCGAGAAGTCGAAGGAGGGTGGTCTTGCCGGAACCGTTCGGGCCTATGAAAGTAAGGAATTCGCCTGCTTGCACCGTTAACGACACATTTCGCACAACCGGGACGGCCGGTTCATATCCAAAAGAAACGTTGTCAACATTGATCGCGTGCATGAACCTTCAAACGCAAAATGTTCCTCTCCGCCGCACACCGCATGCCGGTCGATCGCAGGACGGTGACCAAGTATCACGATAGATCAATTTACAGAGAAAGCGAGAGGAACGCAATACGATCAGCGAATTCACGTGGGAAGGTCAAGAACCTCCCTGACCTTCCGGAGGACATCGCTCATCTGGAACGGCTTTGCGATAAACGCCTTCGCACCGGCGACGAAGAGCTTGGACTTCAACGCAGGGCTCAGGTAGCCGCTTGCCAGCATGACCTTTGCCGGCGGGTTCGCCTGCCGTATCGCAAGGAACAGGTCGTGCCCCGACTGCTTCGGCAGTCCCATGTCGGTGACCACCAAGTCGATGTCCGCCAGGTGCTCTTTGTATATCTCGAGCCCCTTCATGCCGTCGGAGGCGGTAAGCACCTTGTAGCCCTTGGAGGTGAGCACCTCCTGAAGGAGGTACAACAGTGCCTCTTCATCTTCAACAACGAGAATGGTTTCCTTCCCTCCCGGGACGGTACTGAATGCCGGGGGCCTCGGCTCTTCCTGCTCGACATGCATTGCAGGCAGGAAAAGCGAGAACGTCGTTCCTCCGCCGATCGTGCTTTGGACATCGAGGAAACCGTCATGGTTTCTGACGACGCCGTACACCATCGCGAGCCCAAGGCCGTGCCCTTCCGGCTTCTCCGTCGTGACAAACGGTTCGAAGATCCGTACCCGCATCTCTTCCGCCATGCCGGTTCCGTTGTCGCTCACGGTGATTCTGACATATTGCCGTGCCGTTGCCTCAGGGAACTTCGCATGGATCGACCTGCCATCGACGACGGAAGCGGCAATGGCGATCTTCCCTTCTGCGGTATGAGCGGCAAGAATGGCATCCCTCGCATTGAGACACAGGGTGAGCAGACTCTGGAAAAGGTTGTCCTGATGCGCTTCCATCATGGGAAGGTCGGGAGGAACGTCAGTCTCGATGCGTATATTTTCCTCGATGGCACTCTTCAAGGACTCGGTAAGGTCGCGGAGAACCACGGAGATCGCGAGCGGCGCGCGTTGAGTTTCCTCTTCGCGGGAAAACATGACAAGTCTCTTGGCGATGTCGATTCCGCGCTTGACTGCTCCTTCTCCCATCGTCATGTACTTTTCCATCGTAGGATCCGTCCCCCCGCGTGAACGCATGAGGGTGATTGTGCCGAGGACGACGTTGATGATGTTATTGAAATCGTGTGCCATGCCCCGCGCCATCTGGCGGAGACTCTCCATTTTCTGCGCTTGGCGGAGTTGTTCCTCGATGAGGCGTTCCCTTGTGATGTCCTTCTTGACTGCAACGTAGTTCACGATCATCCCGCTCGTATCCCGCACGGGGGAGATCGTCATTTCCTCCTGGTACGTCGATCCGTCCTTCTTCCTGTTCACGATCAGGCCCGCCCACACTTCGCCCCTCAGAAGCGTCGACCACAATTCCCGGTAAAACTCATCCGTTTGCTCCCCGCTCTTGAGGATCCGCGAGTTCTGTCCGATCGCCTCTTCCTTCGGGTATCCCGTGACCCTTTCGAAGGAAGGA
This sequence comes from Ignavibacteriota bacterium, assembly GCA_003162635.1. Classification (GTDB taxonomy): domain Bacteria; phylum Bacteroidota; class Ignavibacteria; order UBA10030; family UBA6906; genus Fen-1260. The sequence goes on from PMNE01000014.1 coordinate 19,607, forward strand.
TTGACGTAGCTGATGGTACCCGCCGCATCGGTGATGACGATTGATTCCGCGGACTGTTCCACGGCGGAGAAGAGGCGGGCCCGCTCTTCCTCAATTGTTTTTCTCTCCGTGACATCGAGGAGCGTCCCAAGAAGCGATGGTCTGGAACCATAGAGCGTCACAGTCCCGTACAATTCCAGATTGTTGCTCGTTCCATCCCGTCGCTTTCCCCGGAAACTGCGATGGAATGTTCCTTCCCGCTCGAGCAATCGCGCCTCGATTTCGCCCATGACCTCCCGGGCATCGCGCTCCGCGATGAGATCCTTCATTGTCAGCGACGCCATCATTTCGGAGGCGTCATAGCCGAAGATCTGCGCGAACTTCGGGTTGACGTGGATGAACCGCCCGTCCTGCAGCAGGTACACTCCCACGAGGGATTGCTCCACAATGGTGCGGAATTTTTCCTCCGCTTCCATCAGCACCTGCTCGGCCCGCCGCCGTTCGGTAATGTCGCGCCCGACGATGATCACCTTATCGGTATTCCCCTGCGCGTCACGCACCACGTTTCCATGGGACTCGATGAAGCGGATCCGACCGTCGGGCATGGCGAACCGGTACACGATGCGTTGTCCAACGCCCGTCCGGACGGTTTCGTCAAAAACCTGTCTGACTTTTTGTTTATCGTCGGGATGGATCTCTCCGAACGAGTCGGAGCCGCGAAGGCCCGCCCTCGAGCCGAAGATCCCCTCGTAGGATGGACTGTTGTAAAGGCGTTTACCGTTGAGATCGACGACTGCGACGAGGTCGTCGATGTTGGCAAGAATGAGGTGGAGAAGCCGTTCCGTCTCTGAAGTGTGCTCTTCCTGCTTCATGGTGACTTTCCCTCCGTCTGGTGTTCCGGGTGATCAAGAACTTCGCGGATAATGCGAAGTATATCGCGCGCCTGATACGGTTTCTGGATGAACGCTTTTGCTCCCGCAGACGAAAGATGAGACCGCAGACCGGGTTCCAGGTACCCGCTGGCAAGAACGATAGGTGCCGCCGGATCGAGTTCTCGGATTCGTGCAAAAAGATCCTGTCCCGACATGCGGGGAAGGCCCATGTCGGTCAGGACGACGCCGATCTCCTTCCTGTACTCACGGTACACCGCCAGTCCCTCTATGCCGTCCGCCGCCTTGAGCACCCGGTACCCGCTCCCCTCAAGAAGCTCCGCCAACAGGTCCCTGAGTGCCTTCTCATCCTCTACCACGAGAATCGTCTCCGTGCCGCCGGTAATGGGCCGCTCGTCGGAGATGCTCCCCGCCGACGGTGCTGCCGTGCTTGCCTGGATATAGACGTGAAACGCCGAACCCTTCCCCGGTTCACTCTCCACATCGATGAAGCCGCGGTGGTTCTTCACGATGCCATAAGCAACTGCGAGGCCGAGGCCCGTTCCCTTTCCCGCCGGCTTGGTGGTGAAAAACGGCTCGAACACCCGGCTGCGGATGAGGTCGGTCATCCCTGTTCCATTATCGATGACGGAAATGCGCACATAAGAAGGGGCGACGGCCTCTTTGAACCGTTTCCGAAGTGCTTCGCCATTCTCCAGCGCTGCGACAATGGTCAGGGTCCCCGTCCCCGCCTCGGGGCGCGCTTCGAGGATTGCATCGCGGCCGTTGATGCAGAGGTTGAGGAAGACCTGCCCTAACTGTCCCGGATCAGCGAGGATGCTGGGGATGTCCGGCGGTATTTCGGTAACGATGTCGATCGTTTTCTCGATCGTGTGTTCCAACACCCGGGTTAATTCCTCGGTTGCTTCCGCAAGTGTCACTGTGCGCAGGGTCAGCTGTCCTTCCCGTGAAAAAGTCAGCAGCCGTTTGGCCACATCGGCGCCCCGTCCCACGGCTCCCTCACCAACCTCCACATAACGGGCGAGGGAAGGATCCGTTAACCGCGGCTTGAGGAGCGAAAGCGCTCCCTGAATGACACCGAGGACGTTGTTGAAGTCGTGCGCAATGCCTCCGGCAAGGTGCCCCAGACTTTCCATCTTCTGCGTCTGCCTCAACCGCCGTTCCATCTCCACTTCCTGGGTCATATCCCGCTTGACGGCCACATAGTTGACAATCTCGCCCGTGGCATCGCGCACCGGCGAGATCACCATCTGTTCTTCATACAGGGAGGTGTCTTTCTTCCTGTTCGTAACGTGTCCCGACCAGACTTCTCCGCGGGTGATCGTTTCCCACATCTCTTTGTAAAAGGCGTCGTCGTGCACGCCGCTCCGTATCAAGCGCGGATTCTTCCCCAGCGCCTCCGCGCGGGAGTAGCCCGAGACCTTCTCGAACGCCGGGTTCACATAGACAATGGTCCCATCGGCCTCTGTGACCACGATTGATTCCGCGGCCTGTTCTACCGCCATGTTGAGCCGGGCAAGTTCCCCTTCTTCATGCTTCCGCTGTGTCACATCCCTGTCGATGCCGCGGTATCCTTTGAGATGTCCCTGCTCATCAAAAATGGGGAGTCCGCTGGTCTCAATGACCACCGTGCTCCCGTCTTTGCGGGTGTAACTGTTCTCAAAGCCCGCATAGGGCTCGCTGCGCGAGATATAGCTCAAGAGCTGCATCGACCCCCGCTGGACATCCGCGGGGTGCATGAAATCCCGTGCCCGCCTTCCCAGGACTTCCGTCGGATCGTATCCGAGGAGGTCACGCACCTTCGGACTTGCATAGGTATATCGCCCGTCGGCGTCGGTTTCCCATAGCCAGTCCGGTATCGCTTCGACCATCGACCGGAATCTTCTCTCGCTTCGGTAGAGAGCGTATTCTGCCTCCTTTCTGCGGGTAATATCGGTGATGTTCGCCACGACTGCGTAAGGACGTTCGTCGGCGGAGCGAAGGAGCGGGCGGGTATTCACGGAAATCCACCGCCGTTGCCCGGAACGGGTGCGGAATCCCACCACAAGGTCCGAGTGGGGAGCCCCTGTGCTCAATGTGAGGGCGATAGGATCCTCGCTTGCGGCCAGGGGTGAGCCGTCTTCATGGGTCAGATCGCCGAGCATGCTGTTTCTCCGCAGCTGCGCGATTTCCTCGGGACTCAGGTCGAGGATGCGCAGCGCGCTCGCGTTCCAGCTGACAATATCTCCCTGCTCGTCGTGCAAAACGATGCCGTCGCTCATGCCTGCGATGATGGTCCGGTGCTTCTCCTCGCTTTCGCGCAGAGCAGCTTCCGTCTGCTTCCTATCGATGGCCACTGCGATATGGCGCGATATGTACGTGAGGAATTCCATATCCTTCGGACCAAAACGGATGGCGTCGGAGTAGCTCTGCACCACAATGACGCCGTGGATGGTGTCATGAAGGATCAGCGGGACGCCAAGCCAATCGACGGAAGGACCGCCGATGAGCACGACTTCACCCTGATCGACGAGGTGCTGGAAGACCTCGGGGGAGGCAAGGATGGGTTTCCCCGTCCGGAGGACGTATTCTGTCAATCCCCGTCCAAGTTTGTGGGGCGGAGGGGGAGGATCGAATTCATCAACGAAGTACGGGAAGCTGAGATCCTGCGTCTGGGCGTCGTAGAGCGCGATATAGAAATTCCGCACATACATCATTTCGCCCAACGTCGCATGGATGGCGGCGTACAATTCGTTCATGTCCCGTACCGTACTCGCCTTTTCCGTGATCTTGTAAAGCGCAAGCTGGAGTGTCTCGCTCCTCCTCCGTTCGGTGACGTCAAGCAGTGTCCCGATGATCGCCGGCTGCCCCTGGTAGGTCGTCCGGGCCGCCGAGACCTCGAGGTCGATCAGGATGCCGTCCTTCCGACGAAGACGGATTGCCTGCCACGCAGCATGGAGCGACTGTTCGAGCCCGCGACGGATAATCTCTTCCGTGATCGTCCCACCGTTGTCGTCCAAGATGTCGAACAGCTTGATCTTGTCAATAAGCTCGTCCGCCCTGTAGCCGGTGAGTGTCGTGATGAGCGGATTGACATATTTGACGTAGCCGTCCTGCGCGATGAAAACGCCGACGAGGGAGTGCTCAACAAGGCCATGGAACATGGCCTCACTCTCGCCAAGTTTGCTCCGGGTTTGCTGTTGTGTCGTGATGTCGTTCGAGATGACGACGACAAAGCAGATCTTTCCTTCTGCATCCCTGATGATGTGTCCCTGGGATTCGATGAATCGAACGGTCCCGTCGGGGAGGAGGAAACGGAAGGTTGCTTTCTGTCCTTCGCCTGTGCGGATCGTCTCGCGGAAGACTTTCTCGATGTGTTCCCGATCGTCGGGATGGATTTCGACGAACGACGAGGTGCCTTTGAGCGATGCAGGATCGCCGAGGATGCTCCGGTACGACGGACTGTTGTAAATCCTCTTGCCAGTCCGATCAAGGACCACCACGAGATCCCGGACGGAATTCAGGACAAGATCGAGCAGCTTGTCGCTGCCGATGAGGCTGCCAAGGGCGTCGATGGGTGAGGGAGTGCGATCCGGGGGGGAGCTCGTTGTGCGTTGCTTTGCGCCCGAGTGAGGGCGTGCGGGTTTCTTCATCACGGGGCATCGGAGAACTTGTGGGAACGTACGCCGCGGGGCCTCCCGTGCTTCGGAATCCCTTGGTTGCCGGAATGGTCCATGCGAATCGCCGCGATCGATCGGGGAGAATGGGCACCCATGTGTGTGCCCGTTGCAGGCATTACCATCAAAATAGGGGGAAGTCGCGACTCATGCAAGGGGAGTCGACCGGGAGATGCGCAGGCGTGTCCCAGAGTCAGTTTCTCTTCAACAGATAGACGAACAGGGGGGCGCCGATGGCGGCGGTGACCGCACCAACGGGGATCTCCGTCGGCGCCAGCACCGTGCGGGCGATGAGATCCGCTCCTACGAGAAACGTTCCTCCCAGAAGGAATGAAGCGGGGATGAGGAGCCGGTGGTCCGGTCCAAAGAGCATCCGGCACATGTGCGGGATGATGAGGCCCACGAAACCGATGACGCCGCTTACGGAAACGACCAATCCCGTGACAAATGAGGCAAGGAGATAGGCGAATTTCTTCACCGCGGCGACGTTGACGCCCAGTTGCATCGCAGTTTCCTCGCCTGTTGCGATCAGGTTGAATGCCTTGGCTTGCCACAAAAACAGGGTGCAGGCGATGACAACGGGCGGACCGACGATGACCGCCGCTGTCGGCGTAGCGGTGCTCAGGTTTCCCATGAGCCAGAGGAACGCGCTCCGCAATTCCTGGTTGACGATGGCGATGACAAGCAGGACGGCTGCATTGAAGAATGCGCCGATCATGACGCCGGAGAGGAGAAGGGTGTACGGATCCAGCCGGCCGTGTCTGCGTGCAACGGCGTAGACGAGGAGCATGACTGCGGCGGATCCGGCAAACGATGCCAGGGGAGTCGCAAAAGCAGACGCACCGCCGGCAAGGCTCATGGCGAGGATGGCTCCCATGGTGCCGCCGCTCGAGATGCCAAGGATATACGGCTCAGCGAGGGGATTACGAAGGAGGGCCTGGAAGACAAGTCCCGCCACGGAGAGTCCCGCGCCGACGATGATGGCAAGGATGACCCGCGGCAACCGCAGTTCAAGGACGATCATCCTCTGGGCGTCGGCGACGGAAGGGTCGAGGGTCAGTGATGCGAGCACATCCCTCAAGGAGATGGAGACGCTGCCGATAGAGAGGGCGGCGAGCGACACGCACACAAGTCCCGCGAAGAGAAGGGCCGATACGAAAACCGTCCGACGCAGTGTGAGGGGGGGAGCCGACCTTTTACGCACGGTGGGTCACCTGTGGCTCCCTACTGCATTCCACATCGCAGCGACAATCTTCGCGATCCCCGCTCCGGATACGGCAGAGATCGGGAAGACCGCGGTCTTTCCCAGTTTCAGCTTGCTCAGGGTCTTGATCTGGGAAGGATCAAGCGTGTCAATCTTCGTGAGCGCGACGATGCGGGGTTTTCGTGCCAGATCCTCGCTGAACAACATCAATTCCTTGTCGAGCACCGCATAGTCGGCCTTCGGATCCTCACGCGTGCAATCAAGCAGGAAAACGAGAACGTGGGTCCGTTCGATATGGCGCAGGAACTGTATGCCCAATCCTTTTCCTTCATGCGCCCCCTCGATGAGGCCCGGGATGTCGGCCACCACAAAGCTCTTCCCCATGTCGATGCGCACAATCCCCAGGTTGGGCACAAGGGTGGTGAATGGGTAGTCGGCGATCTTCGGCCGCGCCGCAGATATGACGGAAATGAGTGTTGATTTTCCTGCATTGGGAAAGCCGACCAGACCGACGTCGGCAAGCAGCTTCAACTCAAGCTCAAGCTCCCGCTCTTCTCCGTGCTCCCCCTGTTCAAATTCGCGCGGTGCCTGGTTTGTCGACGTGGCGAATTCCGCGTTCCCCCTGCCTCCCCGTCCCCCCCGCGCCGCCACAACCTCCTGGCCGTGTTCGATCATATCGGCGATGATCTCTCCGCCTCCGGCAACACGCAGGATCGTCCCCACAGGAACCTCGAGAGTGACATCCTTGCCGCTGTGTCCCGTTTTCCTGGCACCGAGTCCGTGTTCCCCCCGCGGGGCGTTATAGATCTTTCGGTACTGATAGTCGAGAAGCGTGGCAAGATGGCGGTTTGCCCGGATGATCACTGAACCGCCGCGTCCGCCGGTTCCCCCGTCAGGTCCCCCCTTGGGGACGAACTTTTCCCGGCGGAAGCTGACGCAGCCGACGCCGCCTGATCCGGCCTTCACCTGGATGATTGCAGAGTCGATGAACTTCATTGTTCGTTTTCCTCATCGTTCAGGTAGCGTCGATGGATCGCGTCGGTGAATTCCACCACATCCGCGTCAAAAGGATCGAGGCCGTTGGTGTGATAGAGCTTATTCAGGAACAGCGCCGCATCTTCCCATGTTCCTGTATCGTTGAGCGTGGTGATGGCGGTGTCATACTCCTCCTCGCTCTTCCGGAAGAGCATCTTGATGAACCGGCTGCGGAGATCGTCCGGGATCATGTCGTTCAGATCGGCCGGGTCCCGCGGAGGGAGGGGCGGACGATCGAGTCCGGCGAACGTGAGAGAGAGGGGAATATTCCTGCCGCCGATGGCATGATCCGGCGGCGGTCCGGGCTTCGCCGGTTCCTCCTCTCGTGCCGGAGGTGCGGGCGGCTCTCCGAGCGTTGGGAGATCCCATTGAATGGTGGGTTGTGGAAGGGACCCGGTGAGGAGCGGTTCCGGCTCTTTCGGCTGTTCCTCCGGGGAAGCGCCGTCCGGGACCTGTTCATTCGCTGCAGGCGACGGAATCTGCGTCTGCGGGGCCACGCCCACGGATTCCTCCTTGTGGCCGAGGTAAAGATCCTCGACCAGAGTCGTCAACTCGTCCAGTGTGAGATCGGCCTTGTCGCGGACCCTGCAGATGCTTTCGATGTAATTCCGCAGGATGTCCATCTTCTTGTCTTCAAAGAAGATCAGGATGGGTTTCAGCGGGATGGCGACGTCCGGAGGCGTGTCGCGCAAGAGCACGAAATCGAAGATCGGTTTCGCGAGAAGCGCCAGCTCGCGTGCATTATGCTGTATGATGATCTGTTCATCGATGGATCCCACGAGGGACCGGAATTGCTGCCGCTCCACGTTCTCCCATCGACGCCGTCGGGCGATCCGTTCGGCGAATTCCCGATAGTACGAATACTCCGCCATATGGCCGAACTTTCGGACCATCGTTTCCACGGGTACCTGGTCCGTCTCCGCGAAGATGAAGTTTTCCATGGTCCACTGGGGGCGGCAGAGGAAATTCTCAAGAAAATGGACGGCGTTCTCCAGAACGATGAGATACTCGCTCCGCGGGAAGACGTATGTCCGCGCGAAGGTCTGGAGAAACGCGCGCGTGAGACGATCCGTCGAGGGGAGAGTCCGGTCGACCCGGGAACAATGCGGTTGCGCAAAGAGCTCATCGGCCAGGACCTGAAGAGTGTCTGCCTGGATGTACGCCTTAATGCCGCGCGGTATGTCCGAGGAAAGGATGTCCTGCAACATGATCCCTTCCCCCGTCCCGATCGTTCTTTCCGTGAGCGCCGCGATAATGGCGTCGGTCTGTGTTTCAAGCATGCTTATCCCGTTTTCTTCTTGACGATGGCTTTGACGCGGTCGATCTCCTTGCGTGCTGCCGCCTTGAACGACTCGTCGATTCCCGTCCGATCCACGATCTGCCGGTACATCGTCAGCGCCTGGTCGAATCGTCCCATTTTTTCGTACGACTGTCCGGACATGTAGAGAGCGTTGGCCGTCCAGTCGATCTTTCCCTTCTTCGTCACAAGGTAGGGAACTTTCAGGAAGTCGAGGATCGCCTGCTGATAGTCGCCTTTATTGTAATTCGCCTCCGCGATGTAATAACGGAGCTCTCCTTCCAGATCGCTACCTGCCTCGTCAAGGAGCGTCTGCAGTTGGAGGACCGCCTGATCGTAATACCCGAGGCGGTCGTAGAGAATCCCTATCTTGATCTTCTTGTCAAGGGCATCTTCGCTGTTGGGGTAGAGCTCGAGGTACTTGCGCGTCAGCGACAATGCTCCATCGAATGCGCCGGCGCCTTCGTACGTTTCGATCAGGTTGCTCATTGCCGATGGGAGGAGGTCGGGATCGGCGTTGGGGTCATCGACGACCATCTTATAGTGTTTGATCGCTTCGTCCCACTTCTCCTTTCCGTATTGGAGGTTGCCCAGGGCAAGATGCGCGCGGGGGATGATCGGTGCATCGGGGTGCTTCTGGAGGAGAGTCTCAAGCTGCTGGATCGCCTCCGCGGGATGATCGGTTGCCTCAAGGGTCTTGGCAATCCAATACACGGATGCAGGCGCCGATGGCGCATCGTCGAACTTGTCGGCCACGCGCTGGAAGGCTTTCATGGCCTCGCCGTACTCCTCACGGCGGAAATGGTACGAACCTTTCTCGAGTTCGAAGAGCGCCTGTTCGTTTTCGGTATCGCGGTACTTCTTTGCGAACCCGGCTGTGCCCCGTTCCGCACCCGCGGGGTCGTCGCTCCGGAACAACGCCACGATCGTCTGTGCATCATCGTAGCGCCGATCGGTGTCGCTCTGGGCTGCGGCGGAGAGCGCGGCGTACTGCCGGACGGCGTCGGCGTAATCGCCGTTGCCGAAGAGCAGGTCGGCAACTTCCCGAGAGACGGTGGTCCCCGGAGAAAGCGCCTCCGCCTCCCGGAAGAATGCTGTTGCAACATCGCGCTCCCCTTCGTTCTTCGCGATCTCGCCGAGGGCTGCATAGGCCTCACCGGCCCGCTGCTTGTTGGCCCCGGATGCTGCGACCGCTGTGAGATATGTCCTGGCGTCCTTGATGTTGCCCGCGGCCTGGCAGGCCTTCCCGAGCGCAAGGAGAAGTGTGCCTTCCGGTGCCCCGTCGGTGAGGGGGTCCTGGAGAGATCGCTGGTAGAGCTCTGTGTAGACGGCAAGTGCCCCGGCGTTGTCGCCCGAAGCGGAGAGAGCTTCAGCAAGGGGCAGTGAGGCTTCGTGCGCTGCATGGGTCGTGGGGAACGACGCCAGCAATTGCCGGTAGAGAACGGCGGCCCTTGCAGGATCCTTTGCACGAACAAGCTCCGCGAGACGGGAAGTCGTTTCCGCCGCGTGCGCTCCCGCCGGATGGGCGATCAGAGAGGCCTCGCCGACTGCTCGCGCACTGTCCTTCAACCCGAGTGCAAGGAGTGTCGTGAATCGGTGGAAACCCGCCTCTTCAGCGATGGAGGAGTCGCGCGTTGTCCGTTCCGACTCGGTGAACATCGCGAGTGCCGGGGCAAGACTGTCGGCCTTCAGCTCCAACGTCCCAAGAAGCAGGGTGACAGCGTCTCTCCGGGGAAATGCGGCAGAAGGCGCGAGAAGAGGGGCGGCAGCAGCGAAAGCGTCATGCAGGTTCGTTGCGCTGAGGCGGAGTATTGCGAGCGCCGCCTCCTCAGATCGGGGAGACACCGGCGCGGTGGCAAGGAACGACCTGTATGCCTGTATCGCTTCCGGCGCGGATCTCCCGTCTTTCCAACTCATATAGTCATAACATTGCGCCTTGTGAAACATGGCATCGGCTGCCCGGGGGGCATCGAGGCCGGCCTCAAGCGCATCGCCAAACTGCACAGCAGCGGCGGCATAGTTCTTCAATTCGGTGAAATAAATCTCCCCGAGCCGGAAGGCGAGCCCCGCCCTGTCCTTTTGCGCAACCATGTCCCCGACAAGGAGAGCAAGCTTTTCGAGGCCCGCATCCTTGTCCTTTGCTTCGAACGTCTCAATGGTCCGTATGCGCTCGTCGGCTTTGCCACGATCATCCGATGAGGGGGAAACCGTTATCAGTGTGCGATAGACCTGCAGGGCATGGTCGAAATCCCGGAGACGCTCCGAGCAGCGGGCGGCGTTGAGGAGAGCTTCATCGGCGACCGTGGAAGAGGGGAAGCGCCCGGCAAGAGATTCGTACGTGGCAATGGCCTTTCGTTCGTCTTTGATGTTCTGCGCGCAGATGTCGCCGATCCGAAGGAGCACCTCCGGCGCAGCAGGATCATCCGGGTAGGCCTCGACGAACGATTCATACTGCTGGACGGCAGAAGCGAAATTCGATTGTTCCTTCGCATTGCCCGCCAGGCGTATGCGCGCGCGCCGCCGCAGGATGTCCGGCGCATTTCCCGATAACAGACGGGTGCATGCGTCGTTCGACCGCCGAAAATCCTTCCCGTGCGCAGCAACCACGGCAAGTTTCCAGAGTGCGGTGGTGGTCCGATCGTCACGTGGTCCCGCAGCAATGCACTTCTCGTACGATGCCATGGCGCCGCTATTCTCTCCCATCGCGGCCTGCGCGTCTCCGTATCCCATGAGGCCGTCACGGATGAGGGAAGAATCCTCCCCACTCTTCGCGCTCAATCCTTTCTTGAAATTCTCCAGCGCCTCCGGGTATCGGCCGCCTGCGGCGAGAATCTTGCCCAGGTTCAGATACGCTCCCTGAAGGGCGGAACTGGATTTGTACGTGGCGATGATCTCCTGGTAGTTCGCCCGTGCCTGCGCCGTTCTCCCCTGCGCCTGGTAGATGCTCCCGAGCACAAGAAGAGCTCCGGCGCGTGCATCGGGGGATGGGTCTCCTTCGATGACGCGCTTCAATTCGTTCTGCGCCTGTACGAGATTTCCATCTTCGAAGTAGAGCTTTCCGAGCTCTGTCCTTGCGCCGATGACGGCGCTGCTTGAGGGGTACTCCTGCAGGACGACGCGCAAGGTATTCCGTCCGCTCTCCCGGTCCCCCGCGAGAAGGAAGAACCTGCTTGCCCGAAGCAGGGCATCGGGGGCGATGGTACTCTTGGGGTGGAACACCTTGACCCTTTCAAAAGCCAGGGCTGCCTCGTGGGGGTTGCCGAGTGCCGCGTAACAGTCGCCGACATTCCACCAGGCATCCGGCGCCTTGGGATTCTCCTGAAATGTCAGGGCAAAATTCTGAAATGTCAGCCGCGCCTCTTCGTACTTCTTCAGCTTCATTTGGGCGAGGCCGAGCGTGAAGCGGGCGTCGATTCCTTGCGTGGTCGTAGGGAAGGAGGAAATGAACTGCCGGAGCTGTTCCGCGGCGAGATCGTAGAGTCCGTCATTATACAGGTTTACAGCGAGCTTGAAATCGGCGTTTTCTCTGGTATTCTGGCCAAATCCCGGGACGGCCAGAACAAGAACACAGACGAATGCCTGGGCAAGAATTGCGAGGGGTCGCATCTTTTTCATCAACGAAAACTACGACTTATTTCCCTGTCCCGCAACCCGCGAAGGCGCTCCAGATCCATCCTCTCTTTCCGTTCTTTCCAGCTCTCCAGGATCCGCCCATCGTGGATGTTCAAGCCTGGAATCGACTTCTTCCCCATGTGAACGACGAGGTCGGGGTTCAGGATGTTCAAGCTGACGATCATGAAGGCGAGCATCACCATCTCTTTGCCTGACGCAACCCGGTCAAGTGCGAGAAGGAGGAAGGGAATGAGCGGGAGGAGGTAGGCGCGGTCGAGCGGGAGGAGAAAGAACTGGAGGAGGGCGACAGGGATTGCCACGGATGCAGCAACGAGAATGGGATCCCGTTGACGAAGGCGATCCGCAACAACAGTCTTTCGCCGAATCAGGATGAAGCCGCCGGTCATGAATGCCCCGGGGCCAAGAGCGTACACCAGCCGGTACGAGAAATCGATGATCCGGTCCCCAAATGCCGGATGGACGTCGCTCATTTGGATGCTCGTTGCGATCAACCAGTCGATGGGTCCGCCAGAGGTGATCAGAACAGGAAGAAAGGCCGTGAGGAATGTCACCGCTGTCGTGACGGCAAAGACGAATAACGGTCGCTTCGACGTCCCTTGCGTCCACAGAATTGCCATCAACGGAAGCGCCATCGAAAGATTGGACGGACGAAACCCTGCCGCGCACCCGGCAAGCACCCCGGCAACGAGTGCCCGCTTCCGGAGGGCGGCATCAACGGCTGCAACGACGCACAGGAGCGACCAGAGATAGTCCATCGTCACGGAAGCGTTGGGAAGAACCAGCGGGGCAAGAGCAAGAGAAAAGAAAAGCCAACGGGGATGTCGTCCTTCGCGCACGGCAATCCGGCGCCACACGAGAGCGAGCGCGACGGTGATCAGGAGCGTCCCTGCATTGGACGCCACACAGCCGCCCATGCCCACCAGAGGTGCGTTCAGGAGTTCGTGCAGGGGGTAACCCGGAAGTCGTGAGGATGTGTACCTTCCGCTCTCCCAGATGGATTGCGAGCTCCGTGCCACGCTCCAGGCGTCCGGATCTCCGCCATAACCCCAGGAGAGGACCGGAACACTTATCGCAAGCAGGAGAACAAGTGCAATGAGGAGTTCAGCGAGAAGGGGATGTTTGGTGAACATGGCATGGAATATCGGAAATTTGTCTGACGCGGGCAAGAGTGGCGGCGAATCTGGAAGGCATTTGTCGATCAGGCGAGGGGAAGTCCGGCCTCCCGCCGTTGGATGATCGGGTCGGCCCATCCCCTCTTTTTCGGGGCGGCGGTCAGGCGATCCCTCAGGAATGGATTTTTCTCAGAACGACATATTCCTTTTCTTTCTCCTCAATCCGGAAATGTTGTCCCGAGAGACGGAAGCGGGCGACACTTTCATAGTGGTCCCGAAACCAGGCGCGTTGGTCCCCGTTCACAAAGAGGGGATCCTCCGTTCCCTCACTTCTGTTCCGTTCAAGTGCTGCAGCGTACTGAACGATGTAGTCGGGGTCGAGCGCTTGGAGTGCCGCGACATACCAGCCGGCGCCGGCGCGTCGATAGGGGACAATGCGCGGCGTGACCAGCCCGATCTCATCCATGATCTTCCTGTCAGGGCCCGCATAGTATCCGATATAGCCGATGGGTTCGAGGAGGATACTCGCCCCGGATTCGGTGTGCTCCTTCAACCAGACGCCGATTCCCTTGCGCAATCCGTTTTCCACCTCCTGCACGTCGCGGGATCGTTGCATCCGTCCCCCGAGCGCAAGAATATTGATGGAAACAAAGAGGAGGAACGCTCCGGTGAGAAGCAGAGAGGACATGCGCGGCTGCCGCTCCTTGAGTCTTGCGAGCGCCCACCCTGTTGCCGCTGCAACGCATATCGATGAAATGAAAACGGCGGGGACGATGTACCAGGCAAAGATCAGCGTTCCCGACATCATGTAGGCGACAGTATACATGAGGAAGAACACAGCGATGGGAAGGAATATCCCCCGCCGGATGACGAGGATCAGCAGACTGCCCAGCACGACGAGAGTCCAGAGACTCTTCACGATGAGCTTGGACACTCCGGTCTCCCCCAAAGGAGTGAAGACGTTGAGAAACGGCGGTGCCGAAGTCGCCACCCCGAGATGATACACCGCTCTCTTTGCTTCGAAGCTCTGTGGTAGAACCGTGCCGAACGTTGCTGCAGCAAAAACGATCCAGGGAAGACAAAGAAGAACCATAATCCCGGTCTGTCGGGCCGTCCATCGCCAGTCGTGGAAGAGCGACCAAAGGAGCATGATTCCCGCAAAGAGAATGCCGTCGATTCTTGTCAGGAGCGTCAATGCCAACCCGAGCGCGAACGCGCTGTTCCGTCGCTGCAGTCCCAGCAGTGCAATGGACATGGAGAGGAGAAGGAGGGGCGTCTCCATTCCCGACACGCAGATGCGCACGATCCAGGGTGACGTTGCGAAGATACCGGCGAAGAGGAGCGGTGCGAAGCTATTGTCTTTCCGGAGGAGGAGGAGGAGAAGAAGGAGTGTACCAACATCGCAGGCGATGCCGATCACCTTTGCCGCTTGCGCCAGGTCGGTGACGCCGGCCGTCCGCGCCGAGGCCAGAAGGAGCGTCCAGAGGGGAGTCGTCGTGCCGAGTACATACTCCCCCGTGTTGTAGGTGAATCCCCTCCCGTCGGCGATGTTCTCGGCATACCGGAGCGTGATCAGGGAATCTTCCAGGGTCTCGCCTGCGCTTTGCCAGAACCAAACGCGGATGGCGATTGTCGTCGCAGCAAGAAGCGCTGCAACGGCGATCATGCCCCACGAGGACGGCAGGCGGATTGCCTTCATCATTCGCAGCCACGGTGCGGTACGGCCGGACCCGGAAGCAATGCGTGGCTCATGCAAGCTTGGCCCTGAGATATTCTCTGTTCAAACGCGCGATGTGGGAAACGGAGATCTGTTTGGGACATTCCGCCTCGCAGGCGTAGGTGTTGGAGCATGCGCCGAAACCTTCGGCGTCCATCTGTGCGAGCATGGCTTCGACGCGCGCCTTCCGCTCCGCCTGTCCCTGCGGCAGCAGGGCAAGTTGCGACACTTTGGCGGCGACAAACAACATTGCCGATCCATTCTTGCAGGCGGCAACGCAGGCGCCGCAGCCGATGCAGGCGGCTGCATCCATTGCCTCTTCGGCCGTTTCCTTCGCGATGAGGATGGTATTGGCGTCGGGGGCGCCGCCGGTGTGGACAGAGACGAATCCTCCTGCAGCCATAATGCGGTCGAAAGCCGAACGGTCGACCACGAGATCCTTGATGATAGGAAACGGTTTTGCCCGCCACGGTTCGACGGTGATGCTCTCGCCGTCATGGAAAGTTCTCATGTGAAGCTGGCAGGCCGTGACGCCCTTCAATGGACCGTGTGCGCGCCCGTTGATATAGAGCGAGCACGTACCGCAGATCCCTTCCCGGCAGTCATGGTCGAATGCGATGGCATCATCCCCTTTGCGGACGAGTTCGAGATTCAACAGGTCGAGCATTTCGAGGAACGACATGTCGGGAGAAACGTCGGACAGGACATAGTCGACGAACCGCCCTTCGGAATCGCTGTCACGTTGCCGCCAGACCTTCAGCGAGATGGTCATTGTTCCTGACATTGGTGTCACTCCTCACTTGTAGCTGCGTTGACTCGGTTTTACGTATTCGAACGCCAACGGCTCCTTGTGGAGCTTGGGTTTTGCCCCGGTGCCCGCATATTCCCACGCGGCGACATAGGAGAACTTTGCGTCGTTCCGTTTGGCCTCTCCCTCCGGCGTCTGGCTCTCCTCGCGAAAGTGCCCGCCGCACGATTCATTTCTGTGCAGGGCATCACGGACCATCAGCTCTCCCAATTCGAGGAAATCGACAACCCGGTGAGCCTTCTCCAGTTCCTGGTTGAACCCGTCAGGCGTTCCCGTGATCTTCACGTCCTTCCAGAACCGCTCGCGAAGCGCAGGGATGAGCTTCAGCGCCTCTTCAAGCCCGGCCTTGTTTCTCGTCATCCCGCAGTGCTCCCACAGAATCTTCCCAAGTTCTTTGTGCAATACGTCGACGGGGGTGCTCCCTTGCACATCCATCAGCTTCTGCGTCAGTGCGGCAATTCCCGCTTCGGCTTTCTGCACGGCCGGATGCGACTCCTCGATTTTGGGGAATGACGTGGATGCGAGATAATCGCCGATCGTGTATGGGATGATGAAGTATCCATCGGCGAGTCCCTGCATCAGCGCGCTTGCACCAAGCCGGTTCGCGCCGTGGTCGGAGAAGTTTGCCTCACCGAGAACAAAGAGACCCGGGATCGTGCTCATGAGGTTGTAGTCAACCCACAGGCCTCCCATGGTGTAATGGACGGCAGGGTATATGCGCATGGGCGTTCCATACCCGTCCTCTCCGGTGATCTGTTTGTACATGTCGAAGAGGTTTCCGTATTTCTCCTCCACCCATGCCTTGCCATGGCGTTCGATGGTATCGGCAAAATCGAGATAGACCGCCAGACGGGTCGATCCCACTCCGTGGCCCTTGTCGCACATTTCCTTCGCACGGCGCGAGGCAACATCGCGCGGGACAAGGTTGCCGAACGAAGGGTACAACCGCTCAAGGTAATAGTCCCGTTCATCTTCGGGAATACTGTTTGGTGCCCGGTCGTCTCCTTTTTTCTTCGGCACCCAGATGCGCCCGTCGTTGCGCAGGCTCTCGCTCATTAATGTGAGTTTCGACTGATGCCCGCTGGACACCGGAATACATGTGGGATGGATCTGTGTGAAGCAGGGGTTGGCGAAGAGTGCCCCCCGTTTGTGTGCGCGCCACGTTGCCGTCGCGTTGCACATCATCGCGTTGGTGGAAAGGAAGAATGCGTTGCTGTACCCTCCCGTGGCAAGGAGTACGGCATCGCCGAGGAACGATTCAAGAGTTCCTGTCGTGAGATTGCGCGCTACGACGCCGCGGGCACGGCCCTCAACGACCACGAGATCGAGCATCTCCCGGCGCTCGAAGAACCGTACCGCACCCGTCCCCATTTGCCGGATGAGGGCGGAATAGGCGCCGAGAAGGAGCTGCTGCCCCGTTTGGCCCCGTGCATAGAAAGTCCGCGACACCTGTGCCCCTCCAAAGGAGCGGTTGTCCAGCATTCCGCCATACTCCCGGGCGAAAGGGACCCCTTGCGCCACGCATTGATCGATGATTGCGCCGCTGACCTGGGCAAGCCGGTACACGTTTGCCTCGCGGGACCGGTAATCGCCTCCCTTGACCGTGTCGTAGAAAAGCCGGAAAACACTGTCCCCGTCGTTCGGGTAGTTTTTCGGTGCATTGATTCCTCCCTGTGCCGCGATGCTGTGGGCGCGGCGGGGCGATTCATGATAGGAGAGGGTGGTCACCTGGTAGCCAAGCTCCGCAAGGGAAGCGGCGGCCGATGCGCCCGCGAGCCCCGTCCCGACCACAATCACGTGGTACTTCCGTTTGTTTGCAGGGTTCACCAGTTTCATGTGGAAACGGTGATTATCCCATTTCTTTTCAATGGGTCCGTCAGGGATTTTGGAGTCGAGAATCATGGTGGGGATTCCCCTCAGTTAAGAGAGCCAGAGGAAATAGAGCGGAATGGCCGCGAAGCAGACCGGGATGAGAAGCCAGAAGATCACGCTGACCGCATCGATCAGATTTTCGTACCGGGTGTTTCGCAGTCCCAGCGTCTGGAACGCAGATGCGAATCCGTGCTTCAGATGATAACCGAGGAATCCGAGGGCCGCGATGTAAAAGGCATCGTACCAGGGATTGCGGAACGCATCGCGGACCATATGGAACATGGTCGCCCCCGTCGGGAAGAACCGGGACGTGACAAAGAAGGTATTGACATGGACAACGAGAAAGACGAAGACAAACGCGCCGGTGATGAACGCCACCCGCGACGCGAGGGTGCTGGTCTCTCCTGGCTTGGTCACCGCATAGCGGACGGGACGCGCGCGCCTGTTTGCCACCCAGAGAACTGTCCCCACGAACGCATGGAGGAGAAATCCGGCAAAGAGCACGATCTCCAGGGGGCGGATGAGGGGGTATGTCGCCATGAACTCGGCATACGTGTCAAACGTCGCTCCGCCATCGCGCCCGAAGAGGAACAGGTTGATGGTGAGATGCAGCAGCAGGAAACTGCACAGGAAGAAGCCCGAAAGAGCCATCAGCAGCTTCTGCCCGACAGAGGAGGTGATCAGCGAGGTTTCTTTACCCATGGTGTATTTCCAGTGACGTACCGGAGGATTTCTTCGGACATGGTGGGCACAAATTTACGAAAGAATGAGGTGTGGTGCAATGGCTCCGTTGCTGACTGCAGAAAGGATTGCTCAGTGTGCCGCCACGGGCCGGACGAAACGGACGACGGAGATGATGCTTCCGGCAAATCCCAGAAGGATCCCTGCGCACACCAGACCGCCGTAGAACGCCGGAGCCATGCGGAGGTACGGAGCGAACTCAGCGGAGACGAGCCGGGCACCGTACCCCAAAAGGCCGGCGAGGAGAGCGGCGGCGAGAAGGCCGCCGCACAAACCCTGCACCGACCCCTCGAGCAGGAAGGGAAGCCGTATGAATCCCCTCGTTGCACCCACCAGTTCCATGGTCTGGATGAGCGATTGTTTCGCGCGGATTGCCAGGCGGATGGTGTTGGAGACGAGAAAGATGGCCGAGAGACTGATAATGAGTCCCAGTGTCAGCATGACTTTGTTTAATCCTGCTGCCCGTTTGTCGATGAGTTCCAGAAGTGCTTTCCGGTACACGACGCTCTCGATCCCCCGCATGGCGACGAGTCGGTCGTAGACTTCCTGCGTTCCCGTCGATGTACGGTACTGAGGGGTGAGGGTGATTTTCAACGAGGGGGGGAGGGGGTTGAAGTCAAGGACCGTTGTGATATCTTCCCCAAATTCCTGCTTGAAAATGCGGACTGCATCGTCCTTCGAGATGAACAGAACATTCTCCACGCCGCGCAAGGAAGAGACAGCAGTGACGAGCGAATCGATCTCTCCTTCCGTCGCGGGTTCCACAAGGAATGCCTCCATCTCAAGCCGGGCGCGCAGGGCATCCACCAGCCGTCCTGCATTGACGGTGATTGCCACGAATGAGCCCAGCAAAAGCAGGGAGATGCACACCGTGATGATCGAAAGGAGAGAAGAGATCTTTGCCCGGCGGAATCCGGAGAAACTCTCGCGCAACGTATAGGAGATGCTCATAAGGTCGGATTAGAAATTGGACTGGTCGCGCCAGCGGAAGATCTTCCAGGGGTCGGACACCCTGTCGCGCTGGAGCGTCAGACTCGCATACCCGTCCACCTGCTCGATGTCGCTGGGGTTGAAGACAACCGTAAGAGTGAAGCCGCGGAGGACATCCACCGAGGTCGAATCGGACGTCGAGGACACATAGTTGGTCCAGATGAGGTCCAGCTTCTGCGCATTCTGAAAGAGACCGTATGTGCTCCGCATCTCTTCATCCCGTCCCCACGTGATGTCGATCCCCTGCGTGTAGTCACGATACACAAAAATGAATTGCGCGTCAAGGAGTTGCCCATAGATGGTGGTGTCGCGGAATGTGTAGGCCGCCTGAAAACACTGAAAGACGCCGTCAATGGTGTGCTGATCGCAGGCAGCTGCCGCGGGCGTATCGTCACGTCCCGGAGCGAAGGGGTTCAGGCACCCTGCCGCAATGACGGAGCAGAGTGCCAGCGCGAAGAGCTGCGCTGCGGCAACAGGGCCGGACCGCCGGCCTCCGCTCTTCTTCAATTGCTGAATTTCCCCTTGAACACGCTCCACGTCGTGTCGTTCGTCGTCTTGAAATCGGTCCACCGGTAAATTGACCAGATATTGTTCCCGTTCCGCCCGAGTGTGAACCGGAGATTCCCGCGCGCGATCGTCGGAAAGGATGGGTCGGTGTGTTCGAAGGTCAGGATATAGTCATACTCGAGCTGGGCGGAATCGCTCGAGAAGAACTGTGACTTCTGCGTCAGCACCAAACTGGAAGTGGACGTGGCTTTCACCCGGACCGTCAGGTTCTGGAAATACTCCTGCTCAGAGGTGATCGTCCAACTTTGAAAGAGTGAGGCGTACTGCGCCGCTCCCTCCGAGGATGGCACGAACGTAAAGGCCGGCACGCCGGCAGCGCCGTCCGAGAAGCACAGGACGTAGTTCGGAACGTCCCGCTGCTCCACGGCAAGCTGCAGGTTGGTGATCACCGTCAGCGGTTCAGTGGCGGAGGTGAATCCTCCGCTCGGTGCAGTAGGGTTTTCGGGCGTGCGCGTTTCGAAAAGGCCGCAGCCGCCCGCTCCCGCGAGAATCACAATAACTGCGGCGAAAGCCGATCGCCCTGCTGTGCGGACAAACCGTCTACAGGGAGATGCGTCCCTCAAGGGCGCGTGTAAGCGTTGCTTCATCTGCAAACTCCAAATCACCCCCAACAGGAATCCCGCGTGCCAGGCGTGAGACGGCGACGCCGAGCGGCTTCAGGAGGCGGGTCAGGTAAATCGTTGTCGCTTCCCCTTCGACGTTCGGATTCATTGCGAGGATCACTTCAACCACCGTTCCATCGATGCGGAGGAGAAGCTCCTTGACCTTCAGGTCGTCGGGGCCGATCCCCTCCAGGGGGGACAGGGAGCCGCCCAGGACATGATACAAACCGCGAAACTCATTCGTCTTTTCCAGCGCGATCACATCGTTCGGTTCCTCAACGACGCAGAGGATGCTCCTGTCGCGCTTGGCGCTGGAGCAGATTGCGCAAGGATCCTCTTCAGTGATGTTGCAACAGACAGAGCAGGGGCGAATCTTGTCCTTGAGGTTTACCATGGCTTTGGCCATGCGGACGACATCTTCACGCTGCTGTTTGAGGAGGTACAGTGCGAGGCGTTGCGCGGATTTGCGGCCGATGCCTGGGAGCTTCGAGAACTCTTCGATAAGCTGTTGGAGCGCTTCCGACGTGTACAGCATAAGGTGTCAGGCCCCTCGTCGCGGATGGGAAAGCGGGAACCGTCTGCGGGGCATGTCAGAGACCGGGCATGGAGAGGCCCGGGATCGATGGCAGCATGCCGTTTGTCGCCTTTGCCATCTCCTCCTGCGCCATCTTCCCCGCGTCGTCCAGCGCCTTGTTTGCGGCGGCAAGGACCAAATCTTCCAGCATTTCGACATCGGCGGGGTTCACCACTTCCTTGTCGATGGCGACCTTGACGATGTGTTGTTTCCCGTTGGCGGTCACTTTCACCATTCCTCCCCCCGCTTCCCCAACGACGGTCTTTCCTTCCAACTCCTCCTGGGTGCGTGCGATCTTTTCCTGCACCTTCTGGATTTGCTTCATCATCCCCTGCATGTTCGGCATTCCCGCCATCGCTCGTTCCGCCCTAAGGTTGATAATGTTTGAAGTATATCTGTTTTGCCCCGGAAAGTCAAACCCGACTTCCTTGACTTTCGCGTGGAAATCGGTTAAATTTTCATTTCCATCCGTGTCCGCCTCTATGGGGATGCGCATTTTCACGACGCGGAGTCGATCCCTTGGGAAAAGGTCCACAGCTGGCCACAGGCGAAGACGCACGAGTGCAGGAGAAGCTGCGGACATCGGGAGAAATCCCCGGGCACATTGCCGTCATCATGGACGGCAATGGGCGATGGGCGAAGAAGCGCGGGCTGCCGAGAACCGCAGGTCATTCGGAAGGCGTGGAATCGGTCCGCGATACCGTGGAAGCGTGCGGCCAGCTTGGCGTCCGGTATCTTACCCTCTATGCGTTCTCCACGGAGAACTGGAAAAGGCCGAAAGAAGAAGTCTCCCTGCTCATGCGTCTGCTCCTGAAGGCGTTGCGCGACGAGACAGACCGCCTGCATACGAATAATGTCCGGATCCAGGCGATAGGCGACATCGATGCTCTCCCGCGAGAACTGCAGAACGAACTCCTCGAAGGTATTCAAAGGACGAAGGACAATACCGGTCTGACGCTGATCCTTGCGCTGAGTTACAGCGGGCGGTGGGATTTGACGCACGCCATGAGACGGATTGCGCGGGAAGTGGTCGAGCACGGACTCACCGAAGACCACATCACGGAAGAGATGATCAGTTCCCACATCTCCACCGCTGGCATCCCCGATCCTGATCTTCTGATTCGAACGAGCGGCGAATTCAGGATCAGTAATTTCCTTTTGTGGCAGCTTGCCTACACGGAGATCTATATCACACCGAGGTTCTGGCCCGGTTTCCGCAGAGATGAACTGTACGAGGCGATCCGCGACTATCAAAAGAGGGAGCGCCGGTTTGGTATGGTCAGCGAACAATTGCACGGCTCGCAGACGGAAGTCGGCGCCGGGCGGTTTATGAAGAGTCTTACAGGACAGTGATATGAAGAAGTGCGTTTTCGCAGTCGTGGCGGCGGGTTCAGTCCTGTGGGCCACATCATGTACGTACGCCCAGCAGGCCCCCCAGCCTCAGGAGGTCGCCAAGATCCTCGGCATCTCCGTGGAAGGGAACACTCTTGCGGATCCGGCGGCGGTCATCGCGAATTCCGGCCTCAAGGTTGGCGATGATATTATCATGCCAGGCGACCAGGTGTCGCAGGCGGTGCGGCGGCTGTGGAACCTGAGACTCTTTGACGATATCCAGATCAACGTCGAGAAAAGGGTGGGCAGCGGCCTCTACCTGGTGATTGTGGTGAAAGAATTCCCGCGGTTCGAACGGACGGAGATCATCGGCCGCAATGAGGTCAGTGAAGACGATATCACCAAGAAGATCAACTACGTCCGCGGGCAGGTCTTCCCTTCCCAGGAGACCATCCGCATCAAGAAGGAAATCAAGAAGCTGTACGAGAAGGAAGGGTATCTTCTGGCGAAGATCAACGTCGACGTCGTCCCTTCCGATACCGTTAAGAACAGGGTGGTCGTCCGTGTCACCATCGACGAGGGTGAAGAAGTCAAGGTGGGACACATTCTCTTCGAGGGGAACACCGCTTTCGACAGCGGGGACCTGAAAGGGGCGATGGACGAGACCTCGGAGAAAGTGTGGTGGAAGTTCTGGTCGTCAGCGAAATTTGACCAGAAGAAATATGACGACGACAAGAAGAAGATCATCGACTTCTACCGGAAGAACGGTTACCGCGACGCACAGATCGTCTCGGATTCCATCTGGTATTCGGAAAACAAAGAGAGGATGTCGATCCTCATCCGGGTTCACGAGGGGGAGCAGTACAGGATCCGCCATATCGTCTGGCAGGGGAACACCGTGTACCCTGCGGAAGAGCTCAACCGCCGCCTCGGAATGTCGACGGGGGACATCTACAATCAGGAGAAGTTCGAGCAGAATCTCCGCGGGAATGAAGCGCAACTTGATGTTGCCTCGCTCTATCTTGACAACGGCTATCTTCGGGTCAACCTTGAACCGGCAGAAACGCGCATCGGCACGGATTCCGTGGACATCACGATCAATGTCTATGAGATGAGCCAATTCCGCATCGGACAGGTCATGATCAGGGGAAATACGAAGACGCAGGAGAAGGTCATCCGGCGGGAACTTTACACGCGGCCGGGAGACTACTTCAACCGGGCGGCCATCATGCGGAGTCTCCGCGAATTGCAACAATTGAATTATTTTAACCCCGAGAAGATCAAGCCGGATTATGCGCTGGTTGATGACAAGACGGTCGATCTGACGTATGACGTGGAGGAAAAGTCGAGCGACAATATCAACGCTTCCGTCGGTTACAGCGGGGCATTCGGCCTGACGGGAGGCCTGGGGTTCACCATCAATAACTTCTCGATCGCGGAACCCTTGAGCGGCGGGGCAGGCCAAGTGCTCAGCTTCCAGTGGCAGTTCGGCGTGGGGGCAAGCTACCGGACGTTTAACATCGGCTTCACGGAACCCTGGTTGATGGGCAAGCCGACTCTTCTCGGTGTCAATCTCTACGATACGCGGCAGAATTACGTCTACGATCTGCAGCAGACGGGGGCGTCGATCCGCATCGGACGGCGCTTCAAGTGGCCGGACGATTTCTTTCGCGGCGACTGGATCCTGACGGGGCAGCATAACAATGTGCGGTATGGTGCAGGCATCTACGCGGTGGGGGTCACGACGCAGACCAGCATCACACAGATCATCTCGCGCAACAGCGTGGATAATCCGATCTTCCCTGTCACAGGGTCGACGCTCTCGCTGTCGGCGGAGCTCTCCGGCGGGCCGTTCCTCCCCGGCAACGTGAATTTCCACAAATGGATCCTGTCGTCGGAATGGTACATGCCCCTTGCCAACAGCACCCGGCTTGCCCTGTACCTGAGCTCGACGTACGGCTTCCTCTCCCCGATCGGTTCGGGAGCTTCGATCTCGCCTATCGATTTTTTCTTTATGGGGGGGACCGGTCTCGGGTACATCTCCACGATCCCGCTGCGTGGGTATGAGGACCAGTCCATCGGACCGCGGACGGCCAGCGGAAGCATCACGGGCGGCTACGCCATGACGAAACAGACCATGGAGCTTCGCCTCGCCGCTGCCATCAACCCGATCCCGATCTACTTTCTTTTGTTCGCGGAAGGTGGGAACGTGTACGCTTCCCTCTCACACGCAAACTTCTTTGACCTGGATCGCTCCGCCGGGTTCGGCGCGAGGATTCAGATCGCCCCGATCGGCCTGATCGGGTTTGATTACGGCTACGGTTTCGACGATGTGTATCCGAAGGACGGACATGCCGACGGGTGGCATTTCCACTTCGTTTTCGGCAAGGGCTTCTGACAGCTGTGTTCTACATTCTCCATCACCAATCCACACTCATTCGCAGGGGTAAATC
Source organism: Ignavibacteriota bacterium (assembly GCA_003162635.1). Taxonomy (GTDB): domain Bacteria; phylum Bacteroidota; class Ignavibacteria; order UBA10030; family UBA6906; genus Fen-1260. The sequence continues at coordinate 44,069 of PMNE01000014.1, forward strand.
AGTGAAGACATGCCTTCTTTCTTTGATGACCGCGGGGATGCTGCTCGGAACGGCAGGCGCCATCGCCCAGCAGCGGATCGCCTACGTCAACTCCACCAAGATCTTCCAGGAACTTCCCGCCGCCCAGGAAGCACAGAGGAAGATCGACGGGATCAGCAAGCCCCTGCAGGACTCCCTTGATACTATGCAGAAGGACCTGCAGGCGCAGTACGAGGAATATCAGAAAAAGGAAGCGCTGTACAACGACGCCACCAAGAAGAGCGAGCAGCAGCGGCTCATCGAGTACGAGCGGCGTGTCCAGCAGTTCCGTACTGAAAAGTTCGGACAGGAGGGCGATCTGGCAAAGCAGACCGAGTTGATCATCAACCCGATCCGCGACAGGATCAAAGCCGCCATCGCCGCTGTCGCGAAAGAAGAACGGTACAACTTCGTCTTCGACAAGACCGATCAGATTCAGATTCTCCTGTACGGCGATGCGAAGGACGATGTCACGTACAAAGTGATCGACAAGCTGAAACGCGGTAAGTAGTCATCTCCGGGGAGGGGTTCGTATGAGACGGATGCTGTTCGTTGCGCTGGTCCTTGCCTGCGCATGTGCGGGGGCCAACGCCCAGATGAAGATCGGCTACATCAACTCCGAGACCATCATGGCGACATTACCGGAGGCGGTGGATGCGCAGAAATCGCTCGATCTGCTCGTTTCCGGCTGGGAGACCGAGCTGCAAAAGATGCAGGCCGACTGGAAGAAGAAGTTCGATGAGTACGACAAGAAGAAACTGATCCTGACCGATCAGGTCCGCGCCGATCAGGAAAAGCAACTGCGCGACCTCGACCAGAGCATCACTGACTACCGGAACAAAAAATTCGGCCAGAACGGTGAACTCTTCCAGAAGCAGAATGAGGTGATGAAGCCGTTGCAGAACAAGATGTTCAAGGTGCTTGAGGACATTGCAAAGGAAGACGGCTTCGACTACGTGTTCGACAGGAGCGGTGAAGTTTTGCTGCTCTACGCGAACGACAAGTACGACCTCACGCAGCAGGTGCTCACACGCATGCAGCGGTTCGGCAAGTGAGCAATCCGACATGATGACTGTCCGTGATATTGCCGGCGCGCTGCGGGCGGATGTCGAAGGGGATGCCTCGCTTCCGATTCGCCGGGTTGCAAAGATCGAGGAAGCGGAGTCGGCGGACATCACGTTCGTGGCCAACCCGAAATATTTAAAATATCTTGACGCGACAAGGGCGGGTGCGGTGATCATCGGCAGGAAGATCTCCGCCTCGTCACGCCCGGACGGGCGCAACCCGGTCTATCTCCGCGTCGACGATCCCTACGCCTCTTTTCTGAAAGTCCTTACCCTTTTTCAGCCCCCCGAAGACCCCCTCCCCCCCGGTATCCACCCGAGTGCGCTCGTCGATCCTTCCGCGACATTGGGAAGCGACGTCCGTATCGGTGCCTTGGCGGTCGTCGGGGAACGGTGCACGATCGGCGACGGCTCAGTCATCATGCAGGGGGTTGTCGTGGGAAGGGGGGTAACGGTGGGCAGGCGCACGCTCCTCCATCCCAACGTCACCATCCGTGACGGGTGTGCGATCGGGAGCCGGGTGGTGATCCACGCAGGGACGGTGATCGGCAGCGATGGGTTCGGGTTTGCCCCTCTTCCCGACGGGACGTACGAGAAGATCCCCCAGTTGGGGATTGTTGCCATCGGGGACGATGTCGAGATCGGCGCAAATTGCGCCATTGACCGGGCGACCATGGGAGAAACACGCATCGAACGAGGAGCCAAACTCGACAACCTGATCCAGATCGCCCACAATGTCGTCGTCGGAGAGAACACCGTCATGGCGGGACAGTCGGGCGTCTCAGGCAGCACCAAGATAGGGAAGAGGAACATGATTGGCGGGCAGGTGGGGTTTGCAGGGCATCTGGAGATCGCCGATGACAGCAAGTGGGCGGCCCAAAGCGGCGTACACAAATCGGCTCTTCAGCCCGGCGGCTCGTATTTTGGGACCCCTGCCAGAGGGTTTCGTGAGGCCTCGAAGATTCACGGTGCAATGGCCCAGCTCCCCGATGCCCTGAACACGATCCGTCAGCTCACGGCGGAGATCGCTCAGCTCCGGAAGGAAATCGAAGCTCTCAAAGCGCAGCCCTGAGGACGGTCGGGATGCACCTCGTCCCGGGGCCTTGCTTCTCAGTAACGTGGAGCCATCATGCTCGTTCAACAGCGTACCATCAAACACCCGGTGTCCATGAGCGGCACCGGACTCCACACCGGCAATATCGCCACGATGACCTTCAAGCCGGCGCCGGAGAACTACGGCATCCGCTTCCGCCGCATCGACCTCGGCGGCTCCCCTGAAGTCCCCGCCGACGTCGACCACGTCGTCGACATTTCCCGCGGCACGACAATCGAAGTGGGCGATGCGAGGGTCCATACCGTCGAGCATGTCATGGCTGCGATCGTCGGATTGCAGATTGACAACATCCTCATCGAACTTGATGCCAACGAGCCGCCGGTCGGCGATGGGAGCGCCAAGCCCTACGTCGAAGTTCTGCTCCGGGCGGGATTCGAAATGCAGGAGGCGGCGAAGGACTATCTCATCATCGATCAGACCGTCCACTATCACAATGAGGAGAAGAAGGTCGATATCGTCGCACTGCCGACCGACGACTACCGGATTACGGTGATGGTGGACTACAACAACCCCGCTCTGGGGAGCCAGCACACAGGTCTCTTCAACCTTGAGAAGGAGTTCGTGACCGAGTTTGCGCCATGCCGGACGTTCTGCTTCCTGCATGAAGTGGAGCTCCTCCATGAAGCCGGACTCATCCGGGGAGGAAACCTCGACAATGCCATTGTCATCGTCGATCGCAAGCTCGACGATGCAGAGATCAAACGCATCTCCGTGAAGCTCGGGATCAAAGACGCGGTGATCCTCGGGAGCAACGGCGTTCTCAACGACCGGCCGCTGCGCTTCCCGAACGAGCCGGCGCGACACAAGCTCCTCGACCTCATGGGAGACCTCGCGCTCATCGGTGTTCCCCTAAAAGCGCAAATCCTCGCGGCGCGGCCGGGGCACGCCAGCAACATCGAATTCGCCAGGATGATCCGGAAGCTCTACCAGAAGAAGAAAATCATCCGGAAATACCAGCACGAAAGGAAAGAGGGGGTTGTCTTTGATATCAACGCCATTAAGAGGATTCTCCCTCATCGGTATCCCTTCCTGCTGATCGACAAGATTATCGACTTCCGGATCGACGAAAAGATCGTCGGAGTCAAGAATGTCACCATCAACGAGCCCTTCTTCGAAGGGCACTTCCCCGGCCAACCGGTGATGCCGGGCGTCCTTATCCTTGAGGGGATGGCCCAGACCGGCGGTATCCTCCTCCTCAATGGCATCGAGAATCCCGGCGACCTGCTCGTCTACTTCATGTCGATCAACAACGCCAAGTTCCGCCGCCCTGTTCTTCCCGGTGACCAGCTCGTCTTTGAGCTTACCCTGATCAGCAGGAAGAGCAAGATCTGTCAGATGAAGGGGATGGCCTTTGTGGACGGTACGCTGGTTGCGGAGGCGGAGATGATGGCCTCGCTCGTCCCCCGAAACGCCGCGCAACAGAAAACGGGAGGAGAAAGCGGTTCTTCTTCGAATCCTCTTTCCCGCTCTACTCCAACAATGAACTGACACAGCACATGAATGCGACAATTGATCCCCGTGCCGTGGTGAGCCCGAAGGCCCGCCTCGGCACGAATGTTTCCATCGGTCCTTTCACTATCGTGGAGGATGGGGCGGAGATCAGCGACGGTACGGTCATCGAGGCGAATGCGTTGATTGGAAGAGGAGCTCGCATTGGGAAGGACTGCCACGTCCACCACGGTGCCGTGATCGGGCATGTCCCCCAGGATCTGAAATACAACGACGAGTCAACCACCTGCGAGATCGGCGAGCGAACGACCGTGCGGGAATATGCCGTATTCCACCGCGGAACGGGGGAGGGGGGACGCACTGTCATCGGGAGCGATTGCTTCCTGATGGCGTTCACCCATGTCGCCCACGATTGCCGTCTCGGCAATCACGTCATCATGGCCAACGCCGTCATGATGGCCGGACACTGCGAGGTGGGTGACTGGGTCACTCTCGGCGGCATTACACCGATCCACCAGTTCGTCCGGATCGGCTGCCACGCCATGGTGGGAGGCGGGTTGCGTGTCCCGAAGGATGTTCCGCCCTACATTCTTGCGGGGGGCGAGCCGCTGGTCTTCGAAGGACTGAATTCTGTCGGGCTCCGACGGAGGGGTTTCCTTCCGCAGACGCTTGCTGCGCTGGATAGGGCATATGAGATCATCTATCGATCGAAGCTGAACGTCTCCCAGGCAATCGCGCGCATTCGTGACGATGCGTCCCTCATGGGTCACCCGGAGGTGGCCACGGTTGTTGAGTTCGTCACGGGGAGCAAACGGGGTATCATCCCGGGCCCCCGGTTGCGCGCCTGAGACCATGGAGAGTTCTCCCTGGACTTTTCTTGACACGGGCAAACGAAGCGGCGCCTACAACATGGCGTACGATGAGGCGCTTGCCCGCGAACTGGCGCAGAGGCCGGGAACGCCGACGCTTCGTTTTTTCGAGTGGCAGCCGTGGGCGATTTCGCTCGGTCACCATCAGAAGACGAGCGATCTGGACGAGGGACGCTGCAAAGCCGACGGCATCGACATCGTCCACCGCCCGACAGGCGGGCGGGCCATTTTCCACGCCGAAGAACTGACGTATAGCGTCGTGATGGCAGCCGGCAGGAAGAGCATCCTTCAGGTGTACAACGACATCAGCCGTGCCTTGATCCGTGGCCTTGCATTGTACGGTGTTGACGCCGCGCTGCAGAAGGTCCAGCCGAATTTCTCCGAGGAATACCGGAGCCCCTCCTCTGTTCCCTGTTTCAGCAGTTCGGCCCGGTATGAGATCGAGTGGGAAGGGAGGAAACTCGTGGGGAGCGCGCAGAGGCGTTTCCACGAGGGAGAGCGCGATGTTGTGCTCCAGCACGGATCGATTCTTTGCGGTCCGGCCCATATGCGCCTGGTCGACTATCTTGCTGTCACGGATCCGGCGGTCCGCGGGCAGATCCGGCGAACGCTGACAGAAAAGACCGCCGATCTCGGGATGATCACGGGGAAGACCGTCGAGAGAGAAAAGCTGGCGGCCTGCCTCCGCCGCGGGTTTGAGGAGGCATGGGGGATCACCTGGGAAGAGAGATCAGTGCCGAAAAACTTCATGCACAAGGGAGCCGGACTGCCATGAGCGTATCTCGAACGAAGAACCCGCGCGTCGTCACGACGAGGACGTTGACGACAATGAAACGGATGGGGGAAAGGATCGCCATGCTGACGGCGTACGACTACCTCGTGGCGAAATATCTCGACCAGGTGGGAATTGACATCATTCTCGTCGGCGATTCTGTCGGCAATGTCGTCCAGGGACACGAGACGACGCTCCCCGTGACGGTGGACGACATGATCTACCATGCGAAGGCGGTGAAGCGCGCGGTGAAGAACGCGCTCATCGTCGTTGACATGCCGTTCATGTCCTACCAAACCAGCATCGATGATGCCGTGCGGAACTGCGGCCGGGTCATGAAGGAGGTGGGGGTGGGAGCGGTGAAACTGGAAGGGGGGGAGTACATTGCCGATATCGTCCGGCACCTCGTGAAGATCGGGATTCCCGTGATGGGACACCTGGGTCTCACGCCCCAGTCGATCAACAAATTTGGCACATACGAAGTGCGGGCCCAGGACAGGCGGGAAGGTGCGCAGGTGCTGCGGGATGCGAAAGTGCTTGAGGACGCCGGAGTGTTCGCCATCGTGCTGGAGAAGATTCCGTCGAAGCTCGCCCGCAATGTGTCGGCATCGGTGAAGATTCCCACGATCGGAATTGGTGCGGGCCCCTTCTGCGACGGGCAAGTGCTTGTTGTGTACGACATGCTCGGGTTGACGGAAGAGTTCAAGCCGCGGTTCGTCCGGAGGTATGCCGAGCTGGCGGATATCTTGCGGGGGGCGTTTCGCACCTACATCGGGGATGTCAAGGGGAAGAGCTTCCCGACCATGAAAGAAAGCTATTAGAGGCTATGGCACTTCACGTCTTGATCAGCAATGATGATGGGATCGCGGCACCGGGGATTCATGCCCTGGTGAAGGAGATCAGGAAAATCGCCAAGGTGACGGTGGTGGCACCCGATCGGCAACAGAGCGCCGTCGGTCACGCCATCACCATGAACTACCCGCTCCGTGCCATCCCGTATGAAAGGGACGGCGAGTTCTTCGGCTATGCGGTGGACGGGACGCCGGCGGATGCGGTAAAGCTGGGAGTTCGGTACCTCCTGAAGGAGAGACCCGATCTCGTCGTGTCGGGCATCAACCATGGGTCCAATACGGCGATCAACATCCTTTATTCGGGAACCGTTTCCGCAGCGACGGAAGGGACGGTGCTGGGGATCCCGTCGATCGCGGTGTCGCTCACGACATATGACGAGGCGGATTTTACGTACGCGGCGAAGTTCTCCGCCCGCCTGGCGGCGGTCGTTCTGGAGAGGGGTCTGCCGGCAGGGACGTTGCTGAATGTCAATGTTCCCGCGGTTTCTCCCGAGCGGATAGCGGGGATCCGGATCACCCGGCAGGGAAAATCGACGTGGGAGGACACATTCGATGTGAGGCGCGATCCTGCCAATCGTGAGTATTTTTGGTTGACGGGACGGATGGTGACGACCGATACCGATCCGTCCACCGATCAGATTGCTATAAAGGAGAATTATATCTCTATCTCTCCCATCCGGTACGATTTGACCGATGCGGCAATGGTGGAAGCAATGAAGGAGTGGGGCGTCGGGGACCTGAAGTAGCCGGCCAGTTGTCCTCAGGTGCCTTCCGTGACGGTCCCGAAGAGGCCCGGCCGCCTGCCCGACAGCCGCACGACCGGCAACAGTTCTTCCCCACCGTTCCTTCAATAAGTAATCTCATTTGGCAATGATACGTTAGATTGTAAGGAATTATACTGTTTTATGCTTCATATCGTCGTCTGATTGATTCCGAGACCTTTTTTTTGTAGGTTACGAACGGGAGTTTCAAGGAACAAGAACGAACAGAAGACTATGAAGAGAATAGGGGTGTATACAAGCGGGGGAGATGCGCCCGGGATGAACGCATGCGTGCGTGCGGTGGTGCGGGCCGGTTTATACAACGGCTGCGAGATGGTGGGGATTCAGCACGGATATGAGGGAATGATCGAGGGAAAATTTGTGGATCTGGATGCGCGGGCGGTTGCGAACATCATCCAGCGGGGGGGGACCATTTTGCGGACGGCCAGGTCCGAGCGGTTTCGCACTCCCGAGGGGCGTGTGAAGGCGGCGGAAAATCTTAAGGGGGCCGGGGTTGAGGGGTTGGTGGCGATAGGAGGGGACGGCACGTTTCAGGGGGCGGTGCGTCTGAACGAAGAGCACGGCGTTGCCATTGTCGGTGTTCCCGGGACGATCGACAACGATCTGTTCGGGACGGATTTCACGATCGGTTACGACACGGCGGTCAATACCGCGATGGAGGCGATCGACAAGATCAGGGACACGGCGGCGTCGCACGATCGTCTCTTCTATGTGGAGGTCATGGGGAGGGATGCGGGGTTCATCGCGCTGGATGTCGGGATTTCGAGCGGGGCGGAGTTTGTGGCAATCCCTGAGGCAAAGACGAATGTGCAGGCATTGCGCGAAGAATTGGAGGCTTTCAAGGGGGTGAAATCGAGCGCCATCATCATTGTGGCGGAGGGAGAGGAAGAGGGGGGTGCCTTCAGCCTGGCCGAGAAAATCAAGGATGCCGCAGGATATGATTATCGCGTCTGCGTCCTCGGCCATATTCAGCGGGGAGGGAGTCCGACGGCCAGCGACCGCATTCTCGCGAGCCGACTGGGGATTGCCTCAGTGGAAGCGTTATTGGAGGGGCAGACCAATGTGATGGTGGGGATCATCCATGGCCGGATCACCTTCACGCCATTGCGTACGACATGGACCCAGCGAAAGACGGTAGACAACGAGTTGTGGCGTCTATCGAAAATACTCTCATTGTGAAGATTTCTGTTGACTTTTTGGACTCAAAGCATTATCATATAAGCCCTTCCCTGAAACTGCGGTACTTCTGCAGATAAAGTTGCAAAGGTTCCCTTCAGGTATTGACAAACAGGGCAGAATTTCGTATCATAGAAGCCCGCTCAAATTGCGGCCGGTTCCTCAAAAGACCGTTGTTCTTTGAAAAATAGTGTGCATAGCCATACGTCAATCTTAGCAGAGTGTTCACCTTGGCTAAGATTCCCTCCGCAGAAGCGGCGGAGGGGGTAAATGCCAAACATCAGACTCAACAGTTGTGAGTGTAAAAACCTACAACGGAGAGTTTGATCCTGGCTCAGGACGAACGCTGGCGGCGTGCTTAACACATGCAAGTCAACGAGAAAGGGGTAGCAATATCCCGAGTAAAGTGGCGCACGGGTGAGTAACACGTAGGCAATCTGCCTTTAGGACGGGGATAATTCCGCGAAAGCGGGACTAATACCCGATAATGCAGCGGCACCGCATGGTGACAGTTGTTAAAGGCCCGCAAGGGCGCCTATAGATGAGCCTGCGCCCCATTAGGTAGTTGGTGAGGTAACGGCCCACCAAGCCTGCGATGGGTAGCTGGTCTGAGAGG
>PMNE01000006.1 GCA_003162635.1 Ignavibacteriota bacterium
ACGTTGACAAAGATAGCCAGGAAGGCACTTATCGAAAGTTGGCGCTGCTTATCGGTCGCAAGCAGCGTCGTGGCAAGCATCATGTCGATGTAGACAAGGAGAAGGCCCGCGCCGAACACCCTCATCACCGCCACCGAATGGGCGTACCCCTTGAAGCCGAAGATGAGGTTGATGATAGGTGAAGCGAAAGCGATCGTTCCAACTCCGATCGGAATCCCTGTGAGCAGGATGAAATCAATGCTCTTCTTCGTCATGCGCGAGAGGGCGTCCTTGTCCTCCCAGTGGCGGGCCAGGACGGGAAAGACCGAAATCGAAAAGATACTGGGAATGAACATCAGGATATCGAAGAGCCGGATGGCAGCACCGTACCAGCCAACGACGGTATCGGATGTCATGAGCGAAAGCATGACCGTACCGACGCGATAATAGATGATGCCAAAGAGGGAATTCAGAAAGTACGGAAATCCCTGTTTGAGGAGCCGGCCTGCTTCATGCCAGTCGATGCGCGGCAGCCGGCCCAGGAGCCGCCAGGCGAACCCCGAGCAAACGAGGACGTTGATGAACCCGCACAGGAGCATCACGCCTGCCAGAGTCGTCGCGCCCGCCCCGGCCATCAAAGCCGCAATCGAAAGGATCGCCACGCCGAACGATTCGATGATCCCGCCGTACGACGGGTACTTCATCATCTCGATTCCCTGAAAGAAGCTCCAGAGAACACCGCTTGCCCCACGCCAGAACAGGGCGATCCCCAGGATGATGAGGATCAGCCGGACTTCGGGGGGATAATGGACAACGGCCGCGAAAATAATCATTCCGATGTACGCAGCCACACCGATAAGTGTTCGCGCACTCACAGCGTTGACCACAATCCAGCCCGCCTTCTCACGTTCGCGGCTGATGGCTTTGGCGACCGAATATTCGCGGCCGAAATCGACCACGACGCCGAGGATCATGACGATCGACGTTCCGAGGAAGAGCCGCCCGTACTCTTCCGGCCCCAGGAACCGGGGGAGGACGAACATGAGTGCCGAGCTCGAGACCCATGTGAGCACTTTCGTCAATGAAAGGACGCCGATGGTTCTCGAAACAGACTTCGCCGCTTCACCTGGCATGGTGACCTCTCATCATTGGCGTTCTTCCCGCGCCGTCGTCCGGCCATGGACGTGCCCGCCGTCGGCGGCTGCGCATAAGAGTGTCACAATCTGCTCGGCAGTCTTCGTCAAGTTGAATCGTTCTTCGACGATCGCCCGTCCACGATCGCCGAACCGCCGGCGCATCGCCGGGCTGTTCACGAGTGTCTGAATCCGCTCCGTAAGAAGATCGGCGTCCCCGGAAGGTACGACAAATCCCGATTCGCCGTCCCGCACGACCTCCTCCAGTCCCCCTACGCGGGTCGTGATGATGGGGAGACGCATTGCCATGGCTTCGCAGACCGCGATCGTCGGCGCAAAATCGGCCTTGGTTGGGAGCACAAAGATATCCGCCTCCGCATATAATCGCTTCAATTCATCTTCATTCGGACCTATGTCGGGGTGGATCCGGACGTTCGGCCCCGCCGGCCCGACCGGCTCATGCGTCACGATGTGAAACGTACACTCTTGCAGCTCCTTCTTCCTGCTCGCCGCGAGGACCAGGTCGCCGCCTTTTCTGAGGAATTCCCCCCCCACAAAAAGGACATTGATCGGATCCCCTTTCCGTTTTTTGCGTGTTGTGGCAGGAGGATTCCATCGTGACAGCTCAATCCCCGGAGGGAGGACCTTCAATTTCTCCCGGGGGATTCCATAGTTGCGCTGCAGCGATTCCCCAACGAGGTTTGTCCATGGGAGTATGTACCTGCAGGCCATGTACGACTGACGCACAAGAAGCCGCTTCGGTATTTCCAGCGGCGATGGGAAGCGCGATCGTTTCCCGACATACCACGGGTCGAACCCATGAATCATCGTCGGGGTAGTGTCGAGAGACAGAACAGTCGGAACCCTGCGCTGGAAATCCCGGAGAAAGAGAAGCGGGAGGAGATGATTGAAGAGCACGGCGTCAAATATCCGCCCCGCGCGTTCCAGGCGTCTGATGCGGGACCGCCCGACAAGTCCCCCTTTCAACGACCAGTTCTTTGCGACGATGGGCAGCCGTGCAATAAATTCCTTCGGCTGGTAATCGATCCACTCCCATGTCGTTTCGATGTCCGTCCTCCCTTGGAGGACTTTGAGGAGATTCCGGAAGAATACTTCAATGCCGCTGAACGGTGCGCTGACGAAGAGGAAACGATATGGAGAGCTTCTTTGCATGTTTGTTAGGCAACCTCCTGCATGTTATGATGACGTCTTTCCGGACTCATCCCTGCCGTGGAGCATAGCACGGAAGACTGATCGGATGCCATCGGGCGTAAGCACCATTTGTACGGCCTTAATTTCCGCGGGCTCAAGCGTCCGGAGGAGCATGATCATGGAGCAATAGACACAGACGGCGGCAGTGATGGAGGCAGCCGCGGGGGCGCCAGCCCGCGAGAGAGACCAGACGACGGCCGTCATGATTCCCCCCGCCGCAGCACTTTTGTACACCACAGACAGACGGAATCCTTTCATCACGCCTTTGGGCATGAGTCGGATCATGACCACCATGATGAAGATCTCCGTAACTCCTGTTGCAATCGCCGCCCCGATCGCGCCGTTTCCCATCGTCTTCTGATACCATGGGATCAGGACAAGATTCAGCCCTATATTGACCGGGATGGAGGCAAGCGCAAGATACGACTGCGACCGTTGGCGGTCAGACGCCAGCAACAGGGTTCCCAGAATCATATCCACAAACAGAAACACGATCCCACCGGCAAGGATCTGGAAGAGGACGACAGCCGGTGCATAACCCTCCATGCCGTACAGTATCTCCACCGGCAGCCGTGCGAACACGATCAGTCCGATGCTCAACGGTATGCCAAGGAGGAGCACAAACTCAAGACTTTTCTGTGCGGTCCGGCGGTGGAGATCCTCCTCTTCCTGCCAGAGCCGCGACAGGACCGGATAGACCGCCGCGGAGAAGATGAATGGGAAAAAGTTCATCGCCTCGAACAGCTTGTACGCAGCTCCGTACCAGCCGACGACCGCCTCCGGGGTCATCTTTGACAACATTATCGTGTCGATGCGGTAATAGATGACCGAAAAGACGGCAAAGAGGAAGTATGGCACTCCATCCCGCACCTGGCGCCAGGCATCACTCCACCGGACACGCGGAAGGACAGGGATGAACCGCCTCGCGTAAGCGCACATGACGACAAGTTGCAGAGCACTCGCCGTCACCCCGATTGCTGCGATCATCCATGTGCTCCGCCAGACGAAAACAACGACGACGGAGAACAGATTGCCAAAAAGGCTGTTGGCAAGCGAGCCGGCAGAACTATATTCCAGGTGTTCACGTCCCTGAAGCATTGCGTGGAGCGTAGCCACCGCACCGTGCCCGAACAGGCCGAGACCGATGATCACGAGGATCAGATTCGTCTCTGCGGGGTACCCTCCGTCCCACGCTGTCAGCAGAACACCCCCGAACGCCAGCATCGCCAGGATCAGCCGGAAGGCGACAGCATCCACGACAATCTGGGCAGTCCTTTCGGGGTTTCGGGAGACCTCTTTGGCAACAAGGTAGTTCCCCCCGTATTCCACGAACACGCGGAACAGACTGACGATCGACAATCCGAGATACAGCCGTCCATATTCCACCGGACCGAGATACCGGGGGATGAACATCATGGCCGCGAAGCTCGCCCCCCATGTCACGATATACTGGAGCATGACGATGGAGGTACTGCGTGCAACTCCTTTGACGACGTCTTTATACATGCGCGCCTCGGGCGAGGAAGCGGGGCTTCCTCAGCCCCTGTCCGCCCCCTCCTTTACCGTCGATAGGACGCGTGCGGGAACGCCGCCGGCAATGGCGCCGGCGGGAATATCTTTCGTCACCACCGACCCCGCTGCGATGACGGCACCGCGCCCGATCCGTACCCCCTTCAGAATGATCGAGCGACAGCCGATCCAGACGTCATCCTCGATGACCACCGGCTTCTCCGACACTCTTCCCGGAAGCGTATGCATGTCGGAGTCCATGATCACGACATCCCATGAGATCTTGCACGTCCGACCGATGGATACCAGAGTCGCGGCATGGACCTCCGTGTTCCTGTTCAAGTAGGTGCCGTTGCCTATTTCAA
>PMNE01000011.1 GCA_003162635.1 Ignavibacteriota bacterium
CGATGCCCAGCGCCTGCTCTACAAAGTCCCCCTCCTCGCTTGCGATCGCGCAAAAGATCTTTCTGGGTACTCTTTCTCTCGGAGAAAGAGTACCCCACCGGAGGAACAGAGCTGTTCATCCGTGCGTCAACAAATAATTTTGGAGAGTTCTCACTTCCAGTGGAGGCCGCAATGGTGCGCTCGAAGATCATGGGACTGTTGGTCGTTCTGTTTGCCGTTTCACCCGTGTTTGGTCAGGATGAAACAGATGTCAAAGGAAGTATGGACCACCCTCTCTTTTCACGCATGCCGGGGTATTATATATCCGATTACAGTGTCAAGGATTTCGATAGGTACACATCTGCCTATGCAACTGGTCAGGATGAGAACTGGGAAGGGAAGGTGACGAATCTGGAATACTATGTCAAAACCGGGGCGAAACAGGCGAGCATGTTGCAGATTGCGCGCAATTACGAGAATGCCATAAAGCAAATTGGCGGAAAAATCCTGACGAGCGCCGGCCGGGTGATCGAAGGAAAGATCGCAAAAAACGGAGGTGTAACGTATGTTCATGTCGAAGCGTTCAATGATGGCCGGAACTATGGGGTGACCGTGGTTGAGACGGGGACGATGAAGCAGGACGTGGTTGCGGATGCGGCGGCATTGAGCGCGAGTATTGCCGCGACAGGAAAAGCAACCGTCGATGGTATCTACTTTGACACGGAGAAGTCAGTTGTGAAACCGGAGTCGGACCCCGCACTTGATGAAATCACGAAGCTTCTGAAACAGGATGGGCGCCTCACGCTGTATGTGGTGGGACACACCGACAATGCAGGCGCGCTGGACCATAATCTCAAGTTGTCGGCGGACCGCGCGGACGCTGTCGTGAAGTCGTTGATCGGCAGAGGCATTGCCGCTTCCCGCCTCAAAGCTGCGGGCGTCGGGCCGTACTGTCCTGTCGCGTCAAATCACACGGAAGAAGGGAAGGCCAAAAACCGGCGGGTGGAGCTGGTGGAACAGAAGTAGGGGGGAGGAGACGGGACCGATCCACGATGATCGACAAGTGGAGGCGCAGGACGAGGGAGCCACGGAAGGGTTTAAGACAGAACAGCGCACAAGGCCGTTTGGCCTTTACCACTGCAGGAACTGATTCAGACCGGGGGAACACTTCAGCTCGATGATCCAATCGGAGAACCGAGGACTGCGGTCCCCCGTCTTCTCTCATTCATATGTTGATATGGAACGAAAGGCCCTTTGCAAGCAATAACAAGAAATAACATCCCGTGGCAAGGAGACTGAGTATCGCAAGCCGCGACATCCACATCTTAAGACCCGCAAAACGGCATTGCCACTTGTAACGGGTAATCTTCTTCTCGACCACCCTCATGAGCAAATTGAAGTCATTGACCTGGAGTGTCTCATCATGCCAGTACATCACCCACGCCCGGCTCAGGTATGAACCGATGAAGATGAATATATCGTCGTACTTTTGGAATTCTCCGTATTCGTTTCTGACGCATTTCGGAGAAACCACTTTCCACTGATACTTGGAAATGACCGTCATTGGGATTTTTCCTTCCTGATGATTGTCATTGGCACTCCGGCCTTCCTTACCTGTCGCATCAGGTGGTGGCCTCTACCGATACTGAACGCAAATCAGTATACCAAAGTTCATTTCGGAATGTCATCGGCCAAACGGATGAAAAGATAGTTAATCCTTCATATGAGCAGCTTGGTGAGGCGGGAGATCCAATGTCATTTTTACCGTGTGGTTCTCTCCTCAGGAAGGATTAACTACGCTTTCAACCCTCCTCCCCTGAGAACTGCTTTCAGCGTGGTGAGCAGCTTCTCCGCCGTGTACGGCTTCGTCAGGAATACCCGCACTCTGGCATCAGGCGGAGTGACGATTTTCCTCTTGTCCGTCAATCCGCTGGTCGCGATGATTTTCACGCCCGGATCCCTCTTGTGCAGCGCGACAATCACGGCCTCGCCGCCCATGACAGGCATCATCATGTCCGTGATCACGACCCTGATATCCTTCGCGTTTTCAGCAAAAAGTGCGACTCCTTCGGCCCCGTCGTTTGCGGTTATGGCTTTGTAACCATAGACCTCCAGAGTTTCCTTGGTAATCTCCCGGACAGCGGCTTCATCATCGATGATGAGGACCAGCTCGCCATGTCCCATCGGGAGATCCGCTTTCACGCTTGCGAGAGCTTCGCCCGAAGCCGTTCCCGTTGCCGGGATATGAATGCAAAACGTCGTCCCTTTCCCCACTTCACTTGTCAGGTTGATGAACCCTCCATGGCTCCTGACGATGGCAAGCGTGGTGGAAAGGCCCAGCCCGGTTCCCATCCCGATTTCCTTTGTCGTGAAGAAGGGCTCGAAAATCTTTCCCTGGATGTCTGCGGGAATTCCCGTCCCCGTATCACTGATCACGATGGAGACATACGGCCCCGGTGTTGCCCCGGGCTGCGTGTGTGAGTGCCCGGCATCCAGGTTCACGTTCTCGGCCGATATCGAAAGAGTCCCCCCGTGAGGCATCGCATCGCGCGCATTGACCAGCATGTTCAGGAGAACCTGGTGCATCTGCGTCGGGTCGGCGGAGACCGTCCACAAATCCCGCGGAATATCCGTTTTGATCTCGATCAATTTGGGAAATGTCTCATGGGCGATCTTGGCGACTTCATTGACGACATGTTTGAGCTGCACCAGAATGCGGTCGCCCGTCACTCCTCGTCCGAATGCCAGCACCTGCTTGACGATGTCCGAGCCGCGCTTTGCCGACGTCTCGATCGTCGTGAGGATCTTCTGCCCGCCGGGACTGGGTATCTTGTCTCGCAGGATCTCGATNNACGCGGGAGGTCTCGCCGTCGCCGACTTTGATCACGCTTCCCTTTGACTCGATGGTACGGAGGGAACCGTCTTTGCTCACCATCCGGTATTCGATCCGCTGTCCAACCCCGGTCCTGACGGTTTCCTGAAACACCCGCTTTACCTTCTCCCTGTCGTCCGGATGGATCTCCCTGTAGCTATCGGTCCCCTTCAGGGACTCCGGGTCCCCCAGAATGCTTCTGTACGAGGGGCTG
>PMNE01000094.1 GCA_003162635.1 Ignavibacteriota bacterium
GCTGGCTGGGAATGCATTACCGCCAACGCCGACAAGAGCGAGCACACCTTCTTCAAAGATCATCCTGACTGGGTACAGAGAGACATCAATGGCAAACCCGCAGTGTTCGGTGGAGGAACTGCTTTTTGGGTCCGTGGCGGTGACGAGGATGTGTGGATCTCTCCCTACGCGGAACCGTGGCGGAGAATGTAGATGGAGCGCGTGCGACAGATTGCTGCTACGGGCATCGACGGCATTTACGTGGACGTGCCGTATTGGATGACGCACTATGATGGATGGGAGAACACGTGGGCGAGCTTTGACGACTATACGATCGCCGAATTCACCAAGGAGACCGGAATCGATGCGAAGAAGGAGGTGAAGCTGGGGGATTTTAGCGACCCGGCTTTTGTCCAGTGGGTGAAATTCAGAATCAAAACGGTCTCGGAGTTCTTTGAAGACATACGTCGTTCGATGAAGTCGGTGAACCCGGCCTGTAAGCTGATCCCGGAAATCTTTCCTGGCATCGATGAATCCGTGGCCGTGGTGGGGAGCGATGTGTACCAACTGTATGCGATCGCCGATGTTATTACGCACGAATATCATGAAGGGAATGTCTATGCGGCGGAGCGGGAGCCGTTTGATTGGTTCAATTTCATTGCCGGGATCCGGACCTTTCGGGCCTTCGCCGAAGGGAGGCCCACCTGGTTGTTGAGCTATTCCTGGTATGAACAGAAAGCGGTCTCACCCTCCGAAGCAATGAAAAGTCTCTTTGCGTCGGAGGCGTTTTCGGGGGCAAATGTGTGGGATGCGAAAGGCTATGTCATGTCGAACTCAAATGACATGGCCACCAGGAAGGAAGTCTACACATGGATTGAAGCAAACGAGGAAAACCTCTATGCCGCAAGGACGAATGACCTCAATGAGGTCGGCATATACTTTTCCCCTCTTTCACGTGACCTGTTTCCGAAAGAGTACATCGATAGCTACCGGGGAATGGTGTTGTTGCTGATGAACACCCATGTCAATTGGCAGGTCGTGACTCCCAGGAATCTCGCCGCTTTCGATGGGAAGATTCTCATCCTGGATAATGTGCAGTGTATCAGTGACGAAGAAGTCCGGATTGTGAAGTCGTTGTCGAGGAAGGGAATTCGGTTCTTGATGGCGGCGAACAATGGCGCTTTCGATGAAAACAGAACGCGGCGTTCCCCGAATGCCTCACAGGAGATCCGGAGTGATGGCGTAGTGTATCTCAAGAATGATCCCGGCGCGGAGTATTACGATATCCTTTCTCACAACGTGAACAGTTGGTTTCATGATCGAGACGCCGACACCGGGAAGATTGAGAAATGCCGTTCGATCATCGTCGATGCGCTTACACGCATGTCGCCCCACGCTCCCGCAATACAGGTTGAAGCCCCATTCGAGGTAACGAGCACGATTGCGAATGGAGAGGGAGCGATGTATGTCAATCTGATCAACGTGCGGCAGCTCAGTCTCACGTGCGGAAGTGCTCAGTCAGATGACAGCGTCAGGGTCGTCTACGCAAAGTCCCTTGCAAGCGATCGTGCGCAGATCACACCCTTTTTGGGCGAGGCCTGTGACGTGAAAGCGAGCCTGAAGGATGATGCCTATACCATTGTTGTCCCGAGATTTAATCGAGGAGCCGTTGTTTGCATCAAGAAACACTAGCGATATCGGAATGCATGCAAGGGAGACGCTGCTGGAGAGAGTTGGCAGCCTTGCTCGGGGCTGCGAAACGAGAGGCACTTTTCCATTGACCTGCAGCCTTCCTTCGCCTTTGCATAGGGCAATCCTGGGACCTGCCCAGGAAACACTTCTGCCTCCCGGAAGATCCTCACAATCTGTCCGGCCGTGAACTTCTTCTTGCTCATCCCATCTCCCCTCCGTACCTTGATCCTTATTGCACGACACTTGGAGTGTTGCGAGGGGGTAGGGTCATGATCAGGATGAATGTTGAGCGCGTCCGCCTCTGGGTTGGATTTGCCATCATCAGCTTTGTCTGGGGATCGACGTGGCTGGCGATCAAGATCGGGCTGGGAAGCGCGCCCCCCTTTTTTGCTGCGGGGATCCGGTTCGCGATTGCATCGTCGATCCTCTTCCTCATCGTGCGGACCCGTCGGCTTCATGTTCCTGTGACGCCCGATGCGAAAAAACTGTATCTCGTTCTCGGTTTCCTCTCCTTTGGCATCCCTTACGCCCTGGTGTACTGGGGCGAACAATTCATCCCGAGCGGCCTCTGCAGCGTCCTCTTCGCTGCGTACCCGTTCTGGGTCGCGATCTTTTCGCACCTGCTGCTCAGGAACGAGCGTCTCGATCCGTTCAAGGTCTCCGGCATTATCCTCGGGTTCGCCGGGCTTGTGGTGATCTTCTCCGGAGATCTGGAATGGTCCGGCACTTCCGCGCTTCTGGGGATGGCCGCAATCATGACCAGCACGATCATTCAAGGGTTTGCGCTGATCATGATCAAGAAGTACGGCCAGCCGGTGAACCCGTTCGCCATGAACCTCGTCGGCATGACCATCGGAGCCATTGTCCTGCTGGCCCTGGGCGTTGCCTTCGAGAGGGGCCGTCAGTTTGTCTTCAATAGTGCGGCCATCGGATCGATCCTGTATCTTGCCGCCGTCGGCTCCGTGATTGCGTTTGTAACGTACCATTGGCTGCTGAAGCGAATCGAAGCGGTGTACCTTTCTCTGACATCGTTTATCAACCCAATCATCGCGGTCATTCTCGGCGCTATTGTGCTCGGGGAGACGCTCTCGCCCATGGTGTTTGCCGGTTCGGGTCTGGTGCTCGCGGGGCTATTGGCGGCCAACGGGAGACAATTGTACGGGAAGATCCATGCCAGGCTCTAGAGGAATCCCGGGACCGTGGTGAACGCCCGTATTGTCGGGCGGACAAAATGTCAAAGACGAGATTTGACTCTTTGCAGCAGAGCTCTGTGTAGTACGAGAAACCTCCTGTGCTGCGGCTTAGAAGAGCCCGCAGTTGGCTTGTCTTTCGAAAGGACTCCTCATGCTGCGCATCATAATACCCACATTGCTCCTCCTGCTTCCTTCTGCGTTGTTGGTCGTGCCGAGGGGGGAGGAGGACCCTCTGCTCCGGAACGCATCGCCCTACGAGGCCGATAGCCTCCTGTCAGGCCAGGGGGTATCGGGAAACTGGGCTTCAGACGCTCCCGGGGTCCGACACCGTGTTACCCCAAGCGACCTGCCTAAACCATATGAGTCCAAATCGGTCGACAATGGCCCCCACTTAGTCGAGCGGCCGGCCAACGCGTGGCCAAAGGTTCCCCCGGGATTCAAGGTCGAGGAGTTCCTGACCGGGCTCGACAATCCACGCCTCATCCGCACCGCCCCCAATGGGGATATTTTCGTTGCGGAAAGTCGTCCCGGACGCATACGCGTCTTGCGTGCAACCGACGGGGCAGGCCATCCTGAGATCAATGAAGTCTTTGTCTCGGGGCTCGACAGGCCCTTCGGCATCGCATTCTATCCGCCGGGTCCCGATCCGAAATACATCTATATCTGCAACACCGGGACTGTCATTCGCTTCCCCTACAGCTCCGGTCTCCTCCAGGCCCGCGGCACGGCGGATACCATCGTGTACGACATTCCGGGAGGAGGGTTGCTCCGCGGCGGCGGACACTGGACACGCGATATCGCTTTTTCACGGGATGGAAAGAAAATGTTCATTTCAGTCGGCTCTCATTCCAATGTGTTCGAAAATCCAAAGGAGAACGAGGATCGACGGGCGGATATTCTGGAATACAATCCCGACGGAACGGGATTCCGAATCTATGCGTCCGGGATACGCAACGCCGTCGGCATCGCGATCCACCCGCAGACCGGGGAGCTCTGGGCCTCGGTCAATGAGCGTGACGGTCTGGGAGACGACCTTGTGCCGGACTACATTACGCGGGTCAAGGAGGGCGGTTTTTACGGCTGGCCGTGGTACTATATCGGCGGACACCAGGACCCGCGTCACGCCGGCGAGCATCCGGAGCTTCTGGAGAAGGTCCTCCTTCCCGACGTCCTGCTCCAATCGCATTCGGCTTCGCTCGAGATGACGTTTTACTCGGGAGCGCAGTTTCCGCGGGAATACGTCAATGACGCTTTCGCCTGTGAGCACGGCTCCTGGAACCGATCGTTCCGCACGGGCTACAAGCTGATCCGAGTTCCCCTCCACAACGGAGCGCCCGCGGGCGTGTATGAAGATTTCATGACCGGCTTTGTGACACCCGAAGGGAATGTCTGGGGACGCCCTGTGGGAGTGACCGTGACGAAAGAGGGGGCGTTCCTCGTGACCGATGATGGCGCGAACCTGATTTGGCGGATTTCGTACGTTGGACGATAGCCCATGAGAGATTCGCGGCGCGGAATGTGGGATGTCCGCCGGCTTTTCCCCGCGCTTTGCCTCGGTACCATCCGCCTGAGCTGGAGCGACGCTCGCTCATCGAACTCCTTCGAACCTGATGGTGAATGGGCCTGACGTGAAACATCTTCCTTCAGTACTATCCGCGCTCCTTCTCTGTTCCCTTGCTACGTGCCATCAGGCAACCTGCCAGGAAGTTGTCCCTCTCTACGCGGGCAAGGTGCCGAACTCAAAAGGGGCCATGCCCGATGAGATAGTGGGGAGAGGGGGCGGAATCGAGTTTGTGAGACACGTGAGTATCCCCTCGATGTCGGTCTATCTCCCGGATGCCAATCAATCGGTCGGATCAGCCGTCATCATATTCCCCGGCGGAGGGTACTATCTCGAGGCCTTTGAAATAGAAGGAACCCAAATCGCTCAGGCGCTTGCGGGGCACGGGGTGGCTGCTTTTGTCGTAAAATACAGACTGCCCAGCGATTCGACGATGAGTGACAAGACTATCGGCCCGCTGCAGGACGCGCAGCGCGCCATAAGAATCGTCAGGGAGCGCGCGAGTTCCTGGGGAGTCGACTCCAGCAAGATCGGGATCATGGGGTTCTCTGCCGGGGGTCATCTCGCGTCCACGGCCGGGACCCACTTTGAGAAAGCGTTTATTCCCGGGGGGAAAGAGATCAGCCTGCGGCCCGACTTCATGATACTGGTGTACCCTGTGATCAGCATGACAAACAACCTGACTCACATGGGTTCCAGGAATTTGCTCCTGGGGAGACATCCCTCCGATTCACTCATAACCTTTTTTTCCGGCGAGAAGAATGTGACCGATCATACCCCGCCGACCTTTCTGATCCACGCCGAAGATGACACGACAGTGGATCCGGGGAATAGTATCGGGTTCTTTGAGGCACTTCGCCGCCATGGCGTCCCTGCAGAGCTCGTGATCCTTCCGAGGGGAGAACACGGATTTGCCGCAAGAATTCCGCCGGAGAAGTGGATGCAACCGCTGCTGAGCTGGATGACGGACAATGGTTGGATGAAGTGAAAGAGATGGGATCATGAAAGCTCGAGTGCCTTTTTTTGTAAGCGCGATCATCCTTGGTCTGTCGATGCCGTTCAGCGCGCCGGGAGCTGAACCGATACTACCGGATTCAATTCTTCACAAGCCCTGGAAGGCCTTCTGGATAGCTGTGCCGGAAGAATCCGCCGGCGGGTACGGGGTCTATCTTTTCCGAAGACAGTTTGATCTTCGAGATCTTCCCTCTTCGTTCATCGTCCATGTGTCCGCGGATAACCGATACAAGTTATTTCTCAACGGAAATCTCGTTTCACTGGGCCCTGCGCGTGGTGATCTGCTCCACTGGCGATATGAGACCGTCGATATCGCCCGCTTCCTGACTGCAGGAAAGAACGTCATGGCCGCGATCGTCTGGAACGACGGCGACAGGAAGCCCGAAGCTCAGATTTCCTATCGAACCGGGTTGCTCCTGCAGGGAAATTCTGTTCGGGAAGATATCGTGGATACGGACAGTTCCTGGCGATGCATTCGGGATGATGGATTCAGCCAGTTGGCACCGGAAGTGAGAGGATATTATGCCGCGAGCCCCGGCGAGATGCTGGACATGAACAGGCATCCGCACGGTTGGATGGAAGTCACATACAATGATTCCTCGTGGAAAAAGGCTGCCTTGATCTTCCAAGGAATGCCCAAGGGCGTTTTCACGTACAATCCCGGCTGGATGTTGGTCCCTTCGGAGATTCCGCAAATGGAGGTGAAGCAGGAGCGAAGGCCTGAAATCCGTGAAGCTGTCGGCATACGAATTCCAGATTCAGTTGCCTCTATCAGAAATCCTCTTGTTGTTCCCCCCCATGCTCTGGCGAAAGTACTTTTTGACCAGACCTTTCTGACCGATTGTTATCCCTCGGTGTCCTTCAGTGGCGGGAAGGGCGCGGTGATTTCGCTCAAGTATGCCGAAGCGCTGTATTCGAAGATTCGCGTGGATTCGACATTGCCGGCGCGATATGAGAAGGCGAACAGGAACGACGTGTCCGGCAAGACGTTTGTCGGATTGGAGGATAGAGTCGTTTCCGATGGAGGGGACCATCAGTCCTTTACTTCGCTCTGGTGGAGAGCATATCGATACCTTCAACTCGAGATCAGGACGGAGGGCGATTCGCTGAGGATTGAAGATCTCTCCGGGATGTCCACCGGGTATCCTTTTCATTTCAATGCGAAGCTTGAATGTCCTGAGAGGAACCTCCAGGATATTTTGAACATCGGTTGGAGAACGGCCCGCCTTTGCGCCTTTGAGACGTATATGGATTGTCCATACTATGAACAATTGCAGTACGTCGGGGACACAAGAATTCAGGCACTCGTCTCGTATTACAACAGCGGCGACCGACGCCTGGCCCGGAATGCTATCGACCTTATCGACGATTCAAGAATTGCTGATGGCCTCACCCAGAGCCGCTACCCGACCGTTACCACCCAGATGATTCCTCCATTCTCGCTCTGGTGGATTGGAATGCTGCACGATTACTGGATGTACACGCCGGACAGCGAATTCGTGAGGAGGAAGCTCCCGGGAGAAAGACAGGTGTTGGCATTCTTCGATCGCCATCAGGAGAAGGACGGCTCGCTGAAGAGTACGCCCTACTGGGTCTTCGCGGACTGGGTGGAAGACGCCGGTTGGAACGATGGCATGCCTCCGATGGGAAGCGACGGCTGTTCGTCCATCATGGATATGCAGCTCCTGTGGGCGTATACGCTCGCGGGAGAAATGGAAAACAGTCTGGGGGGAAGAACCTTGGCCGCCGCGTATGGTGCGCGCGCCGCGCAATTGAGAAAGACCATTCTCGGGAAATATTGGGACCGAGGCAGACGCGAATTCTCCGATACGCGCGAAAAAGTTCACTTTTCCCAGCACGCGAATTCCCTTGCGATCCTTTCGGGGGTCGTCTCCGGCAGAGAGGCACGGGCGCTGGGGAGGAAGATGCTTGCCGACACTTCTTTAACGCAAGCGACAATTTATTTCAAGTACTATGTGCACCGGGCGCTCGTGAAGGCGGGGTTAGGAGACGGCTATCTGGACTGGCTCGGGGTGTGGAATGACAATGTGAAATATGGAATGACGACCTGGGGGGAAATATCCGACCTGAGGAACACTCGCTCGGATTGCCACGCATGGGGGGCAAGTCCGAACGTTGAGTTTTTCAGGACGGTGCTCGGCATCGACAGCGATGCGCCCGGGTTCCGCCGGATCAGAATCGAACCCCATCTCGGAGTGCTCACCCGCGCAAGCGGCGAGGTGCCGCATCCCAACGGGAGCATTGCAGTGAAGTACGTCCGGGTAAAGAAGGGATGGGACATCTTCATAGGACTGCCTGAGAAGACGTCCGGCTGTCTCGTTTGGCACGGGAAGACTTATCGCCTGGACGCCGGCGATAATCATTTGCGTATCGAAGGGGAACGGAAATGAGATTCTGGCGCCCAGGAAAGGAGAGCCGTCAGAACTCTGCGACCCCCCATTCGTCTCGTGAGACCGTGATCACTGTAACACACGTGTTCTTGTGGACTTGCTGAAGGCACTGCTGACCCTCGCAGCGTAAGTTGACACTGGCTGGCGTATTGGGTAGATTTCGTTCGGTTCTTGTTCCTTGACACAGGCCGCTACTCCATAGGGATGAGTGGCTTGTATGCTTTTGGTCAAGGGCCTGGCACTGGCAGAGGGAAGCCGCCCGGTGAACAGGCGTTTCACCATGCTCCGGCCCCTCGTGCGCGGACAACGACGAGGCGCTCTTCCAAATCAAGGAGGTGACCAATGAAACGGGTGATCTTCCTTTTGTCTGCTCTGCTTGCCGGTTGTGCTCCCGTCCAGCAAACCGAAACCTCGGCTGACCAGCCGGAGTTGATTAGTACTGCGCCAATTCCTCTCCTTGGCACGCTCGTTCCCCCCGGGGGAGTGAGGATCGATGCCCTCTTGCATGTCTCGGAAAACGGAACCGTCGGGGAGGCGAGGCTACTGGGCAGCAGCAACCAGCCCCAGTGGGACTCGCTGGTGCTGCAATCATTGCTGCAGTGGCGGTTTGCCCCGCCGTTCTGCGATGGCGTGCCGACCGATCAATGGATACGCCGGTCGCTTCTCATTCAGGCGCAGGAACCGGTGATGAGGTACCTGAGCGAACTTGTCTGTGCAACGCGACAGGAGGCGGATTCATTGTACCTCCTGATTGCGGAAGGGGTTCCATTCGACAGCCTGGCCAGGAACCGGATTCCTTCCGCGGCTGCACAGGGTGCACTTCTCGGTCCTGTCAACATCGCGGTGTTCCCTCCGCACGTGAGGGTGGCGTTGAAGGATCTGAAGGAGGATGAGGTGACCTCTCCGCTGCGCGTCGGAGGCAACTATGCCATCTATAAGCGGCTCCGGGAGGATCCGCCTGAGCTTCCCCGCCGGAATGGGGTGTAGCGTCGATCGCTCTGCCCCCCGGATCCGGCGAATTGCAAAGATGTGGATATGCCCACCAAGCCCCCCGGCCCTGCGCCAGGTGAGCGGAGCGCTCCATGTGCTGGTAGAGAGGCGTTGAC
>PMNE01000082.1:0-542 GCA_003162635.1 Ignavibacteriota bacterium
GTTTCGCACTTGACTTTTATGCGTTTCCGGTCTATCTTGAGCCCTATGAAGCGCCTCTTCATATCCGCATTCTTCCTTGCCGTTTTGGCTGCAGGTTTCTTGAATGCCGAAGTGATCAAGGGAAGCCCCACCGCGTACAGCAACGGATCGTACGTTATTATCCGCTGGGTGAGCGAAGATGAAACCGGGGTTCTTGCGTATAAGATCGAACGGGAATCGGGTGTCTCCGGCGCGTGGGTTGTGCTGACGTCGAATTTCCCGACGAAGGGAAACAACTCGTCGTATGAATTTGTTGATGAGAATGCTTTCCGGACCGCCGACACTTTTTACCAATACAGAATCTCGCCTGTGTACGATCCAAGCAGCGGAAAGTCGCAGGACTACTACAACGTCTCCGTTCTCCACAGCACGAGCGGTGTCCGAAGAACCTGGGGAAGCATCAAGGCAATGTTTCGATGACCGGCCGGTGACTCCTCTTGCCGCCACAACACCAGAAGGCGATACGCGCGTGTCGCCTTTTTTCGTCTCCCCAGCCGCATGCT
>PMNE01000082.1:612-8328 GCA_003162635.1 Ignavibacteriota bacterium
GATGCTCAGCGGAAGGACGCACACGGTGGCGACGGGTTTTGCGCTGATCGACCGCCCTTCCGACCGGTATGTGACCGGCGTGGAGGAGACACGCGTGACGTTCCGCGCCATCCCCCGCAATGAGATTGATGAGTATGTTGCGGGTGGATCGCCGATGGATAAGGCGGGGGCGTACGGCATCCAGGACGACTACGGAGCAGTGTTTGTCACCCGCGTGGAAGGATGCTTCTATAACGTGGTCGGACTTCCGCTGTCGCGTTTCTATTCAACGCTGGGAGAATTTCAGCGGGATTTGTCGAAAAGCTGAGGGGATCGCCATGGACAGAAGAATTCGGGTGCTCGTTGCCAAAGTGGGGCTCGACGGACACGACCGGGGGGCCAAGGTCGTCGCTGCCGCGTTGCGCGATGCCGGCATGGAGGTGATCTACACGGGATTGCGGAAGACTCCCGAAATGATCGTCGAAGCCGCCCTGCAGGAAGACGTGGACGCCATCGGCATCAGCATCCTCAGCGGCGCCCATATGACGATCTTTCCGAAGCTCGCTTCCCTGATGAAAGAGAAGGGATTGAGCGACGTCCTCCTCTTCGGGGGAGGTATCATTCCCGATAAGGATATCGCTGCGCTCAACGATCTCGGCGTGGGAAAACTCTTCACCCCCGGCGCGTCCACCCAATCGATCATCTCCTACGTCCGAGAGTGGTCGGCTACCAGGAGGAACTGACGGAAACACCACATCCCTTCACTCGGCCTTGGCGACGTTGATCGCCTGGAGCCCTTTTGTTCCCTGCTCCACCTCAAACTGCACCGCTTCCCCCTGCTTCAGGCTCTTGTATCCTTCGCCGACGATCGACTTGAAATGGACGAACAAATCTTCGCCATTCTCACGCGTGATGAAGCCGTAGCCCTTCGCGTTGTTGAACCATTTCACCGTACCCTTTTCCATGCAAAGGTGACCCTTTGATGTGGTAAATGACTGGTTCGGGATTCACGCCGGAAGTGTAACAAACTGCATGGAGAAACGCAAGNNGCCCCGAAAATCCTGCGGACGGAAGAATTCCCCGAATTTCTCGGAGAATTCCGCCAACCGGCGCAGGTAGTACGGGACGTTCTCGTCGGGGAAATTCGGATCCCACTCGTCGGCGCTTTTGCAGTTCTCCGAACCGCGGGGGTTGGCGTCGTCACCCGTGATGTAATAGCTGATCCTGTCTCCCTGCCGTGCAAGGCGTCCCCTGGCGATGGCGACTTCATAGGGAGCGCTGCGGTTCCTCTTCCCCGCGAGGACCTCTTCCTCATACAACGGAAGAGGATCGCGCAGGACCTCGGTACGGGCAAAATCGCGGACGGCGAGCGCATGGGTTCGGATCAGGTGGTCATGCTCCACGTAGAGGGCGTGCAGCCCGGCCACGTCTCCGTTCATGATATAGTCGATGCACTGGTGGATGTAACGCCTTCCGAATTGCTCTATGCTGCGGGAGATCAATGCCGAACCCCTGATCCGGATCTTGTTGTCGAATCCGAGGAGAGCATAATTCTTCCGCTTATAGCTCATCATCTTCCGGTACCGTCCGCTGACCGCGATGCTGATGCCGTGAGGCATCTTCTCGGTGAGCGCCGCAACAAAGGCCGATTCCTGCTCCGCCGTTTCGATCCCGGGAGGGGGGACGAAGAACACGCCGTCCGTGTCCACCTCGACGACTTTCCCCCCCTTTGCTCTGATCTCCGCCATCATGGATCGAAGGATCTTCTGACCGGTGCCCGTGACCTGGTCGGCCTTCGCATAGTCGTTGAACAGCGCCCGTGCGTAGCCGAGGTATCCATAGAAGGAATTGATGAGGATCTTGTAGGAGGACTGCATGGCGTCGAGGCGGGATCGTTCGCGGGGATCCTCTTCCCGCTTCATCGCCCGTTTGGTGTCGAGACGGAGCGCGGTGAGGTCCTTCAGGAGTTGGAGAAAGATGCCCAGATCGTCGCCGTGCGGGGCTATGGCATCGGTGAGCATGATCGACGGGTACAGCGACTCGACGTCGGCGTGGACAACGGGGCCGAGAACCCCCACAAGGAAGATGTCCGTGTAGCCGCCGCTCGTCTGCGTTCCGGGAACGGGGCAGGGGAGGGCGTGTTTCCGGCGGAGATACTCGCGGACGAGGAGTCCCTCGATCTTGGCCGCAGCTCCGATCCGGGCGACCGTGCCGTACGGGAACGGAAGCATCTGCGTCAGATAGAATGAGCTGCCCGAGAGGTGGGCGCTGAGCGCATCGGTTTCCGTCACATCGTCCTGCGCATAGGCGATCAGGACGGAGGGATCGTTGTCCCATTGCCACGAAATCTTCTCCCCCGGAACGTAGGTGCGTCCCTCTGCGGCAAAGCCGAAGTAGATGGCGGCCTCCTTGAGGCCGTGGCTCTCCATATTCCTCTTCACCGCGTCGTAGCTCTGGACCAGGAGAAGAGTGTCGATGACATGCCGTCCCGCAATTTCGGTCCGGGTGTATTCGAAGGAATGTTCCGCAAAAGCCGTTCGCGTCTCGAATGTGCGCGGGACGCTCCCGTCCCTCCCGAATGACGGCGTGACCCCGTGCAGGGCACAACGGGCGAGGATGTACGGGAGGTCAAATCCGAAGATGTTGTGTCCTTCCACGACGTCGGGATCGCGTTCGGCAATGCAACGGACGAGTTCCGCGAGCATTTCTTTCTCGCCGGCCTTGCGACCGTCGATGACGCGCCGCCACCCGGCGCTGTCGCGCAAGGCAATGATGATGATCCTGTCACCCTCGCGTGCCGCGTTGCTGAACCGGTGCCCCGGAGTTGTGTAGGTTTCAATGTCGAGCTGAAGACGGCGGAGATCGGCGAATTCCATCCCTTTGAAGAGAGTCCGCCCCGTTTGCATCAGGTATTGCGCGGCAGGATCGGGGAGAAGGTGCAGAACATCGAGGTCCTGGTACGAGGCGGCAGGAGTGACCGCGGAGCGGTTGTAGTTCTCCAGGACCGTCCGCACGGCCTCCCACAGAAACGCCCATTCTTCGAAGATGCAGAGAAACCGGAAGAACCCCTTACCGTCGAGGGGATGCACCCAATGCTTCCGGCGGAATCCGTCGATGAGGGCCCGGTCGGAGAGGAAAAAGAAGGGGTAGAACGGCCGATCCTCCGAGGTCACACTCCCGCTCTCGCGCCGGTAAACGCGCATCGTTGCGTCGTCCTTCAGGTGGACGGCAACGATATGGTGATCGGGAGCGTGGCCCTCAAGGAGCGGGTTCATCCGCGAGCGCTATTTCTTCTTCTTGTACGCCTCGATAAAGGGGGCGATGAGGTCGATGGGGACGGGGAAGATCGTTGTGGAGTTCTTCTCCGAGGCAACTTCGGTCAATGTCTGCAAGAACCGCAGTTGCAGTGCCGTCGGGTGCTTTTCAATTACCTCCGCCGCCTGTGCCAGCTTCTGGGAGGCCTGGAACTCGCCCTCGGCATGGATCACCTTCGCACGGCGTTCCCGTTCCGCTTCGGCCTGGCGGGCCATGGCGCGCTGCATCTCCACCGGCAGGTCGATCTGCTTCACCTCCACATTGGAGATCTTGATGCCCCACGGCTCCGTGTGCGTGTCAATGATCTTCTGCAGCTCGCTGTTGATCTTATCCCGCTCCGAAAGAAGTTCATCGAGGGAAGACTGCCCGAGAATGCTGCGGAGCGTCGTCTGCGACAGTTGCGAGGTGGCAAAGAGGAAATTCTCGACCTCGACCACGGCCTTGTCGGGAAGAACGACGCGGAAATACACGACCGCGTTCACCTTGATCGACACGTTGTCGCGCGTGATGATGTCCTGCGGGGGCACGTCCATCACAACCGTGCGAAGACTGATCTTCACGATGCTGTCAACGATGGGGATCAGAAAGATGATGCCCGGTCCCTTGACGGCGATGAGGCGGCCGAGTCGAAACACGACGCCACGCTCGTATTCCCGCAAAATACGGATCGAGTTCGAAAGAATGATGATGACAAAAGCGATGAGGACGAACAGGAAAAGACTATATGCTGCCATGAATGTCCCTTTCAGGTGGTTGGTGACCCTGCCCGGCGCACGACGAGTCGGAGACCCTCCATCCGTTCCACCCGGACGGCGCTGCCTGCCGGAATCGGATTGCCATGCGTCGTGGCGTTCCAGATCTCTCCGTGGACGCGGACCTGTCCGATCGGAGAGAGCATGGTGATACAAATGC
The DNA here is from genome assembly GCA_003162635.1 of Ignavibacteriota bacterium. Lineage (GTDB taxonomy): Bacteria > Bacteroidota > Ignavibacteria > UBA10030 > UBA6906 > Fen-1260. Next base: position 4,819 of record PMNE01000082.1, read on the forward strand.
CCTCCTCTCCCACAATACCCTCCGCGCCGGTGACGGGCGTGCGCTTCTGCGCGCGGATGCCCATGCCGACGGCAAAGAGGAAGAATGCCGCCGTGCAGACCACTGCAGGCAGAATGACGGTCCAGGAAAGCGAGACGATTTCCAAGGGAGACTCCGTATCGATGAGCATAACCGAACCAAGGAGGAGCGATGCGACCCCGCCCGCCGCGAGGATTCCATGGCTGGCGATCTTGACCTCCAGCAGGAACAAAATCACGCCGAACACGATCAGGGCGAGGCCGGCATAATTGACGGGGAGGGTGTGGAGGGAATAAAAAGCGAGAATGAGGGCGATCACCCCGACGACCCCCGGAAGGATGGCTCCGGGGTTATACAGCTCGAACAAAAGTCCGTACAACCCGAGGAGGAAGAAGATATACGCCACATTCGGGTCGCTGAGGATGTCCAGCAAGCGATATTTCCATCCCATCTCGAACTGTTGAATGGTCGCGCCGGCGGTGTGGAGCGTCCGCGGGCTGCCGTTGACGATNNTGCCGGACTGCATCCTCCGCCCAATGGACGTTTCGCGATCGTTTTTCGCTGATGGTCCGGATGAATGCGGCGGCATCGTTGGTGGCCTTCTCGTTCATCACGGAATCCTTCTCGCCTCCCTGCATCCCGACCGGGTGGGCCGCGCCGATATTCGTTCCGGGTGCCATCGCCGCGATGTGGGATGCGAGAACGATGAAGGTCCCCGCAGAGGCGGCCTGCGCACCGGCGGGGGAGACATACACCAGGATGGGAAGCGGGGCGGTCAACAGGTCGCTCACGATGTCGCGTGTCGACTTCAACAGTCCCCCGGGAGTGTTCAGTTGTATCACGAGGCACTCGGCACCGCCGGAGACCGCCTTCTCGATCGAATGATGAATGTATTCGGCAGTTGCGGGATTTACCGTTGCATCAATCGTGATAACGTGGACGGTCTGGCCGGAGAGGAACGACGGCATCGCGGCCAGGAAAATGACCAAAAGGAGGGACGATCGGCGTATCATGGAGGTCACTATTGTCGGGAGCTATCGGAGGCGCACATTTGGACGTGGTGTCCCCTTGCATGCGCTTCAATAATACCTCTCCCCGCGTTGATTGTCAAGCCGGCCGCTTTCTCCAATCCCCATCCAGGCGGTATGGCGGGGCGGCGGGCTATGGTACCGACACTGTAACACGGTGCCTTCCCGGCGGACAGAGCACGACACATCCCGTTCCTGTGTGTGTGATTGACTGCTGTGTCGGCTCATTGTCCACCAAAACCTTCACCGGAACCCTATTGAATCCCAGAGCGCAGCGCCCGGGTGATTGCTCATCCACGACGAGATCCTCTCCGATCCATGCGGCGTCCAGGAGCTCGCCAGAGATTGAGGTGAGGGATATTCTTCCGGAATCAGCTCCCTCCCCGGCGAAGCGGATCGTGTGATGTCCCGCAGGGACGATTGCTTCAGAGTCCCCCACAGCGGGCCACGGTCTGTCATCGAGAAACGCTCCCCCCTTCGCGCCTGGGCCTCGAAGGAGGACCGTGGAGGGAGCATCGACGATGAAGCTGCCGGCGGCAGGCGTTGCATTCGCCCCCTGTGCCATGGCAAATGGGAGGAGTTTCCAGTCCCCCTCGTACACGCTCGACTCGCAGTAGAAACAGACGCGGCCGGTCGCTTCCGAAGCGCATTTCCAGAGCTGCAGAAACTCCGTCCCCGCAGCCTGCGCGGTGCTGAAGTCCTGCTGCCTGTCCTGCTCCATGGGGACGACATTGATATCCGTCATGAAGGGGGAGTCGCCAAGGAGCCGCTGGTAGGAAGCCCCCAGGGCAATGTACCTCTCCGGCGGCTTGGTCCATTCCGTGTACGGGTCCTCGATGTCAATCGTGACGCCGAACTCCTTTGCCACGGCAGCCGTCCTTCCCAGGTCAAAGCCGAGAAGATCGTCGAACTCGGGATGGTGCATGTTGTCGACGATCGTGAGCATCAGCTCCCTGCTCCTGCTCTTTTCCCGGTCGACGTTCCGCAGTTCGCTGAAGAGCCTCCGCTCCGTGGCGAAATTGACGTCGGTGCGATACCGGAAGAACGATTTCAATCCTGCCGTATCCGCCTTCCAGAAGTGCGGTGACTGCGGATTGAACAACTCGATCGGGTCAAATCCCTTTTGGCGCGAGAACTCGCTTCTGCCGAAGTCGGTGAATCCGGTGAAGAACTCGGGCATGGCAGGTCCCTCGAGGGCCTCCCTTCCGGCGCCGGTGAGCGTGAATTCAGCGACGTCAACGCCGTCCCAGTCCTCGTCCAGGAGGTCATCCAGCTCCTTGAGCGCCGTGTTCATGCACTCGGGGTTCTGCAGGTCCATCAGGTAGAGGAAATCCAGGTGGGCGTCCTGGAGCAGGGAGTTCTTCTGCCGCCATTCGGGATGTCGATCCCAGAACCCTTTGCCGATATACGGCCACTCGAGCCACGCATACGCTCGTATCCCGTTTCTGTGCAGTGCGTCGATCAGCCCCCTGTAGTCGTAAGGCGGATCTCCCGATGCGTACCACGCTGCGACATGGACTCCCCGGATACCCCATTGCCGCCACATGCCGGCCAGTTTCTCCGGAGGTACCCCGGCGCGGTACCCGGGGTCGAAGTAGGCGTCTGCGCAGTTCCTGGTCAGCAAAGGACGGCAGCCGAGTCCCTCCACGAGGACGGAGGGGAGTGATGCAAACCGCGCGTACCCTCTCCCGGTGAGCGGATCGGCAAGCGGAGCGAGGAAGAGGCAGCGTCCTTTTCCGCGCTGCACGACAATCCCGAGGGGAGAGCCGGTGCGCGCGTCCGAGTAGATGATGGTTGATTCCTTTGCCGGATACGCTGCAATACAGTCGACGGATGGTCTCCTGGGCCAGGTTATCCGGATCTCCGGACGCCAGTGGTCTGTCACCTCTCCAACCCGAAGGGGGTCCCGGGGGCGGATCCCGAAGGAGGTGGTGACGTGCGTTATTCCATCGCTGACGAGATTGAGTCCCCCCTCAACGGCATTCACGATCCGTTGCACCATGCGGGGCGAAAGGACCCGGGCTGAAGCGTGGGGGACCACGAGCGTTGTGGTGGAATCCAGCGCCAGCCGATCGGGGTTTGTCCCTGGCGTTCGCTCGGGGTGGAGCCCGAGGCAGGTAAATATCCTTTCCCACGCGAGCTGGTCCAGGGAGTCCGCGCCCGTGGCAGCGGGATTCCACACCAGCAGGGAGCGGATGTGGCTCGCGGGGGGGGACTGTGCGAGGAGGGGAAAGGGAATGAGGAAGAGGAAGAGGAAGAGGATCAGGAGGGTCTGAAGCGCGTACCTCGGGGGGCGTTCCGATTGGCCGGTCATTGTACCTCGGTCCTTTACAGGTTCGTATGATGTCTCCGGGGGATCCAGTCCGGTCGTAAGTATCATACCTGTTTCGCGATTGAGTTTCAAGTCGGCTGTGGACGAGAGCCGCGAGATCCACACAACCGGTGGTCGGCCCGAACTCCATCC
>PMNE01000044.1:0-43888 GCA_003162635.1 Ignavibacteriota bacterium
ATTGCCGGTGGGTTCGTCGGCCACAATCAGGCGCGGCCGGGTGACCAAAGCGCGCGCCACCGCCACCCGCTGCTGTTGCCCGCCCGACATCTGATTGGGATGGTGGTGCATGCGTTCGCCCAGGCCCACGTGCAGAAGCGCCTCGCGCGCACGCGCGTGACGCTCGCGCGCCGACACGCCCGCGTACAACAGGGGCAACTCGACGTTTTCCAGCGCAGTGGTGCGCGAGAGCAGATTGAAGCTTTGAAACACGAAGCCGATGTTGTGTTTTCTCAATTGCGATCTCTGCCGCTCGGAATACTTCGAGATCTCCTGGTCCAGGAAGTAGTATTCCCCCTCGGAAGGATTATCGAGCATCCCGATGATGTTGAGCAACGTCGATTTGCCGCAGCCGGAAGGGCCCATGATTGAAACAAATTCGCCGGGCTTCACCTCAAAATTAATGTTGTCCAGCGCCGACGTTTCGACCTCTTCGGTCGTGTAGATCTTCTTCAGATTCCTGGTCTTGATCATGAATTGCTCCTTCACAATGATGTAGAGTCAGAACTCCGGCGGAGGTTCCTCAAGCGATTGCCTCACGAGGTCGAGTTCACGCCTCAGAGGGATGAACACGGAGACCTTCAGGAGTCCACTTGTCTTCCCTTGCGTTAAGAGCTCATCCAATCGGCTGATCACCAATTGGGCCTCGGAAAAAGACTTCCTGTCTCCCTCATAGCCTTTGGCCATGTTGTCGAGCACGGCGACCGCAAGACTGTTGAGAGAGTGCGCATAGCTGCCGTGCTCCGCGCTACGGGAGAGTGTCGCAGACACATCGAGGAGTGCGCACACCACCGATCGGGCTTGTCTCCATCCATCGAGATCTCTGAAATCTTCCACAATGACCACGTCCTGGTTCATCTGAGTCGCCGGGCTATTTCTTCAGGACAAGCTTGTCGATATCGCCGAAATTGTCGTACGCAGAGGTAATGACCTGTTCGCCCGGTTCCAGGCCTTCCATCACTTCGAATGTCTGAGGGTTCTGGCGCCCCAGGCGTATGTTTCGCTTGACGGCAAAAGCCCCGGATTTGTCGACAACATACGCCCACTGGCCTCCGGTCTTCTGATAAAAAGCTCCGCGTGCCACGATGAGGGCATCCGAAAGGTCCCCCAGTTGAAGCCTGATTTGGAGCGTTTGTCCACGCCGGATCCCCTGCGGGGGGCTTCCCTCAAAGAGCATATCGACTTCAAACCGGCCTTCGCGGACCTCAGGATACACTTTTCCCACGGTAAGACTGTATGAAGTTGTTCCAAGGTCAAACGTCCCCTTCTGGCCGGAGTTAATCCTGGAAATGTAGAACTCATCAATCTCCGCGCGCACTTTGAATCCATCGAGCACATCGATTTGTCCAAGTCTCTGGCCCGGGGATTTTGACTGTCCGATCTCTGCGTTCAATGAAGTGAGCTCACCGCTGATGGGCGCCCTGACGACAAGATCTTCCAGGCTGCGCTTCACCAAATCCAGGTTGCTCTGCATGCGCTTGATGGACGCATTGAGCTGGTCAAGCTGCACGCGCCTGAGAAGGGAATCCTGCTTGAAGTTCTCAACAGTAATGATTTGTTTTGATTGCCAGTATTCGTATTCGTCAGTGACCTGTTCGAACTCCTGGCGGGAAATGAGCTGCTTCCGGAACAGAAGCGTGTCCCTATCGTGCAGTCTCTGCAGGCGGATGATCTGGTACTCGACATCGGCAAGTTGTCCCCGTAACGTCAGACTGTTCTGCTCGATCGCCAGGCGCGTGTTCCGTGCGTTGTTGATCTGTTCAAACAGCAACGCTTCCCGGTAGAGCACATCGAGTTGGCTGTTTGTGTTGGCAAGCTTCAGGATCCGGTCGCCTTTCGAAACGACGTTCCCGGCCTCGACAAAAATACTGTCAATTCTTCCTCCTTCGGCCGCATCGAGGAAGAAGGTCTGGAGAGGCTGTATGGTGCCTGTGACCGGGATGTATTCCTGGAATGGTGCTTTGGTGACAGTGGATATCGTTATCCGCTCCGCCTCGACATTGAGCTTGGAGCTGTGATCGCCGATCAGGAAGTACAAGAGCAGGACCATGAAGAACGCCGCGGGGATGCCGACCTTCCCGATGCGCTTCAGTGTCCATCGTTTTTTTTCAATCGGGCGATCCACCGGAGAAGTCCTTGCCTCACAGGTTGCTGGTAACGTTTGACGGCGTTGATACCCCTTCCATCAACAGTCGTGCCATGGCGATTTTCCTCCCAAAATCGTGGATTCACGCCCGCGCAGGTATCCGGTTCCGTGCAGAGACTGTCCGAAAACGGACACCGGAGCTATGCAAATGTCTCAATTTTGGCGTATTTTGCCTGGCACGGGAGTAGCATCCTCTTGGGCTGAAGGTGAACTTTCCCATGCAAGGTGCCCCCATCGCCCGGACCAGGACGTTTCCATGAGCCAACCTCGAGGCACAATCCTCGTCGTCGATGACGACGAAGATGTGATCACCGCCGCAAAGCTGCTTCTGAAGCAGGTCCCCTACACTGTGTATGCCGAGAAAAACCCGGCAGCTATCCCGGCCCTGTTGCGGAACGAGTCCATCGATGTTATTCTGCTTGATATGAACTATACCCGCGATGTCACCAGCGGGACGGAGGGACTTGACTGGCTGCAGAAGATTCTCGATATCGATCCGCTGGCCGTGGTCATTCTTGTTACAGCGTACGGCGATATTGAGACTGCCATTCGGGCGATCAAAATCGGGGCGATTGATTTCGTACTGAAGCCATGGCAGAATGAGAAACTCCTTGCCACGATCTCCTCCGCCGTGAAACTTCGCCAATCCAGGGCGAAGGCCTCCAGGCTTGAAGCGAGCCAGCGGCATTTGAGTGAGACGTTGGATCAGCCCTACCATGAGATGATCGGCGCGAGCGAGGCCATGCAGCATGTGTTCCGCACGATCGAGAAAGTGGCGGGGACGGAAGCGAACATCCTGATTCTCGGAGAGAATGGGACGGGGAAGGAACTCGTGGCCCGGGCAATCCATCGCCGCTCGGCGCGGGCGCGCGAGGTGATCATCACCGTGGACATGGGGGCAGTACCAGAGACACTGTTTGAGAGTGAACTGTTCGGGCACGTGAAAGGATCGTTTACCGACGCGACAGCCGATCAGGCCGGGAAGTTTGAGGCTGCCACCGGAGGGACGCTGTTTCTGGATGAGATCGGCAATCTCTCACTCGCCATGCAGGCGAAGCTGCTCCGCGTTCTGGAGACACGGCAGGTTTTTCGCGTCGGATCCACGAAGACAATCCCGCTGGACATCCGTCTGATTTGCGCCACCAACCGGCCGGTGCAGGAATGTGTCCGGAACAATACGCTCCGGCAGGATTTTCTGTACCGCATCAACACTGTGGAGATCCATCTCCCGCCGCTACGCGAGCGGGCGGGCGACATTTCACTTTTGACGGATTTCTTCATTGAGCGCTACTCCCGAAAATACAACAAGCCCGCGCGTCGCGTGGAAGCGGAGGCATACCGAAGACTTGAACAGTACGGTTGGCCGGGGAACGTCCGCGAATTGAAGCACACCGTCGAGCGTGCAGTCATCCTGCACGACGCCTCCAGCTTTCGGCCGGCGGACTTTGCGCTGGCGTCCCCCGATGTGAGCCCGGATCAGACTGTGCCGGGCGGCCTCAATCTCGAGGAGGCGGAAAAATCTCTCCTCCGCAGAGCCCTCAGAACGCATCACGGAAACATCTCCAAAGCATCGGAGGCGCTCGGCATCACGAGGACCTCACTTTATCGAAGGATGCAGAAGTATGGTCTTTAGCAGTCTGCGGATGCAATTCGGAATCCGCATGATCCTGATCGTGGCGACGGCCGGGTGTACGGCCTTCTGGGGTCTGCAAAGCGGGTTCTCGCCGCTGCCGGTTCTTGCGGCGGTCTTCCTCTCGCTTCAGATCTATGCGCTGCTGCGTGTTCTCGAGCGGCCTCAGCGTGACATGATCCGTTTCTTCCAGGCAGTCGAGTTCTCCGACTTCTCGCAGACATTCTCCGTCCCGCGCCGGGACAGATCGTCTGAATCCCTGAGAGGTGCGTTCAATCGTGTAATTCAGGCGTTTCAAAAGACCAGGAGCGAGAATGAATCTCACTCCCGCTACTTCCAGACCGTCATTCAACACATTGGCATCGGCATTCTGGTCTTCAAGCAGGATGGCGGGGTCGACCTGATCAACCAGCGGGCGAAACGCGTTCTTGGGTTTCGACGATTGACACAGATCGACCAGCTCGCCGGACTGGATCCGGGGTTGCCCGCGGTAATCAGGAATCTCGAACCCGACGAAGGAACCCAGATCCAGATCAAGGATCCGGAGTCGGGGGATCTCGTGACGCTGTCACTGCGCGCGACCAAGTTCGTTTTGCAGAATGAACCGCTGACGCTGGTTTCCTTCCAGAACATCCAGAGCGAGCTGGAGGCAAAGGAGTCGGAAGCCTGGCAGAATCTGATCCGCATCCTGACTCATGAGATCATGAATTCCGTGACGCCGATAGCGTCACTGGCCGCAACAGCAAACCAGATTCTTGAAAACCTTGATCGCACGAGAAATGATTTCTCATCGGCGGGCGAACCGATCAGCGACGTGAAAGAGGCCGTCCGGACGATAGAGTCGAGAAGCCAGGGGCTCCTGAAATTCGTGGAGTCCTATCGCAGACTCACACGCATCCCCAAACCGGATTTCCGGATTGTCCCGATCAAAGAGCTTTTTGGTCATGTCGTCCCGTTGATGGCGACGAAGTTGCAGGAAAAAGGGATCAGCTTCCGTCACACCGTGGAGCCGGAGACTCTCGAGATCACGGCAGATCCGAATCTGATCGAGCAAGTTCTTATCAACCTCCTTCAGAACGCCGTGGACTGGTCCGGTGCGAATCCTGCTGCCGAGGTAACGCTTCGAGCGTTCATCGGCAAGTCCAGCCGTCCGGTCATTCAGGTGTCCGACAACGGGCCGGGGATTGAAAAGGAGGCGATAGAGAAGATTTTTATCCCGTTTTACACCACAAGGCAGGACGGATCGGGGATCGGGCTCAGCATTTCCCGGCAGATCATGCGTTTGCACGGAGGAAGCATCTCGGTGCAATCCACGCCGGGGACGGAAACCGTGTTCACGCTGAAATTCTGATCCTGTCGATCATGCAATCTCGACGTCACTCACGATGCAATACTCGACATGACTCTACAGCGTAAACCAATAGCTGCATTTTACCAGAAAGATGTTGGCAGGAGAAACCCGGTTCAAGCTGCTGATGGCGTTCCCCACTGAATCGTCACCGGGCTGAACGTACGCCGTTCTTTCGTGCGACCAGACCACGTAGACCAGAGAGCCGGTCGCATACTCCCAGCGGAACACCAGGATCGACCGAAACTGGCTGAAAGCAAAATCGGGGTTATCGAAGGTATAGCCGGCAGCCGCGGCGTCCCCCCCTGCCACGTCGTAGCTGTTCCCCTGCAGCGCCGGGTCGAGAAAGGAGAACCTGTCAGAGTAACCGGCAGCCCTCGGATCGCTCACTTCTTTGAATTGCGAATACCTTCCGACGGAAGCAAACGGGCTTCCATAGTACTGAAGAGACAATTCCGGAGTAAGGTTGTAGTCGATTCTGAAGACGGCCGCCAGGGAATGCTGCCTGATCCTCGCAAGGATAGAGCGGGCCTGGCCGTTCACCGATTTTGTATCGACGTATTGCAGATTATCAACATTCGACGAGGAAGAGAAGCTTCCGGACACCTTGAGGGTGGGGAAAGGCATGACGGAGAGCCCTGGTTGCACGAAGAAGGACTTGCTGCCGTTCTCTGTCGAAGTGGTTATCGCCGAACTGCAATCGAAGAATGCCTTTTCCGAAGGATCCGTCCGCACGTACACATTTGCGGCCCAGAGGCCCGGCACCAGCATGGCGCTCCCTCCCCGCAAAATGCGGGGGTCAAGGGCTTGCGGCATATACCCCAACGATGTGGAACATGCCCAGTTGTTCAGGAATTCGAGATACACGTTCGTACTGAACGACGATGAAAGGTACCGGATCCCGAAATCTCCGGTGCTTGTCTCGTGCAGGCCGATCGAATACGTTCTGAAGATGCCGACAGGCTGATTCACAAAATAGGAGACCGAATTGTCCAGCTTCACAATGTCGGCTATCTGCATGAATCCGAGATCATTGAGGTCGAGACCCGGAGATCGCCAGTTGAGCTCCGTGGAATAGCGCCAAAAGCCCTTGCTTCCCTTTCCCACTTTCACATCTCCGCCATACCCCGAGAACCGCGTGCGCGTGCTGTCGAAGTGAACATAGCCCGCGTCAGGCCGCTGGTAGTACCGCGCCGAAGACCCCTGAAGGAGCTGGAGTGCGTCCACATTTCCCGTAATTGTGCTCCCAAAGAATTTGGCGGCGACATAGTACTCCTTGTCGTTCCATTGATGAAGGAGATCGAGCCCCCCCGTGAGCGCACTGCGGTTCATGAACTGAAGTTGAGGATCTCTGATGAAGCGATTGGTCGACGTGACAATTCCACCCAGTGTGCTGTTTCCCTCTTCAAAATCCTGCTGGAGACGTCCGATCGTATAACTGGTCAATGGCTCAACGACGACGTCCCTTGCCGTACCGGGGCCACGGATTGTTGCCTGCTCACGGCTCGTGATGCTCTGGAGGACTCCGAGGGAGAGTCCGCCCGAGCTCTTGCCGCTTATCTTCAGAGCGCTCAGGATCGCCGTATTGTCCGGCATATCCATGTGCTCGTCGGCGTTCAGGCCGGGAGTGTACGAAGGCGCATGGCCGATGCGGCGGCTGTAAAACATGCTGGTGTTGTCAAAATCGAAGCTGAAAATGTTCTTCCCCTCGAGGAAGAAGGGTCGCTTTTCCTCGTAGAAGGTTTCGAAGGCGGAGAGGTTCATCACCGAGGGATCTGATTCCACCTGTCCAAAGTCGGGATTGACGGTGATATCGGCCGTAAAATTACTCGACAGACCCACCTTGGCGTCCACTCCCGCATTGCCCAGCCAGGTCCTGCCTTTGTCGGCAAACGGATTACCCGGCTCTTTCCTGAATGTCTTGAGTTTCCCCAGCGTGTACGGCAGTATTTCGACGCGCCGCGATTTCGGCAGACCTCGAATGCCATGAATCTCGCCGAAAAGGTAGAGTATCCCGGGGCCCTCCGATGATTGCGGCTCCCAATCGCTCTCCTCCTGAAAACGATCAATCCAGCGCCAGCAGTGCAAGCCCCAGACCTGTTCGTCGTCGGCGCTGTACCGGAGCTGTGTGAGGGGAATCTCAAACTCCGCCGTCCACGCGGAGTCTTCGATTCCGGTCTTCACATACCAGACCGCATTCCAGTTGAAATCGGCATTCGAAGGATTTGTAAGGATCAGATCAGTCTTCTGTCCTGCCGCGGTGACATCAAATTCAAACCCCGTCCGGTGATCGTGATAGCTGTCGAAATTCACTCCCACCACGTCGCCCATGAACGCGTCGCGATTCCCCAGCTTGCGGCTGATCTTCCCTGGTTCATTGTCGAAGGCCCGGATGGCAACATAGATGTTGTCGTCGTCGTAGAGGATCTTGATCTGCGTCGCCTGCGAGGGTTTTGCGCCTTCCCTGGGGACCCACTGGGTGAAATCGCCTGCCCACTCACCCGTCTTCCAGCACGGGTCGTCAAGCACGCCGTCGATGTTTGGCTTTTGTCCGACGAGGCGAATGGTGTTGTAGACTCTCACCTGCCTGTGCGACGGCGCGCGCACCGTATCGACCTGCCCCTCAAGGGTCGAAGCGTGAACGTCAAGGGCGAGCATGCCGAAGAGGCAGAGCGAAGCAAGGACAGATTCAAACCTCATCGGCGCGGTTCCTGTTGTAGGGCGTACATCATGACGGGTGGACCAACAAAAAACCGCCCCCATAAAATCGGGGGCGGTTGCGCTTGGCGTCCGCTCATTCTTAGAAGAAGTACTTCAGTCCGAGCTGGAAGCTGTACACATCCGAGAGAAAGGCATTCTTCTCGAATGTGTGATCCATCAATGCGCCGTTGACGACGCGCATCGTGTACTGAGGTTGGCCCTGGGCATTCGCCGGTCCGCCCTGGGCGGTCGTCGCAACGGTCAGCGGCTGCAGACTCACAAAATGCTGTGCCTGTCCCCAGTTCTTGTCGAGGAGGTTGCCGACGTTCAGAATGTCGAGCCTGATTTCAAATGTTTGCCGTTTCTCGAAGACATCCGCAAACACCGATTGCACGAGGCTGAAGTCAACGCGGGAAACCAGCGGCAAAAAAGCGCCGCCGCGTTCGGCGTATTGACCACGGCGTTTGCTCAGGTACGAATCCTGATTGATGTAGGCGTCCCAGGCCGCTGCTTGCTGCGCCGGAGTATAGGTAACTCCGCCGGAGGTAAACTGAACAAAGTTCATCTCAGAGGTATTGCGCGGAACATAGATGAGGTCGTTATTGTTCACGCCATCTCCGTTGAGGTCGCCGCTGTACGTGTAGCTTCCATTTCCGTACGTGTATGCGTCCCAGAACAATGAGACGGTTGTCGCTCCGAAATCGAAGTACTCGGCGCGGTATGACAAAGAGGTGAAGATTCTATTCCCTGGGGAGGTAGGCGAGTAACCCACCGGCGCATTGTTGGCGTTGCCCGGCACCTGGTTGCCGCTCCACGAACCGTATGCAATCGAACCCGGGTCGACGGTGTTTTTCGCGACGCCGTAGTTGTATCCCACCTTTCCGTAGAACCCCTGGGCGAGTTGACGCTCAAGCGACACCGAGAAGCTGTAATTGTAGCCGCTGTTTTCGTTTCCCAAAACAACCGCGTCCTGCACGTTCTGATTGATCCTGGTGACGGCATTGATCGTCGAACCGGTAGGTACGACCCATCGTGGTCGGTTATCCGGACCGGAAAAGGCACCATTCGGGGCTGACTGGTTTGCATTGATGTACGAGGTGCCATTGATCTCGCGGCCGTAGATGAACTCTGCCGTNNTGGTCGGCTTATATGCGTCGGGATTTGGGTTGAACGGATATGCCGTCGTGTTCGTCGCGGACAGAAATCCGGTCAACACGCCGGTATTGCCGATTTGATTGGAAACCCAGACATACGCCGGTTTACCGGTGAATACGCCGGTACCCCCGCGTACCTGAGTCGTACGGTCGCCAATGACATCCCAGTTAAACCCGAGACGCGGGGAGAAGAGGATTTTTGCATCCGGCAACTTGGCACTATTGTATTGGACCGGATTGCCATTTTGATCTCTAAACGTCAACCCATCGGCGTTGGCATTGTCAAAACCAGTTGCACCGAAGCTGGGGATGTCGAACCGCAGTCCCAACGTCAGCTTCAGGTCTTTGGTAGCCTGGTATTCGTCCTGTGCGTACGCTCCCCAATAATAGACATCCAATGGCTGGACCGGCTTCACCTGCCCAGGAATGTTATTGTACCGCACCTGGAATGACTTTAACGTCACCGGCGATACCCTTCTGTTCGGATGGGCAAGGTAGTCGTTCGCATCGGTGTAGAAATCCTGGAGAGAGTTGTACACGTACACGCTCTGTTTGCCGGGGAAGAAGACGTTTTCGGAATGATATTTTTCGCCGGTCGCGCCGAACGTCAGGATATGATCGTCAAGGTCATACGTGAAGTTGTCCTGAATCTGATAACTTGAGTACCGGAGTTCATTGTTTGGTGTAAAGGGCTCGGATCCGAACGATGTGTACACTTGTCCGGCGTTCAGGATGTCGACGAGCGGAAACAGTTGCCCCGCATCGCCGCGGCTCTCATCGCTGTAACTGTAGCCGACGATAAGATTGTTGGACATATTGTTGCTGAGGACCGAATTCCATTCACCGACGAAGGAGTAGTCGTTTTCCAGGATCGTGTAGTTCGATCCCGAGAAATTCAACCCGAACGTGGTGCCCCGGCGATTGCCAAAGCCGAGCGAACTGGAATTCGAAACAAGGACGTCGGTATGCGAATCCAACCGATTATACCGGACCATGATCTTGTTGTTTTCGTCGAGATTGAAGTCGAGTTTGGCCAGGTAGCGCTTGCCCGGAGTCTCAAAGTTATAGCCCTGATACGTTCCGGGGTTGTAGTGGAAATTTGATGAGAGGAATGACGACAGCCCATCAAGGTCGCTCGCCAGGACTCTCGTCATGTTTCCCGTCACCGGTGCGCCTCCCGGATTGGCGGTAAACGACGTACCCGGCTGCGTGGTCTTGTCTCCTTCATAGTTGACGTAGAAGAACANNTCCTGCGTGCGTGCCGACATAGCTCTGGTTGCGCGTGCCATACGCCAGATCGCCGAAGAACGTGTTTGTGCCGCTTTTTGTCACGGTGTTCATGGCGGCGCCGACGAAATTCCCCTGTCGGACGTCGTAGGGAGCGATATTCACCTGCATCTGTTCGATTGCATCCAGCGAAATCGGTGCAACGCCGGTGCGCTCGCCCACCTGGCCCATGAGACCAAAGGAATTGTTGAAGTATGCGCCGTCGACCGTCGTGTTATTGTAGCGGCTGTCCTGGCCGATATAGGAATCCCCGCCGTACCCGGTATTGCCGCGTGATTCGGGCGTCAGGCGGATGAAGTCCTGAAACTTTCCGGAGATCGTCGGGAGAAGGCCGAATGTCTGCTTGTCAATGTTCGTCCCCGCCCCCGTCCTTGTAGAATTCATCACGGAATTCTTCTCGCCCGTGATAACTTGTTCCGCGGTTGGGATCGCCACTTCGGTCAGAGTAAAATCGACGTCAGACGTTTGAGAAACATTTGTAAAGACATTCCCGCGTGACGCCTTGTTGTACCCAATGATGGAGACAGTGACGGTGTACGGTCCGCCAACCCGGACGTTCGGGATGACAAATCGGCCATTCGGGCGAGTGCTCGTCCCATACGTCGTATTGCTCGCGACGTGGACGGCCGTGACGTTTACTCCGGCCAATTCTTCGCCGGTTGAACTCACTATTCTGCCGGCGATGGCGCCGGTGGTAATTCCTTGTGCGATCACAGAAGACGTTCCCGCAACCAGGAATGCGATTGCAGCAGCGATCTTCCATTTCGTCATGCTCGAAATCATATGCCCCTCCTTCTGTCAGTGCGTTCTTGATGGGGATCGATGCGGAGAGAGCTTCCCGCCTTCAGGCATAGTGTACGAACAGCATGTTCCATCAGCGTATCCTCTGATGGGAGGGTTGCGGAAATGTGAACAAAGAACGGTCGGAAATATTGCGGCTGGATGAGCCGGAAGCTGATTTGGATTGTGAATCCGGACGACACCACCCCGGGAGGGCGGCCGAACGACACGAAAGGGTACAAATTCGGAATCGAAAAAGCAAGCCGGAAATTGTTATGAATTCATTATGAAAACGTTTCGGAACGTACCACGGATCGCTGTGTCTCTCCAGGAAGGAAGCACCCGGGACGGGACCGATCCGCAACCGGAGAATCACGATCGACACGTGCCGATCGAAGAACAAATCGGGAAAATAGCGGCCCGGTCCGGCAGGAGGCGCTACTTCATCAACCTGAGCATGAGCACGTCATGCGATCCAATGGTGGACTCAAGCACATCGCTCGTCACGCCGACTTTCTTCTTCTTCCACAGATCGCGAAGAACATAGCGTTGCTGAGCACAATTCAGTTCGCGTTTGGAGAGGTCATCGCGAATGACATTTTTCTTCCAATCGTGTCCGATGGTTGCCGCTTTCGATCCCCGGTTGACAAAGCAGACCGCCCAATCCCCCCCCTTGAGAGGCTTGTACCAGATTTCCAGGCTATCGGCGTTGGTTTGTCGGAAGCCCTGAATACCCAGCGAATCCTGGTCGATGGCAACGGCCTCTTTGTTCGTAAGTATTTCAAGCGTCGTCTTCGACATTGTTCTCAGATCGTTCCCCGCGATCAAAGGGGCGGCCAGCATGCACCAGAGGGAGAAATGGGCGCGGCTTTCACTCACCGTCAGCGTTCCGTTTCCCACTTCCAGCATATCCGGATCGTTCCAATGTCCCGGCCCGGCATACGCACGAAGGCCCTCCTGCATGTCAAGAATCTGCATCACGCCGTAGGAATTGTACTTCCCGCCATGATCGTCGATGCAATCCCAGCATGCCGTGATATCGCCGGTCGTCCTCCAGAGGTGGCCGATACCCGCGCCCCAGAGCCATGGTTTGTTGTTTCCCCATTCACACATGCTGAACACCATGGGCCGTTTGGCGGCGAGCAGAGCATCGCGCATGGTGGTATAGGCCCCCACGGCATTGATCCCTTCGGCGTTGCACCAGTCATATTTGAGATAATCGGCGCCGAGACGGGCGAACATCAGGGCATCCTGGAATTCATGTCCCCGGCTCGCGGTATAACCGCCGCAGGTTTTGTACCCGGCGTCAGAATAGAGCCCGAGTTTCAGTCCTTTGGCGTGGATATATTCCGACAGCGCCTTCAGTCCGGACGGAAATCTCTTTGCATCAACAGTCAGAAATCCAAGACTATCCCGCGGTCCGGTCCAGTTGTCGTCGACGATCACGTAAGCATACCCGGCATCTTTCATCCCCGAGGAAACGAGAAGATCAACCATCTCGCGCAGTAACTCTTCATTGAAGTTCCCCGCGAACGTGTTGTACGTGTTCCACCCCATGGGCGGGGTCAGGGCCAGACTGTCGACTCTCTGGGCGTGGCCGTTCAGCGCAACGAGGAGGGCGATCGGAAGCAGGAATCGTTTCAAGGTATATGCTCTCTTTCTTGTGGGATGGAGAAGAGGACCATTTCCTTTCAGCACAAGAACGCCGTTGAATTCACATCGTCGAGACTGTTCCCCCCAATCAACGCATTGTGCCAGTGGTTGTGCCCGAAATTCCGGGATGTGGTATTCGCGCCCGATTCCGGCTACTTGTCGTTTGCGCGCATCTCCTGCAGACTTTTGGTCCACCGTGCGAGCGCCGCGAACATCGCATCGCTCCCCTTCTTCAGCGGCTCGTTCGGCGTGAAGATCCCTTCCTTGTCGAGAAACTGCCCGAACATCGGAATACTCACCGCTTCGTACAGGGGCATGATGCCGACCGCCGTCAGCACCTGCTTCATCATCTGCGCGGAACGGGTGCCGGCCGAGACTCCCCCGTAACTTACTATGCCCGCAGGTTTGGACTTCCATTCGTGGTGCAGATAGTCGATCGCGTTCTTGAATGGCGCCGTGAACCCGAAGTTGTATTCCGGGGTCACGAAGATGAAGGCATCGGCATCAGCGATCTTCCTGCTCCAATCCCTCGTGTGCTGATGTTCATACTTGAGGAGCATGGGATGGTTCGGTTCATCCATGAACGGCAGGTTGACGACAGCCAGGTCGAGCAATTCAGGATCGAATTCCGGATGTTTCCGGGTTTCTTCCATCACCCACGATGCAATCGCCGGCCCTTTCCGGCCCGGTCGCGTGCTGGTAGTTATGACTTTAAGCTTGAACATGATGCAGTTCCTCGTGTACGCTTCGTCGTCATTTTCGGTCTGCTCCATCATAGTACTGCTTTGACGGTGTATTGTAAAGGGCAATGTCTGCAAATCCCTTCAAATCGGCACGCCGGACGGCCGGAACTTTGTGAGCCGATTCGAAGTTAGTTCCTTGTCAGCGCCCCGGACCTTGCGTGTGCGCCCGAAAGGGGCCCTCCGGCTCAGGCGTCGGCGGCCGGGTCCGGAGGACGGTCATTTTTTTCCCAACCGGGAAGGCCGTCCGCAACGGGTAACCTTACCACAACCTCCTTTCTTTCCGCATGGTGAGATGTCTGTTCTTTCGCACAGCGATGACCCTCCTGGCTGCAGGGTCAAGCGCGTGCTTCGGTCAAACGCCGCTGGCGGTTCCCGCAAATCCCGATAGCGCCCTCCAGACAATTGTCGGCTCGCTCGACGGAACGCCCCTCTCGCTGCATGATGCGGTCCAATCCGCCTTGCACAATTCCACGTCGGTCCTGACGGCCGAAGCGGCACTCATGGCGGCCGGGGGGGCACGGCGAAGAGAGGCGGGCGCCTTCGACCCGACGCTTTTCTTTTCGTTCGACCGCATGAACCAGGAGCTCCCATCCGTTTCCCTTTTCACGGGGAACACGAATCAGAATACCATGACGGGAGGCGTGCGGTGGAACCTCCCCATCGGAACGAACATTGAAGCCTCGCTGAACACCGTCCGGCTGGAAACGAACTCCACCTTCGCATTCCTCAACCCCCAATTCACCGCCTACGGCACGGTCAACCTCCGGCAGCCGCTCCTTGGCGGATTGTTCGTTTCCGCGCAGAAGAACCTTACGAAGGCGGACCGGGAGTTGGAAGCCGCCAGGGCGCGCTATGATCAGGAGGTCCTGGCAGTGGGCACCCAGGTGGAGGTCAGCTATTGGGATCTCTACGCTGCCGAGCGCGACTATGCGGTTCAAAAGCTCACGCGCGACAGGGCGGAAGCATTCCTGCGCGACACGGAGACAAGAGCGAAGACCGGCCTGATCGGTCCGAACCAGGTCGCCAATGCGAGGACGTTCCTCGCCGAACAGGAGATCCTTCTCCTCGACCGGGAGGAGGGGCTCGATCGGATCTCGGACGAGCTTTCGTCATTGATCGGCAAGAGGCCGGACGCGGGGAAAACCCGGCTCCTCTCCGTGGACAACCCTCCCGATGATTTCCCGATTGAAGATGCCGATCTCCTGGTGGAACGATCGATGGAGAAGAATCTCGCCCTCCAGGCGGCAAAAGCGGATGTGGAGGCGCGGCGCGCACTTTCCCGGGCGGCATTCTGGGAGGCGCTCCCGAGCGTCGATGTGGTGGGGTCCATCGGGGGGAACGGGCTTACGGGGACGCCGCAGGACGTGATCTTTCTCGGCGACACGCTCCGGACGGCGGTGAGCGGGACATCCGCCGACGCTGTGCGCCAGGCGATGAAGCGGACGTATCCCACATGGAGCGTCGGCATCGAGGTGACTGTCCCCATCGGCTTGCGCACCGGACTCGGAGAACAGGACCGGCTTGACGCGGAGGTTATTGTCGCGGAACAGCGTCAGATTCAGCAATCAAGAATCGTGGAGGAAGAGGTGCGCGCGAGTTACCGCGATTTGCTGAACGGGAAACGGCGACTGAAAGCGGCAAGGGAGGGCGTGGAAGCAGCGCAGGAACAGGTGCGCATCGGGCTGATTGAATTCCAAAACGGGCGTTCGACGGCATTCGAGCTCGTGCGGCTCGGCGCGGACTTCGCCGTGGCGCAGCAGCGGTACACGCAGGCGCTCGTGAGGAGCGCGAAAGGGGCGGCAAACCTGCGGCAACTGACGTCCGGCGCATACCTCGCCACCCAATAATGCCCGCCCACGGATGGACACAGCACGACGTCAGCGCAGCGCCGGGAAGAGCGACGGCGTGCCCGTCGAGTATCAGCCATACGACAAGAGAAAGGTACGGATCCATGTNNCGGTTGTGGAGGAAAAGGAGCGGGAGGCAGAATGGGCATGCCCCCCATGCCCGTCGAAGTAAGCCCGGTGACTGTTCAGACAGTCTCCGATAAGTTTGAAGGCGTCGGCACGATCGAGGCGCTGGAGGCGATCACCGTGGTATCGGAGATCGACGGAGCGGTGAAAGCTCTCCCCTTCGAGGAAGGCGGATTCATACGGCGCGGAGGGATCATCGCCCAACTGGACGACGCCCAGCTTGCGGCGGAGCTCGCGCGCGCCGAAGCGCTGCGCGCACAAAGCAAAGCAACATTCGACAGGGTGAAGTCGGTCGTCAGCCAGGGAGCAGGGGCGCCCCAGGACCTCGACGATGCGGCCGCAGCGTTGAAAGTCGCGGACGCGAACCTGGACGTCGCAAAAGCCCGCTTCGCCAAAACACGCATCGTTGCCCCATTCGACGGGATCATCGGCGCCCGCCAGGTGAGCGTAGGAACGTTTCTCCGGACGGGCCAGCAGATAACCGAGCTTGCCAACATCGACGAACTCCGCGTCACATTTTCGGCGCCTGAACGGTTCGTGGCCCGGCTGCGCCAGGGAGCAGAGGTGAACATCTCGACGACGGCATTTGCCGGCCTCAGCCAGGAGGGGAAGATTATTGTCATTGAACCGATGATCGACCAGATGACCCGCAGCGCCCGCGTCGTTGCCCGGGTCAAGAATCCCGGCCGCAAGTTTCGGCCGGGCATGTCGGCGAACGTGTCCGCGATCCTCAGCGAACGTCCCAACGCCCTGACGATCCCCAATGAGGCCGTGTTCGGAAGCGGCAACCAGTTGTTTGTCTTCATCGTGAAAGCGGACAGCACCGTTGCGCGCGTTCCGCTGACACTCGGCACACGCACATCCGACGTTGTCGAGGTCGTGGACGGCCTGCAGGCCGGGATGACGGTGGTCCGCGCAGGACACCAGAAGCTCTTTGACGGCGGCAAGGTCATGCCGATGCCATCGCCCGCGGAACACCCGCAGGCGGCCGGCGTGAAGGGAGGATAACCCGCATGAAACTCAGTACCATGTCGATCAAGCGCCCGGTATTTGCGAGCGTCATGAGTTTCACCATTCTGCTTTTCGGGGTGGTCGCCTTTCTCCGCCTGCCGGTCCGCGAGTATCCGGACATCGATCCCCCCATCATATCGGTCACGACGCTCTACCGCGGCGCAAGTCCCGCCGTCGTGGAGACGGAGATCACGAACGTCCTCGAGGAACAGTTTGCGACCCTCGAAGGGGTGAAGACGATGACCTCGTCGAGCCGTGAACAGGGATCGGTGATCACGATTGAATTCGAGTTGAACAGGAACGTGGATGAGGCGGCGAACGACGTGCGCGACCGCGTGTCGCGCGTCCGGAGCACCTTGCCCCGGGAAATCGATGATCCGGTGATCTCGAAGGTTGATGTCAATGCGCAGCCGATCGTCTGGCTTGCCCTTTCCAGCGACCGGCACAGCGGGCTGGAGCTTACCGATGTTGCGGACCGCATCCTCAAGGAGCGCCTCCAACGTCTTCCCGGCGTCGGCTCGGTCATCATCGCCGGGGAGCGCCGCTACGCCATGCGCGTATGGCTTGATCCGTTGCGTATGGCATCACACGACCTGACGGCACAGGATGTCGAGGCGGCCATACGGCGCGAGAACACCGAGATCCCCGGGGGGCGGGTCGAGGGGGCGGAACGGGAGTTTTCCGTGCGAACAAGAGGAGAGCTGACGACGCCGGAGGAATTCGGCGCCATCATCGTCGCACAGAGCAAGAACGACATCGTCCGTCTCCGCGACGTCGCGGAAGTGAGCCTCGGCGCCGCCGATGAACGGACGGCGGTCAGGTATAACGGACAGACGGCCGTCGGTCTCGGCGTGGTGAAGCAATCAAAAGCGAGCACCGTCGATGTCGCCGCTGACGTCAGCAAAGCTCTCGGCGATCTCTCCGGCCTCCTCCCTGCCGGGATGAAACTCGATATCGCGTTCGATTCGTCAACCTTCATCAACAGCTCGATCGACGAGGTGAAGGAGACGCTGATCATCGCCATGTGCCTGGTGATCCTTGTGGTCCTCGCCTTCCTCAAGAGTCTTCGGGCGACGGCGATTCCGACCTTGGCGATACCCATCTCCATCATCGGCGCCCTTGCGGCGGCCTACTTTGCGGGGTTCACGCTCAACATCCTGACGCTTCTGGCGCTGGTGCTGGCAATCGGGCTTGTCGTCGACGATGCGATCGTCGTCCTGGAAAACGTGTACCGCCACATGGAAATGGGGAAGAGCCGCCTTCAGGCCGCTCTTGACGGAAGCAAGGAGATCGGATTTGCCGTCCTGGCGACAACCATCACCCTGGTTGCCGTGTTCGTCCCCCTCGCATTTCTCACCGGATCGGTCGGACGGCTGTTCAATGAGTTCGGCATTTCGCTCGCGGTGGCCATCCTTCTTTCCGGATTCGTCGCCCTCACGCTCACGCCGATGCTCTGCTCCAGAATGCTCAAGCCATTGCACGGAACGAGCTCAAGTTGGGCAACGCGCTCTTTCGACGCATTCTTCGAATGGCTGAACCGGATCTACGACCGCACGCTCCGTTTTGCGATGCGCTGGAAATGGCTGACGATCGGCGGGGCCGTCGCGGCAGTCGTCCTGAGCGTGGTCCTCTTTCGATTGCTCCCAAGCGAGCTCGTACCGATCGAAGACAGGGGCGTCGCCTTCGGCATCGTCATTGCCCCCGAAGGAGCGACGCTGGACTATACCGACAAGTATATGCGAGAGGTGGAGAGCCGCCTCCTTCCCCTGCCGGAGCGGAGGTCGCTCTTCAGCGCGACGGGCCTCGGGTTCGGCGGACCGGGCCGTGTGACGAACGGTTTCGTCTTTCTCGGTCTGGCGCCACGCAGTGAGCGCCGGCGTTCACAGCAAGAGATCGTGCAGGCGCTCTTTCCACGGCTGATTTCCATCCCCGGCGTCCTCGCGTTCGTCATCAATCCTCCCAGTCTCGGCGGGAGTTTCAGCTCGAGCCCCGTCGAGTACGTCCTACAGGGGGAGACGTACGAGGAATTGAACCAGGCCGTCGGGACTGTCATGGGCGAGGCATCCAAGCTGGGATACATGATCAACCTGGACACCGACCTCCGGTTGAACAAGCCCCAACTCGACCTCACCATCGATCGTGAAAGAGCCGCCGGACTCGGCGTTTCTGTCACGGATATCGGCTTGACGCTCGAGACGTTCCTCGGCGGACGGATCGTCACGAATTTCAAACGTGGGACGAAGCAATACGATTGCATTCTGCAAATGAAGCCCTCGTCCCGCTCCGCCCCCGACGATATCAGGGAAATATACCTCCGCGGCAAGGGGGGGCTGGTGCAACTGGCAAACGTGGTGCGGGTTGAGGAGACGCTTGCACCCAAGGAGTTGAACCACTACAACAGGGTCCGGTCGGCCACCATCACGGCCAACCTCGTGCCGGGAGTGAGTCTCGGGCAGGCGCTGGACGATCTTGACAGGATTTCGGCGGAGAAACTGCCGTCGGGGATGAAGCGGGACTACGCGGGACAATCGCTGGAATTCAAGAGCTCCACATCGAGTCTCTATTTCATGTTCCTCCTGGCGATCATCTTCATCTATCTTGTGCTCGCGGCTCAGTTCGAGAGTTTCATTCATCCCCTCACCATCCTCCTCTCGGTGCCGCTCGCGGTGTTCGGGGCCCTGCTGGCACTCCTGATCTTCGGACAAAGTCTGAACATCTATTCGCAGATCGGGCTCATCATGCTCATCGGCCTGGTGACGAAGAACGCCATCCTGATTGTTGAGTTCTCAAACCAGTTGCGGGGTCAGGGGAAAAGCGCGACGGACGCCGTGATCGAAGCGGCGACCATACGTCTCCGCCCGATCCTCATGACCTCTCTTGCGACGATTTTCGGGGTTTTGCCCATCGCCATCGGTCTCGGCGCGGGGGCGGAATCGCGCCGGCCGCTCGGTCTTGCGGTGGTTGGGGGGATGCTCTTCTCGACGTTCCTGACGCTTGTGCTTGTTCCCGTCTTGTACGCCATCCTTTCCCGCTTCGTCAGGGTATCGACGGAAGAGGAGCATGAGGTTGCAGCGGAGGGGCGCCCGGCTGGAACTTCACCGGAACTCGCGACGGAGGGGTAAGAGGGTTGCACGCGCGCAGGTTATGCGACATCATGCCGACCCCTCGTTAGCCCAAGAAGATCGGAAGCAGTTTGCCTTGACGCTCATTTGAGCAGAAGGAGTCTCTTCGTCTCTACGAAATTCCCCGCCTGCAGTCTGTAGAAATACGCCCCGCTTGCCAGTCCCGATCCGAAGAAGCGTACATCGTAATAGCCTGCTTGTTGCTCACCATCCACCAGAGATGCAACCTGCTGCCCCAGGGCGTTGAAGACAGCCAATCTCACTTGCGACTTCCTCGGCAGGTCGTAACTGATCGTCGTACTCGGATTGAACGGGTTCGGATAGTTCTGCTTAAGAGAGAAATGCGTCGGTAAATCGGTCGGAAGCCCTTCCACCGAGGTGATCATCTCCGATAGCGGCCTTCGCCAGACGCCACCATCAGTCCCGGCAAAGAGATTCGTGCCTGAGACGGCAAGAGCACTGACCAAAGTACTCGTCAAACCGGTGCTCGCCTGAGTCCAGCTTGTGCCGTTGTCGGTGGAAAGAAAGACGCCGCCTTCAGTCCCGGCAAAGAGATTCGTCCCCGAGACGGCAAGAGCGTAGATATAAGTGTCCGTCAAGCCGGTGCTCGCCGCAGTCCAGCTTGTGCCGTTGTCGGTGGAACGAAAGACGCCGCCATTTGTCCCGGCAAAGAGATTCGTGCCCGAAATGGCAAGAGAATAGACCTCACCATTCGTCAAGCCGGTGCTCGCCGCAGTCCAGCTTGTGCCGTTATCGGTGGAACGAAATACGCCGCCATTAGTCCCGGCAAAGAGATTCGCGCCCGAGACGGCAAAGGCATCAACATGATTACTCGTCAAGCCGGTGCTCGCCGCAGTCCAGCTTGTGCCGTCGTCGGTGGAACGAAAGACGCCACCGCCATGGCCAATACCCCCGGGAACATAAGAAGTCCCGGCAAAGAGATTCGCGCCCGAGACGGCAAGAGCATAGACAAAAGGATACGTCAAGCCGGTGCTCGCCGCAGTCCAGCTTGTGCCGCTGTCGGTGGAAAGAAAGACGCCGTAACCAGTCCCGGCAAAGAGATTCGCGCCCGAGACGGCAAAGGCATGAACATAAGTATTCGTCGAGCCGGGGCTCGCCGCAGTCCAGCTTGTGCCGTTGTCGGTGGAACGAAAGACGCCGACCATGGTCCCGGCAAAGAGATTCGTCCCCGGGACGGCAAGGGCGTAGACAGAACTATGCGTTAAGCCGGTGCTCGCCGCAGTCCAGCTTGCGCCGTTGTTGGTGGAACGAAAGACGCCGCCCACTTTAGTCCCGGCAAAGAGATTCGTCCCCGAAACGGCAAACGCGGCTACCTCACCGCTCGTCAAGCCGGTGCCCACCCAAGTCCAGCTTGTGCCGTTGTCGGTGGAACGAAAGACGCCGGCGCCATTAGTCCCGGCAAAGAGATTCGTCCCCGAGACGGCAAGAGCATTGACAAAAGGATACGTCACGCCGGTGCTCGCCTGAGTCCAGCTTGTGCCGTTGTCGGTGGAAAGAAATACGCCGCCGCTAAAGCCATAAGTCCCGGCAAAGAGATTCGTCCCGGAGACGGCAAAAGAACTGACATAAGTACCCGTCAAGCCGGTGCTCGCCCGAGTCCAGCTTGTGCCGTTGTCGGTGGAAAGAAATACGCCGTCACCAGTCCCGGCAAAGAGATTCGTGCCCGAGACCGCAAAGCAATAAACGTCGCCGCCGTATGGGCCATTGGTTTGGATCCATTGACTATGCAATGGGTTCGTATTGGTGAATAGGCAAAACACCGCCAGGAGGAATCCCGCCTTCGGCGGGACACGTCGCCAACTGATCTTCATCTGTTTCTCCTCTTGCTAAACTCTCAAGGGCACCTGCAACGAGGGTTTGGTGGTCACCGGGGCCAATATATCGTTTGTTAGTGGAAGTTGCCTGGTTATCGTACCAAAAGTAATCTCTGCGTCGCGCTGAACGATCCAGCAGTTAGACTGGATCCTCCTCCCTCAGAGATAGGGGTTCGGCTTCTCCAGGTAGTTCTGTACGTAGTCGGTGACCGCCGCTTCCAGGGGGAGGCACGGAATCGGACAGCCGGTGCTGCGGAGCTTTTCCATGGGAGCTTCCGTGTAGTATTGATAGGCGTCGATCACTCCCTCCGGCATATCAATGTATTCGATGGCCGCCCGCTTTTTCATGGCGGTGAAGATCGTCGCCGCCAGATCGTTCCAGGACCGGGCCTTCCCCGATCCAAGATTATACAGACCGTTCACCGACGGATGCTCCAGGAGCCAGACGATGACCGCCGTACATTCCTTCACGTACACGAAATCCCGCATTTGGCCGCCGTCAAGATAGTCGCTGCGATACGACCTGAATAACCGGACTTTTCCCTCCTTGACAATCTGTCGATGCGCCTTCATGACAACGCTCGCCATGTCCCCTTTGTGGTATTCATTCGGACCGAAAACATTGAAGAACTTCAGGCCGGCGATCTTCTCCAGCAACCGGCGGCGAAGAGCCCACGCGTCGAAGACCTGCTTGGAGAACCCATACGGGTTCAGGGGTCGAAGACGCGGCGTCACCCCGTCATCATCGAGGAACCCGAGGGCGCCGTCGCCGTAGGTGGCTGCGCTGCTTGCGTAGATGAAGCGGACGTCGTGTGCGAGGGACCATTCCGCCAGCCGGCGGGTATACCCGGTATTGTTCCTCATGAGGTAGTCCACATCCCGCTCGGTCGTGGAGGAACACGCGCCGAGATGCACGATGGCGTCGATGTCGTTGAGGTAAACGTTCCGCTCCAACGCGTCAAGGAAATCGGTCTTGTGCTCATAGCCCGCGATGTTCTTCCCCACAAGGTTCCGCCATTTGCCGGACGTGCCGAGATCGTCCACCACAAGGACGTCATCCTCCCCTTTCGCATTCAACAGGGCAACCAACGCGCTGCCGATAAAACCCGAGCCGCCGGTAACGACAATCATGGCGAGGTCCTTTCCGTGTTCGTTCCATCCCCCATGTGAACTTCCCGTTCGGTACCGCTCCGCTGCATGAGCAGTCCGACGAGGTCGAATCGCTGATCAGGCAGGGAAAGAGGTCCACAGTGGAGTATCCTGCCGTTCCAGCTCCTGCCAGAGAAAACGCGTTTCGAGGAGTTAAATATACAATCCGGCGGGGCGGAAAGCCACCGGAAGTTCTTCTTCAGCGCACTGACCCTCCTTCATCAGTTGAATCTCCTCAAATCATCCGTTACCTTTCAGNNTTTATGGGACATTTCCCCCACTCCGCAGGCCCCATCCTTCTTCTTCTGTGCGGGAGCATCCTCATGACATCCGCAAAGACTCTTGTCCCGGCCAATCATCCCTTCCTCCAGTACCACGGACGGTGGGATACGACCGATCCGCTTCACCCACGGCATTCCTGGCCGGGAGTCTCGCTTACCGCCGCCTTCACGGGGACAAGCGTGGGGATCAGAATGGATGACGCCACAAACTACTACAATGTGTTTATTGACGGGACGCTGCACGCGGTCTTCCACGGGACGAGCCGCGGTGAAACCGACTACACCCTGGCCGACAGCCTTCTACCGGGAAATCACGTCCTCGTTTTCAGCAAGCGGAACATCGCATTTGATGAGGTCTTCTCCGTCGGCGGCCTCCTCCTCAACGACAACGAACGCCTTCTTCCCCCGCCGCCCCTTCCGCCCCGCAAAATTGAATTCATCGGGGATTCTTTCGCCGCCGCTGAGAGCAACGAAGCGACGGCGCAATCGCTCGAATGGAAGGACCGGTTTCCCGTCACCAACATCGACAAGGGCTTCGGGCCTCTTCTTGCCCGGAACCTCGATGCGGAATATCACATGACGTGTCGTTCCGGCAGCGGGATGTTCTGCGACTGGCAGGGGGACCGCGAGTTGACAATCCCGAAGCGATTCGACCGGACTCTCATGGAACGGGCTGAGCCGGCCTGGGATTTCTCCCGGTGGGTGCCGGACATGGTCGTCATCGCGTTGGGGCTGAACGACCATGCCGGGTTGCGTGACAAGGACGGCAATGTGACGGAAGAGAAGTCCCGGGAATTCCTCGATACTTATCACGCGTTTGTGCAGAAGCTGCGCTCCGTCTACCCCGGGGTACGCATTGTTGCAGTCGCCCTCTGGGTGCCATGGGTACGCTCTACCGTGCATCGGCTCGTGGAGGAGGAGAAGGAAAAAGGAAACGCCGACATTGTCTACGTCCAGTATGACGAGTTTCCCGGCCGTTATGTCGCCAACGGACACCCGACGGTGGAGACCCACGCGCGAATTGCACAGCAATTGACCGCAGCGATTACAGCGTCGGGAATTCTCGCGGGTTTGCCGCCGCGCTAATGCCAAGGCACCGTCTTTTCTTCTCCGGCAAGGATGTTGAAGAAGAACGGAACGGATGTCTTGGAGCCGCGCTGAAAGGCAATGGACGGCACTATCGGCCGCCCTTACTTCATCCTGCGAACGCGGACCTCAATTCCTTTTTCTCCCTTCAGGAGTTCGACGAGCTTTGCCGGATCGGTCTCTCCGTAATGGTACGGGTAGAGCACTTTGGGCTTGAATGCACGTGCGGCATCCGCAACCATTTCCGGCGTCATGGTGTAGGGAAGGTTCATCGGAAGAAATGCGACGGCAATGTTTCTTAGTGCTTTCATCTCAGGTGTGTTTTCTGTATCACCGGCGATGTAGACGCGAGTAGCTCCGAATGTCAGGATGTACCCGTTTCCCTCTCCCTTCGGATGGAACACGTTCCCTTCGGGCCGCTTGTGCACAATATTGTACGCAGGAACGGCATCGATCCGTATTCCCAACACAACTCTGGAGTCCCCGTTCTTCATGGCGACGCCTGCGGAGAATGCTGCGGCACACTTGCCCGTCAGGAGAACCACTGTCTTGTCCGTTCGCACCTGCTCGATCGCCTTGAGGTCCCAATGATCACGGTGGTCATGAGTCACCAGGATGAGATCGGCCTTCGGCAGGAGAGAGTAATCGGCAAGCTGTCCCCAGGGATCGATGTAGATCGTCTTTCCCGCGAATCTCATCATGAGCGACCCGTGACCGATGAAGGTGATCTCCAGGTTCCCGGACGATGTAACAACAGTATCCTTCTCAAAGTCCCCGCGCGCCGATGCTGCGGTCATGGCGACGAGAAGAGCGGATGTCATGGTAAAGAGGGGCATGTTCATGGGCATGTTCCTTTCATGCTGAGGGATGGAAACGGGGCCGGCGCGCGCATCCAATGACAAAACCCCGCTGCACCGCATCCGGTCAGACGACGCGCTCCAGTGGAATCTGGAACAATCTGACCTTGTCATCGAGACGGGTGATGCCGCTGTTCACCGACTCGATTTCAACGATCAATTTATCCAACGCTTCCTGCTCCTTGAATGCAATCATCATGACCGAGTTGAGTCCGGGGAAGCTGCGGGTCCCCAGATGGGCGAGGGTCTCGTGCCCCTTCCCCTGTACCTGCTCCCAGCGGGTGAAATAATCGACGCTTGCTTTTCCAAGGAGATCCATGATCCGTGGATGGTACACTTCATTGTAGACGACGAATACGATTTTCATGGGCATGTCCTTCTGCAGAACGGAACATTACTTCCCCTGCGTCCCCGTTCGGACTGCGACAGGTTTCTTCTTCGCCGGCATGAAGCGTGCCGTCCAGGCAAACGCCTTCGCCAGACTGAAATCGTCGATAAGGGAATACACCACCGGAACGACGAACAGGGTCAACAGCGTTGATGTAATCAACCCGCCGATGACGGCCTGCCCCATCGGCGACCGGAACTCGCTTCCCTCGCTGACGCTGAATGCAATCGGGACCATACCGAAGATCATGGCAAACGTGGTCATGAGGATCGGCCGGAGCCGTGTCGCCCCGGCTTCCACAAGCGCTTCCGTTCGCTTCATTCCCCTGTCGCGAAGGACGCCGGTGTAATCGACAAGCAG
Organism: Ignavibacteriota bacterium; assembly: GCA_003162635.1. Lineage (GTDB taxonomy): Bacteria > Bacteroidota > Ignavibacteria > UBA10030 > UBA6906 > Fen-1260. The sequence goes on from PMNE01000044.1 coordinate 25,543, forward strand.
GATGCCGTTCTTCGTCACCAATCCCATGAGCATAATAATGCCGATGAGCGAGATGATCGAGATGGCGCTCCCGAAGACGAGGAGTGCGATGACCGCGCCGATGAGCGACATCGGGAGGGCCAGCATGATCGAGAACGGGTACCAAAAGTTCTCAAATTGCGCGGCGAGGACGATATAGACAAACACAATGCCCAGGACCAGCGAGATCAGGATGTTCTGGAACGACTCCGCCTGCATTTCCCCCGAGCCGGTAACGCCGATGGAGTAGCCCGGTTCGAGCGAGATGCCCGCCGTCTGCTTCTGGATGCCGGCCAGGACCTCGCCGAGGGTGCGCCCGGAAGTGTTTGCATCGATCCGGATTTCGCGCTGGCGGTCGTACCGGTTGATCTTGGACGGACCGGAGCCCTGTTTGACACTGGCGACGTAGCTGATGGGAACGATGATCTTCTGGAGGTCCCGGGTGTCCTTGGAACTCTTGATAGTCAGATTGCCGACATTCTCGAGCGAGGTCCGGTCCTCTTTCCTGAGTTGCACGCGCACATCGTACTGTTCGCCCCCTTCAGCATATTGCGTCGCCACCGCCCCATCCACCAGGGCGCGAATGCTGGCTGCGATAAGTCCCACATTGAGTCCGAGGTCGGACGCCTTTTCGCGGTCGATGCGGATCCGGATCTCGGGCTTGGAAGTTTCGAGACTGTTCTCGACGTCGACTGCTCCCGGTGTTGTGCGGACGATCCGTTCCACCTTGTCCCCCANNCGCACCTCGGCCATGATTTGTTTGATCCCCTTCTTCCGCTCGGCCTTTTTGAGGAGTTTCACGAGGATATTCCCCCTTGTGATGGGGTCGTTCCCCGCGCCGATGGTCGTCAGCAGCGTGGTCACTTCAGGCCGCTTGCGCAATACCGTTTCGATGCGTTCGCAGATCGCTGCAGTCTGGTCGAGGGAAGTTCCCGGCGAGGCGTTGACGCCGACGGTAAACTCGCTCTGGTCGCTTTCGGGGAAGAATTCCGATCCGAGAAACCGCATCAGCACAAAACTGAATGCAAACAGGCCCAGCGCGAAAATTAAGGTCATCCGCCGGTGGGCGAGCGACCAGGCAATCGCGCTCCGGTACCGCTTGCTCATCTTGTCAAAAAATTGGTTGAAGAAGAAGAGTCCGCGACGAAGGATGTTCCCTTCATTGGACAGATCTTCGTCCTGCGGCCGAAGCCACCGGGAGGCGAGCATCGGGGTGAGAGTGAACGCCACAAAGAGAGAGACAAGGACGGACACCGCCACAGTAATGCCGAACTGATAGAAGAATCTTCCGACGATCCCCGACATAAACGCGACAGGAATGAAGACGGCGACGATGGTAAAGGTGGTGGCCATGACCGCCAGCCCGATCTCGCTCGTCGCCGCTTTGGCCGCCTCCTTCGGAGTCGCCCCTTCATGCATATGCCGATAGATATTCTCGATGACAACGATGGCGTCGTCGATCAGGAGCCCCACCGCCAGCGAGAGGGCCATCAGAGACATCACGTTGAGCGTAAAGTTCAGCGCGTACATGATGATAAAACTGGCAATGATGGACGTCGGCAGAGCGATCGCGCTGATGATGGTCGGCCGCGCGTTGGCAAGGAACAGGTACACCACGATCACGGCAAGGAGTCCGCCGTACAGGATGTCGAAGAGGACATCATTCACGGAATCGCGTATGAACGTACTGTTGTCTTTTGCCATCGTGATCTGGACATCGGCGGGGAGTTCCTTCTTCAGCAGTTCCATCTGGCCCCTCACCGCATCGGCGACGCGGACGGTATTGCTTCCCGACTGCTTAAGAATATTGAGCCCGACCGCCCGTTTGCCGTCGACGCGGGCGAAGCTGGTGCGTTCCTTCACCCCGTCGGAGACGGTCGCGATATCCGCGAGATGGACCGGTTTGCCGCCGGGGGTGGCAACAATGACATTGTTGAAATCGTCGACGGAGGTGAATTTTCCCATCGTGCGCAGAAGAAGCTGCCGCGGCCCCTGCACGAGATTTCCTGCCGGGACCTCCTGGTTGGCCATCGCCACTCCCTGCACAACGTCCTGAATGGAGAGGTTGTACCCGCGAAGGCGGGCCGCATCGACTTCCACCTCGATCTCGCGTTCATCGCCTCCCACCAGGTTGACGGAGCCGACGCCCGGGACGTTTTCCAGGCGTTTCTTAATGACATCCTTGGTGTACGTCGTGATGTCCTTCTCCGAACGGTTCCCGGAGACGGTCAATTGCATGATCGGAAGGCTTGCCGGATCGTACCGCGTGATAACGGGATCCTCGATTTCGGTAGGAAGGTTCGCGCGCGCCGCCGAGACCTTTTCCCGCACCTCCTGCGCAGCAACCCTGCCATCCACTTCCAGTTTGAACTGGATGACGACAATCGACAATCCTTCCTGCGACGTGGACTGGATGTGGTCAAGCCCGCCGACCGGGTTCACCGCATCTTCGATCTTTTTCGTCACATCCGTTTCGATCTGTTCGGGTCCGGCCCCCCGCAGCACCGTGGTGACCGTAACGTAGGGAATATCCACGTCGGGGAACTGGTCGACGTTCAGTTTCAGGTAGGAGAAGAGCCCCAGCACGATGAGCGCAAGGATCATCATCGTCGCAAAGACCGGGCGTTCTATCGAGACATCAGCGAGTTTCATCGGCCGTCATGTTCCTCTTTCGTTAGCGAAGCGGCAACCACCAGCGGGGCCGCTATTGACTCACCACCTGAACGTACCCATTGTCATGGATGTTGTTGACGCCCACGGTCGCAACCGTGTCTCCCTCGGCAAGTCCGTCCAGGACCGCCGTCCGTTCACCGTCGGAGACGCCGAGCCGGACCTGGCGGCGGGAAGCCCGTCCGTTCCGGATGACGTACACCTGGCTTCCCGTGTCGTCACTCTGGATTGCGGGATTGGGAACAACAAGCTCTTTGTCGTGAGGCGAGACCCCCACGTTGACTTTCACGTACACACCCGGCTTGAACCATCGGTCGGCGGTGTTGGAAAACATGGCTTTGATCTCGAACGATCGGGACCGGATATCCGCCGATTTGGAAAGCTGGATGATTTTTCCCTCGACCTGTGATGCCTGGCTGTTTTCGGAGGAGACGGTCACCTGTTGACCAAGCGACACATTGGTGACATCCGTCTCGTTGATGTCAAACGTCACCTTCATCTTGTTGATCTTCGCCACGGTGACCACGACCTGCCCCATCGTCGTCAGGTCGCCGAGACTGACATTCACCGCCGTGACCACACCGTCGATCGGGGTGGTGAGTTCCACGTTGCTCCGGGCGGCCTCAAAATTCGCCCTCGCGATGTCGTATGCGGCCTGCGTGCCGTCGAGCGCCTGCAGCGCAACGGCCCCCTCCTTGTAGAGGGATTTCATCCGCTCAAGACTCTTCTCTTGATTGGTGAAATTTGCCTGCATCTGGAAATATTGGGAAGACGCTCCCCCCTTATCCAGGAGGACTGTCACCTGCCCGGCGCGCACCGTTTCGCCCACGTGCACCTTCAGGCCTGTCACCCGCTCGGAGATTCGGGCCACAACGTTCGCCTGCTCTTCTCCTTCGAGCGTGCCGGAATACACCTTCGTGACCGTCAGGTTCACCCTTTCCACCCTGGCGGCCCCCACAGGGACCACTTGCGCAGGCGCGTTTCCTGCTTTGCCATCGCCTGGAGGCGGGTTCTTTGCCGGTCCGCAACCTGCGCCAAACATTAAAATCGTGAGCATGCATCCGGCTGCGACGCCGGCTGTCCGCTGTTGGGAATTCATCGTCTTCTTCCTTGTAAGTACTTCATAGTTCACCGCGAAGGATATTCGAACCGGTTCAGCGCCGGATTTATCGTGCCGCACCCACCGCATTCGACCAATCCGCTTTTGCAACCAGAAAGTCATAGATCGCCAAGGCGTAGTTCGTCTGGGCGCGCGTCAATGCCACCTGGGAATCCAGAAGCTCAAGCTGTGTCCCGACGCCGCTTTTGTACCTTGTTTGTGCGATACGAACGGCCTTCTCCGCCTGTTCAATATTCTTCTGCTGCCCCTCGATCCTCTTCTTCGCTTCCACCATCTTCAATTCTGCCGACTGGACCTGCACACGGAGACCCTCTTCGGCCTTCATCCTCTGGTACCGCGCTTCCTCATGCTCAACCGATGCCTGTTCCGTACGCGCTCCCGTTTTGAAGCCATCGAAAAGCGTGTAGGATAACTGTAGACCGACATTCAACGACTTCGCCCAGAGGTATTTGCTAAAGTTGAACGTATTGTCCTGTGATTGGGACTGATAGGCACCAAACAGGCTCAGGGAAGGGAAATAGCCCGCCTTCTCGATACTGATGTTCTTTTCGAGAAGTGATTCGCGCAGTTTGAGCCCCGCGATCGACGGGTTATTGGAAAGGGCCTCCGTCCGACTTTCTTCAAGCAAGGGGGGAGCGACTTCTTCGAACGTAAATTCGCCCGTGACATCGACATCGGTCTCCAGGGGAATCGCAAGGAGGGTCTTGAGAGCGTTCCGCGCCAACAAAAGGTTGTTCTCCGCTGAGATCAGCGTCGGTTCCGTGTTCGCAAGCTCGACTTCCGCGCGCAGAAGATCGTATTCCGCCGCGTTCCCGTGGTTATACTGGGAGCGGATATTTTCACAGTTTGCCCGGACAATATCCAGTCCCTGCTTGTTCGCTTCCACGAGCTTCACGCAGAGGAGAACGCCGTAGTACGCCTTCTTGACCGCAAGCGTCACTCCCTGCGTCGTGGCACGATATGCCTCCTCGGTGTAGTCCTCGTACGTGTGCGCAATGTCGAGCGCCACGCCAACCTTCCGGCTGTAGAGGGTCTGAGTGAAACTCACCCCCATCGAGTATGAATTCTTTGATCCGAGTTCAAGAAGCTCTGTTTGGTCTGTGGGATTGAAAGCGGTGTTCGGAGAAAGGAATATGACGGGGAGCTGCACATTCCGCATGTATTGTCCGGCCACCGCAATCTGCGGGAGAGCGTCGGCCCATGCCTCGTTGATCTGGGCATCCGCTTTGTACCGTTCCTGTTCCGCCACCATCACATCGCGGTTCTGCTCCAACGCAAGAGCGATCGCCTTGTCGAGCGTCAGCACCATTCGCTCTCCGCGGACCGCAGAGGTGTCAGACCGCGAAGAGGCCTGTGCGCCGCACATGGCAAAGACAGCTATGAGTATCCCACACCATTTTCGCATCATGCCGTGTCTGCATCCTTCCTGAGTGTCACTCTTTCTTCCGCTCGACGACGGGAAAGCCGTCGCCGATTTTCCGGTACAAGCCGAGGAGCAGGTCCTGCTCATGTTCCTCAAGCGACTGGAGAACCGTTGTTGCGAACTCGAGGATCATTTGATAGAACTCGTTGTATGATTTCGCCCCCTCCTCGGTCAACCCAACCCGGACCACGCGTCGGTCGTCCAGGGACCTGCTACGGACCACGAGCCCCTTTTCCTCCAGCTTGTCTGCCAGCACCGTCGCACTGCTGACGGAGAGGAGAAGGCCATCGGCCAATTCACCCATGGTCAGATCCCCTTTACTTCCCAGCTTAAAGAAGGCCTCCATCTCGCGATGGCTCAGATGCCCCATCCGGTCCCTCATCACGTCGTTCTGCCACCTACCGGCCTTTTCCATCATGGTCTCGCCGTAGGCAACCAGAAGTTTCGCCTTCTCTTCGAGATTCGCCATTGTTTCACATTTCGAATAGTTTAAAAATTCAACTATCCATAATATGAATATTTTACGTCACGGTCAAGAGAATTCCGAAAAATGCTCAAAAAAACGCCCAACCGGTGAGAATTGGCCAGTTGGGTCGCGGCTTACTTTGGTGAATCCTATTTCATCCCGATCAGCTCAGCGAGTAACCACTTTTTTGCGCATCAGCAAGCGTAGCTTCCCGACACAGCTCAAGATGCAAACGCTCGTGAGTCTTCCACCCTGCATACCAGCACCGCCCGGTGGCCTCTTCCTCAACCATCCCGCCCGGATCGCGGACGATTGTGCCCTCCGCTTTCCGCTGCGCCCGATCAAGGAACTCGCACGTCACAGGAATCCTTCCCTCCAGCACCTTCACGAACTCTTCCGGGTAGAGAGCGCGATGCCGCGCAACCCCGCCGGCAACCAGCAGAAGAAAACATCTGCGCAAGAAATCCCGCACAGGGACGCCATGCGAACCCGCGTTCTTCCCCATGATGCTCGCAACATCATCTCCAAAGCGGAGAAGTCGGCATACCATTTCCACCAGACGCCCTTCCTTCAGGGCGCCCAAAAGCGGTGTCACCTGGCCGGCGCGCCAATCCTCTTCCAGGTCCTGAAGATCATCGACGAGCTGGAGGAAGACGCCGAACCCGAAGAATGCCTCGATCTGCCGGGCATCGAGCCGTTCCCCCGTCAGGAACGCATCCACCAAAACCGACGTCCCCCCTTTTTCCATCGTGGCGGAAAGAAGCTCCGCCGCCTGAGCACTCCAACCCTTCCTGCGGAGCACGACTCCCTTCCACTGGGCCCGGTGGATAGCTCCCATGCTCTCAAAGAGCTCGGGATACTTTGTCCTCGGACACTCGTTCTCGATCATGAGGAGCAGCCGGGCAACCTTTGCGGTTAACGAATCGGCACATGGAATCTCTTCACCCCGGAACCAGGAGGACAACCAGTGAACCATGGCGGCTTGTTCACTCATCGATTGTTCGCTGCTGTCGAGCCGGTTGTCCGTATAAGGGTACAGCAGACTGTACGCAAACGACGAATCGGTTCCCCTGACCGGGACGCCAACGAGAAGCTGTACGCAATGGAAAACCCAGAGGTTTCTCAGTGCCTGGTGGAGATCGCCTTCCGTCATTCCGGCATCGAATTCCCGCGCCCGTTTCACGAAGCGCCAGGTCGCCTCCTCCGTTGCATCGACAAATCTGTCATCGAGCACCCCGGGCGGAAGGAAGGGCAAACCGGCGACCGTCGCACGTATCCGATCCCGGAACCCTGCACGTTCCCCTCCCGACATCGCTTCATACTCCGGCACCGAAGCGGGGAGAGATGCGGCATCGCGGTCCATATCCAGTTCGTTCTGCCGCTGATCTTCAGGGCTGAACTGCATATCACCCGGGGGCAATGTCCCCGGCGTGTCGGCCCAACGGGAAAGGAACTTCGTCGTCAGTTGATCGACATCTTCCTGTGAGAGGCCCCGGCGCCGTGAAACCCCGGTCGGCAGATGAAAACGCATGAGGTACCGTCACTCTTCTTCGTGGAGCGTGATGACGCCTGGAGGGCGCCGTTTGATCGCTTCCGCAGAAAAAACACAATCCGCGGTTCTTCTCTCAAAGTACGAGCCAATCAGGGCGAAGTTTCGCATTGCCTGGTCTCGCGGCGGACTGCCGGCAACCCGACCATCCCCCCCGTTTCGAATGAGTCATCCTTTCGGAAGCGGCGGGTGTGACAGCAACATTCGGCAGGTCCGACAATGGAAGCCGTTTCAATCAACCTTGCCGGCCTCCTGGAGTTGTGCAAAAGACTCGCCATCCAAACGCAACTCCGTTCCTTTGAGCAGCTCGGCAAGTTGGGCCTTCGTCGTCGCGCTCGCGATGGGGGCCGTCACCGTAGGCCGGGACAGCAGCCACGCAATTGCCACTTGTGCTGGCGTGGCATGGAGCCGTCGAGAGACTTCGTCGAGAGCCGCAAGGATGCGCTTCCCCCGGTCGTTGAAGTACTTCTCCTGAACACTTCCTCCCCGCCCGCTTTTCACGAAATCTTCGCTCTTCCGGTACTTGCCCGTGAGAAATCCACTAGCAAGGGAGTAGTACGGAAGAACCGCCAATCCCCACTTCCGGCAGATCGCTTCGAAATCGCGTTCATATCCTCCCCTGTCGTACAGGTTGTAGAGTGGTTGGAGGGATTGATACGGCACCACACCCGGCTTCCGCCCCGCGACAAGCGCTTCCTGCAGGCGCTCGGGAGTGATATTCGACGCTCCCGCAACGCGGATTTTTCCCTCCTTGACAAGCTGGGCATACGCAGCGAGAGTCTCGTCCGGAGAGATTGCGGGATCGTCGTAGTGCGATTGGTAGAGGTCAATGTAATCCGTCTGCAACCGCCGCAGGGAATCTTCCACCGCGGAAAGGATGTATGCCTTCGAGAGCCCTTTTCGCCCGGGTCCCATCTCGCTCCCCACTTTCGTTGCAATGACGACTTTTCGCCTGTTCTTCCTCGCATGGATCCAATTCCCGATGATCGTTTCGGATTCCCCTCCGTGATTGCCGGGAACCCACCGCGAATAGACGTCGGCCGTGTCGATACAATCAAAGCCCGCCTCCACAAAGGCATCCAATAGTTCGAACGACGTCCGTTCATCGACCGTCCACCCGAAAACATTCCCCCCAAAGACCAGCGGTGCAATCTGAAGCTTTCCATTTCCTACGCTGCGCTTCTCCATTGATAACATTCCAGGTTGTTGAGGATTTTGAGTGCTGTTACTCCACACGCACCTCGACCGGCGCGCTCTCGACCCTCCGGTCCGCGTGCATGGCAACAAGCTGAAGAATATGCCTGCCATGCTGCAGATGCCAGCGGATCCCCTCCGGTCGGTAGGCCAATTCATACGACTTGTCGACGCGAACACGGACGTCTTTGAAGCGGGGGGGCACGGCGCAGAGGACCTTCACGGTTTGAAAATCCCGCCGTAGAATCGGATCGATCTTGAAGCAATCGCCGTCACGCGGCGTGATAATGGAGAAGGAGTTTCCGCTCTCGGGCAGTTCCCCGGGCCTTCCAGTCCCTGCTATCACCTGCACGGCACCTGCGGGAGGCACCGGCAGCCGCATTCCCTCGGCCCAGCCGGCATACTCGGACGGGAAGACATCGAAGATTCTTGTCGCCACTCTTCCCTCCTCATCCCGCACCCGGAACGCCCGATGGACCGTGCATGGCGCCCGCGGACTTTCGTCCCGGGGAAACCATTCCAGGATCCTCTGCCGGCAAAACTCCGTTGGGGCGAGACCTGAGACAGTGCACACTTCCCGCCGCTCCAAACCCTCGGGGACAGGAAAATCCCCCGGTGGAGTTCCGGTCGGAACGGTATGCAGGAGAGAAATGACGTCGGAGAAGATACGTCCGGCGCCGCTGACACCGGAGACACCGTGCATAGCGCTACCGTCAAAGTTCCCCACCCACACACCAACGGTGTACCGGGTGGTGTATCCCATGGTCCAATTGTCCCGGTAATCCTTTGTCGTCCCTGTCTTCACGGCACACGGGAACGGGAAACGGAACCACGAACCGAAGGCCGGTCTCCTCGCGACGGGATCGGCAAGGATATCCGTCACAAGGAACACCGCGCGTTGGTCATAGATCCGCCTCGGCGGATGAAGGGCTGATTCCTCTTCCGCCGACCGAAGGAGGGTCCCGGCGGCATCAGAAGCCGAGCGGATGAGAATCGAGGGTCTCCACCGGCCTTCGTTTGCAAGCGCGGCATACGCCGTTGTGAGTTCCAGCAGGGTTATTTCTCCGTTCCCCAGCGTCAGACCATAGCCGTAGAAATCTGCCGGCTGTGTCAATGTCGTTATCCCCGCTTCGCGCAGCCGCTGCAGAAAGAGATCCTTGCCGACGACCTTGAGGACGCGAACGGCGGGGACATTGTACGAACAGGCCAACGCCGTCCGCACCCGGACCGGACCGTGGTACTTCCGATCGTAGTTCTCCGGGACGTAATCGCCGTCGTGGTCCGGGATCGCAGTCGGAATATCCGCAACGACATCCGCGGGCAAGAAACCCCGTTCCATGGCGAGGGCATACATCAGGGGCTTGATGGACGATCCGGGCTGCCGGTGAGCGAGGGCTCCGTTCACCTGGCCGTCATGTTTTTCGTCGAAGTAGTCCAGGGAGCCCACGAGCGCCCTCACTTCGCATGAGGCATTGTCGATGACGACGACGGCGCCGTTGGTCACGTTCTTCCCCGCAAGCGATGAGATATGGGACTGCATGAGAATTTGTATCTGCTCCTGCAATCCGTCGTCGATCGTCGTCGTCACGGTTGCGACTGTAGGGTACGGCTGAAACTGACTCAGCACCATATCGGTCACGTGCCCTGCGCGCAGGGTCGATTCGGGAGGGAGAAAGCGAAGCGGCTGTTCCGACGCCTGGCGGAACTCGGCCTCGGCGAGGAAACCCTGATCGCGAAGCCGCCGGAGGACGACCCGCTGTCGGGCGAGCGCGCCCTCCGGGTTCCTTCGGGGATTCAGCAGTGAAGGGGCGTTCGGGAGTCCGGCAAGGAATGCCGCCTCCGCGGGGGAGAGATCGTTTGAGGGCTTCCCAAAATATGACCGGGCCGCCGCCTCCACCCCGACAAGCTGATTGCCGTACGGGGCGCGATTGAGATACTGTTCAAGAATCTCGTCTTTTGTCATCATCCGCTCAAGACGGAGCGCCTCCCAGATTTCGGCAAGCTTGTGGCCGACCGTCCTGGGGCGGCGATGGACGTTCCGGATCACTTGTTGCGTCAGCGTCGATCCCCCGGTCCGGAGTGAACCCGCCCGCACATTCTCGACAACGGCCCTGACGATCGCCAGGGGATCCGCACCCGGATGAACGTAAAATCTCCGGTCCTCGACCGCGATCGTGGCATGAACCATCACAGGGGCAATCTCGCTGAGCGGAACCCATCGCGCGTGCCCTTCCCCGTCATTCAGACATTCGCGCAGTAGGATGCCCGAACGATCGACAATGCGGAGCGATCGAACGGTGGAGGGGGAAAAATCGCCTCGCGGGAGGGGAATCCAGAGCGTCCCTCCCAGAAGACACAGCAGAACGGCTCCCCATGCGAAAACGATCCGCCGCTGACCGGGGACCCCGACGGTCCATGCGGAAAATGTGGCGAGTCGGCCTCTCACTTGATTTCCACGACAGACGATGCCGTTTGCCCAAACACTTCCGGCTCGTACATTCCCTCGGCACGTGTCGATGGCAGAATGAATGTCCCTCCCCGGACAACGCGCACGAGATAGGAAAATGTGTTCATACCGACAGGAAGAACATCGGCGAAAAGAAGCACATGGTCATCATATTTTTCCACATGATCAAACGCCCAGGACGACTCCTTCCTTTCCTCCTCGAGGTTCGAGGCCGTTGTGTTGAAGGACGTCGTGATCACCTCGCATCCTGCAGGCACGGCGTCGTCCACGACAATGAAATTCCGTTCCTGGTTCGTCATCACCGTGAGCGTGACTTTCGCGATGCTTCCCACCGTCATCGGTTTTCCCGCCTCCAACGGAACGCCCTGGACTTCCACCGTTTTGCCGACAAACAGTCCTTCTTCCTTCGCGACGGACGGACCGCGAGGATAGTAGTTCATCCTGATGCCATAGTAGAGCCGGCCCGGCCCCTCCTTGGTGACGGCAATCTTTGAATCCGTTCCCCTGGTAATGGCCGAGAGCGGAATCTTTGCATTGGCGGTCGTCATCGACCTTCCGTGGAACGTCTCCCGGAGAAGCTCCGTTCCTCCCATCGCGATGGCGGCGCGGAATTCCGGCTCGACCTTTTCATAGCGGCTGAAGTACGTTGCGAGCGCGTCGACGACATAGAGATTCTCCTGCGTGGTGCGCCAGCGTCCCGCTTTCTGATTGTCCAGCAGCCAGCGGACCGCCTTGGGAATGAGGGGGTTCTCCGGCTGTGTCTCGATAAGCGCCTGCATGACGAGGGCGGTCGTTCTTGCCGTGGAATGATAGACCAGATCGAGTCCGTCTTCCCTCGGCTCTTCAAAATGGACGGATGCAGGCGCAATCTTCGCGTGGTTGGAGAGGTCTCTGGCAAGTTCCTCCTGTTGCGCCTTGTCGCCACCGGCGGTATGCAATGCCCTCAACAGGAGCGCTTTCGCGAACAGCGGACTGTTCGCCCGGTCGTTATACAGCGTCGTCATATATCCGAAATCCGGCTTCCCCGCAAGTGCAAGATCGAAAAGAGCAAGGGCGCGCACACAGTCCTTTGCCTGTCCCGAATATTCGTCCATCTTCAGCTCTCCGCTGAGAATGCGGTGAAGGTATTGGAGTCCCCGGTCGAGCGAATGCCGGTCGATGGCATAGCCGTGGTTCTTTGCCTGAAGCATCGTCAGAACCGCGTACGAGGAAACATAGGACCACGTGCGGGGGCTGTTCTTCCAGTACGAAAAGCCGCCGTCCTCCCGTTGGAACATCGGGAGCTCATCAAGCGTCTTTGCAACGACCTGGCGCGCATCTTTCCCCTTCAGCACCTCGAAGTGAAACGCGTCCACCAGATCCTGCGCAAGAATGATCGGGAGAATGGAAGAACACCGCTGCTCCAGGCAATAGTACGGATAGGTGAACAGGTAGGAGATTCCTCCCGACAGCCCTATCATGTCCGTTGAGGCCATCGTCAGCTCGACGTCTCCGATATCCGGCTCCACGCCGTCCGGAGGGCGAATCGCCTCCTCTGTCTTCTCTTCTGTCGCTGATTCGCTCAGCGACACCGTTTCACGCAGACGGGGGACCGTCACCGGAAACGTCCATTGCAGTCCGTCTCCATCGTTCCCGGATTGTGCCCGGAACGTCAGCACGGCCTTCCCCATCGTCTCTGCAACAAAGGAGAAGAGAACCTCCTTTGCCTGACCAGGTTTCAACACATGATCGCTTCGTTCGCCCCCGGACATTGTGATCCCCCGGGCAGATGCCATCAGGGAGACGGATCGTTCCTCGGTAGAATGATTGAGGATGACGACGCCGGCCGTAAAAAAGTCTCCCACACGGGCAAACCGGGGCAACGAGGGCTGGAGCAGGATACTTTTGCTGACAACGAACGAAGCGTCCCCATAGCCGAACTTCGAATCCTTTGTCTGGGCAACCGCCATGACTTCGAACGCCGTCAGGTTATCCGGGAGCTTGAAGCGCACGCGTGCCACGCCGTCGGAATCGGTCATGAGAGAAGGATTCCAGTAGGCCGAAGGCCGGAAGTCTCTCCGCATTCCTTCGGCGTCGTAATCGCTTTCCGCCTTCGCCTCGGCTCCGCCTCCACCTTCGTCCTCCCCTTTCTCGCCGTACTCACGCTGCTCCACAAGGTGCATGAGGGTTTCGGTGGTTGTCACGCCGAGCCCCCGTTCCCGGTAGAATCTGCTGAAAGGATTGGGCAGTCTGTAGTTGATCAGATTCAACACGCCAAGATCGGCAACGCTCAATGTCACTTCCGCATGAACGCCCTTTGCCAGGGCATCGCGGACATGGACCATCACTTCGACGGTGTCTCCCGGCCGGAATTCGGGACGGGGCGTCTCGATGGCGATATGAAGTTCCTGTTCCTTCGGGCTGACGGAAAGATTGATGTACCCGGCCTTAAAGGAAGGCCGTCCTGCATCCCCCTCGTTCGTACCGGATGGGGGAGCCGAACGTCCCTGAAGCATCACGACAGAGATGAAAACGTTGGGGAGCATTGCCGATGTGATCGGAATATCGATCTGGGGAGCGCTCCCACCCAGCACTGTTGCATAGTGATGCAGGATGCCTTCCCGTTCGAACGAAACGAGTGCCGGCGCGGAAACGAATGGGGACTTCACCATGACATGGGCAATTTCCCCCGGCGCATAGTGGCCCTTGTCGGCGACCAATTCGATCCGGTCGTCATTCGACCGTTCCCACGGGACATATCCGGACCCGGAAACGTAGAAGTACGCCTGCGACATGATCTGGTTTCCCCGCGGATCCTTTCCCCCCGCCTCGATATAATAGAAGCCGGGCCGGTTCGGCGTAAACCTGCCGTGCTCAGGAGAAACGCCTGTCGTCACAGACGTCGAGTCGAACGTTGAATCGACCTCTTCCGACTCCCATGAATAACGTCCGCCCGTCTCCGCCTTGCGGACGGAATTCCACACTCTGTGGACGACTTTGACGGTGATTGCCCGCCCCGCAACGAGCGAGGAATCGTGTGCGACGGCAACGATGTCATACGTCAGCGTCGAATCTGTTTGCAGAAACGTCGTGGAGGGCTTTATGCCTATCGAGAACTCTCCATCGTGGATCAGGACGGCTGCCCTCCCTGAGAGCACCTGCCGCGTCGGAGAGGTGACATCCCCTTCCAGCAGCATGGAGCTCGTCCCCTGGATTTCGCCAACGGGAAGAGGCGTCTTGACCATGAGACTTCCGAATTCATCCAATCTCCCCTGTTCCGATGAGAGAAGCCGATACCCCGGGCCGCGGCCGTACCGCGTGAGCCATCCGAGCGGACCGAAGAAGTAATCGCCGAAGCCCGCCGGGGTCCACGAGGAGGGGCTGAGGGAAACCCGCCACCGGACAGGCTCATTCTTCAGCGGAGCACCAAAGAGATATCGTGCCGCGAGAAACGAAGTGACCGTGTCTCCTATCGTGTACTCTTTCAACGCCGTCTTTCCCGTCACCTCGAATTCCGCAGGCCGGAACGCTTCGACGCGGAAATCTTCTTCCGCGATGACCGACCATCGGGGTTTCCTGGCTGTCCCCTTGCGGACTTCCAGCGACATCGAGTACGTCCCGAGGGGAGCAGATGGCTTCAAGGTCAGCGTAGCGGAAAATGAACCAAAAGGAGAGAGCTTGGGCGTCGTCGAGAGAACCTCTTCATTGCGCGAGTTCATGACAGTCAACCGAAGATCGCTCCTTCGCGCGATGATCCAATTCCCGCCTTTGCGCACGCGGGTAATTCCCTTGATCTCCACTTTCTCGTTGGCCTGGTAGAGTCCACGGTCGGTAAAGAGGATGCCTTCGACTTTCTCCGGCTGCGGGTTCCAATCGCCTTCGACCCCGAACGCCCACGGCTCGATCCCCTCGTTCCATGTCGAGCTGGTGAATGCAACATCATCTCCGTCCCGAACGACGACCCATTGATGCGGCTGGGTGTCCCGCCAACCCTCCTCTTCCTCATCCCCCTCCGGTCCCTCATCTTTCCCTTTTGGGGCCGGTTCAAGTGTTGCCCACCCTGGTGCAGAGGCGAGTCCAAGGGAGTCGGTGTGACCCTTCCACACGACATGGTTGCTGTCGTCGCGGATCTCGACGAATGCGCCAGGGACAGGAGAGGCGTCGTTCAGGTGCGTCGCCCAGATGAGATTCGACGAAGGGGAGAACTTCGCCGTGATTCCGATATTTGTCACCTGGATGATCGATTTGAGGTAACGGGGGTTCTTGGCGAAGAGATTATCCAACTGGAGGAAGACGATCCCTTTTCCTTCTTTCCCAAGGACTGCGTCGAGATTCAGGGGCTTCACCGTCCGCGCGTTTCGGGCACTCTTGATCCGCCATCCTTTTGTATGGCTGAATTCCCGGGCTTCCTCGCTGGCCGAAGCAGGATTGAGGAGGATCCCCTCTTTGAATGATGCACGTTCCCGCGAGGAGAAGTCAAGCCGGTGCATCAGTTCGACGATGTGATCGGGGACCACCTTCCCCATCTGGACGGCAACCGAGTCGACGTTCATGAACGCCACGGGGATGTTGTGCGATTCATACGCCTCGAGGACTCCGGGTCCCGTTGTCATGCGCACGTAAGGCCTGGAGGCGGATGTTGTAAACGAGAAGGGAGCGTCCGCTTTGAGCTGGTTTCCGAACCTGTCTTTCAACCCCGCTTTCACGACACCGCGATATGCGGTTTCCGCCCGAAGGGGGAACGACAGTCGGACCTCGGATGCATCGTACGCGTCGTTCAGATACCCGGGATCCACCTTGACCGCGGGGTCAAACCAGAGATGGGAAGCGACCTCCGCGTACGAAACGGGGTTGGAAAAGAAGAACGAAATATCCGATCCCGGCTCAAAAGAGTTGTCGCTCCCGATCCGAACGAACTCCAAAAAACCGTAGGTCGAGAACCCAACCTGGAAGTCAGACGCCAACCCGAGAGAACCTTCCACGCCTGGAAGGCCGGCTTTGCAGACAACGATGATAGAGGCACTTCTTTCAAACGGAGACAACGGCCTCAGGAGCAGAGCCGCCGTCGAGTCTCCCTTGGCCTCATGCGATGTCGGATGCACAACGGAAAAACCGGGGTACGTCGTCGTGCTGCCAACGGTCATCTGAAGCGAAATGAACTTTGCAGCGGCCTGTGGATCGACCGGCTGATTGAACCACAGAAGGATCGAGTGGTCCAGTTCGACAAACTTCAGCCCGTTGCCGGGTTGTGTCCCTGTGACGGCGGGACGGGGAGTGGTAAACGTCCACTGGGAGGGACGCTGCAAATGCAGGCCGGAGAGGGAAGTCGTCCCCTCGGCCACGGTGACGACAAAGGATGTTCCGTAGGGAAGCCTCGTCGCGGGGATGAAAGCCAAAGTCGTCGATCCCATCCACCGGTACTTGCCGGGAATCGAAGGTTCGATCTTCATCACCTGTGATCCATCAAGCGCTGACACCCCGGCGAGGGGAACCATCGGTTGGTTAAACGACACAAAAATGGCCTGGCTTTGATCAATCGTCGGGAGGTTTCCCATCGGGGCGGCAACAACAACGCTCAATTCGCCGGTCTGGGCGCACGCTGCGGCTGCGGCGCAGAAAAGGAACAGTGCCGGGCCCAATATTCTGTTGATGGTCATGAGAATCTCCGTTGGATGATGTCGAACGCGAGAGACGGGAGGAAGTCGCGCCCGCAGAGCGGGGAGAACTTCTTCTCCCCGCATTGCGGCAGCACGAAGAGAGAAGGACCTACATTTTCTTCGACATCTGTGCGACAAGTTCCTCCACTGCATCACGCAGCGCCTGGGCATTGGGAGTGTTCCCGCCCCCTTCCTTGTCGGCGTTCAGACTTCCCCATTCGGTCGAAACGTCGGTACCGACGGAATGGTCCGTCTTGCTCCCCGATGTCCGGAAACTCTCCACAAGCGTTCCGCTGGCAACGGAAATGAGATCGCCCTGGATGGTCACAGTCGCGGTGACCGTCTTCAGGGAGGACCCGACCGATTGTCCGAGCACGCTGATGCCGCCGACGCCCGATGAGCTGCTGCTTGCTTCCGCCTCGAGGATCGTGCCGATCACGACATACTCCACGCCATTCTTCTTCCCGAGCTCGACGGCCTTTTCGAGATCGATGGAGCTCGACTCATCCCCCTTCGGTTTATAGGCAATGAACTTCGGGAGGAACTTCTTGTTCTGCAGAAATTCCGATCGGATGAATTTCGCGACCTGTTCTCCAAAGGCGGGTCCGACTCCGGCCGCGTCTTCAAAGGGAAGGATCCCGATCTTCTGTGACCAGGCGAAGACGGGAAGAAGCGTGAGCAGTACGGCGACAATGATTCCTTTCATAGCGTCTCCCTTGACGGTTGTGTGCGATAGGGTTCTCCCAGACGGCGTCAGAAATGCGGAGTTACCCCCAGATTGTAGAGAAGGAATGAGAAAATGTCCGCCGTTTCCGCAAGGCGTTTTGATGTGCTGCTGGCACCGTGCCCCGATTTTGTATCGATGCGGATAAGTGCGGGGTTGCTCCCCTGCTGATGTTCCTGTAATGTCGCGACGAACTTGAAGGAATGTGCCGGCACCACCCGGTCGTCGTGATCTGCAGTCGTGACCAGCGTCGCCGGGTACGCAGCATCCCTGATGTTGTGAAGCGGTGAATAGCCCAGAAGGTAGCGGAATTGTGTCGAATCGTCTGCCGTCCCATAATCCGCAGCCCACGCCCGCCCGATCGTGAACTTCTGGTACCTGAGCATATCCATCACGCCGAATTCCGGAATGGCGACCTTCATCAGATCCGGGCGCTGGGTCATGACCGCGCCGACCAACAGTCCGCCGTTGGATCCTCCCCAAAGAGCGAGACGCGATGGCTGTGTGTACTTCTGCGCGATGAGCCATTCCGCAGCCGCGATGAAATCATCGAAAACGTTCTGTTTCTTCAGTTTCGTCCCTGCCTGGTGCCACTGCTCCCCGTATTCCCCGCCGCCCCTGATATTCGGGGATGCATAGACAACGCCTTCATCCAGAAGGGGCACAAGAAGCGGGTTGAAGGATGGGGCAATCGTGATCTTGAACCCGCCATAGCCATACATGAGGACCGGGTTCCTCCCGTCCAGGACGATCCCCTTCCGATAGACAAGGAACATCGGGATCCTCGTGCCGTCCTTGCTGGTGTAGAAGACCTGCGTTGTTGCATATGAGAGAGGGTCGAACTTCACCTCCGACTGGCGGAAGATGGTGGAAGTCCGCGCCGCGATATTGTATTCGTAGATCGTCGACGGGAACGTGAACGACGTAAACGTGTAGAAGACCGTGGTGTCTTCGTTCTCGCCGCCGATGCCCCAGACCGTCCCGGGGACCGGAAGCGCAATCTCGTCCAGTCGCTTGCCCACTGTATCATACACTGCGACCCGGCTCGCGACATCCTTCATGTACACTGCAAAGATCCT
>PMNE01000044.1:44013-106807 GCA_003162635.1 Ignavibacteriota bacterium
TGACTGCGGTCTTCGAACACCAGCCGGTCCTCGTCCTGGGTCGTCCCGACTCTATGATAAAGGACGCGATCCCCCTCGTTGGCAGCGGAGAGCGCCTTTGCCGTGTCGACCGGCGCATCAAATCGGCTGTAGAAGAAACCGTTCCCCTGCCAGGCAAACGACTCGAACTTGATCCACCGGAGCCGGTCGGGGAGAAGTGCACGGGTGCGGATGTCCATGACGTAGCCCTCGATCCAATCCGAGCCGGCGCGGGAAATGCCATAGGCGAGGTAGGTCATGTCCGCCGAAAACGACGGCGCGACGAGTCGCGCGGTCCCGTCGGCGGAGAAGGTATTGGGATCGAGCAGAACCTCCGGCGTTCCGTTGCGCCCCTTCTGAATGTACATCACGGCCTGATTCTGCAGCCCGTCATTCTTCGAAAAGACGTACAAACCATGTTTCTTCAGAGGTGCGGTGTATTTGGGATAATTGTACATCTCCTCCAGCCGCTTTTGCATCCGGGAGCGAAACGGTATACCGGCCAGGTAGGAAGACGTCAGGGTATTCTCCTTATCGACCCATCGCGCGACAGCATGCGAGGTGTCGTCTTCCAGCCATCGATACGGATCNNCATGCCGCGCAGGAGTGGACGACAAAAGGACGGGCAATAGGGTGAAATGCAAGAAAACACTCTGGCCGGACAAAAACAAGGGGACTTTCCATTGCTCCTGGAGTCATTTCCCCGTCAGGGATCGGTATGTTGCAGTCAGTTTTGCCGCGGAGGCCCTGAATCCCGCCTCCTCTTTCGGATCGATCGTCAGGGTCAGGATCTCTTCGATCCCCTGGGCACCGACCACGCAGGGAAGACTCAGGCACATATCACGCACCCCGTGCTGTCCGCCCATCATCGTCGAAACGGAAAGGACCTGGCGGTAATCCCCGAGAATGGACTCCACGATAGAAACCAGCCCGAGGCCGATCGCGTAATACGTGGACCCTTTTCGCTTGATGATCTCGTACGCGGCATCCCGGACCCGGACAAAGAGCTCGTCCATGTCCTTCTGAACGTAGGCCTTTCCTCTCAGGGGCGCAAACTCCTGCAGACGCACCCCTCCGATACTGGCAAGGCTCCATACCGGTATTTCGGAATCACCGTGCTCGCCGATAATATAGGCATGGACGCTCCTTGAGTCCACCTCGTAGTACTGCCCCAGGAGGAAGCGAAATCGGGACGTATCAAGAATGGTCCCGGAGCCTATCACGCGCCCAGGTGGAAGGCCGGAGACGTTCAATGAGATATACGTGAGGATATCTACGGGATTCGTTGCGATGAGGATGATCCCATCGGGGTTGTGGTGAACCACCTGCGGAACGATTGTGCGAAAAATTTCGGCATTGTGGGCCAGCAGGTCAAGCCGTGTCTCCCCCGGTTTCTGCGACGATCCCGCTGCAATCACGACCACGTCTGAACCCGCACAATCCTGGTAACTGCCGGCGGTAATCTTCATGGGTCTTGTAAAGGAGAGGCCGTGGTTGAAGTCCATCATCTCTCCGACCGCCTTTTCTTCGTTCACATCGATAAGGAGAAGCTCCTTCGCCAATCCGCGGATCATAAGAGCGTAGGCGAACGACGAACCAACCAGGCCGGTCCCGACCAATGTGACTTTCCCCGACGTTCCGTTTTTCATCTCTTCCTTTTCTTGTTTGGAAGTTGAGCCCTCCTCCACGAACTCCGCAAAACAGGCCAATACGGGCTTTGACGGGGATAACTCCGACCGCTCCACCTCCAAGGTGGACCGGGGATTCCCGGAAGATGAGCAGATTCAATATACAAAGGGAAAATTTCGGATGCTTTCCCCGCGAATTGCGGTTTGCCCGCTGAACAATTATCTTACATAATGAGTATTGACGGGTCGTGCGCAGGGAGACGCGCGCGGCCTTTCTCCCCCCACCTCTCCCGGAAGGGTGCATCGAAGGAGCAACCATGGAATTCGTTCTTGGCATCATCGTCCTGTTGATCGCAGCATACGCGTACGAATACAGGTTCCGCAAGCCGGATCAGATCGTCCTTGCCGACAAGCGGACGGGCGTCGCCGTACGCAGGTCGCGGCTGTACCCGCGGCACTTCTGTATTCCGATGACAACGACGACATATTCCTTTGCGCAGACGATTGAGGCCTCCGCAAAAGGAAACCTCGACATGAAGGTCAAGCTCGCCGTCACGGTGGCTGCGTCGCTCGACAACCTCTCCGTTCTGGTCAAGGTGGGAGGGTGGACGCCGAACGCCGTCGCAAAGGCATCGAAGGAGCTTGAGACTTTTCTGCTCGGATATGTCAAAGAGTATACAGAACTCCACGAGATTGAGGAACTCTCCTCGGACAAAATCCGGGTTCACCTGCAGCAACGTGTCCAGGAAAGCAAGCGGACGCTCGGACTGGAGATCATCACCCTCACCATCGCCTCGTTCGATCCTGTCAACCCGCAGATCGCCGACGCGATCCGCCAGCGGGAACACGCCCGCATCATGGAACAGACGGAAGCGTTGAACCAGCGCGCGCGCATTGCCGCCACGAAGGTCCGGCTGAACGCCGATGAGGAGATCGCGCTTCTCGAAAACGGCCTCGAAGTGAGGAAACTCGGCCTCAAGCACGCTCAACTGCAAAAGGAAGCGTCCCTTGCCGCAGCAAGGGTGGGGCATGAGCTTCAATTGAAACGGATGCAGTTGGACTTCGACAAAGAAGAGCTCCACCTCCTGAAGGGGAGCCCCGAGTTGCTTCTCCTCACACCGCAGGCGGCGCGCCTCGCCGAAGCCAGTCAGTCCCTGAAGAATGCGCGGACCGTCGTCTCGTTCTCTCCTGCCGACGGCGCGCAGGGAACAGAACTGCTTGGGATGTTCCAATCCCTCGTGCAAAGCGCTCTCGACGCCTTCACCAAGCGGAAATCACGATAGGGATCATTTGAAGAGGCCGCACCCTTCTCCCACGCTGCACACGGGCGGGGGAGTGGGACTCGTGTGCGGAGACGACTGTCATGAACAACGGAAACAACGAATTCCAGCAATTCTTCCGGCTCAAACCGACCCGGGCTGCCAAGGTGTCGGAGATCAGCGAAGCCACCGGCGCATCATCCACGGCGCCGGAAGACCGCGTCAATTTCCACATCGGCAATCCCATCCAGGAGAAGGAACTCTCATCGGCATATCTCCGCGCGGTCCTTGGGTTGGATATCCGCGATGAGTCTCTTGCGGACGACGATCCTGCCTCCTTTCTGCAAGCGCTCGGATGGAGCGAGGCGGATCGACCGGTCATCGAATTGTACATTGCGCTTGTCAAGCGAAGCGCCCCCTACCTTCCCCGGGGCGGATTCGTCCGGACGTCACCGACACCGCTTGTGCTTGCGTTCAGCGACTGGCTGCAGCACCAGCAGGAATCGCTGACGTACGAGCTGGGGAAATCCACGACGCAGCGGGAGATCATCCTCTCTTCCGGCGGGATTGCGGAAAGCTTGCGTGTCTTCTTCCACGCGCTCTCGACGTATCTTGCGGAGATGCCCGCACGTGTTCTTCTCTTTCATGCCCCCCTGCCCGCGCATCTCACTCTCCAGCGGGACCTGACATTCGCGTCACTCCCCGACGATGAGGCGAAGGCCATCCAACAACTCCGAACGATCCTCTCCGAAGGAGATCAACGTCCCACGTTCATCGTCCTTGGGGCGATCCCTGGTGAGGAGACACGCCGATCTCTTCGCAGCATAAGCCAGGAATATCCGCTTTTCTTCCTGGAGGCCAATGACGCCCCGAACCATCTCTCCCTCGCACGCGAATCGCGGCTTATCGACAGGGTCATCAGGTTCCTGACCCCGGCGATCTTTTCTCCGCGGTGGCGCGATGTGGCCATCACATTTGTCGCCGGAAACGCGGAATACCTCTCGCTTCTGGAGACCATTCATTTCCAACTGAAGGGGACTCCCTCGGCCTCGGAAGTGGAATTGCTCACGTATCTTCTTCAGCATCCTTCCCGCAACGCACCGGAGGCCCCCGTCCGCGCACCGCTCCCCATCGATCCCCCGCTTGAAGGAGCCGGGATCAGCCCAGGAGCGGAGTCCGTCCTCGTCCGCACTTCGTCGCGGGTCGAAGGCACGATCGCCGCCATGCTCCGGGAGCGGGAAAAGCGCATCGACGAAGCCACGGCACCGCTTCACCAACACGTCGAGCGGACCGTCGCGCGTCTCCAGGCACGAAAGGGCATCCCTTCTGTCGATGCATTTCTCGGACTCGATTCAGCCGCACTCCTCGATCAACTGCAAGACAACGTGGACGATCCGGCCTGGGTGGCAACCCTGCAGGAGAGCTTCCTTCGTGCATTCGCCCGGCACCATCCCGAATACGACGTCGCGCATTGCACGGTCGTCAGCGGATCGTCGCGCACATCATTGAGTCTGCTGGGCTTCCATTGCGGCATCCGCGAAGTGATCATCCCGGATTTGAGCTGGTCGTATGAACATTGCTTCCCGTCGGTGTCCGCCATCCCCCTGACCGAGGAATTCGGCATCGATGCCGATGCCATGATTGCGGCGGTGGAGAAGCGGCTGAGCGACGACCCCGGCTGGAAAACCTACGGAGCGGTCATCATCAACAATCCGCACAATGCCACGGGAAGGGTTTTCGCCATTCCCTCCGTGCAAAGAATCCTCACGCATGCTTTACAGCGAGGGGTCACCGTCATCGACGACCTGTCGTACCAGAATGTCGCCCCGTCTGAAGACCTGCCGGAGATCCCGACCCTGCGACAGCTTGCCGCGGCCCTTGTCGCACAGGGACAAATCACCAGGGAAGACGCCTCGCACCTTGTCACCGTCCACTCGTTATCCAAGACCGACTGCCTTGCCGGGGCCCGGTTGTCGGTCGTCGAGATCCGGGATGCAGCCCTGGAGGCGCGATTCCGTCCTCTCATCGACACGGTGAAGCCGAACATCGGCGCATACATGCTCGGCTACCTTTTCTACAGGAACTCTCTGGAGGTGGCGCGCGCGTACTGGCGCCTCAGGAACAGAATCTTCCTCGATAGGATGGGTGCGTTGGAATCCGCGTTACAAAAGCTTCCTGCCGAGCGAAACCCCATGGCAATCCGGATTCTCGCACCCACGGGGAGCATGTATCCGCTCATGATCATCGAGAATCTGCCTGCCGGGTTGTCATTGGAGTGGGTGGCGTCGGGTCTCGCACGTCAGGGGATCGGCATGGTCCCTCTTTCCACATTCGCCCGGACCGAGAAGGGATACGACACGGCCCGCAAGGTATTTCGCCTCACCCTTGGCGGAACGGACGGGGCAGAGGTCCTGCAAAAGAAGACCCGCCGCGTTCTTATCGATCTCAACCGTCTCATCGCCGAAGAATCCGCGCATTACAGCTCCCGGAGATTTCCCGTCCACCGGACCCTTCCGGTGCCGGAGGAGGAACGGGGACGATGGATGGAGATCGAACAAGCCATTCTTCGGGAAGTGGAAAACCCCGCATTGCACCGGGGGAGGGATATCGAGGAGCTGTTCGGGGACGGGAAAGTTCGGCGGACATGGAATGAGCAGTTCCTTCCCGATCGTCTTTCCGTCTTTCGCCAACGATTTATGGACCGGGCCACCATCCTTCAGGAGCTGACGTCGGCGGCCCGGGCTGACAACGGGAAAGCGCTCGCGGCAGTCCTTGAGCGGGAATTCTACAAGGACGATCTTCCGCGGCGGGAAGAAGCATTCCGGCAGCGGCTCTTCGACCGGACGGTGCACCCGACCCAGATGTATTCCATCAGGTCCGAGATTGCCTTCGACGCACTCATCCAGGAGGGTCTTCGCGGGCAGGCGTTTGAGCCCGGGCGTCTTCCTGCCGCTGCCCGGGCGCTCGAGGCGGAGTTCCTCGGTCTTAATGTCGCGATCTCCTCCGGAGACGAGGCGGATGAGATCATTCTCGATCTCGATGCGCTCATTGCCGCCGAGCTCTTCGGCGACACACAGAGGGCCGACATTCCACGTCCCTTCCTCTCTTTTTGGGGGGATTGGGACGGAAGCAACCGGCCGTCCGGACAGGGTCACCGGCTTGCCGCATCGGCGGTACAGCACAACGTCGAACGTCTTTCCCGCCTCCTCCGGCTGCTGATGGCAAAGGATGCGTCGGTTCGCATCCGTCCCGACTTGCTTGCCGATATCGAGCGTCTCCCCGGCAAGACGCGGCGGTTCATGAAGCTCCTGGACGAGATCACCGCCCTCACGCATCAGCTTGAGCGGCGCTATCGCGGCATCCTCCCCTTCCATGCTGAGACCGGCCGGCTTCGGCGCATCGGGATGAGACTTCATCTCGCGCGCGATCCCGTCACCTCGCTCTGGTACCACAACGACCGCCTGGAGCGGAGGATGGTGGACCTGCGCCGCCAGCGACGTGAGGCGCTCGAATATTATTTCGGGGTCAATAAGAAACTGCGGAAGGAATTGCACGCATTGATTCCGGATATCCGGCGCAACATCGGCGATCCCCGGCTGTCGCGTGAGGCAGTCATGTACCGCGATCTTCTCCAGCGGTTCCTGATCACGCCCCGGATACATCAGAACATGATTACCGCCCAGGATCCGTTTGCCATCGACACCACGGTGTTCAACATCAACGAGATCAACGAGATCGGGGCGCGGTACGGCAACCCCGGTATGGTTCTCGCCCTGCAGGTGAGCATGTCGACACGGCCGGAAGCAATCATCGAACTCGACAGGAAACTTCGCGCACGGCGCGAGCACGTGCTGCGCGACCATCCCGCCATCGATCTTCCCCCGGTGTGGCTCGTCCCGTTGTTCGAAGACCTCGACGCGGTCCGGAATCTTCCCGCC
Organism: Ignavibacteriota bacterium; assembly: GCA_003162635.1. Lineage (GTDB taxonomy): Bacteria > Bacteroidota > Ignavibacteria > UBA10030 > UBA6906 > Fen-1260. The sequence goes on from PMNE01000044.1 coordinate 50,857, forward strand.
TACATCAATAAGCTCTGGGAGTATTGCCTGCAGAGCCGGAGGATCAACCAGGAGACTCGGGACAGGTTCGCCGAGATGATCGCCGAGGTTTTCATCGCGGGGTCCGATCTCAGTCAGCACATCGGTCAGGCAGCGGGAGCGCAGTTGTACCTTGAAGCGAAATACGAGCTCCTCCACTGGCTTGCAGAACACGACCTCTCACAGCGCGTGCGGTTGAAGCTCGGGAGCGGCGAACCGATGCAGCGGCAGGGAGGATACTACAGCACCGCCAGCGGCGCCCTGGCGTTCAGCCAGTCCAAACAGTCGGAGGTCCGGTTCTCGCACGCGCTCCGCGCATCGGCCCGTCGCAGCACGTTGTACGCCACGACGCCGATGCTGGGAGTCTTTGAGGGGGGCGACCTGCGGACATTTCAGGGAGCAATCTCGGAACGGATCCGGCACCTGCCGGTGCGCGACTATGCCCAGCTCCTGTACCATCTCAACGTTGCGCAACAGACCCACCGCCGGCATTTGACCCGGGCAAGCGAGGAGTTCGCCGACAGCAGGTTGACCAGCACGAAACGGGGCGAGCAGGCGATCGAGCGGCTGACAATCGGCACGCGGGAACCGGCGCTGGACGGTTTCCTCAAAATCCACACGGAGAACTTCCGCCAGATTCTTTACGGGCGCGATGAAGACGTCGTTGGCATTCACATTATTTCCTATTTTATTGCGCGGAACACTCTGCCTCTCCGCGACAGACCGACGGTCCGTCCGGGACATGCAGGGAAAAGCGAAGGGAATCGCATCCTTGAGCGCATTGCGGACATGATCCCGTTCTCCCGTTACGGCAGCCGGCTCCGCGCCATCGCCCATAACCAGGCACAGACCGCCGTTCTCGGTATCAATCAGCTTACGACCGGTTTGTTCCGCGCGCTGGACACGTTCTCCCAGCAGGACATCGTCGAGGGAGATCCGGAGACATTTCTTACGGACCATATCCTGCCGCACCTCCCTGTGTACGAGATCCTGCAAAGCCTCCGCCTCTACCAGGACGTCGATCTCACCGCCCTCCGTTCGATCGAGCGCGCCTTCCCTGCAGGCAACTCGGCATTCCTTGCCCTGCGGGAAGACGAGGATGCGATGGGGAAGTATATCCCTCTTTTCCAGCAGGAGCTCCTGCGCCGGCACGGGATCGACGTCAGCGAGTTCTTTGAGGGAAACCGGTTCATCCCCTCGCTGCTCCCCGCGTTGAGGCCCGACCTCGCAGTACTGCTCCAGCCGGATCTCTTCAACACCGACCCGGAGCGGCTGCGCGCACTGGCCGGCGGAGAGATCGACCCTGCGTGGCTTCAGGAGATTGGACAGCTTCTCGAAGCCCCTGACCGGCTCCGTGCATGGCGCGCGGATGCATGGGCGCTCCTGGAGCGTCCCGTCTACCAGCGCGTGGAAGCATTTGTGGAGCTTGCGGTTGCGCTCTACGGACTCGCCGCCAAGAACCACACGGCGGAAAGGAGCGGACCTCCCCGTTCGCAGAAGATTTCGTCCACTCTGGGACACTTCTTCCGCATGTCCCAAGCCGATGATGAGATGCGGGAGTTTCTTGCAGCATCCATGGAATATCTCGCCATGGCCTCGGAAGGCATGATGGATGTCCCCGCTTCCATTATCCGGGCAATGAGGGAAGTGGAACGCATTGCAGCCATTGAGGAACAGGCGCTTCCCCCCGTTCAGCAGGACCGGCTCCGATTCCATCTGCTGCAGATCGCACGTCTTTCGGGAGAGAACGGATGAGTGCCATGAGGGTTCTTCTGCTGGAAAACATTCACGCCTGCGCCGTCGATGTCCTGTCCTCATCCGGTCTCGAAATCACGTCCCATCCCGGCGCCCTGGGGGAGGATGCTCTCATCGAGGCACTTCAGGGCGTTTCGCTCCTCGGGATCCGCTCCGGGACGCAGCTCACGAAGCGCGTGCTTGACAACGCACCGGGCCTCCTCGCCGTCGGCGCCTACTGCATCGGTACGAACCAGATCGATCTTGACGCCGCGTCCCTCCGCGGCATCGCTGTCTTCAATGCCCCCTACAGCAATACGCGAAGCGTTGCCGAACTCGTCATTGCGGAGATCATCGTCCTCATCAGACGGCTGTACGACAAGATCGTCAAGGCGCATCTCGGCATCTGGGACAAATCGTTCGAGAACGCCCGTGAAGTACGCGGGAAGAGGCTTGGGATCATCGGCTACGGCAATATCGGTTCACAGGTTTCCACGCTCGCCGAAGCGATGGGGATGGACGTCTCCTATTACGACGTCGTCGACAAACTGACCATCGGGAATGCGACGCGCGTCTCGACGCTGGACGAACTCCTTCGCATCGCGCAGGTGATCACGATCCACGTCGACGGAAATCCCAAGAATGCGAATCTTCTCGGCGAACGGGAATTCGGGTTAATGAGGGACGGGGTGATCCTTTTGAACCTCAGCAGGGGACATGTCGTCAACATTGAAGCTCTTGCGCGCGCCATCGGGACGGGAAAGGTGGCAGGAGCTGCCCTCGACGTTTTTCCCCGGGAGCCGAAGGATGCGGCCGCCCCGCTCATGACGCCGCTCCAGGGGCTGCCCAACGTTCTTCTCACCCCTCACATCGGAGGGAGCACGGAGGAGGCCCAGGAGAGCATTGCGGAGTTCGTCTCGCAGAAGGTCATCGAATATCTCAGAACGGGAAGCACGTTCACCAGCGTCAACTTCCCCAAAATCGCCCTCCCCCACGCCGATGAAAAGCAATCACACCGGCTGCTCCACGTTCACCGGAACGTCCCGGGCGTTCTTTCCCAGATCAACGGCATCTTCGCCAAGAACAACGTGAACGTGATCGGCCAGTACCTCCGCACGAACGAGCTCATCGGCTATGCCATCGCCGATGTCGACAGGCAGTACAAGCCCTCTCTTCTCGATGATCTGCTGCGCGTCGACAACACCATCACCGTCAGGATACTCTGATCCTCCTACTTGATCCCCAGTTCCTTGCACATGCGGTAGAAGTTTGACGGCGCAAGACCCATCTTTTCCGCCGCGTTGGAATCGGAGCTCGAGACGCTCCGTACGTACTTGAAATACCGCATCCGGAAGACCCGCTCCATTTCCCGCAGCGGCAGCACCTGGCCGTTGGTCATGTCGTCGAAGCTTGCCATGTCCTTCGTCATCAGGTTGTTGGACAGGATCATGGGATTGCTGACGTCCTTCGCGGTGATCGTGTCGGTGCAATTGAGCACGAGACGCTGGACCACGCTACGGACCTCGCGCACATTCCCCGGCCAGCGATAGTTGAGGAGGATATCCTTGGCCTGCGGTTCCACCTCGGGGATGGTGATGCCAAGGTCGCGGCTGTAGAACTCAAGGAAATGTTCGAACAACAGGATGATGTCGTCTCCCCTGTGGCGCAGCGGGACCACGTTGATCGGCACGATGTTGAGCCGATAATACAGATCTTCCCGAAACCGTCCTTCGTTCACCTCATTCGCGAGGTTTTTGTTCGTCGCCGCGATGATCCGCACATTGACTGCGATGCTGCCGGTCCTCCCGATCTTCTCGATCTCCCCGTCCTGGATCACCCGCAGCAGCTTCACCTGGGCAGTCGAAGACAGTTCCGCCACTTCATCGAGGAACACCGTGCCGTTATTGGCCACCTCAAACAGGCCCAGCTTCTTCGCCTGCGCCCCGGTGAACGAGCCCTTCTCGTAGCCGAACAGTTCGCTTTCAATCAATTCCTGCGGGATGCTCCCGCAGTTGATCGGGACGAATTTTTCGTACTTCCGGCGGCTCTTCAAGTGGATGTTCCATGCCACAAGCTCCTTCCCGGTGCCGGAATCGCCGGAGATGAGGACATTGACGTCGCTCTTTGCGTAGCGCTCGATCGCGTCCCTCATCTGCAGCATAGGTTTCGACTCCCCTATCAGCCTTTTCGTCTCCAGCAGGTTTTCAACGCTCTGCAGCAGACGCCGGTCGGCCTTTAACTTGTGCTTCTCCAGTTTCTTCTTCTCAAAGGCGTTGAAGATGCTGAGGAGAAAATCCGTGGGCTGGTAGATGTATTCTTCGATGTTCCCGGGGTACTTCGTACAATACCAGAAGGCGCCCGCTTTCAGGAGATTGTTGGCAAACTCATAGTCCGTGATATTGATCGTCATCTTGGTAATGACGATGATCTGGATAAACGGATCGATCTCCTTGATCTGCCGGATGAGTTCCTCGCCCCTGAGCCCCCCCGAGATCTGGTAGTCGAGGATAACGACGTCGTACTCATCCCTTTTGTTCTTGATCAGTTCCAGAGCCGCCCGTCCATTGGAGACGACATCCCCAATCCGGAGCCGTTCCGCAAAGAGACTTATCGTATTCCTGACGCGGCAGACATCGAACTCCTCGTCCTCCACCAGCAATACTGATATGACATTCGTGTTCGTCATAACATCACCCCGGCATTAATGCCTTATGGTCAACGTAAACCGGCATCCGCCTTCCGGCAGATTTTCCGCGTCAAGTCCCCAGCCGCATTTCTCCACCGCCATCTGATACGCGATGTAGCATCCGTAGCCGGAATGCGATCCCATCCCCTTCTTCGTCGATTCCTGTTCCAGGAAAACCTTCTTGATTCCCTTCGGACCCGGCTGCAGCGACTCCTGCGCAATCCCCACTCCGTTATCCGCAATCGTCAGGCAGGATGTGCCCGCGGTCCTGTCCCACCGGGTCGTGATGATGATGGTGACGGAGTCCTTTCCTCCGTGATCAATGCTGTTTTGGATCAACGGCTCGAGAATCTCCCAGACGATGAATTCATTCACATGCACCAGAGGAAGCGACGGGTCCAGGTCCAGCTTGATGTCGAACATTTCATTCTTGCTCGAAAGCCGGAGAAAGACGTTGCGGACAATGAACTCGATGACATCGTTGATGTCCGTGTGGAAGATCGGATTGACAATGGTGTTGATATCCTGGTCGTACCACTTCATGTCGTAGATGATGCGGGAGATGAAGTTGGAATACGTCACGACCCGCTGCTTCATCGCGTCCAGATTGCGGGGATCCATCTTGCGAACGTCTTCCTTGATGAACCCCATGATCTTTTCGGCCTTGTGATGCGTATGGTACATCCGTTTCGTGAAAAGCGACTCCTTTTCCAGGCGAATCTGGTTCTCGAGATATCCCTGGTGTTCGGCGAACCATCGCCGCTGCATCTCGTCCCGCTCCCGCACGGCTTGCGACGACACCAGAAACATCGCCATCAAACCGATCACAATCAACACCGAGAAGAGTATCGACACACGGTCGAAGTTCGCCCCCACTTCCTCCGTCAGGAAGGAAAAATCCGGCGTGATGCGCATATACATTGCGCCGACATATTCCCCTTCCGGGACAAACGGCACAATGACGTTGAAGGTTTTCTGGTTTACCACCGAACTGATGATCTTCTCATGATCGCGCAATTCACGCTGCACGGCGAGGAAGTACTGCACTGCCGGCGGCGCCTGGGATGACGCCTGAGGATCGTACGGAGGGAGTGTGCCTTTGAAGAACGCGTAGAGCGACTGGCCGTTCTTGATGACATACACCTGCCTGTCCTTCAGGAGGATAAGCGCGATATCTTCGATGCTTCTCTGGATCAATTGCTGCTTGAGGAACACATTCAGCGAGTACACCATCGTATTATTGACGCTGTCCTGTTCTATGCCAAGCTGTTGCTGGTTCTGGAAGAGAAGTTCCAAGCTGGCGGAGGTAACGATAGCGATGCGTTCAGCGTAGTATTTCTGGAACCAATTCTGCGTTCCGTGCAGAAAGTCGCCGACAAGAGATTTCTGCACAAAGGCGAGGACGATCTGGAATGCGATCAGAACCGCGAAGAGGACAATGACGTGCTTGATCTCGAAGCGATAGCGCGACAACTTCGTGCGAAGGTCCGTGAAGACCCATTCATGGCGCGGATTCATCGCATCACCTTGTCTCCACCGATGCCTGCGCCGACTGGATCGCTCTGGTTGCCTCCCGGACGGCGCTGTCGACGGTGATCTTGCCTTTGACCGCAAGCGACAAGTAGTACGCCATGATTTTCGAATTGTTCGTGTAGTCCTTCACCGGCGGGCGGTGCACACCGAAACGCATAAGCTCCTTGATCCCGGCGATCTCGGGATGCCTCTCCACGCTGGCGGGGTTGTCGTAAAATGACGTTACCACGGGGTAGTACCCTCCCCGCGCGTAGAACGATTCCTGCGATTCATCCGTGAGGAGAAACTTGACAAAATCGATCACCGCGTCCTTCTTGGTGCTGAAACGGGACACCATGAGGTCCCACCCGCCGAACATGGAGGACGGATGCCCACCGGCGAACCGGGGGAGCGGCGCCTTCCGCAAAAACTGTTGTTTGTTCCAATCGTACGGCTGCTGAGTGAAATCTTTGTCGTAGCTCGTCCATCCGTGAAGAAAGAGTCCGTCGTTCTTCACATAGTACTCGTAGCTGGGAACTTCCGTAAACGTCGTGACGATCGGCGGTGCGATCGCCGATTTCTGGACGATGTCCACAAAGAGCTGGAGGGCCTTTTTTCCCTCCGGGGTGTCGAAACTGAAACCCGACTTCGAAAAATAGTCCGGCTGGAGACTAAGAAGGTTTTCAATATATCCGCAGATAAAACCTTCAAATCCGGCGGCGGGGAAGACATAGAACGGGCCCTTCCCGCGATACCTGCCCCTGAGGGCGATGAATTGGTCCCATGTCATCCCCGATGCCAGCGACCGGACGATTCCATCCCCTCCCGGCATCTGCCGCACCAGATCCTCCCGGTAGTACATCACTCCCACGACCAGATCGAGAGGTACGGCCACCAAATCGCCGTCGCTATAGCACGAGTACAGGGCGTCGGGGATGATACGTTGGAGTTCCTGTTGGGAAAAATGGGTTCCGAGCGGCTCACACCATTTCGCAAAGCGCTGCACCCAGATGACGTCGACGGCAAGCAGGTCAATGCCGTCTCCCTCCCCCCGAAGTGATCGCGCGAGGATTTCCTTTCGTTCGTTCGTGCTGAAATCGGGATTGGGAAAATCGATGGGAATGACCTCGACCTTCCCGGCGTTGAGGGCATTATACTTATCGATGAGATACCTGTGCGCCGCCGTGATGCGGTCAGCAAAGAAGATCTTCACCACCTCCTGTTGCGGACGGCGGACGAAGAATGAATACGCCACCAGGTAGAAGAGTGCCAGGAAAACAATCACGAGGAAGAACGAATTCCACCGAAGAAGCTCGAACCTGCGCATTGCGCTGTTTCCTCATGCCAAACGACGTTGAAGAACGCAGCGCCGGCCTCCCGGGCCGGCGCTTTGCTGCACGGGAGCATACACCGGTCGTCGTGAACAACGATACTCAGGCGGCACAAGTACCATCACAGAGGGTACAGTCCATGCCGCCTGCTAATGTACGGTTTTCCGCGACGAGGAAACAGGGCACGCCTTGAGGATCAGGAAGCTCTTCCCGATGTGCACGCCGATCCAGAAGACATCGACGTGGATGATGCAGGCACCGGAGGCCACGCCCATCGTGTCCTTGCCGAGCAGGGCCAATCTCCCTTCGCCGCTTCGCATGGTCCCGCCTCTTCGAGCCTCTTCACGAGACTCGCGCCAACTCTCTCAACGCGGATTCAGCACCCCTGGCGAAGGGACAAGAGATCGTCTTCCATGCACAAGATAGATACGCGGGTCGCCTTTTCACTTGAGTATTACACAGATGATGCCAGAACGCGACAGGCCGGTTTTCCGCCAATTCCTGGGGAGGGTCGATTTCCGTTCCTACGGCTGGGAATCCGGAGTTATCATATTCATAAAAACGTATCAAGATGATAAAGGGCTGACCCTGGAAAACATTGAAATTTCAATAAATATAGGCATTGCCTCACGGAATGAAGAATCACGGAAGTTCGCAGCAGGAGAACATTCGTGGCATCCTTTGTGAAAGAGGTATTGGGCACCATCATTATCCCGCACTCCGGCACCGCCGGGAGGGGGAGCTGTCCCTACTTCGGAGAACAACTCATGACACGGAAAGAATACGCTGCCCGGCTCAAGGCCCTTCAGCGCAGCCATAAGGCATTCCTTGCACAAAAAAACGTGAAGGTCAGAAACGGAAACGGAATCTTCACCCGCTATGTTCACCCGGTGGTGACCGCGGAGCATGCACCTCTCTTCTGGCGATATGATCTGGACTACACCTCCAATCCCCGCCTCATGGAGCGGATCGGCGTCAATGCCGCGTTCAACTCAGGAGCTATAGAACACAACGGGAGCATTCTCCTCGTGGTGAGGGTGGAAGGGACAGACCGCAAGTCGTTCTTCGCCATCGCGGAATCACGCAACGGTATCGACAACTTTCACTTCTGGGACTACCCGATCGTCATCCCGGAGACTTCAGAGCCCGACATCAACGTGTACGATATGCGGGTGGTCAAGCATGAAGACGGATGCATCTACGGGCTGTTCTGCACCGAACGGAAGGACCGGGAGACGCCCCGGACCGATACCTCCTCTGCCATCGCCCAATGTGGGATTGTCAGGACGAAGGATTTCCTCTCGTGGGAACGGCTTCCCGATCTCAGGACGAAATCGCCGCAGCAACGAAACGTCGTCCTTCATCCCGAATTCGTCCAGGGGAAATACGCCTTTTATACACGTCCGCAGGATGGCTTCATTGAGGCCGGCACAGGAGGAGGGATCGGCTGGGGTCTCGCCGACACCATGGAAGGGGCAGTGATCGACAGCGAGATCATCATCGACGACCGGGCCTACCACACGATCAAGGAAGTGAAGAACGGCCTGGGCCCGGCACCAATCAAGACTCCCAAGGGATGGCTCCAATTGGCGCATGGCGTCAGGAACACCGCCGCGGGACTTCGGTACGTCCTCTACATGTTCCTCACCGACCTGAAGGATCCGTTCAGGGTTCTTGCACATCCCGGAGGGTATTTCCTGGCGCCGGAGGGGATCGAGCGGGTGGGCGACGTCTCCAATGTCACGTTCAGCAACGGGTGGGTGGCGAAGAAGAACGGGGATGTCTTCATCTACTACGGGTCATCGGACACCCGGATGCATGTCGCAACGACAACCGTGGACCAACTGCTTGACTACGTGCTCCACACTCCCGAAGACGGAATGCGGAGCGCGGCAAACGTGCAGCAGCGGATTGCCTTGATCAGAAAGAACCTCGCCGCCGGAAAGAAGTCGCCCCGGAAGCGCTGACCTCTTGCACCTCAGGCGACGATGAAGTGCGCGCTCCCCGCCCGGGGAGCGCGCGCTGTTTCACTCTCCTCCTCCCGACAGAAACATCTCACGGAATATCGATTCCGCATCACCTGAGGGAAGAAGGGCTCAATGCGAGGCTGCGACCTTCTTCCAGGCCGCAATCAATTCGTCGATCTCGTGTTTGTGCCGCACGATACCCGCGTCTGCATGGCTCCCGTCGCTCAGCATTGCAATGCAGTTCATCAGCGAGCGCCCGGTGTGATATGTACACTTCCATATATGACTCTTGAGGCCGGTCGTGAAATCCGGTTCCTTGTCGATCCCCCCTTCAAACCAGTCCCCGTTCCGCTTGTCGAGGATGTACTCCTTCACATACTCCCACTGACGGAGGAAATACGCCTCATACCCCGCATCCGGGTAGATCTTTGAGAGAAGGAGGAGCGCGTTCAACGTTTCTGCCTGCGCCCACCAGTTCTTGGTGTCGCGAAGAATCGTGCAGCCGGGGCGGTCTTTGAGGTAGTAGCCGCCATCGTAGACGCCGCCGACCTCCTTATCCCATCCGTGAGCGAGGCCATGGTCGACCATTTTCCGGCCGATGGCCAGCGTCTTCTTGTCGTCCTCCAATCCCAGGGCGTGCGACGCTTCGAGCATCAGGAATGCGGTTTCAAAGTCATGTCCAAACGAGACATGGTCAAGGCCGAAATTCGCTTCACGTTCGGCGGCAGGCGCATCACGGAACGACAGCGGTGTCCAATCGTCATAGAAGAACAGTTGCAGGTATCCCTTCTCCGCCACCATCCTATCCCGTATGAGGATCAGGAGCGACAGGAGCTTCTCACGAAGGACTGGATCCTTCCAGACCTTGTACAGTTCTGTGTAGGCCTCCAGCAGGTGGATCGACGAGTTCTGGTCCTTGTAGCCGACCTCGTTCCCATCGGATGCGACAGTGACATATTTGCTGGATTTGTTAAACGGTGTTCCGTCCCGCATGAGGAACTCGAAGTATCCCTTTTCGCGCGGGTCGTACGCATGATCCTCGATCCATGCGAACGCCCGACGGGCGAATGCGAGGACCTCCGGGTCCCTGGTGATGTCATAGAAAGCGGCGAGAGCGTACACGCCAAAGGCGTTCCCATAGCTCCGCTTTTCATCGCGCCACCCGCGGACATCGGACGGTCCCCCCTCGCGGCTGCGGATCTGGTAGAAGCCCCCGAATTCAGAATCCCACATCACATTCTTCAGGAAACTGTACCCGTGGAGGGCGAGATCGCGGTATTTTGCCCCGTCGCTCTGGAACGCCGCCGATTTCGAAAGCGTCCAGACGTGCCTGGCCTGTGTGACGATCATTTTCTCCTGCTCTTGCATCAGCTTCCAGTCGTACGTAACATTGGTGAAGTAGCCGCCGTAGGTTTTATCGACGACAAGCGGATACCATTTCTTGAGGATGTCGTCGTTCAGCGCATGTGTGAATTCTGCAATAAGCGACCCGGGGACAGGCATGTGTTCTTCTCCATTTCTCCAGAGTTATCGGTCTTCCGAAGCAACAAGGGTGTCTAGCGCATGACGTCCATTCTCACCAAAAGCGTGCTAAAAAGAACCGCGAAGAATGTAGGGTATTTCGCCTGTTCGTCATGTCCGATTCTATGTTTTTGATAACTTTTATCGTTTTGATAAAGCCTGCAGTATTCCGGGATCTCCTGGCCTGACAGCAAATAGTTCTTTTTACGTTCAAAGTATGGCACTTGGTTTGCCGCACACCAAGGGAGTTCCTATGACACAGGCATCCCCACTCACCGGAGACGGCGCATTGTGACTCCACTCTCTCGTTCGCACATCTTCGTCACTCTCACGGTCCTGACAGTTCTCTCGACCGCGACGGGCGCTGCACAGTTCGCACACTTTGTCACCGCACAAAGGGACAAGCTCATGGACGGGGATCAGGAGCTTCGCTTCATCTCCTTCAATATCCCCAACATCCATTATGTGGAAGACAACCACGAATTCACCACCGGAAATCCATGGCGTGTTGCCGATGAGTACGAGATCCGCGATGCACTGACAGCGATCCGGCAACTGGGAGGAAAGGTCACGCGGATCTATGTTCCCTCCGTGAGGAAAGAAGGCGACGATGCAAGCATCGTCCGCCACGTGAACGGCCCCGGCGTGTTCGACGAGGAGGCATTCAAGGCCTACGACAAAATGCTGCAGATCGCCAACGAAGTCGGGGTACGTGTCATCATTCCTCTTGTTGACAACTGGTGGTGGTGGGGCGGTCCGAAGGAATACGCCGCCTTCCGGGGGAAAAGAGCGGAAGAATTCTGGACCGACTCTCTGTTGATCAGCGACTTCAAGCAGACGATCACCTTCATGATCAACAGGGTGAACACCTACACCGGCGTGCGGTTCAAAGATGACAAGGCGATCCTCGGGTGGGAGACCGGGAACGAATTGGATTGCCCGTTTTCGTGGACCCGCGAAATCGCCGCCACGATCAAGAGTTTGGATTCCAACCACCTCGTCATCGAAGGAACGCGCAGCAACGAAGTGAGCGATAGCGCGCTCGCCGAACCGAACATCGACGTCCTCACCACCCATCATTACTCACCGCTGTCGGTGAGCCTGGACAGGATCATGAAGGGGCGGGAGAAGACCCGGGACCTGAAGCCGTATTTCATCGGTGAGCTCGGGTTTGTCCCGCTGGCGGGCATGCGGCAGATCCTCGACACGGTGATATCTTCCGGCGTGTCCGGGATCATGATCTGGAGCATGCGGGGACACAACCGCGACGGCGGATTCTATTATCATACCAATTCCTACCGATGGCCCGGGTTTCCATCGGGAGATTCCTGGCTGGAGATTCCCATTCTCCAGCTCTTCCGGGAGAAGGCATTCCAGATCAGCGGTCTTCCCCCGGACTCGCTTCCCCCTCCCCCGCCACCGCGGCTGTTGCCGATTGTCTCCGCCGCCCATATCTCGTGGCAGGGCTCGACAGGTGCGTCATCCTACCTGATCGAGCGGAAGATGGATGGAGACAATTTTTGGGAGGCGATCGCACGCGTGACCGATGCGGACGCGGCGTACCGGCCTCTGTATGATGACACCTCCGCCGTGCCGGGGAAGAGCTATCAGTACCGGATCCTGGCGCGCAATGCATCCGGTTATTCCGAACCTTGCGATCCGTCGGTACCGGTGATAGCCGGCGACCATGTGTTTGTCGACGAACTGGAAAACGGCAGCCGTTTTGTGGAACAGTCGGCTAATCTCCTTTTCGTCCCTCCCCGGGATGTCGCAAAAGCAAAGGAGGATCGATCACGGGTGACGGGACTTCAGGGTGATTTCTTTGGGTACAGGATGGACGGCGATATCGATTCCGTCATGATCGACGGGTTCTTCACCGGCAAAGAGCCGGGGAGGGATCTTCAACTCCTGGCGAGCGATAGCACGGGCGCATACTTTTCCCTGTCATGCTCGAAAGAGATTTTTCCTCCCTTCAAGAACGAATATGGGGCGTACATTGCGGTCAGATATATCGCGCATGACATCCCTCACGGTGATCACTACCTGCGGATCATCCTGGGGGAGGAGACCCAGGTGGCACGAATTGAAGTGACGCATAAGTAGATGAAGCACAGGCACCTGCAGCGGAATCAACGTCGGGCGGCGGGCCGTCGATCCGCACCGGTTGCCGTGAGCACCTCGTGGCGGAGGATCTCGCGTACCAGCAGGATGCCGACGGGGACATATTCCATGAGCAGAAGGAGCGGTTGGTCCGTCCAGAGTCCGAACGCCCTGTATTGATAGACGACAAGATTCGCGACGCAGGAGAGGCCAAGGAATGCGCAGACGGCCGGCGACCACCGGAGCGCGAGCAGCGCTGCAAGCCACGTCAGGTACCATGGGTGGACAACGGGGGACAAGAGGAAAAAGCCGGTGAACCCCCAAAAGACCTTTTCCACGAGAGGAAGGTCCCTGAGTGTAAGGAAGGCAATCCAACCCACGATCGCGATGCCGCACACAAGGTGAGTTGTTTCGTTCACGCCGATCATCCCGTGCAGGAGGTAGAAAATCCCGCCGTTGAACTCCCACCGCGACCCGAACGTCATCAACGAATCGGCGATGCCCCACGTCGGCTCAAGGAAGAGCAGATAGCCCCCTCCGAGAATTGCCAGTGGAAGTCCCGCAAGAAGGGCCCGGAAGAACCAGCGGCTTCCCCCCGCCGGAGCGGAGCCGGAGGGGTGTCCCGCGGTTCTCCCCCCGCCGTTTCTTCCGAGGAGGAACGGCACGACGATGACCGGGGCAAGCTTTGCGAGCATGCCGAAACCCAGCGCCAGAGCTCCCCGCATTTTCCGGCCGGTACAAAGGAAGAGGAGTGCGAGGATCAGAAAGGGGATGCCGATTGCATCGATGTGTCCGTCGAGACCGAAATAGAGAACAGGAAGAGGCGACCACGCATAGAGCATGACTTTCCACGCCCGTCCTTCCTGGCCGCGCAGGAAAGCCGCGAGAATGACCATCGTCAGTGCGTCCGCAAGAACAAGGAGAAGCTTGAATCCCGCGACCGATTCACCCCAGAGGATCGAAGAAAACCAGAAGAAGGCCTGTGCCAGCGGAGGATAGATGGTCCGCAAATCGGGATGATTCACCAGTGCCGGGAGATCGGCAGACGCAAGGAACGACAGGTGCCGGTCGGTGGGAAGATACGCGTAGGGATTCACCCCCGCTGCAAGGACCTTTCCGTCCCAGAGGTANNGGGCGGACCGGGCGGCGGGACGGATTGACCACAGGGCAGCACAGAAGAGCAGGTACGTCGCCCCATTCACGCCGAGAAAAAAGAGAACCTCCGCGGGTCCACGAGGTGCCGCGTAGAGCGAGAAGTAGCACGCCTCCATCAAGAATGCGATGATGAAAATTCTTCTCACCACTGTCCCCTCATGATTCCGCCACCGCATCATTCCCCGTCCAAAGCCGGTTCACGACATAGATCACTGCGGAGGCACTCACGGCGAACACAACGGAGAGGGTGATGGCAAGGTCATAGCGGGCATACAAGATATTCCCCACCGCAAAGAGCGCCGACCAGATCATTGTGCATCCTGCGAACCACCCCAGAAGCGCCATGGGGATATTCTGTGCCGACGCGCCGGGGCGTTCATCCGAAAGTCCGGCTTCCTGACGGATCCTTCTCCATCCCGGGCCAAACGGGCGGATCTTCTTATAGAACGCAATCAATGTTGCACGGTCGGTTTCAGGGCCGCAATACGCAGTCGTCACCCAGCAGATCGTTGTGCAGATGACGGTAACCAACAATCCGATGTGCGTGCTGATCGGGATGCCGTTCCGGTTGAGGAAAAGGAGGATCAGCGAGACGACGAACGAGCTGACCATGGCGACGACCTCGCACCAGGCATTGACGCGCCACCAGAACCAGCGAACGAGGTAGAGCAATCCCGTCCCCGCGCCCACCTGCAGAATGATGTCAAAGGCGTTCTTCGCACTGTCGAGGAAGAAGACAAGGGACGACGAAGCGAGGAACAGGATGACCGTCGCGATCCTCCCTGCCATCACGTAGTGCTTTTCCCCTGCATCCTTCCGGACGAATCGCCGGTAGAAATCATGCACGAGGTAGGACGCGCCCCAGTTGAGATGGGTAAGGATCGTCGATGAATTTGCCGCGACCAGGCCTCCCACCATCAAGCCGATGAAACCTGTTGGGAGGAACTTCAGCATAGCAGGATAGGCGATGTCATGGCCGATGAGCGTCGGGTCGAGGTTGGGGAAGGCCTTCTGGATATCCGAGAGCTGGGGGTAGACAATAATGGAACAGAGCCCGACAAGAATCCACGGCCATGGGCGGAGGACATAGTGCGCGACGTTGAAAAAGAGGACGGCGCCGAGGGCATCCTTTTCCGATTTCGACGCAAGCATACGCTGGGCGATATAGCTCCCCCCGCCCGGTTCAGCGCCGGGATACCAGACCGCCCACCACTGCACTGCGATCGGCATGATAAAAACGGCAACAGCGATGTCCCAATTATCGGCAAAATTAGGGAGGATATTCAGGTAGTTGATCCCGCCCGGGCCCTTGGCAACAGACAGCTTCTCGACAAGGCCGGAGAGCCCACCGACGACAGGAAGGTTCACGGCGAAGTAGGCCGCGGCAATCACCGCCGTCATCTTGACGAAGAACTGCACCATGTCGATGACAAGGACCCCCCAGAGTCCGGAATAGGTCGCAAAGACGACGTTCAGAGTTCCCACCGCCGCGAGTGTTTGCCAGCGGTTGAGGCCAAAGAGAATGCCGGCGATTTTGCAGGCGGCAAGGTTCACGGTCGCCATAATCATGCAATTGAAGAAGAAGCCAAGGTAGATCGACCGGAACCCGCGGACGAAGCTCGCGGCCTTTCCCGAATATCGGATTTCATAAAACTCAAGATCCGTCATGACCCCTGATCGCCGCCACAGGCGCGCATAGAAGAAGACGGTGGCAACGCCCGTCAGGACGAACGCCCACCACACCCAGTTTCCAGCGACCCCCTGCCGGCGGACGATATCCGTCACGAGGTTCGGCGTATCACTGCTGAAGGTTGTCGCGACCATAGACAATCCGGCGAGCCACCACGGGACCGATCGTCCCGAGACGAAGAACTCCGACGTGCTTTTCCCGGCGCGCCTGCCAAAGAAGAGCGCGGGGAAAAAACACACGATCAGGGCAAGTGCGACAATGATCCAATCGATAAGCTGGAGATGCACGGAGAGATCCTTTTCCCGGCACGGTGGGGGAGACTGGATTCACCGTATGGTACCAAATTGTTCCGGAAGATGGAAGCTCGTTTCGCCGGCCGGCGATGGGAACCGGAAGCGTGCTGCGGTCACGATGGGAGTCACGGGGAGCGGAGATCAGGCCAAGAGGCGGAGACGATCATGTGGGAACACGAACGAGCGGCCATCATACGAGGTCAGTTTCCGCCACGGCGGGAGAAGGCGCGGACAGTAAGGAGATCGCCGGGAAGGATGTGCTGGACGGAAAGGGAGTCCTGACAAGGCGCCCCCGCGCATGAAGGCGTGGGGGAACCCCACGCGTCATTCAGGAGAGGATGTCCGGCTATCCGAATGCCACTTTTGCCCGTGCCACGTTGGGGATCATTTCGTCTTCAGCTTTGCGGTACGCTTCCGGATCGTGATTGATGGCACCCGCGGGGAGCCAATCCCACAGAGGGCCAAGATCCTTCCGGATACGTTCGACATAGAACTGCGGAACGACGGATGATCGTTGGTCGAAGAACGGTCTGAATTCCTGATCGGCATCCAGTCTTCGCCGGATCTCTCCGTAGTACTTGATCCGTCCGTTCCCTTCCGACGAAATGGCCCGGACCACGTTCAGCCATCGGGGGATAAGCCCGGAAGTCGCCTGCATACGACGGAGGGCGGCGCGCGGAGAGAACGAGTACTTCGTCAGATCGATCACATGCTCATAAAAACCGGTCCACGAATAGTTCTGTGGTTTCAGGTTCATTGCGCCATTGTTATTCAAGAAATGGAACGGAAACGCAATGACGCGGTGTTCCCGCTGATATTCCAGGTTGAGCGGCGCCGCCTGCCCGAACGCGGAGAGGAGCGAATACCCGGGGAACGCGCCCGGCGTCAGATCAACGAACCGCTTGGTCAATTCGAACGGCTCCGGACCTTCGTCGATATCGAGACCAAGGACAAAATTCGTCTGCACATACGGGATGTACTTCAGAATCATATTGACATGATCAGACACTTCCCGCACTTTGTCCATGCCGGCAAGCCGCCCCGTCTTCGATTTTTCCCCAAGCGTGAACCACGACTCAATACCCGGGAGAAGGGCCTTCATCCCGTTCTTTTGGAGACGTTGCAGGTGTTGCTCCGAAAGGAGCGAGAGGCTGCTTTCCGCGACGAAGTCGATCGCGCCCGGCGGGACCGCATCTTCGATGGCATCCATGCAACGGTCGAACTGGACGCCGAAATTGGGATCATGAAACGCGACCAGAGGGCGTTTGAATTTCGTCAGGAGGAACCGCAGATCCTCTTTCATCACCGCGAAGTCCAGAGGCTGGAACGGCACAACGGAATCGATGCAGAAGCTGCAGGTATACGGGCAGCCCAGGCTCCCGAGCATCGGGACCATCTTTATCATGGGCGCTTTCCGCAGGGTCGGGTCGATGAACTTCCATCTCTCCCTGACACCGGGCAAGTCTGAAGGTTGCTGCGGCGCGCTCAAGGAGAGGCCGAGCGGCCTGTGGCGCGAGCAGTCATTCAGCACATCATCAATAAGAGATTTGTCCGTGAATCCAAGGACATAATCGAAATAGCGCTGGGCATCCTGCGGGTAGCATCGCGCATGAGGTCCGCCGAGAACGGTGATGGCACCGCGGGCGCGGAAGAGGGTGCTCAGCGAATAGGCAAGCTGTGCGGCCTCAGTGAAAGCTCCGATGAAGACAAGGTCCACATCTCTTGGCAGTTCGTCTTCGAGATCTTCGAACCCGGTGTAGCAGATATACGTGACTTTATGCCCTTGCTCTTCGCACCATACCGAGATCACTTGCGGCATGATACTGGCAAAGTTGGGATTCATGACGCGCGACCAGAGCGTGCGGGTCGGCCCCTTGTTCACAAGATCAATGATGCCTACGTGCAATCTTTTCATGAGATCCCTTTACAGTTGAAATTCCACGGCGGGCACAGTTCTCTCCTCCCCCCCCCCTCAATGTCACAACGTACGGAGGAGCCGACCTGAAATGTATCCGCCTTGAAGGTGAAAAAGGGTCTAATCCTTTGGGTGGAGTTTTTCATCGTCCGCCCGCTTCGATGCGATCTCCCCCAGGAGCTTCTTCAGTATCGCATGCACATGATTGCGCACCGTCCCAGGGGTCACGTGAAGGCGGTCCGCAATAGTCCGCCGATGCAACCCAATCCGCACCAGCGCCAGGACCTGCTGCTGGCGATGGGTAAGCTGCACCCTCACTCCGACATCGGCAGGGTGTCGCTGCGTTCTTGTCCGGTGGGATTTCCGTCCGGTCAGACGATCTTTGCTTCGCATACCCGCGCTCGGGTTTGACAACGAACGTATATGAAAGAAAGTTACACAAAAGGTGCGAATGATCGGGCTAGGAAACACTCGCTCAAAGTGGTGAAAAGAGGATGTCAACCTTCCGGGGAGAGGAGGCCGGAGAAGACACCGTCAGCGGGAGGAGGGGGATCGGTGGGCATACGAAGCGATCTCCAGCCGCGTGTGCAGCGCCAGCTTTTCAAGAATGTTGTGCACGTGACTCTTCACGGTATCGACCGCGATATTTAATGATGTCGCAATTTCCTTGTTACTGCATCCTTCCGCGATCAGTGCAACAATTTCGCGCTCCCTTTTGGTCATGCGCACCGCTTTGAAGGGATTCCCGCTCCCCTTCCGGGTGGCGTACTCGGCGATCTGGGCAAAGAGAGAGCCGGTCATCGGCGGAGGAAGAACATCAACGCCGGAAGCGACAGCGCGGATCGTCCGGAGGAGATCATCCAGTGTGGCATCCTTGAGGATGAATCCGGAGACTCCGGCCTGCACAAACTCGACAATGTCCGCCTGCACAGGGACAAGGTCCATGATGATCAACCGGGCATCCGGCACCTCCCGCTTCACCAACTCGACAACCTGCAGACTGCTATGACTCTGCAGTCCCATGTCGAGGAGGACAACGCGCGGCTTGAGTCCCCTGAGCCTCAGGAGGGCATCCCCGTTCGCAGAGGACGATATGATCTTA
Organism: Ignavibacteriota bacterium; assembly: GCA_003162635.1. Classification (GTDB taxonomy): domain Bacteria; phylum Bacteroidota; class Ignavibacteria; order UBA10030; family UBA6906; genus Fen-1260. The sequence continues at coordinate 69,881 of PMNE01000044.1, forward strand.
AGGTCCGGCTGCTCCTTGAGGAGCGCGACCATGCCTTCGCGAACGAGGCGGTTATCTTCAATAAGCAGCAGTCGAATTTTCTTCATAGGCAGTTGACAACCTTTAAAGTACCTATTTCAGAAATCCGGATCAACTGCCTGAGGGGAAAAATACCGATTCAAAAGGCGAGCATGTTCCCTCGAATTTGGGTCATCCTGGCCGTTCTGGCCCCCACCGGCAAGAAGCTCTCCCGAGGCCCAACGGTGCAAAACACTCCCCCTATTCCGTTCTCCCCGTCACGCCCAACCGAATGCCGCCAGCGCAAGGTCGATCAGCTTGATCCCCACGAACGGTGCAACGACGCCGCCGACACCATAGATGAGGAGGTGTCTGCGCAGAAGCTGCACTGCGCTTACAGGACGGTACTTCACCCCCTTCAATGCAAGCGGGATCAGAGCGACAATGATCAGCGCATTGAAGATGACGGCCGACAGGATTGCGCTTTCGGGAGACGAGAGTTTCATGATATTCAATGCATTGAGGGCCGGATACGTCGTCGCGAACGCCGCAGGGATGATGGCAAAGTACTTTGCCACATCGTTCGCAATGCTGAACGTAGTGAGTGTGCCGCGCGTCATCAGCAACTGCTTTCCAATCTCCACGATTTCCAGCAGCTTCGTGGGATTGCTGTCGAGGTCGATCATGTTTGCGGCTTCGCGCGCGGGTTGTGTCCCCGTGTTCATCGCTACGGCAACGTCGGCCTGGGCAAGAGCAGGGGCGTCATTGGTGCCGTCTCCGGTCATCGCGACGAGCCGTCCCTGTCTTTGGTAGTCCCGGATAAGGTTGAGCTTGTCCTCCGGCTTTGCTTCGGCCAGAAAATCATCAACACCCGCTTCCGCCGCAATCGCCGTTGCGGTCAGAGGATTGTCCCCTGTGATCATGACCGTTTTAATTCCCATCTTTCGCAGATGGGAAAACCTCTCCTTAATCCCCCCCTTCACAATGTCCTTCAGGTGAATCACGCCGAGAACCTCGCCATTCTCCGCAACCACCAGAGGAGTTCCGCCGCTGCGACTGACCTCTTCGGCCGTTTGTCGGACGGCAACGGGGAATTCCCCCTTCTGTTGTTCGACAAACGCCTTGATCGACTCCGCCGCCCCTTTTCGTATGCTCCGACGGTGCAATGTTCCCTCAGCGCTTATATCGACGCCGCTCATGCGGGTTTGCGCGCTGAAAGGAACAAACGTGGCTGCGATCGCATTGACCTCTCTGCCGCGCAAGCCATACTTTTCCTTCGCAAGGATGGCGATGGAACGTCCTTCCGGTGTCTCGTCGGCCAGCGAAGCAAGCTGGGCGGCATCGGCAAGACGCTCCTTCGCAATTCCGGGGGCGGGGATGAACTCCGTCGCCATCCGGTTTCCGAGCGTCACCGTCCCCGTCTTGTCGAGCAGAAGGACATCGACGTCCCCCGCCGCCTCGATGGCCCGGCCCGACGTCGCTATGACGTTGTGACGGATCATGCGGTCCATCCCCGCAATGCCGATGGCGGAGAGAAGTCCGCCGATGGTCGTCGGGATCAGACAAACGAGAAGTGCCACGAGCACGGTGAGGGTCACCGCCGACCCCTGGCCTGCGACTTCCACGCTAAAAAGGGAAAATGGAAGCAGGGTCACGCAGACCGTCAGGAAGATGATCGTGAATGCTGCCAGAAGAATGTTCAACGCAATCTCATTCGGAGTTTTCTGGCGCTTCGCCCCCTCGATGAGATGGATCATCCGATCAAGAAACCCGCCCCCCGGCTCGGCCGTCAACCGGACGACCAGCCAATCCGACAGGACCCGCGTGCCGCCGGTGACCGCGCTCCGATCCCCTCCCGATTCCCGGATCACCGGCGCGCTTTCCCCGGTAATGGCGCTCTCGTCGACCGAAGCGATTCCCTCGATCACTTCACCGTCGGCGGGGATAACATCCCCCGCCTCCACGAGAAACGTATCCCCCTGCTGCAGCACCGTTGAAGTCACCACCTCAAACGGCATTCCGTGGCGCGCCCCATGCGCGAGTCTCTTCGCCATCGTCTGTTTGCGGGCTTTCCTCAGTCCCTCCGCCTGGGCTTTTCCTCTCCCCTCCGCGAGCGCTTCAGAGAAGTTTGCGAAGAGCACGGTAAACCAGAGCCAGAGCGATACCGTGCCGATATACCATGCGGGCGCCTCGCCATGTCCCCCAAGGGCCTGCACCCAAAGCCCGGTCGTGAGGACGCTCCCCACCTCAACGACGAACATCACGGGATTGCGTGCCATGCTCCGCGGGTTGAGTTTCTTCAGTGAATCAACGATCGCGCGGCTGTAAATCTCGCTTGTGAGTCCCAACGGTTTCTTTTGATGAGATAACGCGGTCTCCATACAGCATTCTCTCCTTCGTCGCACAACCGGACGATTAGTGGGGCATCATAAAGAATTCAACAATTGGTCCCAATGCCAGCGCGGGGAGAAAGTTGAGCGCTCCCACGACAAGGATGACCGCAATCAACCAGAAGATGAACAGCGGCGTATGCGTAGGCAGCGTCCCCTCGCCACTGGGAATGAGCTTCTTCCGCGCAAGGGAACCGGCCAGTGCCAGGGTTGGGACCGCAAGCCAGAATCGTCCGATGAGCATGGCGATCGCCCCGGTGCAGTTATAGAACGGAGTGTTTGCGTTGAGTCCCGCGAAAGCGCTCCCGTTGTTGTTCCCCTGGGAAGTGAACGCGTACAATATTTCCGTAAATCCATGGGGACCGGGGTTCGAAATACCCGCTTTCCCCGCATCGGTCACGACGGCAATGGCAGTGAACACCAGGACGGCGATCGGCATGATGAGGATCAGGAGCGACGCCATCTTCATCTCGAACGGTTCGATCTTGTGTCCGAGGTACTCCGGCGTCCGGCCGACGAGCAGCCCGGCAACAAACACGGCAACAATGACGAAAACGAGCATCCCATAGAGTCCTGATCCGACACCGCCGAGCACTACTTCGCCGAGATGCATCATGACCAACGGGACCAACCCGCCGAGGGGCGTGTATGAATCGTGCATGGAATTCACCGCACCGGTCGATGTGGACGTCGATGCCGTCGCCATCAGAATTGAGGGGCCGATCCCCAGACGCGTCTCTTTTCCTTCCATGTTTCCGCCGGGGTTGAGGGCGCTCGCGTGTTGATCGACGCCAAGGCCATTGAGCACCGGGTTGCCGGCCGATTCCGCGGCGTACAGGCCGACGATCGCGATCACATAGATGAGGAGCATGGCGGTCAGCAGCGCCCATCCTTGTCGTTTGTCGCCGACCATGACCCCATAGGTATAGCACACACCGGCTGCGATGCACGTTTCCGCAAGGAGAAGGAGGAAATCCGTCAGCGGCGTGGGACTTTCAAACGGATGGGAAGCATTGGCGTTGAAGAATCCCCCGCCATTGGTCCCAAGGTGCTTGATGGCGACCTGCGATGCCGCCGGCCCCATGGCAATGACTTGCTCCGTGACGCGCGTGCCGCTGGTGTCGGCAGTGGGCTGCAGAAACTGCGCCGAGGCGTACGACGACAAATTCTGCACGCTTCCCTGCGAGACCAGCACAAGGGAAAGAATCACGGCGAGGGGAAGAAGGATATAGAGTGTGCTTCGTGTCAGATCCACCCAAAAGTTGCCCAGCGTCGCCACAGAATGCCGTGCAATCCCGCGAATGAAGAGAGCCATGATCGCCAATCCTGTCGCAGCGGAAAGAAAATTCTGCACGGTCATTCCCGCCATTTGCGTCAGATAGCTCATCGTCGTTTCGCCGCTATATCCCTGCCAGTTGGTGTTAGTGACATAACTGACGGCGGTGTTCAGCGCCGAATCGGGCGTCACCGCTCCGAAACCCTGGGGATTGAGCGGAAGCACCTGCTGCACCCTCTGGAGGAGGTACAGGAAGACGATGCCGCAGCCGTTGAAAAGGAGCATCGCAACGGCATTCTCCTTCCAATTCATTTCCTTCCGCGGGTCGATCGCTGCGACGCGGTAGATCAACCGCTCCAGGGGAGCCACCACGGGGTCGAGGAATGTCCGCTCGCCCTGAAACACGCGGGCGATGAAAGTTCCGAGCGGCTTGGTGACAAGGAGCAGGACGCCGAGGTAGAGAATAATTTGTCCGATGCCGATGAGAGTCATTCGAATTTCTCCGGTTTCAGCAATGCGACGAACAGGTAAATGAACAAAGCGAACGCAATCACCCCGGAAAGCAGATACGCCCAATTCATAATTTTCCCTTTCGATCGTCCTGGTTCGGCACATCGCAAATCCTCAGGAGTCCCCACGTGAGGATGGCAAACCCGGCCACGATACCGCAAGAAAGAGCATCCATGATCAATTCCCCTTCGACTGTGAGGGCTCGGCGTCCAGCGCGGCATTCAGGAGGAGAACATTCACGCGGTTTTCACCAAGAATGCCGAACGTTCTCCCTTCCGTCTCGCGGGCAACTAATTCGTTGATCTTCTGCAGTGAAATGCCCCTTGCGCGCGCGACGCGCGGCGCCTGATAGAGAGCGGCAGCGACACTGATATGCGGGTCGAGGCCGCTTGCCGATGCAGTGACCAGATCAACCGGAATGGAGCTGAGGTTGAGCGAATCGACTTCCCGGAGATCGTGAATCCGTTTCCGCGCTCCATCGGCAAGGGAGGGATTCAACGGACCCTCGTTGGTCGCACCCGACGATGCAGCGTTGTAGGGGAAGGGACTTGTTGCCGATTGCCGGCTCCAGAAATACCCGGGGGCGGTGAACGGCTGGCCGATAAGTTCGGACCCAAGCGTCTTTCCATTGACATGGATCAAGCTTCCGTTCGCCCGCCACGGGAAGAAGACCTGCGCCAAACCGGTTATCGCCAGCGGGTATATCACACCGGTGAGGACCGTGAAAAGGACTGTCGCGATAACCGCCGTACGGAGGGACTTCCATACCATATCGTGCCTCTCAACCAATGACTGAAACCTGAAAGATAGGACATACGCTGCTTCTGTGCATCCGGGAGCCAATGGGATAAGTCTATCCTTGCTGATGCCCCCAATATGCAATAGAGGTAATGTGCGTACAATCCAGCCGATGCAAAAAAGAGCCCCCTCCACATAAAGAAAACATAAAAACAGGAGCCGATCCCGGGCGCTTCTTGCAATTGAGGGCTGTTCCAGCAATATTTCACTTGGAGAGAACATTACCGCGAGAAATCAGCATGTCTGAGGTTCATGACCGTCCCGATCCCGACCTCCTCCTGAAGGGTTTGCAGCGAGAAGAGGAGTCGCAGCGCAAGGGACACCTGAAAATATTCTTCGGCATGTGCGCCGGCGTCGGGAAGACGTACGAAATGCTGAAGGCCGCACACGACGCGCGATCGCACGGCGAAGACGTTCTTGTCGGTATCGTGGAGACCCACGGCCGGCCTGAAACGACCGCCTTGCTTGAAGGCCTGGAGATCCTTCCCCGGAAACAGCTCCTGTATCGGGGGATCGCGGTCGAAGAGATGGATATCGATGCAATTCTGGCGCGCAAGCCGTCTCTGGTGCTTGTCGATGAATTGGCGCATACGAACGCTCAGGGAAGCCGGCACACAAAGCGTTACCAAGATGTGCTGGAGCTTCTCGACAACGGTATCAACGTGAGCACCACGTTGAACGTGCAGCATCTCGAAAGCCGGGCCGATGCAGTAGCCCAGATCACGGGCATTCCCGTCCTGGAAACCGTACCCGATTCCATCCTTGATCGGGCTGATGATGTGGAATTGATCGACCTCCCTCCCGATGAGCTGCTCCGGCGATTGGAGGAAGGAAAGGTGTACACGCCCGAACGATCGCGTCACGCAGCCGAGAACTTTTTCCGGAAGGGGAACATCACCGCGCTGCGCGAGATGTCGCTCCGCGTGACGGCTGAACGGGTCGATCGGCAGCTCCGCACCTATATGCGCGATCACCGCATCTCCGGGCCCTGGAAATCCGGCCAGCGCCTCATTGTCGGGATCAGCGGAAGCCCCCACTCGGCCCACTTGATCCGATGGGCTCGCCGCCTGACGTATTCGCTCGGCGCGACATGGGTCGCCGTCCATGTGGAGACTTCACGGGGACTTTCGGAAGACCAGAAGAAGGATCTGGCGAAGAACATCGCGATGGCCCGGGAACTCGGCGCAGAGATCATCACGACGGCGGATGAGGACGTCGGCAAGGCGATTCTCCGCGTCGCGCGTCAGGAGAACTGCACACAGATCCTCCTGGGAAAGTCGCGGGAGGGCGCATTCGGACGCCAGGGGAAACTGTTCCGCGCTGTGATGGAGCAAAGCGGCGACCTGGACGTCCACATCGTCGGAGGAGAGAAAGACGGCGCGAAAAAGAAACCGCGCGTGGTTTTCCCGGCTTTTCAATCCGGTCTTTCCCAGTATCTGGCGGCAGCCGGGATTGTCGCGGCCGTCGAACTGGCCTCTTTCCCGTTGTCGGGACTGATGGGATATCAGACCGTTGCCCTGATCCTTCTCCTGACGGTAGCGCTCCTGTCCCTCCGTCTCGGCATCGGTCCCGTCGTCCTCGCGGCTACTTTGAGCGCACTCGGGTGGGATTTCTTTTTCATTCCTCAGATCTTTACCTTTTCCGTTGCCCGGCTTGAAGACGGCCTCATGCTCGCCATGTACTTTGGCCTGGCAAGCGTGACAGGAATCCTGACATCGCGCGCCCGGGCACAGGAGAGGGCGGTACGCCAGCGGGAAGAGCGGGCCGTCGCGCTTTACTCCCTCTCCCGCGATCTGTCCCTTGCGCGGAGCAAAGACGAAGTCGTGAAGGCCGCAGTGGGAGGAATTGACCGATTCCTTCAGGCCGACACCGTCGTCTGCCTTGGCCAGTCCGATGGCGACATCTTTACCGCCCCCCATGCGGGAAGCACTCTTGCCGTCGATGACAAAGAGATGGCTGTCGCCGCCTGGGTGTACTGGAACGAAAAAAAGGCGGGAGCGTTCACCGACACACTCCCCTCCTCCGCAGCGACGTATTTTCCCCTCTCCGGTCCGCGCTATCCCCTGGGAGTGATCGGTGTGAAGCCGCGTGACGGCAAGCCGCTGACCACCGACCAGGAGGCGCTGATGGACAGTTACATCCGCCAGATCGCTTCGGCAATCGAACGTGAAACGCTCAACGAACTCACGAAGAAAGCGATCGTGGTGGAGGAATCCGAACGGCTGTATAAGACGCTGTTCAATTCCATCTCTCACGAGATGCGAACTCCTCTGGCCGCCATCCTGAGCGCTTCCGAGGGCTTGTTGGACGATCACGTGTCGGCACAAACGGAGATGCGGAAGGAACTCAGCAGCGCTATCCATGAGGCCGCGGAACGCCTCAACCGGCTTGTGGAAAACCTCTTGAACATGACGCGGCTCGAGTCGGGTCTCATCCAGCCGAAACGCGATTGGTGCGACGCCCTCGACCTCATCAACAGCGCCCGCGACAAGCTGACCCGACAATTGGCTCGCCACAACGTCACGGTCTCCGTCTCATCTGATATGCCGCTCCTGAAAATCGACTTTACCCTTATGGAGCAGGTCATCACCAACCTTCTTGTCAACGCGGCATACTACACACCCGCAGGGTCCAGTATTGCCATCGGTGTGCGGGCAACCGATCGTGAGGCGATCATCACTATCGGAGATACGGGACCCGGGGTGCCGGTGTCGATCGGCGATCGCGTGTTTGAGAAATTCTATCGGGCTCCGGGAACAGAGGCAGGAGGCACCGGATTAGGCCTTTCGATTGCCCGTGGCTTCGTCGAGGCGCATCACGGAACGATCGCGGTCGGGACGTGGGAAGGAGGCGGGGCAGAGTTTACGATCCGTCTTCCGCTGGAGACATCACGGACGGAAGGAACGGAGTGACGGCATGACGAACCTACCCGTCGTCCTCATCATCGACGATGAACCGCAAATGCGCCGGCTGCTGCAGATCTCGCTGGAGGCGCAGGGGTACAAGGTAACACAGGCCTCCAGCGGCGAGGAAGGGATTACGCATGCGGCCATGGATCGTCCCGAGGCGATCATCCTCGATCTTGGACTTCCGGACCTTGACGGAAAAGAGGTGCTGCGGCGCATCCGCGAGTGGGGAAGCATGCCTATCCTGATCCTTTCGGTGCGAAACGCGGAGCAGGAGATCATCGGGTGCCTGGAGGCCGGGGCGGACGACTATCTTACCAAACCTTTCCGCACGGGCGAGCTTGCCGCGCGGCTCCGCACCGCGATGCGGCACCGGCAACCGATGACGCCGGATGAGAAGTTCACATTCGGGAACGTCCATGTCGACCTCGCCTCCCGGGTGGTCAGGAAGGGGGAGGAAACGGTGAAGCTGACAGCGACGGAATACTCGCTCCTTCTCCTCCTGATCAGGAACGCCGGCAGGGTCCTCACCCACCACTACATACTGGAACAGGTGTGGGGGCCGACATTTGCCGAGGAGACACAATATTCACGCGTGTACATCGCGCAGCTACGGAAGAAACTTGAGGACAACCCGGCCCGTCCACGACTTATCGTCACCGAATCGGGCATCGGGTACCGGCTCGCGACCGAGTAGCCCCGCCGTTCTCCCCACCCCTTACTGCCACGCAAACACCGCAGCCAGCGAGAAATGGAGATTGTCCTCCACGGGAATCATGAGCAGCGATGGCCGCTCGATCTTAAACGCAGTGAGACTGACATCCCACCCTCCCGTCACGTGCAGTGTGTTTCCATTCCACTCTTGCCGCAGAACCACGACGATTTCCTTGGTCACGCCGTGGAAGGTCAGCTTCCCCGCAACATGGAGACTGTCGCCCTGTTGTGTGATCGACGTGCCGGTGAACACAGCATCGGGATAGGTAATGGCGTCGATGACTTCCATCGCATGAGAATCCCGGTTTGAATTGCCGCTGTCGAACGTCGTCACGTCCACCTCCGCAGCAACGCTCAGGACCTGGCGCTCTGCGGGGTTGATCCGCACGCGATAAATCACCTCCTTGCTCTTCGCCTCGATTTCATGCAAAGGATGGACCATCCGGTAGGTCACCACGGAAGAATCCTTCATCGCCTCAACTTGTCGCGGCTGGGCAACAGCCGCCATGCATGCAGCGGTGATCAGGCTGAATGCCCAAAGGAGCGATTTCTTCATGGCCGTCCTCTTAAAATGTTACAATGATCATCGACGCCGTAAATGCGGCTGTCGTGGCGTAGGCGGATATCTGGTGGAACCGTTCCGCCTTCACGGGGGAGTTGCGGTGGATCGAAGCGCCGAGGATCGGTGTCAGGATCATCCCCGCGAAATGAATCCAGGCAAGGGTCTTGTGAATCGTGGTCGTGCTCACCTCGTCCCGCCGGATCGTCGGAGGAGGCGAAAGGATCGCAAGCATTGCCGTGGTTCCGTACGACAGGATTGTCCCGGTCACGAATGTCTGGTGAACCTGCCGGAAGTTGCGGTTGCCGTCGATGACTCGTTGTCCGGCGTACACTGCCCCAAACATAAACCCAAGGGTAACGAACCCGCCGATCTGGTGCATGGAAAGCATGGTTCGGCGCAGGCCAAGTTCGCCCTTGCGAACCTCGGGCGTGAGAGGCGAAGCGATGCCGACACCGCGGAGTATCCCGTGTTCTCCCCACATCCCCCGCTCCATAAGACTCATGTTCTCAGGCAACAACCTATGGGTGGCGATCCGCGGGAGCGAATCCACTGATGCCGAGTCAGCAACAATGGCGGCGGGCACGGCTCGATCAGGCAGCGATAGGGACGGCTGCGCTTGCATCGCAGCTCCACAAAGAAATGTGGCAGCCACAAGGACCAGGAAATGTCTCATACTCTCCTTTTCTCTCATGAACATGATGGAAGATCAGCGCGGTCAACCCGCACCACGGCACTTTGGAGATAGTCCCGGCACCCTACCACGGACTCCTGCACGCAAGGTGCGGGGGAAGAATCCCAATCCTGTCATCGCCGGATCCCTCCACGAGATCACAGAGGCAAAACCCGGCAACAACCTTCAGAGACGAAGGACACTGGAGAAAACGACGGACCAGTCGGGATGCAGCAGGTCCGGCGGGGGATGCATGCGCCGGACCCGACACAGAAATTGAAGTACAAGCGGGGTGCAATAGTCCACAAAGTCCTCACCGAAAAAACATCTGACTTCCAACTCAGTAGCAATTCGGGAATTCCTTGTGGCTCCTTTCAACGATGCAGGAAAGAGGAATAAAATCTGTCAATATAAACAGATTTTCGGGGTCATTGTCAAGTAGCGGCGTACCGCTCGATCTCCGCCAAGGGGATCCTTCCGGCGAGGACGACGCTGTCGGCCCCTGCGTACGGGAACCAAAGAAAACCGTCATGAAAATACGCCCCACAGATGAACACAACATTGTTGACGCCAAGTTCCGCATCTCCCACAGTTTCTGGAACGGTGGTCGGACGGATAAGCGGTTCATCGCGCTTGACGACCGGATCGGGAAGGGCCGGATCCAGAATGGCGATCCCAAGATCATATTCCTTTGTCTTGTCGGCCTTGCAATTGCCGATATGATAGATGAGAAGGTAGCGGCCGTGGGAGAGCTTGAGGGGAGGCGCGCCCCCGCCGATCCAGGTATCGGCAAACGCCGGATTCCGAATCGGCCTCATCAGCACGCCGCGATCGGTCCACACCCCGAAAACATCATCTGCTTCGGCCCAATGAACGCACATGGCGTCGGTCCCCTCCATCGGCCGGTGGAGCATGACGAACTTCCCGCCGATTTTCCCCTCAAACAGCATGGAATTCTTGTTGTCCAGCGAATTGAAATCGGCGTTGACGAGTCCGTGTTTCTCCCAGTGCACAAAGTCCCTTGTCGATGCGAGGGCCAATCGGACTGCATTGTTGGGCTTGCCGCTTCTGTAGCCCGTGTAGGAAAGAACGTACCGGTCGCCCACTTTCGCCAGGCGGCCGTCTTCCACGCCGAGATTCTCGTAGTCAAATTCAGGCACCAGCACCGGCGTGCTATGCCGCGCCAACAAACGGAGATCAGGTGAAAGGACGGCCAGTCCCATCGTGGATCGGGTGTGATCCTGTTCGTCGGTCTTTCCTCCCTGCGCCCGGTAAATCACAAAACAGAGTCCGGCCTCGGCTTCCAGGGCGTGCCTGGTCGGCCGATCGAAAGGGAGAGCGGCAATGATACGTTCCAGCTCCTCGCCTTTTCCCACATAAGCGCAGGCGGGATTGAATGTCACCTTGTTCTCCCAGGGATGCGTGGGAACTGCGGTAATCACCGGCTTCCCCCCGTGAAGACGTTGGACCACTGGCATCTGTGTTGGTTTCATCGCTTTGCTCCACTCCTTCCATTTTTCGCCGCTGTCTGCCGGCGGTTGTTCATTGGACCGGCCGGAGGATAAGGTGAGATCGAACCAGACGGATATCCTCGTCCGTCCGGCACAAGACTGTTTTCCGCTCTCCGGGGTCGAGATCAAAATAGTTGTCTTCGAACATCGCCTCACCCCCGGACAACGAGAGGCGTAGGTTTTTCACAAACGCGTCGGCATGGAGAGTAATGGCAAACATCCCCTCTGCTTTCTGTGCTATCGTCACTTTGGGAGTCACCGCGGGAAAATGACTGCACCTCGGTTCCGCAAAGAACATCCTGTTTTCGGCAACGGACTTCCCCTTCACAAAAAGCACGGCGTGGAGGTACTCATCTTCATTGACGAGGCCTACCAGATCCCGCTCCCTCACGATTGCCCCTGTCGATGCACTGTTCGCAGGAATCCTGCATGGTGTTTCGCGTTTCCACACTGTTCTCCCTGTGAAGGAACGACGCGAGATTTTCAGCGTTCCGCTGACAGGTTTGAGCAGATCGTTCACCACACGCACCTCGTACCCTTCCCCTGCTGCGTGGAACATCACAAGGAGAGGAGCGAAGAACCGTTTGGCATAGTAATACCCCGCCTTGGGACGCAGCGCGCTGTCGATGACCGCCCAGCTGCTTACAGGCCAGCAATCGTTCAGTTGCCAGAAGAGGGAGCCGGAAGTCGCGAACTTCCTCTGTCGCCAGTGCTCCACTGCGGTCTTGAGCGCTTCCGCCTGCACGAACTGGCATTTCAGAATAAATTCCTCCCAGTCGGATGCGACCCGGTAATGGGCGGCCTGAAACCTGAACAAACGCTCCTGTCCCTCCACCTGCTTGTTGTGGTGTTCCATCACCGGACTTTGCGGTGAGAGATCCGTCGGAAGCATTGCTTCGGCAAATGTCCGGGGATCGGGCGGCGCCTGAAATCCAAACTCTGCGATGAACCGTGCCGAGTCGTTCGTGTACTCCCCGTAATCCTTCCAGTCACTCCACACCTTCCACTGGTGGTGGGTGCCGTTCGATTCATCGTTGGGGGATCCGTCGCCGAACGGAGAGCTGCGCCAGTAGATTCTCGTTCCGTCAAGTTGTGACACAACAGAAGGGAGGATGTCTCTGAAGATCGCGGCTCCCCTCATGTCATCCGCCGTCTTCCCGGGGTTCTCGGTGCAGAAGAGCCACTCGCATTCGTTGTTCCCGCACCAAACGACCAGGCTGGGATGGTTGCGGAGGCGTTTCACCACCTTCTCCGCCTCCTCCTTGACCTGGGCAAGAAACCAGGGCTCCTGGGGATACTCTCCACAGGCAAACATGAAGTCCTGCCAGACCATGAGACCGAATCGGTCGCATGCTTCATAGAAGGCATCCTGTTCATAGATTCCGCCGCCCCAGACGCGGATCATCGTCATGTGCGCTTCACGCGCCATCGTCAGAAGTTTTTCGTATTTCTCTTCCGTCACTCGCGGGAGAAAACTGTCTGCCGGAATCCAGTCGGCCCCTTTGCAATACACGGGCGTCTTGTTGACCTCGATGATGAACGATTTCCCCTTCCCCTCTCTCTGTTGGACCAGATGGATGGTGCGGACGCCGAACGATCGTTCGATCCGATCGAGTTCCTTTCCCCCGGCACGAAGGACGAACGCCGCGGTATAGAGCGGCTGCCCGCCGTAGCCGTTCGGCCACCAGAGTTTCGGATCAGGGATCAGGACTCTGAGGGGTGCATTTCTTCCGCGGAGCGGGATAGTCTTCTCCAGTGAGAAGCCGTGGCCCGCCACCCTTACCTCCACCTCCATGCGTTGCATTGCCCGCCGGTCGACCTCAACGGAGAGCTCGACGACTGCGCCCCGTTTCCCCACCGACACGACGCGCGCAAATGGATCATGCAGCCGCCCACCGCTCCACGCCTGCAGTCCGATGGCCCGCCATATTCCCGACGTTGTCAGCGTCGGGCCCCAATCCCAGCCGAACGAATACTGGGCTTTCCTGACATACACGCGGTGAGGCTGCAGCGCTACGCGGAGAGGCTGATGGGCTTTCTCCAGCGATTTCGATCGCACACCCGGCGATGTAAAAGTTACCTCGATGGTATTTTTGCCAACGTGAAGAAGCCGTTTTACGTCGAACCGGTGCTCAACGAACATATTGGCGGTTTCCCCCGCCGGTCGGCCGTTGATGCAGATGGATGCATACGTGTCAAGACCTTCGCAGACCAGCGCGATCTCTTCTTCGGCGAGAAGATCGGGCAACACGTGGAATTCGCGCCGGTAGATCCACGAAGGATTTTCGACCCACCGAACATCGTTCTCATTCATCCGGAAGAACGGATCGGGGATCACCCCCTCCGCCATCAGGTCGGTGTGGACTGTTCCCGGCACGGTCCCCGTCATCCACTGGAAGGCGCGCTGCGCACCGCGCGGCAGAGCTCCATGTTGATCGATGGCCTTGAATTTCCACGTTCCATTGAGATCCAGAGTGCGCATACCTATCATTCCAAGGTGTGACATGCCGTGCGAACTTTCATCGCACCAGCAAGAGCTTTCGTACCCGCATGACGGGTCCGGAACGGAGAACGCAATAGTACACTCCCGAAGCGACGCCCGCGGCGTTCCACCGCACCTCATGGATGCCGGGGGGAACAATGCTGTTCAGGATTTCCGCAATTTCTCTCCCCAGGAGGTCATAGACACGCAGAATCGTCCGCTCCCCTCTTCCTCCGGCAGGGATGGCGAACCTGATCTGGGTCGAAGGATTGAAGGGATTTGGATAGTTTTGATCGAGAAAATAGTCCGTCGGTATCGCCGCATCCCCTCCCTCACGGACACCCGTTGGACCGCTGAATAGTCCCTGAACCTGTGCGGGAGAAAGAGCGAAGTCATAGATCCGCAGATCGTCCAGCACGCCGTTGAAGTTCTCCTGCTGGTCGTTGGGAAGATCCTGCCCGATGGTCAAGTCGACCGTGGTGGTCTGAAGCGCGCCGGAGTAGGGACTGAACGCGTCGAGATCGCCGTTCAGATACACTTCAACGTCCGCTCCGTCATACGTCGCCGTCACCATGAACGTGGAATCCAGGGAAAGCGGAGTTTCCGAATCAAGATCCTTCGTCCCTGTGGCGGTCTTGATGGTCCACCGCAGGTCTCCATTGGAAATCGAGATCTTCCACCTGTTCTCCCAGTTCCCATGCGACACGGGGTATTGTTCCCTTGTTGGATAGAACACTGCAATGCGCATCCAGAAAGTAACGGTGATCGCCTGTTGAAAGTTCAAACCGCTCGCGTTCGGCACCTGAATGTACGATGTCGTGCCATTGAATGAAAATGCGCTGTTCGGGTTTCCCGCACGATCCGGAACGGACGTCACGTTGTGTCCCGTCCCGTTGTAGCCATTCCCGCTGGCGTCGTTGGCGTTTCCATTAAATGGATAGAAAGCGACCAGATTGCCTGAGGGCGCCTGGGAGAGATCGCGCACTTCGAATGTGACAGTCTTGCTGGTGGTCCCGCCGAACCCGTCGCTGACCACGCAGGTGACCGTGTCATCACCTGCCGAGGATGGCGCAGTCCACACCGCTGTCGTATCGGCCGCAACGATCGTCCCGGCGGTCGCACTCCACTGGAAGCTCATTGGATCGCCATCCGGGTCCTGGGCCTGGCACAAGAGCTGCGCCTGGGCACCCAGCCCTAACTTTCGGGGAACCGCCCGGAGTTTTTTGATTATGGGGGGATTGTTAAGACGAGAAACGACCGTGACGATCGCCGCCGCCGAATCTGCTCCACCGCGTCCGTCGGTCACGGTGCATGTCACCTTGTAGTCTCCGGGAACTGGCGCCGCCTGCCATGTCACGGTAGCGCCGGACCCGATAATGGCTCCACCATCTGCCCGCCACGAATAAGAAAGCGTATCCCCGTCCCTGTCCACCGCGGTGCAATAGACTCCCGTGCTTCCGTTCAGCGGCAAGATGCTTGCGGAAGAGGCAAATCCCTTGATGCGGGGGGGATAGTCGGCAACCACGTGGGCGGAGTGATAATCGACGACCACTCCGTTTACAAGCATTTGTTCCTGGCGATAGCTCACCGTCCCTCCGGCCGGAACAATTACGAGAAGGATGGCGGCATCCGGAAGGATGTTGACGGAGACAACTCCCGTCTGTCCGGTCGCGATGAATCCTTTGGATACCGCATCATACAGGTCGTGCACCCCGCTCCCGAGATCCACCTGAACCGATTTTGCCACGCCATACGGGTTGAAGTAGAGAAAGGTCGGGTACGCGGACGCGTGATAGTAATCGGTCTTCAACGCGTCGAGGCGCAGAATCATCGGGACATTGGTCGTGTCGATGATCCCGGCAAGAATGCCGACGTGGGAAGAGCCGTAGAGGGCGAGGTTCGTCAGCCCCCATCCGCCGCTCATTGCATCGCCCGTACCATACGGGCTGTTGGAGTTTTGCGATTGTCGTAGCGCCTCGTAGGCGATGACGGAACCGGGATCATACTGCATGGCCCACGCTTCATTGTCCTGCTGATTTTGGCCAAGGTACCCGGAATAGAAAAGGCGGGCAGCGTTGGCGTCATTCAGCACCCACTTCCCGACCGCCCTGGCAAATCTGGGATCGTAGCGGACCAGGGGAACGAGGGTGCCGACCTGTTCAAATGAGTTCATCGCGAAGGCGTAGTTGTTACTCCCATTCACCTCGCCGATGAGACCGCTGCAATCCAGTCCTCCCCAGGTTCCCACCATAGCTCCCCAGGAGCGGAGAGGACCGACAGTGAAGCACCAGTTGAACAGCTTTTCGACATCGTACGAAGTACCGAGCTCGGCGTTCATCCGGGCCGCCGTATAGGTCCCATAAGAGAGCTGCAGTTCATACGCCGGGTTCGTAGGATATGCGCTCAGAAATTCCATTGCCCATTCCGCCCCCTCGCGATACGACGCGCTGTCGGTTGCAGCATACGCATTATAGAGCAGCCAGGCGATCGCGCCGGCGGCTTCCGGTTCGTGGACGTCGTTATCATACGGCGTCATGGTGTTCAGGAACCAGCCGCGATGGTCCATCAGCGGCACTTTCCACGGCGTTGCGCTTCCCCCCATCGCCTTCACAGATTGCAGCCAGCGATCGGCCACCATCCGGAATTGCATCGCGTACTCTCCTGTTCCCGGATACAGGGAGTTCATTTGATAGAAGAAGACGTTCGGCATGGTGCAGTACCACCAGTCATCCCCCGAATCGTCCACCGGGTGATTTCTATACACATCGGACTCAGGGCGCTTGTTATACCATTCCTGGGCCATCAGCGGCCAGTTCTCGCCGCCTTGATTGCTCTTGTCGATCCCCGCCAGCGTCGCGCCGACGATCGCGGGGATGCAATTGATCGCCTCTCCCGATGTCGGGGCCGTCGTACCGACAACCGTCTCGAGGATGAAACTCTGCTGTGCCGGGTAGTTCACCGTGCTCGATGTGAGGGTCACCAGCGGGAGATACGTCCCGGTGCGATGGAGGTCGAACACCAGGGAGTCGTAGCCGCGGGCCACACTCTTCCAGTCGCGCATAAGATAGGGAGAAGGCAAATTCGGCATCAGATCGATCCTCGGCACCGCGATCTGCTGCGCATCCGCCGCAGAAACGAGCGCAAGAAACAGAACAATGATGATACGAAGCGGCACAGGGGGGATCACATATTCGCGCGCGCACTCCCACTCTCTGCGGTTCCACCACGTCCTTCTCATTGGACCTCCTTCCGGTACAGAGCCGCATCGTTTCCCTGAAGTATGCGGACTGCACTTCGGCGTGTATCAAGGACGAGGACAACATTTCCCGCCACCCCATCGGAGAAGATGGCGTACAGGTCGGCCCCGTGTTGTCCATGCGCCGATTTCCGGCAGTGCAGGAAGCGCATGGCCTGAGGATACTGTTCCAGTTCGGTGAGCGTCAGGAGCGCCTCGACCGTCGATTCAGCGCCGGAATTCCGATTAAGCGTCACGGAATCCGAGATTCCGTCGAAGCAGCGACCTGACGCGGGATCGTACATCGGAACGCCAAGGGCATTGTTGCCGAAGAACCAGGATGCATACAAGCCGGCCATTGTCAGGTATTCCCGCTTGTGCGTGGCATCGTACAGGCGGAGGAGCGCGAGGGTCGCGGGACGGATACCGTAGGCGATCTGCTCATAGGTTTTCTCCTCGCCTGGCGCGGCGATGTTGATTTCCTTTTTCAGTCCGTCGATCAGCAGCCTGGGATAGAAACCGACCGCTTCCCTTTCGGCCGATGCAATCATGGCGGTATCAGCGAAGAGCGACCCCGCACGCGCCAGGACATCCGACTGGCTGTTTCCCCACATATGCCACATCGTTTCCCATGACCGATGGAGACCGAACGGGAATGCTGCTGCGTCGCCTTCCTGCATCAGCATAAAGCCGCGGGCCAGCTTCTCGATCATTCCCTTCGCACGGAGGTCGCCTGTCGCGTGATAATATTCGATAAGACCGAGCGCAAGCTCTGACGACGCATCCGCCCCCGACTCGTACAGGAGCCAGCGGGGGATGATGCAGCCGTGGACATTCGTTGACTGGCCATATCGTTCGAGAAGAGTATCGACATGGGGGAGCGCACGGTCCACGCCCCGCCGCAAGCGCGCAGCGAACGCCGGATCGGCGGTGCGGAACATTCGATACCCGAGCGCCATGCTCCAGACCCCCCGCCCCGCCCACCAGCCAAACGACTTGCGGCTTGTTCCTCCGGTCGCGTTGATCCGGTGATCGCCCAGGATGAAATTGCAGAACTCCCCGTCATCCGACTGCATCGCCATCACAAACTTGAGGAGTTCGCGTCCCCTCTCCCGGCTCGTCGTATCGCGCCGAAGTTCCCAGTGCCGAAGGTACACAACGGCAGCCCGGGCGGCATCATCCACGCATGCGATTCCTTCGGGGCCCGACTCGTTTGCGCTGATCCACTCGTAGCCCGGGTAATTGGCGTAGATATGGACAATGGCAACACTGTCGCCGCCGAAGGCGATTCGCTCCGTCAGGTGGTTCAGATGCCCAAAGTTGACGACCGATGCCGGAGTCCGGGCGGCTTCCGGGGCACACAGAAGGAGCGCGGAAACCAGGGGGAGAAGAATTGTCATCACTGCGGCCTCACGATGCTCTTTGTTGCCCGTCCTTCCCGCTGGCACGCGAGAGCTTCCTCAACACTGTCGAGAGGAAAGGATTTGATCTGGAACGAATCCACCTGTACCAGCCCCGCTTCAAGAACACTGATCGCACGTCCGTATGTGTGCGGGTTCACATAGGAACCGACGATGGTCAACTCCCTGGCGTAGACGGCGTTCGGTTCCATGGGGATCGTCATTCCCATGGGACAGACGCCGAAGAATTCCACTGTCCCCCCGCGCCGGGCAAGCCCAAGGGCAAGCTCCGCCGTCCGGGGAGTGCCGACGCATTCGATCACAACGTCTGCACCGACTTCGGTGGTGTCTCTGACCGCTGCAGCCACATCGTCCGTCCCCGGATCGAGCGCCAGGTCGGCTCCCAATGTGCGAGCGAGCAGCCTCTTTCTTGGCAGCGGCTCGCTCACGATGATCCGTGCCGCGCCGGAAGCACGCGCAAGCTGAAGCATCAACAGACCGATCGTCCCTCCGCCAAGGATGGCCACGGTGTCGCCTGTTCGTATCCGGGCCAGATCGATGCCATGGATGGCGCACGAGACGGGTTCGATGAACGCACTTTGTTCCGGCGGGAACCCGGCGGGAAGCCGATAGAGCTGGGACACGGGAACGATGGAGGATTCGGCCATGCCCCCGTCGATGTCCACGCCGAGTGCTTTCAATGCCGTGCAGAGATGGACGAGTCCGCGTCTGCAGTAGAAGCAGACGCCGCAGGCGATGTTGGGATCCACGCCGACCCGATCTCCCACGGCGAATGATGTTCCGTGACCTGCGTCGGCAACCACGCCCGCATATTCGTGGCCGAGAATGACCGGCGGAGAGGAGCGGGACGTTCCTTCGACGATGTGAACATCCGTTCCGCAAATCCCGCACACGTCCACGTTCAGGAGTATCTCCCCGTCGCCGAGGGATCGCAGCGATTTCTCAATGACCCGGACTCTTTGTGAACCCTGATATTGCGCTGCCTTCATGGCATCATCCTTGCCAACGAGATTGAAATTCCTTTCACCGCCGAACTCATCGAAAAACGACATTCACCATATCGTCGTGATCAGTACCGCGGAACCGAATCAGCGTTGTCGGCGATCCCCGCTCCTTCTTCACCGTCGGCTGCGCCGCGAGGCCGTTGACGGTTGCGCTCACGGAGGAAGAACCACCGGCGATGCGCACGCTGACTTCGTGACCCTGAAAGGAGGAGAGAACCATCGCAAGACCGCGGCCGGCGTGCGATCGTCGTACGGAACGGAGCACGGCATTGACACCGAGAAGCCGGGGCCGTGACGGGCTTGCATCCGCAAGGACGATCATTTGCGCATGACGCGCGGTTTCCGGAAGCACGCTGGACGGAACCTCCTTTCCGTCCACCATGAGAACGGAACCATGCGGGCACCTCAGCGCATTGACCTGTTTCTTCGCGCCAAAGGCCAGCGTGTAGGTTGCAGACCCATGTGACGACGGGAGGGATCCCGTCAAGGTGACGTTCCATTCCCCTTCCTCAAGCCCAAAAACGTGATAGAGAGCAGCGAGCGTGAATCCGCCCGCCCAGAGGAATGACGGCTTGTCGATCTCTCCGTGCCGGGGTGACGTCGAATCCGCGAAACGGTATTCGTACATTGCCGGTATGCCTCCGGGGCTTTCCGCAATACCATCCAGCGTCATTGTCCTCTTCACGAATGCAAAGGCCTCATCGGTTTTCCCGCAGCGCACCAGCGCCATGGCATACCATGCATTGCAGTGCGGCCACACGCCTCCGTTGATATACGAATACGGCAGGCCCGCCTCCGTTCCCTGAAATTGATACTCCGCAATCGCCTCGGGAGTGTGGAAATCGGGGGGGGCAGCGGTCCGGACACCGATGGCTTCATCTCCCAGTTCACGCCAGGCCGTCTCCGTCACCTCCTCCGAGCGCTCATCGTCGACCACTCCGAACACCGCGGCAAGCAGAGGTCCCACATAGGTGTGACGGTCGGGGACACCGCCGTTCGTATCGACGAAGTAGCGCCGCGCGGGGTCCCAGGCCTTGTCGTTCAGCGCCGCTTGCATCGAATCGGCGATTGCTTCCTCCTGCGCAAGTTTCTCCGACGCGTGCCCGCATCGGACGCTCATCGCAACAAATTCGCGCAAGGCACGGATTGTCAGGATGCTGAGGTATGCGCGCGAACCTTCCACGTGCCCGATATCCCACCAATCGGGACGGCCGCTGTACATCAAATGGTCCGGTCCCAACTGCCGGAGCGCTTCTGCAATGCTCCTGGATGCCAGAGGATACACCAATCGCGCAGTCTCCCTGTCGAGCGACCGGCAGAGATATCGGCTTGAAGCGATCACGAACCACAGGTTATTCCAATTCTCCGGAGTACAGTATTCCGTCGTGAATGCACTATCCCGCCAGTAATAGGCGTGAGGGATGATCCCGTCTTTTGCATGGGATGCGATCGTCCGAAGATCCCTTCGAACCCGCGGAAGGTCCCAATTGACGGCTGCCAGATCCGTCAGGAGAACATCGTGTGTGAAGAAGAAGTTGTATTCCGCGGGACACGGCATCGGCAGAACCGAGCCATCGATCCAGTGCGCATTTGTTGCAAGGATCCCTTTCGCCCACGCTGCGGTACGGTCAATCGAGGGATCCCCTGTCCGGAATTCCGTTTCCTGAAGCGCCTTGCTTCGTACGAAGCGATCATACCCTGCGACATCCTCCCTCCACCCACGGGAGAGCCGCCGGATCACTTTTTCGATACCGGCGGTACCCGCGCTGCCGATGACTTGAACAATTTCCGACGAATCACCCGGCGCGATGGAGAACGTGTACACAAAGGCAGCGACACCCCTTCCGCTTCCCGGTGAAGTGCGACGATGCCCCGGCAACGCTGTGGGGGAGGTGAACCACGAAGAGCTTCCGTCATCGGCGATGGCAAGATCTGCAGCGTCCGCCGTCCAGGAAGAGGGTTGGAGCCCACGGTTCATGACGAAACAGGAGGCGTCGCGTGTTTCATGTTGGGGAAACCGCGCGACAATGACGCCCCGACGCGGATCACATGTCGTCGCGGCGGAGTCGCAGCGGGCGTATGTCTGGCACGTGCGGAGGAGAAGCCGAAGGTGCGTGTAGGCTTCAACGCTCACGGGAGCAGGCGTCCGGTTTGAGAGGACGAGCCGGAATACCATCGCAGGAGACTCACGACAGAATTCATAGACAAGTGAGCAGGAAAGTCCATCCACTGTTCCCTCGAATCTGACGGTATGCGGACTCAGCACGTACCCCCATCCTTCCATCCCTATCCGGACGGGAGACCCGCCGTTCAGCCGCAGGCCGAGGCTCATGGGCCGGGAATCCCCCCGGGCCCAGTAATCGGTGCTCAGATCGATGCTGTTGGCTGCGGGAGCGAAGAAACTGATCCGCGACGGGAGGGGGCGGCTCGCGTGAAACTCGGCCCCGGCGAATGGTCCGCCGACTTCCACCTGCCCACGCTTGCCGTTGAACGAAGAGGCCAGCGGATCGTTCCCCGGGTCCTTCCCCAGCATCAGTGACATGGGAGTTGCCCATGCCAGAGCAAGGAATGCCGTCATCGCCATGCGCATAGGACGCCTCATTACGTGTTCTCCTCCCCGTGTGTCATTCTGAAGAAGGCCGCCTCTCCGGGGAGCAAATGGACTTTCTTCGTGACCACTGCGGGCGCAGTTCCGATCGTCACAAATCCTTCCGTTTCTTCATCGGCCGCCACAAACAGAAGAAGATCCTTCCCGGCCGCCATGCCGATGAGGAAGAATGCTTCGTTGTCGGTGCTGGTCTCCACAACGGTACAGACGGAAACCGGAAAACCGCTCTTCACGGGACGCGACGCGTACAGCATTCCCTCGTAGAGAAATGCCGTCACAGTCCCCCCCTTGCACAGGAGATTCTTCACGGCGATCCAGAGCCAGCGGGAGGGTATCACCGGCGTCAGTTCGACATCGTCAAGCGTCGGCCGCACGCCGAGAAGTCCCTCGACACCCAGCCAGAGATACGTCGGCGGCATCCAGGGGCTCATCGTCATCCCCTTACTGGTGAACGTCTCGCCGTGTAGGCGTTCAGGAAATTCTCCCGGCACAACATTTCCGAATTCAACCGGGCGCGAGGTCTCGCTCAGCCGGTAGGCATTTACCATTCCTTCGATGAGGCGATCGGGATCGTCCTTCCTGGAACAGAAGGCGGTCCACGCCGTCAAATTAGGCCACACACCGCCAAGCAGTTGATAGCCGAAATCGGGATCATACGCCGGTTCGCGGGGACTGACGGTCCGCGTGCCGTACGGCGTCCAGAACTCCTCGGTTGTCAGCCGGTCGAGTATTTTCCGCCGCATCTCTTCCGTCGCAACGCCAAGGAGAACCGGAAAAATGAGGTCTCCCGTGACATCATGGTGCCGAACGCCTGCTTTGTCGATATTGAGGAGATAGAGTCCCGTACGCTCCGAGACAAGCTGCGTGTTGATCTGTTCTTTGAGATGCGCAGCGGCCTTCTTGTAGCGATCCTCGTCGGCGGCGTTGTGCATTCTTTTTGCCACAGATGCGAGACGGGAAAGCGCGAGAACACATTCGGCGTTCACTTCCGTCACCGCCCCGTTGAGCGTGTAGCCATCGACAACGTTCCGCCAGCCGCAGATCCCCCAGACATTTGTTCCCTCCGCTCCGCAGCGCACGAGTCCGTCAACAATCTGGGAGATGATCCACTCGCCGGCCTTTCGCATCAACGGATACGATGCAGAGAGGAACTCCGTATCCCCCGTCACGGCCGCGTAGTGGGTCAGCCCGCATATATACAGCGGGGTGTTATCATTAATGTTCAGGTGATAGTCGTGGCGCTCCGGCAAAGGCTCGTTTCCATGGAGATACTCCGTCACTTTGCCTTCCTCGTGGAATCCGTAGCGCGCCGTAAGTTCCAAAAGAGAGCGGGAAAACCCCGGCGTCAGGTAATCAGACCCCATGATGTACCATGCGAGATCCCGGATGACGATAACGTCCTGGGGAGGGTCATTCGTGAAGCCGTTCCCGATCTTGTACACATGTTGGACCCGCACCGTGTTCACCTTGGCCCATTGCAACCCCCGGTTGATGATCCCTTCCGGTGTAAAAATGTGCGTGCGTGCCAGGAGCCGTCTGTACTCCTCCTCGGTCTGTTGAAGGACCGTCCTGCCATGGTGAACGAGCCGAAGGGATTCCCGGGCTCTGTCTGCCGCTTGATGCTCCTGACCGGGGGAGGCAGGGCCGCTCAGAGCAAGGGCCATTTGCAGATCTTCACTCGCGTGTGCGGGCACGGTAACCCTGTATTCCTGTTCCAGGGAGCGGCTGTCGGAAGTTGAAACGGCCGCGGAAGAGCTCCCCTGAAGGATCCGCACTTCCCCGGGGCGTCCGACGGTGGTGATTTCGACCCCGTCTCCCGTATCACGGATCGTCACCAGCTTCGCGGCTTGCTCGGCCGGCGGTTTCTTAGTAAAGAGGTCTGAGGGCTGGGCTGGAAAGACCAGGCGAACGCGCACCCGGAACGTTGCTGAGTTCCTTCCGCCATTCGACAGCCGGAGGAGATACAACGCCGTCCTCGACACTGCACGATCCCCGCCGACGTCGATGGGGACAAAAGGGAGGAAGAAGAGTTTGTCGGCAAAGCACTCTCCCCGCTTCAGGTGGGTCGTTTGCGACGCGGGTTCGAACGTCGAAGACTCCTCGAGGAGAGGTCCGGCCTCGACCTCAACTGCAATCGTCCATTGCCCCGCATAGAACTGGTTGTCCCCCGCACTCCAGAGCCCGACGAGGTTCGTTCGGGCATCAAGCTGCGCAAACAGGGAACTGTTCCCCAGACTAGACCCGGTCTGCAGATCGCTGACCGGGTAGATATACCGCAATTTCCCCATAACGCCGTTTTACCCCTTTAAACCTGTTGACGCCATGCTCTCGATGAAATACCGCTGGAAGAATGAATACGCAAGGATGACCGGAAGGGACAATAGCGTCGCGGCCGCCAGCAGGGCACCAAGCTGCGATTCCGCTTCGCCACCGATAGTGAAGAGGGTCACGATTTGCGGCATCGTCATCAGCGATCGCTCACGCACCACCATGAGGGGCCAGAGGACTTCATTCCAGCTCGACATGAATGTCAGAATCCCGACCGTAATGATCACCGGGCGCGACAACGGCCAAACGATCTGGAAGAGGATTCGTGTCTCCGTACAGCCGTCCATCCGGGCGGCATCAATGAGTGCTGAAGGAATGCCTGCAAAGAACTGGCGGAAGAGGACGATGCTGAAGGCGCTCATCATCGTTGGCGCGATGAGCGCGAGGTACGAATCCGTCCAGCCCAATTTGACCATGAGGATGTACTGCGGGATGAGCACAATCTGAAAGGGTATCATCATGGTGAACAAGATGAGAAGATACAACACTTTGCTCCCGGGGAACCGCAGCTTTGCCAGCGCGTAACCGACCATTGAGCCGAACACGACGACGGAAGTCGTCGCGACCAGGGAGACGATCACGCTGTTGAGGAACGCTCTGGCAATCGGAATCTTCGTGAAGACCTGCTCAAAGCTGTGGAAGTTCATCCCGCCCGACACGAGGCCGAGGGTGCTGATTGCCATCTCCGGTTTGAGGGAACCCGCAATCATCCAGAGGAAGGGATAGCCAAAGAGGACCGCGCCGAGGATTAGCATGGCATATGTGAGAATGCGGCGGATCATGCCGGCTCCCTTTCAATGATCTTGCGCTGGAGAAGGACCACGAGCAGGATGACCAGCGCGAACACGAAACCAAGCGTCGCCGCATATCCCATATGGTTGAAGTAGAACGCCTGGTTGTAGATGTAGAGCATCCCCGATAGTGTGCTCTGCATCGGGCCGCCGCCAGTGAGGACGTACGGTTCGATAAAGAGCGAGAAGCCCCCGATCGTCGAGAGCACGACGATCACCAGGATTGTGGGGTTCAGCATGGGAAGCGTGATATGCAGGAACTGCTCTTTGACGCCGGCCCCATCGAGGCTGGCGGCTTCGTACAGTTCCGTCGGGATATCCTGCAGACCCACGAGGAAGAGGATGATATAGATCCCCGCGTTCTTCCAGGTCGCCATGATCGCGATGGAGGGCATCGCCCATGCGGCGTCCACAAGCCACGGCACCGAAGGGATTCCCATTGTATTAAGAAGCGTGTTCAGGACGCCGTAATCGTACGAATAGAGCTGCTGCCACAGGATCGTCACGGCAACGCCGGAAACGACCACGGGGAGGAAGAAGAGCGCCCGGAAGAAGCCGCGGAAGCGAACGCGCGTATTCAACAGGAGCGCAAACGACAGGGCGACCACGATCTGCAGCGGGATGTGGAGCAGCAGAAAGACAAGTGTATTGACAAACGCCTTGAGGACCAGCGGGTCATGGACAAGCCGCACGAAGTTTTTCAACCCGATCCACTCCATCGGCGTGACAATGTTCCACCGGTGGAACACGAGGATGAGAGAGAACGTGAGCGGATAGGCGACAAACGCCAGAAAAAAGATGGCATAGGGGAGGGAAAACAGAAGACCGCTCCTGCCGCCCTTGGCCAGGTGCGCCGGGCCCTTGGGGCTCTTCATTGGTTCCACTCCTGGATGATTTCCGCCCGGTGCGCAGCGTCATGGGCGGCGTCTGCCCCGCTCTTTCTTCCGAAGACCGAGCAGAGTTCATACTCCTGGGAGATCCCGTCGAAGATCTCTTTCAGGTCCGGCACAGCGTCCATGCCCCGCGTGTAGACCGCCTGTTCAGCGAAGGCGACCATGGCGGGGTTTCGCCGGAAGAAGTCCGCAAACAGCGGGTTGGTCAGAAGGTCGCCCCGGACCGGGATCTGGTTGCTGACCTCGAGAAGCAACAGATCGTGCCTGGCGGTGACCAGGTACTTCACGAAAGCCCATGCTTCCCGCGGGTGTCGTGTCGTCCCAAAGATCGCGATATTTTTGAAATCGCCGGAGGTATACACAGGCCCCTGGTGATCGTCGGGAACGGGGAGAGGAGCGACCCCGTAATCGATGTTGGGACCGAATTTCTGGAGCTGCGCGATCTGCCAGGGTCCGGCAAAGTGCGTCGCTTTCTTCTCCAGCAGAAAGGGATCACCCCCCTGAAAGAATGTGCGGGGGAAGAACCGTCGTTGATAGCACTGCTGGAAAAATGCAAACACCTCAGCCGCTTCCCGGTCATCGAACGACACCTTTCCACCGGTAAAAAGGGTCTTTCCTCCCGATGCGGCGATATAGAAGGGGAAGAAGTCAAAGAGGCGCTGCCACCAGATCGGGCGGATATCTCTTTCCCCCATCCAGACATCGGTCCGGCCGTCGCCGTCCACGTCGCGCGTTACCTTTGCACCGGCTGCAAGGAACTCGCTGTAGGTGCGCGGCACGGTGGTCACACCGGCCTCGGCAAACAGGCGACGGTTGTAGAACATCATCACCGGGTTTGTCTTCCACGGGAGCTGATACCAATGGCCGTCGTGGCTCCTGAAGGTTTCCAGCAGCTCGCGCGGCGTTCTCCCGGACGCCACAGAATCAAAATCCGGGAACTGGTCAAGAGCGATTATTCCGCCGGCCTGGGCGTATTCCGCCATGGCGGCGGGCTGCATGTTCGAACAGATATCGGGCGTCGTCTTCCCTGCAATGGCGGCGAGGAGGACTTCCTCCGTCGACTGGCTGACGGGGATCGGCTGCATGCTGACATGAATATCCGGGTGCAGTGCGTTCCATCTTCTCACAAGTGTGTCGGCGAGTTCCACTTCCTGCTGGTTGGGGGCAGGCCAATAGGTAAGTTCCACCTGCTCTGATGCCGTTCCGGGGCCGGCGTGTTCCACGCGGCAGCCGAACAGCGAGAGAACTCCCGCCGCGACGGTCGCTGCAAAGAATGCGGATCGCAGAGACCTCGCCACCGCCTCATGAATTCTCTTCATCGCCACGCCTGCCAATCATAATCAATGCTGGGAAACGCCGGCCGTGGAAGAATTCCTCCGCGCCTGACCGTGTAGACGTCGATGGCTTTAGGATCGTTTTCTGAGCTCACCGGAAGCGTCCGCAGAAACTCCGTATCGGTCGTGACAGGATAGCGCCGTTTCAGCGCCAGTATCCTGTGCAGCAGCCGGGATGTGAATTCTTTGTCGAACACATCTTTCCTGACCTCTTCCTTCGCCTTCTCGTACGTCAGCGTATCCCCCGGTGCGGTGACATACAGCCGCCGGTTCTCCTTGTAGAAGAGCTGCAGTGCGCTGTCACTGACTGCAATGGACTCGGCGATTGCGCTTCGCGTCAGGTTATAGAGGATCTTCTCCTCCCACCATCGCTTCTGCGCCGTCACACTTTCCTTCTTCTCCTCATGGCGGCCGACGGCCCGCTCCGTGAGCATACGGTCGCGCACCATGCGCCAGATGAATTCCTCCAAGGATGAGAAATAGGCCCTTGCCGATGTCCGTACAAACCTGATGGCCGTTTCCCGTGCACGGTACCATCGGGTAAAGTCATCGACAAAAAGGGGCTTTCTTCCCTGCATGGTGACCAGGGTATCGCTCCTGGGCGGGTCGCCTCCCTGCCTGTATTTTGCAAGCCCCCACTCGTCGTACGACGCCGGCGTCAGGAGCCGGCGACCGAGCAGCTCTGCCAGGGCGTTGAATGTGGTCCTGATGATGACCGGCTTTCGTGCCATCATGAGTCGCTTGACATAGACATCGGAGAGACTGTCCGCTTTTTCCTGATACAATGCGCGTCGCACGTCATAACGCAGGGTGGTGATCTGCGTCTCTGTCGGCACCATCTCCCTCGCTGCGTTGTCCAATTGCACGACATACCATCCGTCGGGTCCCTTGACCGGTGCCGAAGGAATTCCGGCCCGCAGCGTATCGACCATTCCGGCGATGGCCGGATTGGCCTGCCGCAGCTTAAACCGGGTCGTCTCCAGGGACCGCTCTGCAGCAGCAGAATCCGGCTGCTGGGTACGATACAACGAATCAAACGAGACCCCCGATTTCAGGAGCCGTTGCAGCCGGATGATCTCCCCGCTTCCAGGCGCATAGAGCCATCGGAGCGACAGCGAGACGAGCCCCTGTTGCGCCCCCTGTTCCACCTCTGCGTCGGTCACATGATCGCCGGGAAGCACATCGTCCCGGAAGAGTTCTTCCGTCATGAGATCCGCCCCGATTTCCGCCAATGCTTCCCGCACCTGCGGCAACCGGTCGAGCCCGCGCGCATAGCCATCGAGCGCGAGAAGCTTCTCGTAGGTCATGAACTCCAGATACACCTTCCTGGAGTCATGTTCACGCTTGGGAAAGGCAGGACCGAATTCGTAGCTGAGGAGGAATTCGCGCGCTGTGATGTCAAGAGAGCCGACATGCGCGACGACCGAGGAAGCGGTCTTCGGGTCGGTGATGCTGTAAAACGTGGCCATGTCTTTCCTGGCCTGCCCCAGCGCAGGGTTTCCCCCGACAGCGCAAGCCAGGAAAAGGACGAAGGAAACGACAGCGAAGAACGGACCGGGAGAGAGGGCTGCCCTGTCAGAACCGCACGCCGAGCGAAAGAACGTGAACGTTATCGAGTCTCCCCATATTGCGGTAGGCATAGTCAAACCGTATCAGCATTGTGCCGAAGAGCGTGTTGGTCGAAAGGCCGATACCCAACGACAGTCCCCCCTCGGCGTCCTTCAGGAACAACGAATGGTAGCCGCCACGGAGCATCAGCACGTCGAGATACGAGAACTCCGTCCCGACATTCATACTCTCGTTGTTGTCGTTTGGATGGACCGCGTCCGCCGCAATTGTCCAACGGAGGTCGTCCGTCTTCATCGCAGTGGTGGAAAGACCGATCTGAAACGACAGCGGGAGCTCCCAGGAGTTCATTTCGATGGCGGTCGGAATCTGGTCGTTCGACCCCATTTTCGTAGGGTCCACCTGGATGAACGTGCGTGTATCTCTTCCGGACATCTGCATCGTCGTCCCAAAATTCGATAACGTGGCGCCGATGGTCAGTCCGCCGAAGAGATCAGTGCGGAACGTTGTTCCCACGTCGAGAGCGAACGCATGAGCACTTTCGTGCCAAATAGTCTCCTGAATATACTTCGCCGTAAACCCGATAGCAAAGCGGTCCGACAGCGGCCGGGCGTACGTGATGCCCGCCGCAAGGTCTCCCGCACTGAAGAACTCCCCTGTCCCATCGGGTTGTTCCACAGTCCTGACCATCATGTCATCCATGGTCAGGGAGGTGAGACTGAATCCCAGGGCGCCGACCTCGCCGAGCGGAATCACGACCCCCGCAAACTCGTACCTCGTGTCCGCGATCCAGGTCATGTGAGCCGCCAGCGCTTCGGTTCCCTGGAGGGACGCAGCCCCCGCCGGATTCCAGTAGAGACTGGTGACATCGTTGGCAACGCTGACGAATGCTCCTCCCATGCCGACCGCAGCAGCGCCGACGGGGATTTCCAGGAATGTGGCCGCCACCGTCCCAGTCTTTGTGACGCCGCTATCCGCCAGGGCCCTGACGCCCGGCACCAACATGGGAAGGACAAGAAGTATACAAAGGATTTTCTTCATGGGATGCGCCTCACTTCAGGATGGCAAACTTGTCCACACGCGTACCTATCCCGGGAGCATCGACGTGGTACACGTATATGCCGTACGAGATATCCATGCCGTCGCGCGATGTAAGGTTCCACGGTTCCTGACCGTCGTCGACGGACGAATCATGCTCGAGGGTCTGCACAAGGCGGCCCGCAATCGTGTAAATCCGGATGGTGCACTTTCGCGGCAGGTGAACGAAGTAGATTCTTCTCACGCCCCGCCCCACCGATGCGCTCTTCGGTTCCCAGGACGCTGCACCGACATAGGGATTCGGCACGACAGCAATATTCTTAAGATCACTGACCGCCTTCGCCTGATCGTATCCCGGAGCGACAGCCGTGAACCCCACGTATTCCCCCGTCCTGAAGGGCTTATGTGTCACGATGCGGAAGACATCCCCCGGCTGCGGCGCACGTTGCGTGGAATCGGCCTTTGTCGTGTCCTTGGCAAGGCTCAAAGACCACGATTTCCGTGCGGTCGGGAAGGCCGTTGCCGCTTTCCCCGCGGAATCGCCGTAGACGATGAAGATGGCGTCACCCGCGCTGAATGTGGAATCGTGGTCGTTGTCGAAGAATATGAACTGTATGTGATCCTTGTTCTCCGTCAAATTCTTGATGACAATGTTCGACGGCTGCGGCGAGCCGAAGCTGTTGGAGGGGAACGACATATCTCCCTGTCCCTTTGCCAGAATGCTGATCTCGAAATCCGCCGGATAGTTCACCCGGCGCGCCAGAAAGCCGTTTGCATAGCGGGAATCGAACCCCACCTGGGCGATATAATTGCTGTTCCCTATCTCCCATTTTGTCTGATCAGTATTTATCGAGACGATCTGGTCGTTGGTAATGCTCGCCGTGAATCCCTCGAGAACATGCGTCACCTCGGTTGTTGCCACAAGCTGAGACAAACCGAGGAGAGTGTCCCGCACCGTCAGATCGATCAGCCGATACCACGGATTAGGGTTGTCGTGAAACGCCGTGGAATCAACAAACTCAATTTTGTAGGTATGATTGTTGGCAAGCGAATCCGGATCGAGAATCTGGATGCTGACGCTGCCGGTTCCCGGACCTGAAGCCACCACGGTGGTGATCGAAGGTTTGGTGTATCCCGCAGCAGGCGCCCGCGGCGTCACCACGGCAGTGTTGATATCGGTCTTGACGTTTCCGTTGACATCCGTTTTGATGATGCTTGTACATTCCGACGGCGGGATGCCGATGAACTGTCCCGTCACGGTCGTCGTCGTGAATCCCTGGTCGTAGGACACGACCGCATAATAGTACGTCTGCCCGTTCTGCACCGTCGTGTCGATAAACGAATGTTGAAGCCCTGAATCATCGCCGAGGTAGAACAGGGCTCCGTTCACATCGATCGGGTGGAGACCCTTGATCCCGTCCACGAGATCGAACTGAGCAATGGGCTTCCGGAACGTTGCATTGCCGTACGCATCCGTGATGAGTTTGTCCTCGAGGAAGTTTGGCTCCGTGCTCCGGTAGACGCGGTACCCTTCGAAATTGAACTTCTGGTAGAACGCGTCGAATGTTTTCTCTGCACGGTCGTCCCAGTAGAGCGTTACTCGCTTGTCCCCCGCGACCGCCTTCACTGTCGGCTTCTCCGGCGGCTTGGCGAACTGATAGTTGGCATTGTAGATCTGCTGGACGGTCTTCTTTCGGCGGGTGAGGTCATCGAGGTCGTTGCCGAAGATAAGGGCCATGGAGAATCGCTGCGTCTCTCCGGTTTCCTGGAGCGAGCCGGATTGCACCGAGTAGGTGGTTCGTCCGCGCATGTGAAAGATGTAACTTGAAAAACGGTTCGCAAGATTGACGCCCACGAGAGACGGCTGCTGGTCCGGGGGAGCAGGCAGGGCAGAAAACAACTTCCAGTTTGCCTCGTCGTTGTTGAGGTCGTTTGGATCATGGACAGCCGAGATCTTGAATCCCGTCAGGCCTAATTGATCCGATTCATCCTTGTCGAGGATCCCGAAGTTGGGTTCACCCTGGTCCGGCCTTCCGTTCCCCTGGCTTCCATCCGCATCGGGACCGGTGTAGCCCTCGTCGAGCGGGCCTATGCCGTCGCTGCCGACATCGTCATTAAGCGGCTCGCCCTCATCCCACTTCCCGTTTCCGTTCACATCGGTGTACGGTCTCCAATTGCAGTTCTCGTCTGCATCCCAGTGGGGTTTCCAGCCATAGCCGTAAAACGCGCGGAACTTGGCGGTATCGTTCACAACGTCTACGATGAACGGGTCCTGATACGGACTGTTGATGAACGTGACGGCCACATTGTCGCGGCGCTCGTCGGTCAGGCCGTCCTGATCGTTGTCCTTGTGGTCATCTGCAATCCCCGGGCTTTCCAGGAAGGCGTAGCCAGCCCAGCCGACAGGACTCCAGTGCCCCGGACTCCCGAAAGAGACGGTGGACCAGGCATAGGACATGTTCAACAGCTTGCTGTAACTTCCGGCATTATTTGATGAATTGTCATGGCCGCCGATTCCCCAATCGACATACTGCGCAAAAAGCGTACTGTCGTAGTCCGTGGTTCCCATGTTCGTGATCTCATAGTACCAGAAAATCACGTCCTCCGCGAGCACCTGCGACCACTGGAACCCTCGCGCATGGACCTGCATCCCCAGTCCGCCGCGTGACGAATCCTGGGCATCGGGATAGAATCCGTTTTTCAGAATGTACTCACGGTCCTCATTGTCATCAAAGACGAAATAGCTCTCCAGGTCGGCGTTCAATATCCCTTTTCCGAAAAACCCGTTCCATTGTCCATCCCAGTCGTCCGGACGGTCCGGCCAATGGGAAGGCCACGTGTTCGGCTCGGTGCTTTGTGCGGGACTCGACTGATAGCGCGCCGCGTAGCCCGGAAGCGGCCACCATCCGTAGTTGACTCCGTTGTTGCCACGCACGTACTCATAGTAATTTGTTTCGAGGGGGTGAATGATTCTTCCTAACGGATCATGCGCCGCCGCTTGGACGATGACCGCGACGCCGTCCACGTATGTGTGGTTGGTTCCCTTGGGCCAGACACCGTTCACCGTCTGGTTCTGCCAGTCGGCAACCTCGCCGAAGTTGTAGTACACCGTGGAGACGAGATTGCCGTCCATGGTTCCCATTCTCGTCTCGTTGTGGGTCCCCTTGTTCTTATCGACCACCCGCTGCGCCAGGACCGGGAGAACACAGACCGACAGAAGGAGTATCAGGATACCGACCAGATGTCTTTGCATGTTCTTTTCTCACTCTGATAATGATCAGCAGTGTTCAGATACGCCGCATCAACTCCCGTCAGAACGAGACCGCCGCTCCAAGTATGACCTGTCGGGGCGCAGAATAGAAATCGGGTCTGCTGAAGTATTGCGCCAGCGTGTTGACTCCGCGAGGTGCGCTCTGGGCCCGCGTCAGGTCAAGCGTGTATCCCGCACGACCCGTGTCCGTGAACACGTTATTCTCATTGGCCGTGTCGAAGAGATTGTACACTTTGAGGAAGACCGAGACCGCATAGTCGCCGACCTTGAAGAACTTCGTGACATACATATCGACGTCGTAGAATGCAGGCATGTTGTCGCTGTTCTCCAAGCCCGTCCTCTGGTTCTCCAGCGACGGCGTATAGGGGAGCCCTGATCCGGCCCGGCCGATGAGGCTGCCGCTGATATTGCCCGGATCACCCGCCGTGAGTGTCATGTTCAGCGAGTGCCGCCTGTCCCAGGCAAGGGGAACAAGCTGCAGGTTCGATTGAATCGGCGGCGACGCCTGGGCCTTGTTGTAATCGTCGTTGGGGTCTGATGCGTCCCCATTGGCGGTCTGGTACGTGTAGTCCAGCGTTCCACCGAATCCATCGACGAGCCGGCGTTCGAGGGAGACCGTGAACCCCTTGACCGCGCCGTAGTCGCGGTTCACATATTCCGCGAATTTTTTGAAATTGTTCTTGACATAGAGGCGCACGCCAAGAAGATTCCTGATGTCCTTGTAGTACCCGGTGACCGTCAACCCGAGAGTCGGTGTCAGTTCCTGCTGCAGCCCGATTTCGTACATCGTCGTCCGCTGTGGCTGCAGGTCCGCGTTGCCGATGGTATTGCCGATGAGATCCGGGAAGTTCGACGAGAGCGGGATGTGGAAATTCGGATTGTTATAGAGATACTCAAACGGCGGTATCTGGAAGAAATGTCCGTACGAGAGGTGGATCGCCCCCCTCTCGGTGATTGGATACGAGATGCCGATTCGCGGACTCAACTGGTATTTTGCGCTCGCCTTGGTAAAGTACTGCGGAGGATACGGAGCAGTGTACGCATCAAGGGCCGAGATGCTGTCCGGATTATTCAGCGTCGATCCGTCGGGTTGAAAATAGTCGAACCGGAGGCCGACATTGAGAACCATGTACGGAAGTTCGATCTTGTCCTGAACGTACGCCGCAAGCTGGTACGGATGCGTGACATAATCGTTATAGTCGATGCTTCCCCAGGCTGGCAATGCCGGCACGAACCCGCTCGTTTCATCGACGTGGATCTGGAAGTCCGTATAGTGCAGCTTGTGAAAATCGGCCTCGATCCCGCCCTTCAATTGGTGCACGGGATCGACTTGTGCCGTAAGGTCGATCTTCCCCGTGTAGCTGTTCGTGTTGTGGAGGAAATGCCAGTTCTGTGTTCCTCCGGTCAGAAATGAATTCGCTCCGGCATCCTGCAGGCGTACCGGATTGACATATCGGGGATCCAGGGGGTCTTCATAGACATACTGTTTGAAGTCCGAGACATACACCGAGCTGTTATAGTCGATGAACGCAGCCGAACTCAAGACCTGGGTGTAGTTGAGACCGCCGAGGAAACTCGTCTGGAACTTCTTGTAGTCGCCGTCGGGGTTCAGGACAAAGGAGTGGTCATAGTCCCTGTAGTCCAGCTTCTGATACATAGCGCTGAGCACAATCCCTTTGGCGGTGCCGACATTGATCTCCAATTTCCCCTGCATGCTGAACCGCTTTTGGAAATTCATGGGCACATAGGCACTGTCTCCTGTTGCGCCGACATACCACTTGCTCGGATCGTTGTTGCCGAAATTGGATGAATCCTTTGGGTTGAAAATGCGCCTGCCATACAAATAGCCGTCATCATAGAAGTACCGTCCGGAGACGAAGAACTTCAGCAGACTCCCCATCAGTGGCACCGGACCGCTGAGATTTGCCTGGTAGTTATGAAGATCGGCGGGAGATATATGATTAATATGCGGGAAAAGACCCGTTCGGGAGGTCATATAGTCGCCGGTGTACGCCGACAGCTCGCCGGAGTATTTGTCGCCCGGAATCTTCGTCACCTGGTTGACGATGCCGGAGAGGGCTTCACCGTATTCCGCATTAAACGTCCCGCTGAGGACCTGGATCTCGGCAATACTGTTCACCTCCGCCTGCATGGTGAAGGCCCCGGAGTATACGTCATTCACCGACACGCCGTCGATGAGATACTTCACCTCGCTTGACCGTCCTCCGCGGAAATGGCCGTCGACAACGCCCGCCTGCAAGTTCACGACGGACGCGACATCCTCGAGCGGGAGGGAGGAGATCTGATCGCTCGTCATGGAGCTGACGGTCGAGGTAAGGTCCTTCTGCACGATCGGTCTGCTCGCCGTGACGACAATATCATTCATCTGCACGGACTGTTCCTGCAGAGAAAAATCGACATGCGACGTCTGATCAACCAGCACACGCACATTGGTGACGCTGGAAGGCGTATAACCCACCGCCGACGCCCGAAGGTCATAGGTACCCGGGGGGAGGTTAAGGATGAAGTAGTCGCCGTCCAGATTGCTTGATGCCCCCGTGGAGGTCCCGACGACCACGATGTTGACACCGATCATTCCTTCGTTCGTCCGAGCGTCCACGATTTTGCCCGCGATCTTGCCGGTCGTACCCGCGAGGCCTACTGCGGCGATAAAGAAGAGCAGCACGCCGGAGCCGCAAATGCCATATCGAACCCGATGCATGGCCGTGTACCTGCCTGATTCGTAATTGGATGACCAGTCAACGATCACCCGTGTCCTTCTCTTCCCCACACGGAAAGAGGGGAGGGCGCGAACGCCCTCCCCATTTCCGCTACCATGAATATTACTTCAGCAACAGCATCTTCCTGACAAGGGCCGTCGGCCCGGCCTGGAGGCGGTAGAAATACACACCGCTGCTCAGTGTCGTACCCGATTGATTCCTTCCATCCCAGACAACCGAGTACCGGCCGGCCATCATCGGGGTATCGACTAACGTCCGAATCTGCTGACCGAGGATGTTATAGATCACCAACGAGACGGGTCCGTCTTGCGGGATGCCGTAACGAATGGTGGTCGAAGGGTTGAACGGATTCGGATAGTTCGCTGACAATTCGAAGGTGGCCGGCAGGTCGCCGCGGTTCTTCACCGCCGTCGTGTTGCCGATCACCTGGACACCGAGGTCATCGAAATACACCGTCCCCGTGAACCGGGAATACACATGGAGCCGAACTTCCAGCGCCTTGGCAGTAGGATCCGTCGACACCGGAATGTCGATATAGTACTGCGTCCAGTCGAACGCCGTGACGTGCGGGAACACAAACTGCATGTCGATCGGATACCCCGACACGTTGTTGAATCCGACATTGTTCCCGTTCCCCGTGAAGNNGTGAAGAACCCGTAGGTGAAGCCAACCGACCATGTCGCCGGGTAGGCCGCCGCGGAATCCGGCACGAGGTTGCTTGCTTTCACCCATACGCTGATACGGATGATATCTCCCGTAACGACGCCTGTCAGGGCACTGACGTCCATGATCCCATTATGGCCTGAGGTCGGACCGCTATGCACCCCCACCGGAACGTCTGTATTGAGGAGATCCCTCAGTGTTCCGACGAAACCATCATG
>PMNE01000044.1:106877-107489 GCA_003162635.1 Ignavibacteriota bacterium
CCGTGTGTTCTCGAACCCGTTCGTCACCAGTCCGTCGTTTCCTCCGTTCGGCGGCAGCCAGTACGTCCATCCCGTCGGCACGGCGACACCAGCGTCCCAATCCTGTCCGGCCCATGCGCCTGCACGACCGTACAGCACGAAGTTATCCGCCCACAATGTCCCGGTGGCGTTCTTTCCACCAACAAGTTTGATGATCGTCTTCCACGAATCCTTCGGAAGCACCGTCGCACCAACATCGTTGGTATCCGCGTACCAGTCCTTCGTTCCCACCGACTGGTCCACAGGCATCTTCGTCTCGCCGATTAACACCCCCGCACTGTCGAAGAAGCTGTACGACACCCACCACCGCTGATCGTCCGTCACAGGAGCCGTGTTCACGCCTGATGTCTTGATCGACGCGCCAATCTTCATGTCAACATTGGCATAGTGGCGCGGTGACCAGTAGTCTACCATATTGTCCGAAATCCACGACGCCGAATCGCTCGTCGCCGACTTCACGATCTTCAACGAGTGACCAAGCGCGTTCGACTGATCCGTCGCCCATGTCAGGGTCGCTCCGGCCGGCTCGTTCCCCTTCTCCCAATACGACGGAAGGTTCGATTCAAAACCGCC
>PMNE01000096.1 GCA_003162635.1 Ignavibacteriota bacterium
GTGCTGAACAACGGGCAATCCTACTGGGCGTAGCGTGCAGATGTCCTTTATCGTGGACACCCGCCCATCATTTCATACAGGGAGTGCAGTCTGAAGGCCCGAATTGCTGCAGGAATGTCCGCTTTCTCATGGCACATGATTTGAGATTCTCCTTGCTGAGTGCGAACGCAGGGACTGATCTCATACCGTGTCTCAGGAGATACCGATAACAAGGTTTCAATCGCAGGCATCGAACCCATTGCTGAAGCGGGCTGTGGCGGGCCGCACCGCCGCCCGGCCGCCCGTTGTGTCGCATCGGGGCAACTGAGGGGTTTCTTCTGATCCTGCGCCCGGTGGTAGTGCAGTGGGAAGTGGGCGGGCAGCAGGACAGCGCCGAGGAGGGTGTGCCGTCCGGGCGGATGCGATGGTGGCCGTCAGGCGGCGCTCCTCCGTTGCTGGAGAAGAAAGAAACGATCACTCACTTTCTCATTCGGGACATCGGCCATGACACGGTATCGCGCAGTCCTTCTCATCGTCCTTGCGGTGCTGTTTGCCGCCGGATCCCCCGCGCAGACGCGCACGTCGGGATCAAAGAGATCCGGAGACTCGGGAGATCGCGATGCAGGAGGATCATCGGATCGTGGGTCGCCGAGAGACCAAACGCCTGCGCCGGCTCCTGTTCCGACGCCCGATCCAGTGTCAACGCCGACGCCGGGTCCATCGTCTCCCGCCCCTCCGCCCCCAATCGAGATTCCTCACTATCCGGTTGTCATCGAAGATCCAGTCGTCACTCCGATGCCTTTCGATGGTCCGGAACCGTCAACGCCGGTTGTCCGGCAAGGACGCGTCCGTCGCATTGTCCAGGTTGAACTGACAGACTGTGTCGAGGATCCCCCGCATTCCGGCTATTGCCTCACGGAGGAAAAGGTCGTTTCATGCGACGATTCCACGGTCGACATGTACCTTGCCGTGTCCCCCAAGGATGGGTACGCGCTGATCGTGCCCGAAGATACCGATATCAAGGACCTTGGCCCATACCGTGCGGTGGAGGATGTGCGGACATTTCGGCCGACTGATTGGTCGCCGAACCATGCCGTGACACTCACCGTGGGGAATGTGTACGTCGTGTGGACCTGCACGGACGATTTCTTCCTTGTCTCCGTTCATGATCTCCGCGAGAACAGGGTCATTATCGAATGGCTTTGGCACTCCAATCTCTCTCGCACTCTGGCAACCGAGATGGAGAAGAAGCTGGAGGAGAAACAGAAGCGGGAAGAAGAACGTCGCAATCAGCCGTTCTTCAGCAAATAGCGTTCGGAACGAGGGTTTGACTTTCAACGTGATGAGGAGTATCATTGAGAAAACATGGTATCCTGCCTTGAGGGGGACGGTCTCCATAGTGATCTTCCTTGCGTTGACGGGGATGGCCGTGCGGGCCGGCGGACAGACCCTCCTTCCTGTCTTCGCGCAGAAATCAGGAACCAATGCCGCTTGCGCAAAGATCTTCGGCGACGTTCAGGAAGGGATCTCCGCAGGAAACGTCTCGCGCTTCTCTCCCCATTTCCATGATCAAGTGCACATCTCGCTCCGTGGGGGGGAAAGCGGGGTGTTCAGCGCTAACCAGGCCTACTATCTTCTCCAGAACTACCTCCGCAATCGGAGAGTCGCCAGGTTTACGTTTACGACGTATGGCGAATCCGATGCGACGCCCTACGCGACCGGCGGGGTTTCGGTTATGGTCCACGGTGCGCGCGAATACGCCCAGGTCTATGTCGCGCTCGTCAGGGCGGGAAACCGCTGGGCGATCACCCACGTCAACATCTATTGATTCGTCCTCCCATGAACCTGCGACAATACGTCGCGAACATACCGCTCGTGCGGATGCGCGTGATTGTTGCGGCGGCTCTCCTCCTTCTGTCCCTCGGACTTTCACGGATCGTTGAATATCTCGTCCTGTCGGCCGGTGATGCCGGGTGGGAGGGAATACGCGATGAGAAAAGCGCGCAGGCCCTGAGGATCGCGACCGACCGTTTCTCTGAGGAACAACACCGCCTGTGGAAATCGGCTGTTGATCTCGCAGGAGCAAGGCCGGTGCTCAACTACCTCGGACAGGGCGGTGTGGGGAGGGAGATCCTCTTCAGTCTGGTGGCGGACCGAAGCGCGGAAGAAGAGATCGGCATTGAAGTCTATGATCGAGACGGGTCCCTCGCCGCCTGGGAAGGACCCTCCGGGATGCCGGGTACGGAGGAAGTCCGATCCGGACTTGCCGGTAGAACAACGTCGCGTGTGACGCGGAAAACGTTCGTGTCCTACCTTGATGTCAGCGTGCCTGTGGTGGACAGCGGCGCTGTGGTGGGGGCCGTCGTCGTCCGGCGCCGGTTGGAATCGAGCGTCCCACTCAACGACGTCGTGCTCCATGCCCCGGGTATGGGAGAGATCCTCTCGACGGAGTTGGGCACGACGGTGGACTTCACGTTTGCGGGTGAGGGAGAGACATCGCCTCATGGATCCTTCCGCACGGCTCTCCTGTACGGCCTCGACAGCCTGCAGATTGGCTCCGTCAGCGTTGCGGATCCCCCGCGGTCCGCCTACACCGAGAACGTGGTTTCCCGCTTCAATGCCATCAACGCAGTCCTGGTGATCGCCCTCATCGTCGTCTGCGCTGCTGCGGCGGGCCTCTTCGTCGGAAGAATCGCGGAAACCTGGAAACGGCTCCTCGCCGCGTCGATCCTTGTTTGGGCGGTCCGCTTTGCGCTCCTCTGGTTCGATCTTCCATCCGGCTTTCTTGCCGCCGGAATTTTCGATCCGGCGTACTTTGCATCGAAGTTTGGCGGGGGAATGGCAAAGTCGGTGGGAGAGCTGTCCATCACGATCATCGCCCTCGTGATCAACACGGGTGTGCTTCTGCCTGCGTTGGCGCGCGCGGCTCGCAGTGAGCGCGAAATCCGCTTATCGCTTCCCCTTCGCCTGGCGCTCGGCGTTCTCGGCACCTTTTTTCTCTTCTGGCTTCTCCACGCATTTGCTGCCGTGAACAAGTCCGCCGTGAGCGATTCTACGCTCATCTACTTTGATGGACGTGTGTTCCTCCCTTCGGCGGCGACAGTCTGCATGATTGCCGCCCTGCTTCTCTTCGGCGCGTGCGTGGTCGCTGTCTCGGTTGCGGGTGCTCTCTTCCTTGTCCGCCTCTGTGCCGTGAGAGGTCCGGCGGCTCGCAAGGGCGGGCCCTGGATTGTTGTGGCCGCGATGGTTCTCATCGTTGCGGTTCTCTTCAGCGTGGAGGAATCGGAACCGCTCGTCTCCGGTGCGTACCGGCTCTCGTTCGGGGGCGGCATTCTTCTCCTTGCCTTCTTCGCGTCGTCCCGAAAGGATGCGTCCCCGGGGAGCATGTTCGCGGGGGCGGTGCTGACGGTGATCGCCGCTGCCAGTGTCGCCCTGTATCCGCTCCTCAACGAATACTCACATGAGAAGGACAAATCGCGCATTGCGATGTTCGCGGCGGAAGAACTGAAGCCCGTTGATAGCTGGCTGAAGAACGTTGTCGATGAAGGACTTGACGGATTTGACGAGGATGAATACCGGGAACGGCTCTCCGAAGGATCTGGCGGCGATGTGTCGGGCATCGCCTTTCGGCGCTGGACCACAAGTCTTGCCTGCAGCCAGGGATACGATGCGATGTTCACCGTGACCGACCCCGACAGGAAGGAAGCGAGCAAGTTCGTCATCGGGGCATCCGTTGCGGCGATGACGGAGGCCGATACCGCGCTTCCCATGACAAGAGAGCGGACCGTGAGGGTGCGCGACATCGGCGCGGGAGTGACCGCTCTGAAGGTCTATTCCGGGGTTCAGCCGATCTTTGGATCCGACAGCACCTTGCTGGGCTACGCTCGGGTTGTCGTTGCTGCGGGGCAGCATTCGCTCTTTCGCGGGGAAACCCCGGTCATTCTTCGCGGATCGACGCCCGGAGGGATTGAATCGTTCTACCGGCATGTCGTCATTTCCGAATACAGGGACGGTGTTCTCTTTACGTCGAACGATGCCGTCGTGCCGATCAATCATCCCCTCCCTGAAGGTGTCGGGGATTCGCTCAGCGAGGCGTCGAGAATGTCACTCTGGTCCGATGATGAATGCAGCGGGGCACGTTACGAGACATATTTCGTCCGAAGGGGGACTGCCGGGAACGATATCGTGGCGCTCGGTCTGCGTGATCTGGGAATCGGGTGGCATGTGGTCAACGCAGTGAAGCTGTCTGCCATGGCAGGCGCGATTGCGTTGATGGTGGTTCTGTGTGCGCGTCTTCTTGCCATTCGCCGGAAACCCCTCTATCGTTTTGGCTTTCGGGGCAGACTGCTCCTGGCGCTTCTTATCACGGCCATCGTTCCCATGATCCTGCTCGCTCTCTACCTTCGCTACGCCGGAGAGCAACGGCGGGTGGAGAGCATCGACCGGCGTCTGGACGAAGAAACACAGAATGTCGTCTATAAC
The DNA here is from genome assembly GCA_003162635.1 of Ignavibacteriota bacterium. Taxonomy (GTDB): domain Bacteria; phylum Bacteroidota; class Ignavibacteria; order UBA10030; family UBA6906; genus Fen-1260. The sequence continues at coordinate 4,462 of PMNE01000096.1, forward strand.
ATCACCGATCATCCGGAACCGGGTGTCACGATTCTCAGTCTTCCGGCGGATCGCTATGCTGTGGAGGTGCTGGCGTCGGACATGGAGACGGACTTCAACGTGTATACGGACCGGATGTTGCGGGCGTCCAGCAAACAGCCGCTGTATGATGTCGGCATTCTGGACGGCCGCTTGAGCGGAGAAGTGTACTCGCGGATTCTCCTTGGCGGGGCGAGATTCGTCACAGAAACCGAGAAGCTGGGCTCCGTGGAGTACACCGTGGGATACCGGCCTATCCTCGATGCCCGCGGAGACATGGTCGGCATTGTTTCCGTTCCGACGCTCTTCCAGCCCGAAGAGAAAGAGGACACGACGGTGCAACGGAATGCCTTCCTCGCCGGCGGATATGCCATGGTTCTGCTGCTGATCGTCGGCATTGCTTCCCTTTTTGCGAACAGGATCGCCGCTCCCATCCAACGCCTCACGGAAGCAACGCGGAAGGTTGCCAAGGGGGATCTCGAGATCCACATTCCCCACGGGGGGGCCGACGGAGAGATCAACGATCTGATTGCGGCGTTCGAACAAATGACGCGCGACCTGCAAAAGAGCCGCGATGAACTTGTGGCCTACGAGCGCGAGCTGGCGTGGAAGGAAATGGCCAAGCAGGTGGCGCACGAAATCAAAAATCCCCTGACGCCGATGCGGCTGTCGCTCCAGCATATCCGGAGGACGTACCGCGACAATGCCTCGAACTTTGGCGAAGTTCTCGACGCCGCGACAAAGACAGTATTGGACCAGATCGAGGCGCTCAGCAGGATCGCGTCGGAATTCTCTCGCTTTGCGCACATGCCGCGACGGACTCTCGCCCGGTTGGACGTCAACGAAGTGATCCATGAAGCGGTGCAGCTCTTCCAGAATGAATCCCGCCTGACCTTCACGCTGCATCTGGGGGAAGGACCGCTCGACGTTCTGGCGGACAGGGAAGAACTGCGCCGCGCGTTCATCAATATCATCCGGAACAGCATTCAGGCGATAGACGAAAGCGGCACGATCGCGGTGACCACGGGGCGGGAGGAAGAGGGAATAAGCATCACCATCATCGACACAGGGAAAGGGGTTCCCGAGGATATCAAGCCGCGTCTCTTTGAGCCGAATTTCTCGACGAAGACCGACGGGATGGGGTTGGGCCTGGCGATCGTCAAACAAACGCTGGATGCGCTCGGCGGAACGGTGACGCTGGAGAGCCGGGAAGGGGAAGGAACGACGGTCACCATGTGGCTGCCGGTGGCCGGCGAAACCCCGGGGAAAACCGCGTGAATGTCATCCGCCCGTCCATATTCCCTCCCTCCGTTGCCGCTGCGTTCAGTGCGCTCAATGGAGGCATCAGTCCGTTTCCTCTCGGCAGGNNTATGTGCGGCATTATAGGATATATAGGTCCAAAGAATTGCGTTCCGATCCTGATGGAAGGTTTAAGGCGGCTTGAGTACCGTGGGTATGATTCCGCCGGGCTCGCGCTGATTAAAGACGGGAAATTTTGCATCGTGAAGAAGGCCGGAAAGGTGGCTGACCTTGCCGAGTCGATCAGGACGCAGAACGGAGGGTTGAGCGCACATCTGGGGATGGGGCACACGCGATGGGCAACGCACGGTGAGCCAAACGACGCGAACGCACATCCTCACCTGGACCAGAAGAATGAGATCGCGATCATCCACAATGGGATCATCGAGAACTACGGAACGATCAAGAAGAAGCTTCTCCGGGATGGGCACACATTCCTGGGCGGGACGGACACAGAGGTCCTCGCGCATCTGATCGGCGCAATGTACGAGAAGTCACGGGATCTGGCGACCGCGGTACGGCTGGCTCTTGCAGAGGTGGAAGGGACATATGGAATCGTCGTGCTTTCGGTGCATGAACCTGACAAGATGGTTGCCGCCCGGAAAGGGAGTCCCCTGATCCTCGGGATCGGGGAGGGGGAGAACTTCGTGGCGTCCGATGCGGCGGCGATCATCGACCACACGCGGCACGTCGTCTATCTGGAGGACGGAGAAGTCGCGGTGGTCACGAAACACGGGTTCAAGACCGTCACCATCGATGACGTGTCGGTGACGAAGCAGGTGCAGGAAGTGAACCTCGAATTGTCGCAGATCGAACGGGGCGGCTACGAACATTTCATGATGAAAGAGATCCATGAACAGCCCGAGACGATCCGCAATGCCATGCGGGGTCGCTTGCTGGTGGACCAGGGGAACGTCGTGCTGGGCGGGCTGCGGGATGTCATGGACAAGCTGCTGTGCGCGCGGCGATTCATCATCACGGCGTGCGGGACATCATGGCACGCCGGGCTCGTCGGCGAATATATGTTCGAGCAAATCGCGAAAATGCCGACCGAGGTTGAGTATGCGTCGGAGTTTCGGTATCGGAACCCCATTCTTCGATCGGACGATGTGGTGTTCCTGATCAGTCAGAGCGGGGAGACCGCCGATACGCTCGCGGCGTTGCGGGA
>PMNE01000098.1 GCA_003162635.1 Ignavibacteriota bacterium
GGCGAGGGCTCCGAGGCGAATGCCGTCCCGCGCATTTGGAAAACCTACGGGATCGTCCCGGAAAGCGCGTACAGCGGACTGCCGAAGGAGGCGCCTTTCCACGATCACGTCGCCATGTTTCATGAAATGGAGGAATACCTCCATTCGGTGAAGACGTCGAACCTCTGGAACGAAGATGCGGCCCTCGCCACGATACGGTCGATCCTCGATCACTACATAGGCGCGCCTCCCGGGGTGGTGTCGGTGAACGGGAAGTCGATGACCCCGCCCGAATACCTTGCGAACGTCCTCAAGCTGAGGCTTGACGACTATGTCGATGTGCTTTCCCTGAAGGGAAAACCGTATTATCAGAAAGTGGAATATGAAGTCGGCGACAATTGGTGGCACAACGCCGACTATCTCAACGTGCCGCTTGATGATTTCGTCGCCCTCGTGAAGAAAGCAATTCGGGCGGGATACAGCGTCGCTCTGGGGGGTGACACATCGGAACCGGGCTATGACGGGCACGCGGGCATCGGCGTGGTGCCGACGTTCGATATCCCGACAACGTTCATCAACGACGATGCACGGGCATTCCGGTTCTATAACGGAACGACGGGCGATGATCACGGAATTCATCTCGTCGGCTACACGCAAAAGGACGGAAGCGACTGGTACCTCATCAAGGACTCCGGGAGCGGATCGCGCAACAACACCCATCCCGGCTACTACTTCTACAGGGAAGACTACGTGAAGCTGAAGATGATGGACGTGCTGGTGCACAAGGACATGGTCAGGGAACTCCTGGCCAGGTCCGGGGAGTAAGGCGGAGGCAGGATGACCATGAATCCTTTTTGCGTGAAATATGTCTTTCGGTTGCCGAACCGCTCGCACGTGCAATTCGACATCGTGCTCGACCCGGTGACACTCGAACTCCAGGAGAATACCGGCGACGTCAAGCCGTCCTGGACCGATCTCGGATTCCATCAATGCCCGAATTGCCCCCTCACGCCGGACCTACATCCTTCGTGCCCGCTGGCGCTCGACATTGCCAACCTGGTGGAAAAGTTCGATGGCTTCCTCTCCCATGACACTGTTGAACTGGAAGTCGTGACGGGGGAGAGGCGGGTGACGCAAACGACCAGTGTCCAACGGGGGGTCAGTTCGCTCATGGGACTTGTGATTGCCACGTGCGGGTGCCCCCATGCCACGTTCCTTCGTCCCATGGCGCGCTACCACCTTCCTCTCTCGAGCATGGAGGAGACGGTGTATCGGGCGACCTCCATGTATCTGCTTGCGCAGTACTTTATCGGGAAAGATGGGGGCGCAGCGGATCCTGATCTCGACGGCCTGCGTCACCGGTACCACGAAATGGGGATCATGAACATGGCTGTCGCTGACAGGATCAGGGCGGCCACGAAGACCGATTCCTCCGTCAATGCGATCATCGTCCTCGACGTGTTTGCAAAGATGGTCGAGATCGAAATCGATGAATCTCTCAGCCGCATCCGCTCTTTGTTCCAACCGTATCTTGCGGCTGACGGGATCGGGGACGGCTGAATCCGGGGAATCGTCACACAGGACTGCGCATGATCGTTCCGCATGCGCATAAAGAATGGCGCCACCGGCTGTGCGGGTTTGACTGCGGCGAACGACGAAACTGGAAACCACCCTGAGAACAGGGTGGTTTTTTTTGTCTATTTTTTCGCAAATCCGCGTGTGCGTGTGTAGTAAGAAAAGCGACACACCGGACGGAGAGAAAGATGACAGTGAGGGATATCGTACGGATCGGCATCATCCTGTGTCCCATCATTGCGCTTGCGGTTGTTCTTGGCCTCAGTGGGACGGAGACTTCCCCCGGGATTTCCGAAGAAGCAGTTGCGTCAGCCGAACCCCCGGAAATTTCCGTGGATGTGGCGGTGGCGAGAAGGCGCACGATGGTTCGCATGCTGAGAACCGCCGGGAGGGTCAGGACGTTGCGTGAAACCGATATCGTTGCCGGCGTGGAAGGGGTGGTCCTCTCTTCCTTTGTGCACAACGGATCATTTGTCCATAAAGGGGATCTGCTGGCGCGGATTGACGACCGTGAGTACCAACTTGCCTATGAACGGAGTGCAGCCGATCTCCTTGGCGCACAGATTGAATACCGGACCTTGGCATACCTCCATTCGAACCGCGACGATGGTATCGCCGGCAAAAGCGGAATCCTGCAGGCCCGGGAATCGTTCGAGCGTGCGAAACGGGATCTGGCCATGGCAGGGATCAGAGCTCCGTTTGCGGGTTTTGTCGCAAACTGGACGGTTGTCGAGGGGGAACGTCTCCGGCCGGGGAGCGTGGTTGGGATGGTGGTGGACCTCTCCCGGCTTACCGTGGACTGCGAACTGCTCGATGTCGAAATCGGCCGTATTGCCCTGGGGCAGGAGGCGGATGTCGAAGTGCCGGGCTATCCCGGAAGGGTCTTTCCCGGGAAGGTGGAAATGATCAACCCGCTTGTGGATCAGCAGTCAAAGACGGTCGTGGTGACGATCGCCCTCCGCCCGGATCGCGCATCGCCGCTCCGCCCTGGCATGTATGCTTCGGTGGGGATTCATGCGCACGAAGCCGCCGGCTCACTGGAAAAATGTCGATGTCGGTGATGAGAGCGACGACGCGGTGGAGATCGTCGATGGCCTTACGGAAGGAGATACGGTGATCACATCCGGCCGCGAGGCGCTGTCAGATGAAGCGAGGGTTCGGGTCACACGCGGGGGCGGGTGAAGGGAGGATGTCGCGCGGTTGCACTTGCAACGCGATCCGATGTGGCTCGTACGGCCCACAACAACACGACCACCAACCCGCAACGATCGGCGGGGAGGGTGTTCACATTCAATCACGGATCCATTCTGAAAGGGAAGTGCAATGAAAACAAGGCGCATGATCCTCGCAGGGACGATGCTCGTTCTCCTGTCAATCACCGGACTGTCCGTCGCCGATGCGGCTCGGCCGTACTGCCAATCGGCGTACACGATGTGCATTGCCTCATGCAACGCCTACTACTCCGGGGGTGGGGTCATCGGCGAGCTCGGGCGCACAGGGTGTCATCTCGGATGTTCCGCGGGGTATCTCGCCTGTTCTCTCTCCGCCTCCGCCTGAAGAGGCAAGCAGGGAATTCCCGGCTTGGCGTGCTGCCGGGAATTCCCGTCTGTGACGCGATAACGAAATCACGATGGAGTGCCAGCCAATGCACATCAGCAGAAACCTCTCTTGTGCAGCGATGATGACGGTCGTCAGTCTCCTTTCGGCGGCGGGTCAGCAGAGCATTTTTTTGCGCGCTGCAGATGCTGCAGCAATTGGTGCGCTGGCGGGAAATGAGATCTACTCGGCAACCGGGCTTTCGGTGGATCGCGACGGGAATGCCTACGTGAGTGATGTGCTTGAGTATTGTGTGAAGAAATTCGATGCACGGGGCGCGTGCGTTGCCAGGGTGGGGAGAAGGGGCTCCGGACCCGCCGAGTTCATTTCTCCCGCAAACTCCTGCCTCTGGAACGATACGTTGCTGGTTCTCCAGGTCGGCGACCCGAGGGTCCAGTTTTTTACGAGGGATCTTCACTATGCGGGTGAGGTCGGGGTCGATGCCGGCATGCCTATCGATGTTGCGGTGGGCCCCCATGGTGAGATGCTTGTGGCAACACTCGGCGAGAGCAGTGGCCAGACACTTCTGCTCTACCCGCGAAGAGGGGCGGGCGAGCACCGCCGCATTGCACTGGGTCCGACCGGGAAGAAGAATCTCCTGTATACCGCCTGCCGCATCGGTTGGTCGCCTGACGGTACGATCCTTGCCGCGTATGTGTACCTGAACCGCGTGGATCTCTGCAATGCCGACGGGACTCTGCGCAGGACGCTGACCATCGCGGGACTCCATGATCAGGACCATGACGCACCAGGAGTGGAACTCCCGGAGGAAACCTTCTTCCGGGGCGTGGCCGTTGATGCGCATGGTCTCTTTTACCTTCTTGGAGGATCCCGCGCACAGCACCCCAATGCGGAGGTGTACGTCGTTTCCCCCAAAGGGGTGCATCGTGCGACGGTTGTTCTGCCTCAGGAAACGAGGCTCCTTGCCGTCGATGCGCGCGGAAATCTTTTTGGTGCCGCCGAAGAGGGAACGCTCGTGAAGAAATACGTGATGGGTATCGGAGGACATCCTTGAGCATGGTAGCGACGACGGCTGTCATCCGGACGGTCGATGTGTGTCGGCCTGACGGCAAAAGGACGATTATTCCGTGAGGGAGGGGGTCACATGATGCATCGTGTCGCGAGGCTGCTTCTCGGATCCGTTTTTGCGGCAGCCGGTATTGCAAAGATCCTTGCATTCTCGTCATTCCAATTCAGCCTCGCAGCGCTGGCGGGAGTGACCGGGACTACGGCGGAAGCGATGGCATGCTGTGTCATTGCCGCTGAGTTGGTCGTGGGTTTCAGTCTTCTCGCCGGAATCAAGACGCGTCCCGCCGCCGTTGCTTCCGGTTTCATGCTTATCGTGTTTGCGGGGGTTCTCACGGCCGGCCTCCTCCGGGGTATCACGCTCCCCTGCCAGTGCTTCGGCAACCTTGGTACGGGGTTGAAACCCCCGCTCCAGATCAGTCTCGACCTTCTGCTTTTTCTTCTCTCCTTTGTTGCTGCCGGGAGGACGGATGGCGCACCGGGCTCCCGACCGTCTTCCCGCAGCCGAAAGGGGGCGAGAATCGGTGTCGGGATGATCGTGGCCCTCTGGTCCGCTGCCGTGCTTGCCATCCCCTCACCCAACGAAACTTTTGCGGCCGGGGGAGCCGGGGAGCCATCCGCCATAGTGAAATACATGGCGGAGAATCCTCTTCCGGCTTCGCAGGGGCGCGTGCTCCTTCTCACGGATTTTTCAAACTTTGGTTGTCAGCTCTGCCTGGAAGATTTTCTGGCGTTGTGCGATTCCCTCAATGCCCATTCCAGTAGCGGGAACTGGGATTCGAGGCTCATCATTCGGGCGGATCCCCGTCGCTCCCCCGCNNCCCTTCCCCCTTGGCGAAGAACGAAGGAGGGAGCTGCTTGATGCGCTGAGAAGATGAGGGGACCGGTTTCATTTCTCCATGAATGGGACCCGGCCGGGAAGCAATCGTTGCGCGCGCGTCCGGAGGGGCCTTGCTTTGGAGAAGCTGAATCTGTATATTGGCGATGGCATCGGACGCTTAGCTCAGTTGGTT
>PMNE01000026.1:0-13565 GCA_003162635.1 Ignavibacteriota bacterium
ACCTTTGTTTGGAAGTTGCTATCGTAACCGAAAGATGTCTCTAAGTTCGCCTTCAATCGCTTCGTGAATATCACAAAGTGGACAAGATTTTGTCCACTTCTTCGAGGAAGCAGTGTTTGTGTTGTACACGGGGCGAAAATGATGTATTGCCAGACACTCTACTCTTGGGAGGTTCTTCCTCCCCCGTACTCTAAAAATTGTTACGCGACTCGCTCGAGAGAACCAAAACGTCTTGAAATGGGAGGCGGGGCGACCGCCGCCGCGACCAGTTCGACCGACATATAGAGACTTCTGACCGCTCCAAAATGAATAAACGTGTCCACGTGCGTTGCCAAAGTCCGGTTTGAACCACCTCCGAAAATGCTTTATCTGTTCATCCCTGCCGCGACCTTTGACCTGCCAATTTCTTCGCTCCGAGACGTGTTCGTCAAATGTCGACTTTGCCAATCGCCACGCAAATGCATTTCAGGCAAGATCTTGGAGTCGGGATATGCCACGGTTTACTACTCGCCGACTAAAGATTGGAGGTTTTCCAGTGCGCTTCAAGCCGAGTTTTGAGCGAAGCCATTGCGTTCTTTTTCGAAAGAGCCTATCAAGTTGACGTTCGAATTGCCTCGAGAAAGCCATGTGCGCCCTCGCTATTTATTCCAGACTTGAATCGCATATCCAAACTGTCGAACGGTTGACCGCTGAAATGTTTCGCTTATGCAAGCACTACCGCCCTAAACTTGTCTTCCGAAAGGTCGGATTTCATGTCGTTCAGCGCCTGCGATGTCATAACTATGTCGCGTTCATCTCCTGGGATTCGATGGTCAAAGGAAATGTAGATCGGACTCTTCGAATCGTCTTCGAGCCGAACATTGATAAAGTGGCACCGAAATGCCTGTCCATCCCACGCCTTTTCCAGCGCACTGATCCGTGCCTCCTGATTGACCTCGCCTCTGTAGTCTGCCCGGTCTATCAACCTCTTACAGCTCAGCGTGACACATGCTTTGGATAGCCACCTTTACTGAAATCTTGTGATGACCTCATGGTCGTCCCCGCATAGAGCCCATCCTGCATGAAATCAAATACAGCTAAAGCCTCACAAAACAACACGATAGGTTGGAGCCATCGAACAACCTTGATTACAAGCGATCGGCGGAACGCAACATCTTGTTTCGGGAGCAAATAATCATCTTCACTGTGCAAGAAGTTCAGGTTGGTTCTTTACAGATTTGGCCAGTGAATCCGCGTGGCCGATGCTTTGGAAGAGCGGGTAGGTACGTTGTGCAAGCTTGTAGCCGCCCTTTCCCGGATTGGTGATGTATTCTATCTGAATGTCTTCGGGAGCGAGTTCTTCGATGGATAATCTCGCTGAATCCTCTTGCCCCCCTAAGTTCATACTAATCGAGAACATGGACGGCCTAAATCACAGTGGGCTATAGAACACATCTTATCCTGATGGGTAACGGTTCCTATTTTGTTCCCATAGTGAATGGACTTCGTTTATAATGTTGGTTCCAAGTTCAAGCAATTGTGGATTTGTCATATCGCCCATTCCCACATTCGAATTGCAATGTCCCTCGGAACGAGTATCATCGCGTAGAATATAGACTTCGCGGCCGCTGAGAAGAAATCCTGCACCTGTTTTCCAGAACAGGTCCTTTACTACGTTTGGCCACCAGTCTAAGTCCGAAGACAGCAGCCTCTATTCATCCGAGAGGTCTCGCGAATAGGGGGGGAGTTGTGATGAGCCGCGAGGGAATGCGAATGCTATGCCCTCGAACCGACCTATCACCGCTATTCGTCACTCGAGTAATCACAGTCTGGCGCTGTTCATCGATGAGATTCCAACAAAGTGTCCGGTAGATGAGAATGAACCGGACCGAGATCATTCACAAGTACTTTTCAGCTGAGAGAGTCAACCTGCCCTTCAAATAATTCGTAAATCATCGCGCTTTCGATAAGTTCGCTTTCGTGTTAGTTCGAGCAAACCAGCCCTCCCATTGCTGAACCAGGGCGGGATTGGTGCAAGCCCCGATTGCATCAGAGGCCATACCCAACATCTTCTTTTTTCGGGCCGCCTCAGCAACCATGACGAGCAGCATATTCCGATAGGCGATAGGCGCCCGCGACCAGTTAGCGATCGAAGCAAGGTCAACCTGTGAGGTGTTGAGGCTAGCAAGTCGGTGAATCCGTTCGGAGAGTTCCTTGAAGAAATGTTCCGAAACATCTTTGCGTTCGATCAAAGCATCAGTGTTTGTCGCAACCCTGACAACTTTCGAAGAGAGTACTTCGTTCATTGATGTCTCATACACATGAAGACTGTCACTTATTTGATTGTAACTTCCAAGTTCCACTCGAAGCCATCCCGCGAGGATTTCTTGAAGGTAGGTAAATTGAACGAAGTTGTAAGGTACGCCCAGAAAGAGATCATTACTCCGGATTATCTGCATCCACTCAAGGCGATGGTCTCTGACCTTCAACATCGAAAGGACGTTGCAAGGGATATCTTTGTCAACTGGGCGACCATTGGCATTGGGACTGTCTAATCTCGGGTCCCAAATCTGGAGAACCACTTGTCGGCTTGCAGGATTGGTTCGTAACACTTCATACGCACGAATAAGTTGGTCAAACTTGAAGTGCTTTTTGATCCTAAACCCATAGGCTCCATGGTATTCTCTGCAGGTTCCCGCGAACTTCGGTAATTGTGAATTCCAGGCATTTAAGAACGCAGCATCGCGACGGCCAGTCACAATCCACACTACTTCTGCGATTGCGAAGGCTGGATTCAACGCGGGAAAGCGGGAGGTCACCCAACGTTGCCGTGGATTGGTTATAGTCAACCCGACGTGTAGAATCTCTTTTGTGGGACCACAACGACTTTCTTGATTTAGAAACCGCTTGCGTTCGCGAAAATGGTCAACAATTTCGGCCCACACTTCGTTTGCATTCTTTCCTGAAAACACCTTAATCATATAGTATTCTAGCGAGAGTGGATCAAGTCATTAATACCCCACTTGGGAGGGTACCAGAAACTTACCGGCTCCGGATTTGGACTGTATTTTTGCTTTATTCGAGTTCTCCCAGTCCTTCCCTTAATATCCGGATGGGCAACTCGTGCGTATTTGTCAACCTCACAAAATAGGTTCTGGCAATCTATCAACTGCAATTTCCGCCCCCACAATGAATCAAACTTAAGCCCTCTACTCGTAAACTCATCATCTTGCTTCTCTACCATCATTCTTATGATGTCTCCCTCTGTGAGCCCGCCTAAACTCTCAAAACATTTCGTTATCCCGTCAAGCGCACCGGGGCCTGGCATGACGAAGTCGTTTTCGCTGAAGTTCGTTACACGACTGTAATTGATGTCAATAGCAAATTGGTATGCAAGAAAATCCCCTATACCTGGGTAGGATTTCAGTAGGTCGAAGACTTGCCTCATCGAATTCAATTCGGCAATCCGAAGGGGGACCTCGTCGTTCATCATATTCTCAAGAAGTTTCAAATGGTTGCTATGCTTCCTGGGATGACCGAATGCGGTACCACACGACGCCATTATGTATGCCGCCGAGTAGATGCGATTGCCTTTGGCCATTTCAGAGTCAAGAACAGAATTGTACGCATTGAACGAATATTCGGAAAACGAGATATTCCCAAATTGTTCTTGCAGGGTCTCCCAAGTTTCAATCTTATTGAAAAGCTTGAACAACAGAATTCGAAAGAACACTTCTTCAATATTTTGGTCGCCTTTGTATATAACTTCTCTAATAAGATACTGACTGACTCGATCAGAGGCACGGTAAGCATTGGTGAACTTGTATCCTCTCAAAATTGGGTCACTTGTCCATGGTCTCTTTTCGCCGTTTAACCGACGACNNACGACGATGGAAAATCTCTTGGCGACTACAGGCGAATTTCCAATATGTATCTAAGACTACGGTGGGCTTCACGGGAGCCAACTTGCTAAATATCATCGGACCCTTCTCCGATGGCTTGCATTTGGTCCTCGTTTGAAACAGGTTCAATTGTGAAGTCATTTTATGTTGGGGAGTCACTGATCGTGATCTTGGATCTGGGAAATTGTCCTGCGCATCTCCAGCTGGGCTTTGCAAATTGATGTTTCATTCCGAACGACTTGGACAGGGTACTTATCTCTTTCTGTTCGGGCTATTCGGACGTATTCTCGGCGGAGTCCTTCCCAGGTGCGGTTCTTCTTGAGCCCGATGGGTTTTGATCTTGTTATCAGAAACGCGACTGCCGGCATAACAGAGTCCCAATGCAGCAATTCTAACTCTGCAAGCAACTCCAAGGATGATCTATTGGCACCGAAGATTCTTCCATAGACAACGGAAGACCACCAGAACCTATCAAGTACCACGTTGACTCCTTTGTTCAGCTTGGGCTTGATCTGTCCATCTATCAGGTCGATGTGCGCGGCGATGTGCAAGATCTGCAGACTCGTCTGGTTCAGATGAGAAAGCCGAAACTGACCGCGGCCATGATGTAGATCGTAAACAACTTTTCCCAGTGATCCTCCAGCCTTGCCTGGAAATGAGACATAGCAGGATTCTCTGCCAGTCGAAGAAAGTGCTCTGACGAGTCCCAAGGCAAGCGTTGTTTTCCCTACACCGTCGGGGCCTTCAATCACGTAGAGGTGCCCTCGCTTTAAGCCGCGGACTTTGTCACACACCTTTAGCCGCGCAAGCGAGTCATCCCTCCTGTGTTTCACTTAGTAGCTCTTTTCTTCGTCGAAGGGGATTCCTTGGCCGTCGATTCTACTGCACCCTGGGGCCTACGCGAAACCGTGTCAGGTGAAACGTGCGGATCAATATCCTGTATGGGCTTGCTTTGGCCAACTGGGTTAGAGAGTTCGCGGTCAAGGGGCCCAGCCGAGCTGGAAACGAGCCAGATCACAAGAGCAACTATTAGGCCAATAATCACACCCTTCACAAGCTTTCCGTAGAATTTGAACTTTTGCTTAAGCGCATCGATCTCGGTCTTTAGTACGGCTGGCGAGGCCAATTGCCCCTGTAACAATCGGACATCTTCATCGGTTATTGACATCTGACGTTGATGGTTTCCATTGTAGATGTCTTTTGTCGGGCGATCAAGTTCTGAATACCAAATTGGAAACAGCGCTACCCCTCTTGTCAAGATTATGTTTTGGCTCCCGGCGTTATATACCGAGAATTTTAGTCTGCCCTTGAAGCCTGGATCAACATGAAAGCCAGACACATTCACGAGACCCTGGANNGATTAAGTCGTCGGGGATGGCCACCTCCTCTTGTGTCAAAAGAAGAGCAAATTGCCCCGGCGGAATAGAGATTTGTTCGTTTGGTTGGAGATTCGTTTTTGAGCTTTCCGAAGTAACAAATACTTCCGAACCCAAGTGGAGTTCATACGCGCCCGAGCTAACACAAGATTTATCGTAAGGAATAATCAATCTCGGTAAGCGTCGTTTGAGGCTTTCACTCGACAAGAAGGACATGATTCTGTTCCTCCTCTATTCTGGAAATTCCTTCGGTTGTCCAGCATATCCCGTCACAAGGAGAGACTTGTACCATGACACAAATGAATCAACAAATTGTTGAGGGAAGATGCATTTGTGCCCCCTGTGAGCACAAACATCGTAAATTTGCTGTCTGCGAAAACGAACAGGAATGGAGGGAGCAGATGCGCCCCAATAAGTGAATTCAGTTCCGACGAGAACTCTGTTGGCGTGGGTGTCATGCTTAACATTTGACCAATTAGCTTTGCCGGTTAAGAGGCTGTGATGCGAATTCTCCTGAAGCCATTTTTCAGTTTGAGGATCACGGTGGTAGATATTGTCACCAAAAGCCTGCTTAAAGCTGCCGCGTAGAAAAGGTCTCTTCAATAGAAATCGGTTATCGACCCAATATTCCTCAAACGTTGGAGTCTCAGCAACCCTCATTGCAAATACCAATCGTCCGGCCAGCCCATAGCGCTTTGAGCCGGTTCCAATGATCCAATCGCCAACTTGTGCGTGTTGACGGATCTCTGGCTTGCACGTAGCAAGAGTGCAAACGCCGTAAAATGGATTGGGGGCAAACCCATAATCTCGAGCGACTACGTATGAGTAGAGTTTCATGTTCTCGATATTCAATGCTAACAATTGTACCGCGGTATAGAACGTTCACCAAAGTCCTCCCCNNCCAGGCCCAAACCAATTGTTGATCTTACCCGAAATTGCATCCATTATTCGGTCAGCCTGCCATCCCACCACAGCGTCGCCATACTTATTCAGATTGTCGGGAAGGTCCGATCGTTGGCCGCCGTGAGCCCAAACGCCTACGATTCGCTTTCCTTCCTTTTGCGCATATTCAATTTCCCAATCTACATAAGTACTCTCGTGAGTATTTGGAGTGACCAGAACGACAAGTGCGCTGGCCCATCTGATCCGAGGTGCGAGAATCTGTGACTTGATATAGTCCTCATCTTTCGCCGCGTTGGGTTTTGAACTATCAATCGAGCCGTCTCTGATTTCGTAGCCACTCCGGTCCAGCAATTCCTTGAGATTTTGAAGAAGGTCGTCATCTTCGTGCACATGGCTGACAAAGATGTTCTTCATATCCATTTGCATAAGACCCCCTTTTCCCCTGAGTCAGTTGTTTAATTTGGTTATCTTACCTATGAACAATCTTTTGAAGCTCACTCGCATATTGGATCAGTTGTTTGTTTACCTTGAGCATCTCTGCGATCATTTCATGAAACTCGGGAAATTCCTTCTGAAGTGCTTGTGGGGACTTCATCTTGAGTTGATCCGTCCTATGCGCATACCACGTCCGAAAATGCGCCTGCCAACGAGTCAAATGTGGGCGGAGACCTTGATTCAGAGTGTCAGTGGCGATCCGAACAAGTTGGCTGGTGCTGTTATTCTTCCTTATCAATTGGCTCGGGACATCTGCCAGCAATTGACGGATCTTTCCGAAAAGTGCATACCAAGAATCGTAAACCTCTACAATCACATCTTGCTCTGGATCAATTGGTATCGCGGCCTTTCTGGTGACAAGTTCTACCCATATACGATATGCAATTTGGATATCATCCAAATTGGGTCTGAGCTCCACGTGCCCGACCCCTCCTAACTCCACATTTACCTTAACGAGTTGCCATCTCCATCTTATACTTCTGAGAATGACAATTAAAGCGAAAATGATCAATAGAATCCCCAAAACCCAAGGAGAGATCAACAGATCAATATTCATGTTAGCGTCAACGGAGAGGCGAATAATATCGTGGCCCATTTTTCATCTGTCGGTTAATTGTCGCCAGTCGAAGAGTTGCCCGTAAAGGCTTCAGGCAAAGCTTCTGCATAATTGTTTAAGTTAAGGCAATCCGAGCTTTGTCTCCAGATCAGCTCTTAAATCATGTAATGCCGTTTGTGGCGTATTCCCTGACTTGGCATAGGAGGCGATGCATGTCATTTCCGTTAGTCTTAGATTCATCTCCTTGGCCATGAAATGTCCGAGCCTGAAAAGGCCGACATAATTGCCGTATGCTTTCTCAAATATGTATTGTGTCGCGTAGAAGCCAAGCACGGCAAGGCCCCCTCGTCCATTAGCTCCAATAGGTGAGAATGCAACTTGCTGGAGGCATGGGAATCCCCTGAGCCTACTGCGGGAGTGATCTTTGCGCGGATCAAACAACGCGGCTTGGAGCGCACTGTGTCTGTGGTTGTGAGAGTTCCACGTCGTAATAATATGCTCCAGTTGGTTGACCTCGCTCTCGCCATCCTCAAAGGCAATCAACCGATGAAAGTAAACGCCGTATCTATTCAGACGATCGATTTTGATGCGTGGCCATATTCTTTTGTACCGATCAAAAAGAACACCGCGGGCCAAGTCGGGATTCCACAGCGAATGTGGAAATATTGTGTTAGCCACTCTGTTAACGCTTTGCAGTTGCATTCGAACCAGGCTATCATCCAAAGACCTTCTGATCTCCGGGTCTTCGGGAATCGTCTGGTTTGGGAAGTCTGATATTTTCACTATCAAAGGTGAAACCTGGGATTGACCCGAATTCAGAACCTTTAAGAAGGCCTTTGCCCAAGCAAGTGACAAATTGCTTTCATGTATGGTTTCAAGACACATCGTCGCTCTGGGAATCATCTAAGTATCTGTAAATGTTTCGCCCAACGAATTGCTTCTTCGATATTCGAACAAATCCACACCATTTCTCCTCCCCGACCGAGATCCGCCCCACGCCCTGAGAAACGCCTCTGAACAAAGAGCCGCATTTTATCATATCAACATGTTCGAGACACTTGCCTTCATGAATGGATTCTTGGGGAGCAAGTACGAAGTCACCTATCTCTATGTCAATCGAACGAGACGTCCACAGATTGTCCACGATGTGAAGGTTCCGACTACATTCTTCACCCAGAATGCTTGATCGTATTTCCAGAGGCCTCTTGCATTCAAGGCTCTTACTTGTGGACTCAGGTAATAGGTTTAGTGTGCGATTGATGTGAAGTAGGAATGTCGAATATCCCACCCCAAAGAAACCGGCTAAATAATAAGCCTGAAGTGGGGACAAAGATGATGGCTCCCATTTGTGAATATTGAACGCCCGTTGAACTCCTAGCTTAGGCATTAACAAGAAACCCGCAAAAACTTCTGCGAGGAACTCAATTGGCGAATGTCTGGCCTTGACATATTCGAATTCATCTATACAGGTTCCGTGCCCGAAAACATGGTGACCAAGCTCATGTGCACACGTGTAAGCCTGGCGTCCGCTGGGGCGAAGAGAATTGATCAAGATAATCGGTTGAGAAGCCCTGCAATACATCCCCTCCATACTGGAGATGTCGCAGAACCGTACTTCGACCCCAAGCGATTCGACGAGATCAAAGATGCACAAGGGTTCCCATAGCGTTTTGTGCCCCATTTGCCTCACACGCATCGCTTTTGCCAGAGCTTGTCTGGCGAGAGTTCTTTGGTCAACCTTCACTCCGACTCCCTTGAAACCCCAATCGCTGTGAGCAATTCTATGACTCGGTCAAGATCGGCCTTTNNAGTCCTTAACTGGATTTGGAGAATCGGTGTCGGTACATGCAAGCCAAGACAATCCAACGCCATATATCTCGGCAAGCTTGGTGAGCTCTTCGACGCTCACCCCTCTCCTTCCCGCCTCCAGTTCCGAAATCGTCGGTCGATGGAGATTTAACAATTTCGCCACCTGGGCTTGTGACAAACCAGCCATCTTCCTCGCCATCGCAAGTCTGCCAGAGATGGCAGCTCGTTTCTTCGCTGAATCAGACATAATGTTGGTCACTCCTGAATCAGTGAATGCACTCTGTCCACTATCTCCGAGACTGTCATTGCACGTCTTCCATCTCGAGTAATAAAGAAATTTTCTTTGCCGTCATCGTCTATGCCGAGCTCACCCGCCAAGACTATGGTGGCTTCCAATCCACTTAAGCTGTCGAACCCATCATATTTGTCGATGGGCACATCATCGAGCTTCACTTCAGATAATGCCCGATTGCTCATTGACTGTATGCCGTGAATGGCATTCACGAGTGACTCAAGAACCTTGTTTCTGTCCAAGGACTCCTCCCTTCTTACCTAAGGTAAGATAATCTTACCTGGCCAATAAGTCAAGCATATTCTTGCCTTCACTCTTCAACCAATTCATAGACTCTCACCAAATTACAAGTAGTTTGTCCTCAAACGACGTTATAAACTGGCAAACCGCCTCGAGGAAAACGCCTGCTGCAAAACAGTTCAAGAAGCGATGGAAAGAAAGTTGGCTCGGAGTGCTTAAGAGCCGCAATAATACTGCCAATCATCCGACACTTGTCGAATTGCGAGTATGCGACCAGCTCTTGTTCTCGTAGCTGCGGATATACGTATGCCCCGGTTTTCACCACCAGCCAGCCAACTTAATTCAATGCGCTTGATCTTTCGGGGAGAATCCCTAAATGGTGAAGGTTATGATAAGATAGGAGGAGGCGAGACTATTCCGCCCTTGAATAGCTCATCCTCAACCTGCGGAAGACCCTCGAAGTAATCGAATGGAAAGGCCTCATTTATCTTTGGTTACTTGCTCGCCGCTTGCCAATAGCCGTTCTTCGACTAACTGTCCTGCATCAAGGGAGCAGTAGTTTTGTGGTTGAACATGAAAATCGAACTTGCTAACTTGTGGCAGAGAGCATGGTGAGCTGCTCATTCCGAGTGCTACTGTTTTCTGGGGCATTCTCCATTCAAGTAAATCCGCTGTTTGTAAGTGGGGGCTCCAATCAGATCGAAGGCATCTCAAACGACTACTTCAAGAGCGCTCTCCTTGTTCGCAGACCGGATTAGCGAGATTATGCACGTCGAGTCGTCAACATTTAGCGTGGACAAAATCAGATGGATGATATTAAAGAGGAACGCGAATTGAATGTATTTCTCGATTCGAGCGTTATTCTTTCATTCGTACGCGGTGAAAGGAATACACTTCATCTATTCGATAATAGGATTACATCAAAATATCATTACTATGTCAGCCCCGTTGTGACGCAAGAGGTCTTACATTCGTGGAATTTGACACAGAGTAGAACGGGAAATCCCCAAGCCAAGCTTGAAAGGGCTCTCTCTAATGTTGAGATATTGAACCTCAAAGAAGGTCCGTGGGAAATCGTTTCGGCTCGACTAAACGAATTGCGCAACGAACTCTCACATTCAAATGACTATCTCAACCTCCTTACTGCTGTGACAGCTTGTGATGTGTTTGTGACCCTCGACAGAAAACTTCTCGAGCACAAAACAATCGATCATCTTAGGATTATTGACCCCGTCGAGCTTCTTAAGGGGGAACATTCCAGATGATAATTTATGTTGATACCGGAGTATTCTTTGATTATCTGATTTACAGAAGCCTCACTGGTGCTCGGATGCGTGGAGCCTCTCGGCGAGGGAGAGCGCGTAGCAGATTAAGCAAGGATGCTACATCATGTTTCAGCGAGATCCAGAAGAAGTCTCATAAGGGAATTACCTCAACGTTGACCTTATTTGAACTCGAGCATGCCGTATTTGAAGACCTACAGGCTTCAACAAAGGGTGTTTCATACAAGGACAAGTACATAATTCCGTCAGCCCGCGCTACAGTCTTACAAGGTTTTGCAACTATTCAAACATACGGAATCGTCTTACTTGATTTAACGCCAACGGTTATTACTCGAATGTTGGAGGAATCGCATCTGCAAATAAGTGGGATCCATGCCGCGGATTCCCTTCATGTGGTCACTGCAATCTTGAACAATGCTGAACTGATAATCACAACCGACACGGACCTCCGCCGATTAGATGGAGTATTCATTAACAGCGCGGGGACGAAGATCCGTTGTGTTGACACCGATGTCGCACTGTCGCTGCTATGAAGAGGGGATAGAGATCTCTTTTTTCCCACCTGCCCTTCTAGTCCATTCATTCCGGATTGGCCTCCCTATTGAGGATTAGGGCGACACTCGTTGCGGCGAGCGCATCAAGCATTGAACGTCAATTCGTTGTCCCGATCGGAACGCGCTCTGACACTGTGACAAACGTAAATTCTAGGCAACAGAGAAAAGAACCGGCGGCTATCCCTCAATCGCATTAGGTGAACTTCACATTGTCAATCGCATCTATCAATTGTTCGCGGGTCTGAAATCTATTATGCGAATGAATCACAAACCTAAGAAAATTCCATACGTTCAACATAAATTCCTGCAGTGCATCAACATGCACGCTTTCAATGTCATTTCCATGATGAAGAAATTTGGATCGAAGGTCATAGACTTGCTTGAAATTACTTACAATCTTCATTCTCTCCAAGCGATTCGGGGACAGCGCAAAGGCCATCCGCTCGCCAACATTTTGCTGAATGGGTTCAGAACTGCCTTTCAGGAGAACCGATTCTAACGTGACCAAGAGATAAAGGAGTTTGTCGGAATAATCGACAGATAGTCCGCACTTGGAATAGAGCTGAAGGCTATCAAGGATTGTCTTTTGGAGCGTTGTCCTCTTGCCACTTGATAGAATCTCATTTATGAGCGACAAGCCATCTTGCTGAATGACTCCGATGAATCCATCATCTATCTTCCACGGTTGGTACCCCTTGTCCAAAATTGAAGTTGCTGAACCGCTCAAAATGCTGTTCTCAAATACGTAATATTTTGTGGTTTGTTGATTCTGTTTGCCAAGTATCGCACAATGAGAAACAAGCGCCGGGTGAAAATTTACGGGTTCCCAGAAGCGCAAAAGATTCAGCATACGCTCTACCTCTTCGAGAGCAATCTGCCCCGCCCTCTCCTTTTCGGCCGTAATTCTCAGAATCCCTGCGGCCAAACCCTGAATCTTTTTGCGCTCATGTTGAACGTACTCCGTCATACGCGCTTTTTGTTCCTCTGAACGACCAATAACCATTTTGTTTTGCCATTCGTCAATCAACACTGCTGTTATTGGTTGAAATGTGACCCTTCCAACGGAAAATTCCGATTGTATCATCAAGGCATAAATAGGGATCAGAATCTTCAAGGGCTGGATTGTGGATTCAAATTGAGGGATGGCAAATGATAGGAGGGGCGTGTTAATAGTACCCTCGTAACGGCCTTGCAACCACTCAAAGGTAACCTTCTTAACGGTTGTCAAGCTAACGGTGTCCGAGAGACTCGAAGTCCTTTGGATTGCTTCGCATAACTTCGAGTATGATTTGTACGCATCATCTTTCAGCCCGACCGACTTGCCCTTGTATTCAAAGAACCGTGCCATCTCGTTTCCCTTGAAGTCCACCAGGGAATGAGCCGTCTTGCCGATAAGTTCCTTCTCAGTGAAAATATGTTCGACGTATATATCGGACGGAAAAGTGTCCCGCGGTTCTTCTCCAACATGCGGAGCTATTAAGAGAAGCAATTCTTCTGATTTTGAATTGAAGTTGGCCTCTGCATCTGGATGTATTCTTATGTTCATGGTAGGCCCAATATGGATTCTTGTAACCTCTTGCAACCTATCGACTCGTAGTGAGATGGGGAATTGTCTCCCAGAAGTCTCCAACCTGGTGGGCGCCTTACCGGAACAGAAACAACGGCCGACATCTGAAGATAGCGCCGACGCTCAAGCCCCGTTTTGTCACTTTCGTCTTGATCCCTATCATTTTGGCTCGACTGGCATGGCTTTGTCAGAATGGTCAATCCACTCAACAAACTCGACCTTTCAGTGACCACGAATAACATCCCGCGCTGCGCCCTCTCCTCCCGCAACGAAGTCGCCTCGCACAACTGGGCCATGGGTTGGCACCCATTGTGCTGAAGATGCGGGTGGGATTATCGTGAGGAAGATCGCGGGNNGGGCCCACAACAAGTGGGTCGTGCTGAAGTGAAAAAAGAGTCGGCCACCATTGGCAGTGTCGGCTGCTATGAATGAACTCAATATATAAGCTATAGGTTTTGACATTACCGTCCCCCCCAACAAAACGCTAAATTCACCTATGTTTTGACCACTTCTTTGTCGTTGGTTGGCTACCCTTCTTAGGGAATGATTCTACCCCTGAATTACTCCTCAGAATGTCACGCCTACGGTAATCGGGACGTAGCTCGAATT
>PMNE01000026.1:13711-14838 GCA_003162635.1 Ignavibacteriota bacterium
ATATAGTCGGCCGACAGACGGAAGCTGACGACCATCAGCGACACATCAAAATGCACGCCGCCGCCCAATCCTGTCCCGTAGACATCCTTGAACTGCGAAGCGCCGTCGGGCGACGGGCCAGGGAGNNAGAATGTTGTTCAATATCAACCGGTAGCCCGGGGAGTTCTTGTGCAGCGAGAGATCCGTCGGCGGATCCCCGACCGCGTGCTGGTAATCCTCCGGATCGTGACCGCCGTAAAACGTGAACGTCCCCCGCCCGTAGTTGCCGTGAAGATAGCGGACCTGGTCCGTTCCCGCCTTCTCCGCCATGATAATGACGCTCGTCTTGATGAGCTCCTTCTTAAAACCGGTCGTCTGGCCGAGGAATCCCTTGATGACGTTGACGTGGTCCTGTGTGAGCATNNAGCATGTCGCTGGGAGGAATATCGATGTCCGAATACTCGTACCGAAGCGGGTTCTTTTCCAGCGTAAAGTTCGTGAAGGCCAGGGTCTTCGAGAAATCCAGCTTCTGCTGCGCATCGGGGTCCGGCGGATCGCCGTCGTACATCACATCGCAAATGTCGGTATTTTCCGCAGCCAACGCGATATCGAACGTGTCGGTCGCCGAGCACATGGCGAACATGAACCCTCCGGAACCGATGTACGCCTTGATGGCGCGCGCCACCGCCTTCTTCAGCTCGGAGACNNAGCCAGTCGTACTCCTTGAGTTTCCCCTGCAGCACTTCATCGTCCCATAGTTTGTCGTATTTGATCTCGGCATACTCAAGGACAAGTGTCACCGCGTCGTCCCACGGCCTGAATCCCGGGGGTACATACACCGCGATCCTCGGTGCTTTTTCCAGACGGACCACATCCATATTGTTGTCTTCCCGCTGCACCTCTGCGTAGATGGCTGCGGCATCTGCAGCGCCAACGCTCTCAAACGAAACTCCCCGCACGCGGCACTCGGTAACGATCACATCCTGCGCATCCACCATGAACGAGCCGCCACGGTAGTTCAGGAGCCAGTCGATCTGAATGCCCTTGGTCAGCACCCAATACGCGATGCCGTACGCTTTGAGGTGATCCGTCTGCTGAAGATCCATGGGGATGAGGACCTTCGCCTGCGGAAACGCGAAAGAGAGCGG
>PMNE01000026.1:14847-16665 GCA_003162635.1 Ignavibacteriota bacterium
AAATCCGTCAGCAGCCGTTCGTACGTTGCCACGGCGTCGGCATAAAACCCCGCGGAAAACTGAAGTCCCCCGATGCACATCAACGCATCATCGACCAGCGGCGTGCGGGGGTAGCGCGCAACGACATCTCGCATGAGCGCGACTGCCTCCGTCTTTTTCCCCTGACGGGCGAGGAAATCCGCCCGCGCATATTCCCGGAGCGCCTCAGGAGCCACTTTGATATTCTCCTGCAGGAACGACTGGAATCGCAGTGCGTCGTTCGCGTAATCCGCTTTCAGATTAACGACGATCCCCTCCAGCCGCTTGGCGGCATCCCCGAATCTGCCGCCGAAATAATCTATTTCCGCAAGATGGAACGCCGCCTCATCGCTCTGATCGGGAAGAGCGCCGGGCGCGGCAGCAACATCGGCGAAGCGGATCACCGCCCGCGCCGTATCGCCCCGCGTGATGTGAAGCCGGCCGATCATCAGTTCAACATCGAACCGGAACACATTGGTCTGCGCCGTTTGGGCGAGGACATGCTCAAACGAAGCGAGTGCGCCATCAAGATCCGCAAGCCGGTCATATTGCATGATGCCGATCTGGTATTCGGATCGGGCGGCAAATTCCGACCGGGGGTACTTTTCCATGATCGACCGGAATTGCGCCATCGCAGCGGAGAGACGGGGCTGCGCTTCCGTGGGAGACGCCGCTCCGGACGCGACGGTGTCGGAAAGCGACCCGATCTCGTTGAGCGCGCACGCCTCGCCGTATTCGGCTGCCGGCAATTTCTCGGGAGAAAGAGGGATATTGATTGCCTCTCGATACGCACGGGCGGCGATGTCATACGCCCTCGCATGATAGGCCTGTTCCGCAAATTGCAGGATCACGCTTCCGCCGGCATGGGAGAGTTCGTCGATGCGCCGCTCCACATCGAATGCCTGGTCAAACGCCTTCCCTTCCATCAACAACCATGCAAGGAGGGTGAGNNTTCGAAGTCCATCCCCGCCGCAAGGGTCTGGGCAAGTTCCAGCGTGAACTGATCCGGATCCTTTGTCGCCTCCCGGCCGCGGCGATAGATCCCCACGGCTCGATCGAGGAGCCGATTCTCGATGAGGGCCGACGCGACGATCCGGTAGGTGTTTGCGTTGGCGGGATCGACCGCGAGTGCCGAATCCCATTCGGCGACAGCTTCCGTTTCTTTTCCCGACCGGTACAACACCGTTCCCAGCGTCGTTCGCAGAACCACATCGGCGCGCGACCCCAGCAGGCGACTTCGGAGGAGCACGGCGATGTCATCGTACCGTTTGAGTTGCATCCAGACACGCTGGAGGGCTTCGAGAAAGATAGGATTGCGCGGATCGCCGCCCATCAGTTCCTGGTACAGCGTTGCCGCGCGTTCATANNTTCCTTGATAGACTGAGCCGATTTGCGTACCTTGAACAAGTTGCGCCCCTCCTGAGAGGGGCGATAACCCCAATTGATGAACAATCCACGCAACATAGCAATTCTCGGTTCCACCGGCTCCGTCGGCAGGAATGCCCTGGAAGTTATCGCGGGATTCCCCGGCCGGTTCCGGGTGACCTATCTTACCGCGCATAAGAATATCGACCTTTTGCGCGAGCAAATCAACCAATGCCATCCGCGGGGAGTCGTGGTGCTCGAACCCGGCGCCGCCGGCACATTGCGGAAGAGCATCGACGGATTGACGGAGGTGCTCTCCGGAGAAGAAGGACTGTCGGAAGTTGTCAGTCGCGGCGATGTCGATATCGTGCTGAACGCCCTTGTTGGATTCGCGGGACTGAAGCCGACTTTGCGCGCCGTCGAGGCGGGGAAGGA
>PMNE01000026.1:16731-28823 GCA_003162635.1 Ignavibacteriota bacterium
GATTCTGCCACGCTGATGAATAAGGGACTGGAGGTGATCGAGGCATACTGGCTGTTCGGGATACCGCCGGAGAAGATCCATGTGGTTGTCCATCCGCAGTCGATCATCCATTCCATGGTGGAATTTGTCGACGGGTCGGTGAAAGCGCAGCTCGGGTTGCCCGACATGCGGCTTCCCATTCAGTATGCCCTCACCTATCCCGAGCGGCTCCCCTCGCAGTACCGGCGGGTCGATTTTGCGGAACTGGGGAACATGACCTTTCTTCCCCCCGACACAGAGAGGTTTCCCTGTCTTCCCCTCGCTTCTCACGCCCTCGCCATGGGGGGAACAGCACCTGCCGTCCTGAACGCCGCCAATGAGGTGGCTGTGGAGTTGTTCCTGGCGGGGAAGCTTCCCTTCTGCGCCATCCCGGCGGTCATCCGTGAAGCATTGAATGCGCATACACCGGCGCACGAATTTACCATGCAGGACCTTGAACGTATCGATGCCGAAACGCGCCGGAGAACGCGCGATGAATTTGCCCTCACCATTTCCTGACATCCCCCTTCATGCATATCCTCAAGATAGCTTTTGATTTCTTTGTGACGCTCGGTGTATTGGTTTTCGTCCACGAGCTGGGACATTTCCTCGCCGCAAAGCTGTGCGGCATGCGGGTGGACAGATTCTCCATCGGCTTTCCCCCGCGCGCGATCGGCAGGAAGATTGGAGAGACCGATTACTGTGTTTCATGGATCCCGTTCGGCGGTTATGTGAAGATCGCGGGAATGGTGGATGAGAGCATGGACGTCGAGTTTCTCGACAAGCCGCCCGAACCATGGGAATTCCGCGCCAAGCCCATCTGGCAGAGGATGTTCGTGATTTCGGCCGGTGTGCTTATGAACCTTCTTCTCGCTCTGGTGATTTTCTGGTGGGTGCAATACTCCAACGGCCGGACATTGTGGGAAACGACGGAAGTCGGCTATGTGATCGAGGACAGTCCCGCCGCGCACGGCGGTTTTCAGGCGGGCGACAAGGTCGTCGACATCAACAGTGCAAAGGTCACCAACTGGCAGCAGCTTTACGATGACCTCTACACGGAAGCGTTGCAGGGCGATGTCACGGTGACCGTCATGCGGGGAGGGGCAGAGCTTCCCCTGACGTTCCGCCGTACCTCGATTCCTGATCCCGCGCAGACGCCGTTCGGCATTATTCCGGTGAACACGGAGATCGTCATCGGGTCGGTGGAGCCGGGGAAACCCGCCGCGAAAGCGGGTCTGCAGCCCCTCGATGTTCTTCTCGCAATGAACGGCACGCCGCTGCAATATGACCAGCGCGTGCGTCAGATCGTGAAGGAAAACGCCGGCAAGCCGATTCCCATCGAATGGCTGCGCGGCAGCGACACTTTGCGCGGCACCGTGACACCGACGGGAGAGGGACTTATCGGCATATCGTTCGGCGCCCGCTACACGGGGGTGACGACGCGGTTCGACTATTCTCTTCTCGGAGCGCTTCCGGAAGCGGCAAAGTATATGGTTAATACCACTGCGCTCTTCATCAAGCAGATGTGGCAGCTCGCAACAGGAAAAACGGCTTTTTCGCAGTCCGTTGGCGGCCCTATCCGTATTGCACAGCTCGCCTCGCAGTCGTCTGATCTCGGATTCCTGACATTTATCAGCTTTATGGCGCTCTTGAGCATCAACCTTGCATTACTCAATATTCTTCCCTTCCCCGCGCTGGACGGCGGACACCTCATGTTCCTCGTCTACGAAGGGATTTTTCACAGGGAAATCCCGGCAAGGGTGAAGATCGGCGTTCAGAAGTTTGGCATGGCCGTCCTGCTTCTGTTCATGGCATACGTCGTCTTCAACGACATCGTCCATTTCTGACAATCGGCGGCGGTCCTCCCCCACCTCCGGCGCACATTCGGAGCAAAGGTATGACACTTCATTCGCGGGCTCGTACAGGCATGGCCGCGGCGGCGTTCTGCGCAATTTTCTTCTTCCCCCCGTCCACTGCACGGAGCCAGGGGGGGATCAATGTTTCCACGGTCGCCTCTCCCGTCAACATTCTTTCCATCAGCGACGTCGATTTCCTCAACGCCACAACCCCCAAGCTTCTCTTCACGATCACCATTACGAATACGACCGGACACATCGTTCCGGCAGTCATGACGGTGAGAGCCAATGTGTATCTCGCGGGCTCGCAGACAACCTATGATGGCGTGATCGTCCTGACGACGAGGGCGTTCGCCCTGGGGCCGTCGCTCATCGTGACCAATCTCGACATCGGCGGCGCCCATCTCCTGAAGGATTCGCTTTACGAGAAGAACTCCGCCGCGATCAGCGACATTCAGAGAACGGCGCTTCCCGGCAGAGCGCTTCCCGCGGGAACATACACCTTTTCTGTCACCGTCACAGAGGTCGGCGGGATGCAAAGCAGCAGCGATGAATTTGCATTCACCTTGACGAATCCGACGCGTGTTGACCTTCTCTTCCCCGTCGATGGAGATCAGAACGCAAATCTGCTTCCTCTCTTCCAATGGCAGTTCGATGGCTACCGTTCGCGGCTTTTGGTCTTCGAGCAACTGCCAAACCAGGCGTCCCTCGAAGAGACGGCATCCGGAATTCCACAATTGAGCGTTGAGACATCGGCCAATTCCTATGCATATCCTTCCTCAGGCGTCCGGTCGCTGGAACCGGGCGGGACGTACGTGTGGTTCGTGGAAGGCCTTGTCGCGACGTCGGGAGGAAGCGATCTTCTCCTCCGGAGTCCTCTCCGCTCGTTCACCGTCGCGTCACCNNCGTATGAGTCCCTCCGGCGGTCTGCGGGTCAACGGTACACCCGTGACCCAAGCCGACCTTCTCCGTTTGATTCAACTGTTCCGTACCAACCCCGACGCCGTTCTTTCCCTTGAGATGGAGGAATGACGAACCTCGCCGATGGTGACCTCATGAAATCCCTCTTTTCCGGCTGCGTTGCTGTTCTTCTCCTGACGTGCGGTGACCGGGCATTTGCCGCCGATCCGCCGAGCTCGCGCCCCACTGTGGCNNATTGTGAAATTCGCGGACAACAGTCTCATTCGCATCCGGGAGAAGTCCGAACTCACCGTCACCGGGACGTTGCACGAGCGCTCGTTTTCCAAGGCGGTGGAGATGGGCGCCGGCGCCATTGGTTTCAGGATCCCCAAACAGAACCCCAACGAGGAGTTCCGGTTCACGTCCCCTACGTCGGTCGCCTCCATTCGCGGCACCGCCGGGATGTTCGCCGCCGCCGATTCCTCCGACACTCTTACGGTTCTCGAGGGGACGATTCATTTTGTCAACAGGTTCTCCTCATCGTCCGTCGAAGTCGAGTCCGGCGAGACCGGGATCTCCGGGAGGGACGGCTTGATCGGGACGTCGCCATCGAGCCCCGCACAGCGACGTGAAGCCGAAGAGGCGCTGATGACGGGAGAGCAGCAGAAGACACTTGAGATGGAACTTCGCAGCGGTTCCGGCAAGGTGAAGAAGCTCCGGATTGAGTACCGCGAATGATTCCTGANNCCCTATCGTGCGATGAACAGACTCCTCCCCTCAATCCTCTTGATCGTTGCGGCCGTCATCCCTTCTGTCGGGCAGGTGAACACCAGGATCGCCTCCGTTGACCCCTCCGAAGCGCCGGGAAAAACTCCCCTGACACTCACCGCGACATTACAACAGGTGGAGGGGGTCGACCATGTCCTTCTCTTCTACCGTCCTTTCGGCGAGACCGAGTACCGCCAGGCGGACATGGATCTGACCGGGAATACCGCGAGCGCCACGCTGCCGGCCGGCGTTGTGCTTCCTCCCTTCCTCGAATACTATATTGTTCTTGCTCTGCACGATGGATCGCTGGAGACATACCCGCTCGGAGAGTCGGCGAATCCTCTTGCCGCATCTCCCGAACGGACCATGCGTGTGACGGTCGTCGATGAAGAGGCGGAGGATATGCAGGTGGTGTTCCTCAGCCCGGACCGTTTCGGCGTTCTTGATCCCGCAGACGTCGTTGTCTCCATTTCCCTGCTTCGGGCCGATACGACGGTCACACGCCGGGCCACCGAGGTCCTTCTCGACGGTGCCGATGTCACCGTCGGATGCGTCTTCAGCGATGATCTGATCATCCTCGTCCCGGAAAACCTCTCCTTCGTGCTCGCCCCCGGTCAGCACCGGGTGACGGTGCGGCTGTTCGACCGGGACGGCACGCTCGCTCATGTTGCTTCTCTTCCGTTCACCGTCACCGGGGAAAGCGGCGGAGTCTTCATGCCCCGGCACGAGAGGGAATTCTCCTACGGCGTCAACCTGGACGCCGAATCGCGCCGGGAGGAGGTACAACAGACAGGGACCTGGTACAACCGCGTCCGCATCAAGGCGGAGGCAAANNGGGAAGAGGGTCCGTGGCGTGAATGCCGGGTTGGACCTCGGGGATTTTCGGATCGACCTCACGGCGGGTTCCACCGTTCGGGCAGTCGAAGGATCGCTCGTCAACACGTTTTCGGCCGACAGTTTTGCCGTGCAGTATGCCCGCGACCCCGGCGCTCCTTACGGACGGATCGACAGTGCGACATGGGGAAAATTCGCCTATGGGACATACGCACGAAAGATCTTCGCCATCAGACCGAGTTTTGGTTCCGGAAAGATTTGGCAGTTCGGGCTCACATTCCTGCACGGGATTGACGAAACGACTTCGATCCTCTATGGCATTCGCCCGCAGGAGAACGCAGTCCTTGGGGCTGACTTCAAGCTCCGGTTGGACGACGGCCGGATCGCGTTCAACAGCCAGGGGGGCTTCAGCGCATACAACAGCGACATTTCCAGCGGATCGTTCACCGACGCCTATATCGATACCGTCTACAAGAATGACGCGGAGACCGTCAAGCGCGCCCGCGATGTTCTCCAGCATGTCATCACGGTCAACGACAATCTTCGGCCTCTGTCGCTGAAGAAGTTCTCCACGCTCGCATACGATGCAAGCCTTGCCCTCCAGTATTTCGACAATTCCCTGAAGGGTGGATATGTTTTCCGCGGCAGCGACTACGCGACATTCGGGCAGTCATACCTCCGGAAGGATATCCAGGGGTTCAACCTCCTTGACAGGATTCGTCTCCTTTCCAACCAGACAATTCTCACGGTTGGTTACGAGCAGCTCCATGATAATACCGACAATGCCAAGGCGGCGACGACCGTCACNNATGACATGACCAACCGGTATTACCTGCAGTCGTCGTACGATTTTGTGGCAGGAGCGTCGCATACGGCAAAGCTCAGCATTTCGACCTCCGACCTCGCCGACCATTCGCCGCGCCGGTTTGACGTTAAAAACCTCACAGTGGCGTTCGGCCTCTCGAGCAAGTTCACCGTTCCCCTCGAGACTTCCGCGGACGTCGCCATCAACACGAATGATCTCCCCACGGGGACGACGGCAGGAGGGCGGCGCCGGCTGGACTATACCACCGTTGACTTTAACTGCACGTACGCCTTCCTTGCGGACGCGCTATCGGTCAACGCGGGTTACAGCCCGACCTTCGGGGACTTCCGCAGAACTGTGAGCAACATGAGTGTCACATGGGCATTCCGGCAAGGGATGAAAGTCCTTCTTCAGTTTACGAACTATGGCAACGTCGGCACTCCGGACGACAACTTCGTGAGCCTGCGGTACCAATGCGACATTTAAGCCCACAGGTGACACGATGAGCGTCTCGTCTCTTCTCACAGGATGCCGCCGCGTCGCGCCTCGTCTTGCGCTTACCATCGGCGTCGCCTCCGTCGTTTTTGTCCTCACCCGCGTCCCCATCCTCACGCTCGGCCTGCTTGAACGCCTCGAACTGGCGACGCTCGACTTCCGGTTCCAATACCGGAGTGCCACCACACCACCTCCCGATTCCACGCACGTCGTTATCGTGGAGATTTCGGAAGAGTCCCTCCGCTCCCTCCCCGCCAGGTTCCCGTGGCCCCGCTCGTATTATGCACATCTGCTGAGGAACCTGAAAGCCGCGGGGGCCCGTGCCGTCGGCATCGATCTCATCCTGAGTGCCACCGACGTCGCTGCGGATGACAACGAGTTCCGCACGGCACTCCGGGAAACGGGGATCGGCATCCTTGCGGGTAAGCGAGAACCTGATCGCGAGCATGCAATGATCGTCCGGGAGGAAGAGGATTTCAGTAATGTCTTTTACCGCGGCAATCCCGCTCTCGGCCTCGTCAACATCCGGGCCGACGCCGATGGCGTGTACCGCCTTTACTCCCCCTTCTACTACTCGGATACNNCGCGTGGGGTCTCCCCCCGTCAACGGTCCCTGTGCGGGAAGGGGATCACTTGAGGTATGCCGGACGCATCATTCCGTTGTACGACCCGTCCTCTCTTCTGGTGAACTATTACGACCCAAGCCGAACTTTTCTCCATGTGCAGTTTCAGGACGTCATCGACGATTCCACATTCACCACGAACGATGAACGAGACACCGGGACGCAGATCAATACCTTTACCGATCCTGAATATGGCTACCTGCACGACGGGACATTCAAGGACGCGATCGTTCTCGTGGGGGTTACCGTCCCCGAGTACAAGGACCTCTTTCCCGTGCCGGTCGGCGGCGGCCGGGAGGGAAACGCCCAGATGTACGGGGTGGAAATCCATGCCAACGTCGTGGAGAGCGTTCTGCGGAGCGAGTTTCTGACGCACGAATCCAGGATGACGGAGATCGTTCTGCTCCTCGGACTGGTCATGGCGACTTTTTTCATCACATCAGGCATCAGAACATCCATTGCTCATCGCAATGCCCTTCTTGAAATGGAGGCGGTCCTCATCGCCGCCGCCGCGATCGCTCTCGTCGTTGTGGGAGCCCTGTTTCTGTTTGTGAAATACTCTGTGGTCGCTGTGGTTGCAGAGCCGGTCCTTGGGATTGTTGCCGGCTATGTCGCGAGCACCGCGTATCATTATGTCACGGAACGGAAGCAGCGCCTTCTGATCAAGGGGATGTTCAGCACGTACGTCAACCCCGCCGTGGTGGATGAGCTCCTTGCGAATCCCGACAAGCTTGTCCTTGGCGGGCAGCGGAAGGAGCTGACGGTGCTCTTTAGCGATATCGCAGGGTTCACGGGAGTTGCGGAAACGCTGACGCCGGAAGAACTGGTCGGTCTCCTGAACGAGTACATGAGCGAGATGTCGGACGTTATCCTGCAGAACGACGGCACGCTGGACAAATACATGGGCGATGCCGTCATGGCTTTCTGGGGAGCCCCGATTCCCCAGGACGATCACCCGGTCAGGGCCTGCCGGTGCGCACTAACAATGCAGCGAACGCTGGCTGCCATCAACGAAGCATGGACGGCGCGGGGGCGCGGCCCGATTGCCATTCGCATCGGCATCAATACCGGAGAGATGATCGTCGGCAATATGGGAGGGAGCCGGCGGTTCGCCTACACGGTCATCGGCGACAGCGTCAACATCGCATCCCGTCTGGAGGGGGCGAATAAGCAATATGGGACGACAGTGATGGTGGCACAGCACACGTTCGAGAGGGTCCGTGACGTCATGGCCGGGCGGGAGCTCGACAGGATCGCCGTCAGGGGGAGAAGCGAACCGATCACGGTCTATGAGCTGCTCGGAATGAAGGAGGAGCTGCGGGATGAGATGGCGGCGGAGTTTCTCGAAAAATATGCCGAAGGGATCCGGCTGTATCGTGAGAGGGAATGGGAGCGTGCTCTGGCGCTCTTTCGGGCGGCACTCGCGATCCGCCCACACGACATGCCGTCCGCCATGTACGTCGAACGGACGCGCATCTGCCAGGCGAACCCGCCTCCCGCATCATGGAACGGCGTGTTCGTGATGGAAACCAAGTAGATTCACCACCGGAGCGCCTCCGCGAAGCTCTTCTGCACTCCATACGCTTCCTCCGCCGTCGGCGCCCCGGTCCCGGCATTCAGAAGGAGGGCCACCGCATAGAGCCGGTCCCCTGTGTCGAACAGGATCGTCCGCATCGTATCGCCCGCCCCATCGGCAATGTCATAGACGCAGGCCGGCGTCCCGTTCATTTTGAGCGATTCCGGNNTGCGGCATAATCGTTCCGGATGAGCCACACGGCTTTCCCCGTCGCCTGTGAGTCCGCGGTGACGTCAAACCATCCTGCCGGCAGGCGGTAATGGAGAATCCCATCCCGCGAGGTAAACACAGGGGCATGGAGAACGACGGATGCGGGAGGAGAGACCGTGCCGCACCCCGAGGACGACAGAAGCAATGCGAGAAGAAAGGGAAGAAGGGAAGAGCGAAGCAGGACGAGCACGTTCGATTGTTGCCGCGTGAGCATTGTCCGATGGGATGCCCGCGCGCCCCTACTCTGCATCGCGTTTGTACTGCTCCGATTCCAGCGTGAACATGATGGAAATCCGGTGCGTATTGTCAAGTTGGTTCACGCCGTCGAATTTTGCAAACGAATAGTCGATGCTCAGCTTCGGAAAATGGAGGCCGGCCCCCATCGTGAGCTGCTTGACGTCGCTGTACCCGACCCGGAGCGCCACGAGATTCTTGAATTGATATTCCAGCCCTCCGTGGAGGTCGAGACTTGCGGCACCGATGTGCGTCGTCGATGCGGATTGGCGGTTTTCAAAACGGAGGTCGGCATCAACAACCGGCGCGAAGCGTCCGCTGAGGGCACTGATGAAGTAGGCCCCGCCGAGTCGAAGGGTGGGGGTGATCAACTCGTTCCTCCCTGTGTCCCATGCGACGAGCGTCGTGGTGATGTCCTGCGCATTCATGCCGAGGGTCAGGTTTTCCATCGGCGAATACAGCAGGCCCAGGTCGAAACCGACCCCCGTCGCGCCATGGTCGCCCAAATCGCGCCGGATGAACTTGACGTTGGCNNACACTGAGTCCGAGCGTGGTGGTAGCGCCAAAGGGGATTGCGACGGCACCATAGTCATTGTTGACGAGATTCCCGAACTGCTCATCGTGCATGAGGATGAACTGAGGATACATGATGCGGGAGAGCCCGGCAGGATTCCAGTAGCCGGCGGTCACGTCGTTGGCAAGAGCAACGTTGGCGCTCCCGAGCGCCAGCGCCCGGCCGCCAACGCCGATAGAAATGAACTCTCCGGCGTACTTGCCGATCACGGTCTCCCCTGCGGCGGCGTTCCACAGAGGCGCCAGGATCACCAGCACACAACCCCACCCGCGCATCTTCATCGACCGCTCTCCGATTCCTTGAAATGACTTCGCTGCAAAATCAGAAAAACCTCTTTCAGAAGCAACAGCCGGGAGATTCCTCGAACGGGTTCAGAGCGGTTCCGCTCCCAGTTCCCGTTTCAGGGCCGTGATAATCGGGTGCTCAGGAGTGTCCGCCGCTTCTTTCTGCTTCCTTTTTGCCTCGGCACTTACTTCCGCTGCCAGGCGGACGTTCCTGTGAAACACCTTATGGAACATTTCACCCAGCGCTTTCTTGTTTTTCTCCACGCGTTCGACCTGAAAATCATCCTCCACTCCGAGGCGGACGACATCGCCGTTCACGCCGAGAAGCTGAGCCCCTTCCATGACCGAGAGAAGGGATATCTTCGTTTCCCGGACTTCGGCGAGAAAATCACCCCATCGGGAGGATATCTCGGCCTCGCTCAGAACTGCCGATACGGCCGGTGCAGGATCCCGAAGAACACCCGGGGAGGGAGCGGGAGCAACGTGGGCGGGACTTACGGGTGCATCGGCGAAGTGGGAACCTTCACCGGTTTTTTTTTTCAACTCATCCAGCTCCTGAACAAGATCGCCGACTTCCCTGGCGCGGGGCATGGTGATCATCTGCACCATGTCCGCTTCGACCTTGAAACGCGGTTGCGCCGACCACCGGAGCGCCGATTCGGTGCCGTTGACAAAACGCTGCAGCCGGAGGAGATCCACCATCGGGAACGACGCTGCTTCCACGGCATAGCGCCGCCGGTACACATCCGACGTCTCCAACAGCGTCGTTGCGCCGGTGGCTTTGACGATCAGGAGGTTCCGGAGGTGTTCGGCGAGCCCGCTGAGAAACTCGCGGAGGTCGTGACCCTTCGTCATGACTTCTTCGACCAGATCGAGGCCCCCCTTCGCATCTCCCGTCTTGATCAGGTCCGTGACGCGAAAATACATCTCCTGGTCCACCATGTTCATCGCCTGGATCATCCCGGCGGCGGTAATCGTGGTCCCGCACAGGGCGATGACCTGATCGAACAGACTTTGTGCATCGCGGAGGGAGCCGTCTCCCTTCCGTGCAATCATCATCAGCGATTCCTCGTCCGCCTCAAGTCCTTCCGCCCTGGCTATCGTCCGGAGGTTTGCGGCGATCTCCTCCGTCTTGATCCGACGAAAGTCGAATTTCTGGCAACGCGAAAGAATGGTCGGGGGAACGCGGTTGATCTCCGTGGTCGCAAAGATGAAGAGAACGTGGGGAGGCGGTTCTTCCAGTGTTTTCAGGAGAGCGTTGAACGCCTCCTTTGTCAGCATGTGGACTTCGTCGATGATATAGACTTTGTACGGGCCTTTGCTGGGGGCGTAGCGGACCGACTCGCGAAGGTTGCGGATCTCATCCACACCCCTGTTGGAGGCNNGCCAACAGGCGCGCGGTGGTTGTTTTCCCGACGCCCCGCGGACCGCTGAAGAGATATGCGTGCGCAAGACGCCCGGAGGCAATGGCATTTCGCAGGGTCGTCGTGATGTGCAACTGACCTACGACATCCTCAAATTTCATCGGCCGCCATTTGCGGGCCGTGACGATATATTCGGTCATGGGCTTTGCTGTGGCCGCTGATTCATTTCTTTCCTGTCCGACGGCGAACGGACTGGAATGGGCTCTTCTTCCCCGCACGCACGTGAGCGCGTCTCGGCGCAAAGACGTAACCAAGGGCCTCTTCAATCGTCCGCACCGGGATTATCGTCAATCCCTGTTTGACCCGCGCCGGAATTTCAGCAAGGTCCTTCGTGTTCTCTTCCGGGATCAGGACGGTACCTATTCCTCCCCGTTGTGCGGCAATCAGCTTCTCGTTCAATCCGCCGATCGCCAGCACTTCGCCCCGCAGCGTGATCTCCCCCGTCATCGCGACATCGCTCCTGGCCGGTCTTCCGCTNNCCCTCCGGAAGGTGGACGTGGATCTCCTTCCCTTTGGTGAAATGGGGATGAAGACCGAGACGTTGCGCGTTTGAGCGCAGATAGCTCAACGCCGCCTGCGCCGATTCCTTCATGACTTCGCCAAGCTGACCCGTCAATGTAAGCCGTTCCATCCCCGCCATNNCGCCGCCGGTTGCGGAAGCGGGGAACGCCAAGGTACCGTTCGATCGTCGCGGGATCCACCGTGATAGACTTGGCCGCCGCTCCGGCTTTCCGCTTCTTCCCGTTCTTCTGGTGCACCAGCACGACATCCTTCGCCACTTTGCGGCAGACGGAAGCGATCTCCCTCTCGAGATTCCGCACCCCCGCCTCCCTCGTATATTCCGCGATGATCTTGTCGATGGACGCGTCCGTGATGTTCACATGCATCCCGGCGATTCCGTGCTCCTCAAGCTGTTTGGGGATGATGTGGCGGCGGGCGATTTCCCGTTTGTCGTGTTGCATGTAGCCGGGAAGTTCGATGATCTCCATGCGATCCTGCAGGGGGAGCGGTATTGCGTACCTGACGTTGGCCGTTGTGATGAACATGACATGCGACAGATCGTAGTCAAGGTCGAGATAGTGGTCGTTGAACGACACGTTCTGCTCGGGGTCAAGCACTTCGAGGAGCGCCGCCGACGGGTCGCCGCGGAAATCCATGCTCATTTTGTCGACCTCGTCGAGCAGCATCACGGGGTTGATCACTCCTGCCCGCTTCATGGACTGGATGATTTTCCCCGGCATGGAGCCGATGTACGTCCGACGATGGCCGCGGATCTCCGCCTCATCCCTCATNNTGGTCCTGATCGAGGATCGTCTGAACGTGCTTCACCGAAAGGTTGTCTTTCGTCCGCGCATGCCACGGCACGGCAACCATCCAGTCCAGATAGCTCCGGATGACGGCCGACTCCGGTGACATGGGGGGAGTCTTCCTGAGCTTGCCGAATTCCTCCAGGGCCTTCTCCTCCGCTGTCCGGGGCATCTTCGCCTTCTG
>PMNE01000075.1 GCA_003162635.1 Ignavibacteriota bacterium
ATGGCACGCCGTTTTGTTCTTCTCGTTTTTCTTTTGCCCATTGTCGGTTTTGTGGATGGTGGTGGAGCCCAGGCGAGAGACCCTTCATGGTCCGTGATGACCGCAAACAGCTTCCTGGCGAAGTTTCCCGATCCGGATACCATCCATTGGGTCGGTCAGACCAATCACTTCAGCTGGCAGGCCGGGTACGTGATGTTTGCCATGGAAAAAATGTGGCGTGCGACAGGCAACGAAAGATATCTTCGCTACGTACAACGGTATGTGGATCAACAGGTGGATGAGAACGGGAACATACCGAATTTTTCTCCTGATGCCCTCGACAATTTTCTCCCCGGGTATGCAATCATTTTCATCTATGAACAGACCCATGGCGAAAAGTACAGGATTGCAGCAAAGAAGATCCGCGACGGATTCGTCCATTACCCCCGGAATTCAGACGGCGGGTTCTGGCATGGCGTCTGGGCCAAACATCAGATGTGGGTCGATGGGGTCTTCATGGGACAGATGTTCCTTGCCCGTTATGGAAGGGTCATCGGCGACAGCGCCTATGCGTGGGAAGAAGTAACGAAACAAATGAAACTGGTTCTCTCCCATTGTCTCAAGCCCAACGGGTTGCTCCTGCATGGGTGGGATGAGAGCAGAGAAGCAACATGGGCGGACAAGAAGACCGGTCTGGCGCCGGAAGTGTGGAGCGAGGGACTCGGATGGTTTGCCGTTTTGATTGCCGATGTCCTCGACGATGTGCCCCGGAACCATCCCGATTATGCCTTCCTGCGTTCAACGCTTCAGAATCTGTGCGCTGGACTCAGGAATGTTCAGGATGAAAGAACCGGGATGTGGTGCCAGGTCGTTGACAAACCCACTCTGCAGGATAACTGGGACGAGACTTCAGGAACGGGCATGTTCCTTTATCTGATAAGAAAGTCGATCGCAAAGGGATATGTCAGCAGGGACGAATTCGATCCGGTTGCGAAGAAGGCGTATGAGGGGATTATCAGAAAGGCACAACTCAATGATCGCGGTCTCGTTGATATCTATGATTGCAGCAGCATCGGCATTATGGACGACTACGCGATGTATGTCCGTCAGCCAAAAGAGGTGAATACTTTCGCAGGAGTAACATCATTTATTCTTGGCACGCTCAGCATGGAAGGCCTCTATAAGTAGCGAAGATGTATTTCAGCCAATCGTAGGAATGGAGGAGTGTGATGAAACAACTCTGTATGGCTCTTTGTCTGTTCTCCTGCCTGACAGGCATTCACGCGCAAACAACAACACCTGTCGGACAATTACCCGGCAAGGGATTACGCCAGCACCCCTTCCTGTACGTCGGGGAATGGGATACACGCCATCCCGAGGCCCAATCGATGTTCCTTGTCCGCGATGGAAAGGTTGTTTGGAAGTATTCGATACCCCAGCGGACTGCATCGGGAGGGATTCAGGAGTTTGACGACGTCACCATGCTCCCCAACGGCAATATTGTCTATGCGTGCATGTCGGGCGCAGGAATCATTACCCCCGGGATGAAGACGGTATGGAAGTTCCAGTGTCCTCCGGGCACGGAAACGCATTCGTGCCAGCCCATCGGGAAGGACAGTGTGCTGATGGTACTGAACGGCAATCCTCCCAAGGTCCTGATCATCAATACTGCGACCGGCGCCATACTGAGGGAAATCCCAGTTTCCACCGCCTCGACAAACCCGCATGGGCAGTTTCGTCATGTGCGGATGACCAGGAATGGGACAATCATGGTGGGTCTGTTTGCCGAAAAGAAGGTCGTTGAACTAACAATGGAGGGGAAGGAAATATGGTCGGTGAGTGCGGTTTCTCCATGGTCTGCCGTGCGACTGCATAATGGCAATACGCTCATTTCGGGTGACGGGGCAGGGTACACGCGCGAGGTGAACAGGAAAGGCGAAACTGTCTGGGAGTTCACAAGAGAGGATGCACCGTTTACCATCGGGAATACGCAAACGGCAAACCGGCTCGCCAATGGCAACACCGTTATCTGCAATTGGATTGCAGGAAACCCAAAAACGGAAGAATGGGCCGGCACCGTTCAGGTCTTCGAGGTGACACCGGAGAAGAAAGTGGTTTGGGCGCTCTCGTCGTGGGAGAATCCGGACCTGGGGCCATGCACATATGTTCAACTGCTCGACGAACCCGTCGACACAGGAACGATTGATCCGCAGAGGTGATTCCACACGTACGGGAGAAAACACCCGATGAGAGCGGTTCTTTTCACTGTCATGTCTTTTCTTGTCTTCATGAATTCTTTTGCCCAGGTGGACGGTGCAAGACCTCCCATGCCGCCATTTGTCTGCGCGGACTATACGCAGGGAAAAGTCTTTATCATTTCACAAACGGGGAAGAAAGAATGGGAGTATCCGGCCGAACGATGCAACGATATCTGGATTCTGCCGAACGGCAATCTCTTGTTTACGACCGGCAACGGGGTGAGGGAAGTGACGCGGAAGAAGGAAGTAGTTTTCTCTTATGAATCCAGGAGCGAAATCTATGCCTGCCAGCGGCTGCCCAACGGCAATACGTTCATCGGCGAGTGCAACTCGGGTTCGTTGTTGGAAGTCTCTCCCGGAGGCAGGATCGTGAAGAAGATACGACTTCTCCCGGATGGGGTGGACGGCGGACATTCCTTCATGCGCAATGCAAGAAAGCTGCACAACGGAAATTATCTCGTTGCGCATTATGGACTGGACAAGGTGTGTGAATACGACTCCACCGGCACTCTGATTCTCGAAACACCCATACAGGGAGGCCCGCATTCCGTGATCCGATTGCCAAACGGCAATACGCTTGTCGCGTGTTCCGACCATAACGGCGAACCCCGGGTTGTCGAAGTCGACACATCCGGCACGATCATCTGGCAATTGTCAAAAAACGAACTGCCGGGGATTGAATTGAAATTCATGGCAGGAATGCAGTGCCTGCAAAACGGCGACCTGGTTCTCACGAACTGGCTGGGGCATAACCAATTCGGCAAGGCGCCGCACGCTTTCGAAATAACCCGCGACAAAAGAGTGGTGTGGGCTTATCGTGACTCTTCGGTGGTGGAAACAATCTCCAGTATCCAGCTCTTCGATGTCAGCGGGAAAGCGCTGACCGGCGAGATACTGCATTGATGGATCGGGCTGCCAACAAAAAAGAGCCTCCCATGTGTAGTGGAAGGCTCTTGTGGAGCTGAGGGGGATCGAACCCCTGACCTCGTGAATGCCATTCACGCGCTCTCCCAGCTGAGCTACAGCCCCGGAACAATTATCAATGGAGAATGGATAATGGAGAACGGATAATGGAGAATCGACAGAGACGATTTGCTCCAGACGACGATAAAATGTACCCAAAACGACGGGGAAAGTCAACGAGATATTGAAACTGCCCGCGATATTCGGTATGTTTCAGTACCTGCTCCAGGATTCGCATAGAGGAGACACCATGAACGACATCGGCAAAGCTTTCAGCGCCCCGTTTCACGACCCCGCATGGATCTCGAAGTTCCTCGTCGCAGGAATCTTCCTTCTCCTCTCGGTGGTCCTTATCGGGATCCCATTTGTCGTGGGGTACCTCGTACAAGTCACGCAACGAGTCATGCGCCGCGAGGAGCATCCCCTGCCCGAGTGGAAGGATCTGGGGACGATCTTTGTTCTCGGATTCAAGTATTGCGTCGTCTACCTCGTGTACATGATTCCCATCGGTCTCCTTATCCTCCCCGCCATCGGACTCGGAATCGCAGCGGGGGCATCGGATATGCCGGAGGTGATCGGGATCATCGCGTCGATCTACATGTTTGCGCTTGTCCTGCTTCTCATTCCGTACAGCCTGGTCCTTTCGGCGATGTCACCGATTATCGCGTACCGTTTCGCGATGCACGAACGTATCGGCGACGCCCTGGATGTCGGGGCAATCGTGCGGGATTTCCGCAAGAACTGGCAGAACACGCTCGTGGTCGCCCTGATCGTGGTCGGGATCGAGTCCTTTGCGTCCATCGGGATCATCGTCTTTCTTGTCGGCGTCTTCTTTACCATTTTCTACAGCTACCTCGTCTCGGCGTACCTGCATGGGCTTCTGTACAGAGAGACGATACCACAACAACTGGAGGTTCACCCGTGATGAGGGGATGGCGTGCGGTGGCAATCGGTGGATCGATGCTTCTTGCTTGGAGTTGCAAGGACACAATCACGGGAAACAGCCCTTCGACTGTCGTGTTCCCCGCAAATAACGTGAGTTACAATGCCGAAGTCCAGGTCCTCTTCAACCAGGCGTGTAATTACAGCGGCTGTCATGACGAAGGGACCCATCAAAGTCCCCTGAAGCTCACGTCCTGGGGGGAGACCGTGACCGTCGGAGGCGTGGTAATTCCGGGAAAACCCGACCAGAGCATTCTTGTGTTCTGGATCGAGGGAAGAGTGGGAACGGAACGGATGCCGCCGGGAAGTCAGCCGTTGAACCAAAATCAGATCAACGGCATCCGTACGTGGGTGGCCGAAGGCGGGAAGAACAATTAGAGCGCTGTATCAACCCCGGGTGTTGCGCGCGTCCTTTCCCCATTGAAGTTTTGCCCGCAGCACGTCGAAATACGACCTGTCCGTCCTCTTCACCAACCTGACCGTGTGGTTCGCTTTCCGGATCGTGATTTCCGCGGGAGGAGGCAGGACCGCTTCCTCCTGTCCATCGGCGGAGAGAAGAATCTCATCTTTCTCCGCATGAGCGATGACGCGTACGATGCTCGTATCGGGAACAATCAGGGGACGGCCGCTGAGCGTGTGCGGGGAAATCGGCGTAATGCCCAGAACGCTGCTCGTCGGCGTCACAATAGGTCCGCCGTTTGACAATGCGTATGCAGTGGAGCCGGTCGGCGTGGAAATGATGAGCCCGTCGCAGCGATACGTGACGGCAAACGCTCCGTCGATCTCGGTTTCCAGGTCGATGACCCGCGATGATCGGAACTTGTTCACCACGATGTCGTTCACGGCGAACATCGACCTTCCGGGGAGCTGACCGCATTGGGCCTCCAGCACGAGCCTCTCCTCGACGGCATATTTTCTGTTGAAAATGTTCTTCAGGGCCTTCTCGAGCTCCTCCGGCGCCAACTCTGCAAGAAATCCCAACTTGCCGAGGTTGACGCCAAGGATGGGGATCCCCCGGGTTCCGACGGTGCGTGCGGCGGCCAGGATCGTACCATCACCTCCCAGCGCGATGAGCATCGCAGCCCCGTCAAGGCATTTCTCGCGCGGCGCAATCCTCCCCGGTCCACAAAGCTCAGGGTGATCAGCGACGATGGGAAGCAGCGCATCGTCCAACGCGTATTCCATGCCGGAACCATTCAGGCGCTGCAGGAGAAGGAGCAGGACATCGTTCAACGCCTGCTTTCGCACATTTCCGAAGATGGCGAATTTCATGGCGCGGGTTCCTCGGTCTCGGGTTTCTTCCCAGGTGCCGGCTCCTTCCCCAATTCATCGATATAATTCAGGCGCAGTTCCTGGAGCAGCTGATCGAGCATCTTCTGCTCCTCGGCCTGCAGATTCCCCTTCGTTTTCACACGGAGCATTTCCAGGAGGTCGATCATCCCCTGTGCGGCCTGGAGATCCCGTTCCACGGCATCGCTGAGAGGATTCTTGATCTTTCCCAGGTGTTGCATCGCACCGGCATGCAGCATCAGGACGAGTTGCGTGAACATTACTTCGTGTTTGTCGGACTGTTCCATCTGTCCTCCCCTTTGCTATGGTCCGCTTTCTCCAGTTCCCACAACTTCGCGTACTTCGCAAACACGTACGCAGAGGACGCAGTCGAGAGAATGAAGCCGTGGATGCCGTCAAGAACGCCCAGCCGCAGGATGTACATCTTGAGGAACTGGTACAACGGCCTTACCACGATATCCACCATGCGGAATTTTCTCCCAGCCCTCATCATATCCTGGGCCGCAAGCGTGCTGTACGCGTTGAATTTCTCGAAGTAGTGCTGAAGGCTGGGGTCGGTGAAATGGAGGAGATCGTTCCTCAGTTCCCCCGTCGGCCCGTTCAGGAGCAAACGCTCGTGCACGTTCGATTCGGTGAGTCTACCCAGCTCCCTCCGGAAGAGCCGGACAACGCGCGACGGATACCACCCTGCATGCCTGATCCATTTCCCGCAGAAGTAGGCGCGCCGGGCAACCGAATACCCGGCCACCGAAGGATCATTGGCCCGGACAACGCGCCGGATCTCGTCCGCCAGCTCCGGCGGCACCCGTTCGTCCGCATCCAGCCAGAGCACCCACTCCCCCGTCGCCCGTTGAATCCCGCTGTTCCTCGCCGCCCCGTATCCCTTCCAGGGGAGGGAAATCACAAGGGGGGTAAACCGTTTTGCGATGGCCATGGTCCCATCCGTGCTGCCGGAATCGATCACGATCACCTCATCTGCCCATGCCACCCCGCTGAGACATTCGGCGATATTCTCTTCTTCATTGCGTGTGAGAACGATGACGGAAAGTGCGGCCATGGCTTTTCAGAGTGGGACAACATGTGAGAGGGGCATCCCCCCCTGCGTTTCCTCCTTCGCCTCCCGCAACTGCGTGCTTCGGACCGCAAGCAAGGCGACCACCGCAAGGAGGATGCGGACGAGAAGACCCGCAAGGATATCAAGGAATCCTCCCATAAGGAAAACGAGAGTCAACGAGACCAGCGAACCCGCAAGAATGTTTCGTTCTCCCGGGGTCAGGCATCCCGACCGGAACGCCTTCCACGCCTGCCGGTAGACCGCGGCGATAACGATCGCAAGACAGACCAGAGCCGTCAGGCCGCTGTCCATATACACCTGAACATAGTCATTGTGCCAGCTCCCGATGCCGGGATCGGCGAGCATGTCCCGCAGGGGAAAGATCGCGGGAAAAGTCCTCAGGCCGAACCCAAAGACCGGGTGCTGGCCTGCCAGCATCCACGCGCCCCGCCACAACACGTCCCGGCCGCTCGTATTCGATCCAACCGCCGCAAGCTGCAGAAGCCGATGGGCAATATCCGGCACGGAAACAGCGAGGATCACCATCACCACGACGAACCCAAGGATCAACTTCCTCTCACGCACGATCCCGGCAATGACGATTGCCGCTGCCATACCCACCCAGTGGAGGCGGTCGAAGGTGAAGATGATCCCAGCCGCAATCGCGAGGCACGATGCGATCCAGGCGACCCGTGATTCCAGGAACCCCCGCCTTCCACCGGAAAAAAGAGCCAACGGAAGCACAAGCGACAGGTACAATCCGAGAGTGTAGTAGCCCGACGTCGACGATGAAGCCCTGGCTTCCGCACCGACAAGGTATTTCACCGAACCATACAGCGCGGCGATGACTGCGGCTGCGACGGTGATCTTCCACAGGACGGTGATCTCCTCCTCCATCGCGTCGAACCGGATCGCATGCGTCACAACAAAGAACAGAAGGTAAAAGACGATCTCCTTGTGCAGCGCCGGCAGACTAAGCGCAGGATCGATCGACAAAGGGATCGCCGCACATCTCGCGGCAACAAATGCCAGGAGCGGAATGTCGAGGGGCGTCCGGCGGAACGATTTCCCTTTCGATGCGACAATTCCCCACACCCAGGCCGCCGCGGCGACTGCAAACGCAACCTGCACCAGTGCAATCGAAAAGATCATGGAAGCCGCAAGAACGGCCACCCCGGCCCACACGACCTTCTCGTGCACCGCCTCCCGCCTCCGCCATCCGTTGCGGAGTTGACCGATCACTCCTCGCTTCAGCATCAGAGCGCAAACTGCAGTTCGTACAACTTCTTGTACAACCCGCCGGGCGAGTTCAACAGCTCTTCATGTCCTCCCATTTCCACGATCCGCCCGCCGTCGATGACCACGATTCTGTTCGCCCGCTGGATGGTGGAGAGCCGGTGGGCGATCACGATGGACGTGCGTCCCGCCATCAGGTTTTCAATGGCCTGCTGCACAAGGACCTCCGATTCGGTATCCAGGGCTGAAGTGGCTTCATCCAGGATCAGGATCGGGGGATTCTTCAGGATGGCGCGGGCAAGCGAAAGACGCTGGCGCTCGCCGCCCGAGATCTTCACGCCCCGCTCTCCGATGGTTGAATCATACCCCTGGGGCATCTCCGACACGAACGCATGCGCGTTCGCTGCACGGGCCGCGGCGATGATCTTCTCGATGGGACATCCCTCGAGTCCGTAGGCGATGTTGTTTCGGACGGTGTCATTGAAGAGGATCGTTTCCTGCGTCACGATCCCGATCAGCTCCCGGAGCGACTTGACCGGGACCTGCCGCAGGTCGACGCCGTCGATAAGGATGCGCCCTTTCACGGGGTCATAGAACCTCGGCACCAGATCGACAAGGGTCGATTTCCCCGCTCCGCTCGGCCCGA
This sequence comes from Ignavibacteriota bacterium, assembly GCA_003162635.1. Lineage (GTDB taxonomy): Bacteria > Bacteroidota > Ignavibacteria > UBA10030 > UBA6906 > Fen-1260. Next base: position 8,369 of record PMNE01000075.1, read on the forward strand.
CGATCGCCACGACCTCCCCTTTCCGGATCGTGAGCGAGATATCGTGCAACACGGCATCGCCGCTTTTGTAGCTGAAGGAAACATGCTCGAACCGGAGATCCGCGTTGAAGCCATCCAAAGGGGTCGGTGACGCCACATCACGGATATTGGGCTCGGTATCGAGAATCTCGAACGCCCGCTTCCCCGCCGCCGACGCCTCCTGAATCCTGTTGTTCACATTGCTCAGCTCCTTGATCGGAGGCATCAGCTGGAAGATCGCAAAAAGAAAGCCGAGAAATTCGCTGGCCGACATGCTGCCATGGAGAAGAACCTGCATACCGCCGTACCAGACAATCACGGCACCTGCAGCCGCGCTCAGGAACTCCGTCGTGGGAGAAGCGATGTTCCTGATGTTGGTCACCCGGAGAATGGTCCGGAAGTACGCATTACTTTCCTTTGCAAACTTCCTGTTCTCAAACTCCTCCATCCCGAACGCCTTCACCACCTTGACCCCCGATATCGTCTCATGCACCACCGAGGTCAGATCCGCGATTCGCGCCTGGGCCAGACCGCTCTCGTTGTGGACACGGCGGCCAACCCCGGCGATCACGAGGAGCACGAGGGGAAAGACGACGAAGGCAATCAGCGTCAGTTGCCAGCTGATGCTCAGCGTGATGGCGAGATAGACGATGATCAGGAGGGGTTCCCGGATCATCGTCTGGAAAGTCGCCGACACCCCCGTATTGATAATCGGGATGTCATTCATGATCCGCGAGATCAGGTTCCCGGTCCGCTCATTCGTGAAATAAGCAAGGGGGAGTTCGTGGATGTGCCGGTACAGGGCGTTCCGCAGATCGCGCGTGAGTCCCTGCTCAACGTAGATCATCAGGTTGGATTGGATATACCCAAAGACGTTCTTGATGAAGAATGCTCCCACCATCACCAAACAGACATTCAGGAGGGAATCGGCGGGATTGGGACGGAAGACCAGCTCCTGAAACGCCCCTGCCAGCGCATCCTTGGCTCCAAGGAGCCACCCCGGGAGGAACGACGGCCCTGTCGAAGCCGCGGCATGGGCGGCGGTGTTCCCGGCGAACAATGTCTGGAGCAGCGGGATGGTCAGGTAGATCGAGACCCCGCTGAAGATCGAGAAGAAGATCGAACAGACGATCGAGAGGACCAACGCAAGACGGTAGGGCCGGATATAGGCAAAGATGCGAACGTAGATGTTCATCGGATTCGCCGCATAGCGTGAAGGTCCTCGTTCGTCATTGGGGGAAGATGACCCTTCCCTTCCTGCAGGCGCATCCTGTATTCCCACAGCTTGGCGTAGAGAACAAGTGCATACGTCCCGTCGAGAAGAGCGAGAACAAAGCCATGAAACCCGTCGCGATATCCCTTCAGCGAGATAAAGCGGCGGAGGAAATGGGCAACCGGGCTGAGAAAGAGGTTGTACCAGGAAGCCCGCGCTTCCGGATTCCGCGCGAGGCGATTGGAGAGCTCAAGTGATGTGTAGTCGTTCATCCGCTCCAGATATGCGTGGATCGTATCGTACGTATAGTGGTAGACGGGGCCGCTCATGCGTCCGCGGGGTCCGGAAACCGAGAAGCCGCCGTGGACTTCCGCATGCATGGCGACGGCGTCCTTTCTTCGCAGAAGGCGGAGCTGATAGTCCGGAAACCATCCGCCATGTTCGATCCACCTGCCGAAGGCCTGCGGCTTGCGCAGTATCTCGAAGGCCGCATACGGAGTTCCGGAGGCGAGCATGCCCCTGATTTCATCGGCAAGGGGCTCCGATACCTCCTCATCGGCATCAAGGAAGAGGATCCAATCGCCGGTGGCCTCGCGGATCCCAAGCTCCATCTGCCGCGTGGACCCCCGGTAACGATGCTGGAACACTTTCTCGGTGAACCGCCGGGCAGTCTCCATCGTCCCGTCGCTGCTGAAGGAATCGACGACAACGATCTCGTCGGCCCAGCGGACACTCCCGAGGCAGCGGGGTATGTTGCGTTCCTCGTTAAGCGTGATCGTGATGACGGAGAGCGTTTCCATTAATTCAGCGAACAACAATGTTGACAAGTTTGTTTTTCACCACAATCGCCTTGACGACCTGCTTGCCATCGATATGCCTTTTCACGCCGTCGTCCGCCAGGGCCATCGCCTCGAGATCCTTTTCGGCAAGATCAACCGGGGCAGTGAGCTTCCCCCGGACCTTGCCGTTCACCTGAAATACGATTTCCGTGATTTCCTGGCGGAGTTTTGTCGCGTCATAGGAGGGCCATGGCTCGTACGCGAGAGATGTGGCATGTCCGAGCTTTTCCCAAAGTTCTTCCGCGATATGGGGGGCAAAGGGAGAAAGGAGGAGGATAAACGGCTCCAGGAGCTGCCTCGGCCGCTTTTCCGCCTTCATCACCTCGTTGACAAAAATCATCATCTGGGAGATTGCGGTATTGAAGTGAAGCCCCTCGACATCATCTCCAACCTTCTTTATCGTAAAATGATAAAGCGTTTCTAATTCAGAAGTTACAGGAATCGTCTGAATTGCAGGATCGATGTTCCCTTCGTCTGTCATATAGAGCCGCCAGACGCGGTTGAGGAATCGGGACACACCCTCGACACCCCTCGTGCTCCATGGCTTCATCTCTTCCAAAGGCCCCATAAACATCTCAAAAAGGCGGAGAGAGTCGGCACCGTACTCCGCCACCACATCGTCCGGATTGACTACATTGCCACGCGACTTTGACATCTTCCGTGAATCCTCGCCAAGGATGATCCCCTGGTGGCGGAGCTTCAGGAACGGCTCCCTGGTGCTCACGTGCCCAAGGTCATAGAGCACCTTGTGCCAGAAGCGGGCGTACATGAGATGAAGGACGGCGTGTTCCGCCCCGCCGACGTACAGATCGACGGGCATCCACGCCTTCTCCAGCTCCGGGTCACAGAATTGCTTTTCATTCTTCGGGTCAAGGTACCGCAGGTAGTACCAGCACGAACCCGCCCACTGGGGCATGGTGTTCGTCTCGCGCCGGCCCATCCGTCCCTCTCCATCCTTCACGTTCACCCATTCCCCGGCGAGAGCAAGGGGGGACTCTGTTGTGCCGCTCGGCTGGAATTTCTTGAGATCCGGAAGAAGCAGCGGCAGTTGATCCTCCGGCACGGCTTCCATCGTTCCATCGTCATAATGGATGATGGGGATCGGTTCGCCCCAGTAACGCTGCCGTGAAAAGAGCCAGTCACGGAGCTTGTACTGAACGGTCGCCGCGCCGATGCGTTTTTCCTCCAGCCAGCGGACGATCTTCTCCTTTGCCGCTTCCGTGGGGAGTCCATCGAGGCAAATTTCCGCGTTGGCCGAGTTCATCGCTGTTCCTTCGCCGGTGAACGCATCGACAGTAAGATCGCCTCCCCGGACCACGGGAACAATCGGGAGGTTGAATTTCCTGGCGAAGGCATAATCGCGCGCGTCATGCCCGGGAACGGCCATGATCGCCCCTGTGCCGTATCCCATCAGAACATAATCCGCAATCCAGACGGGAATGTCGCGTCCTGTCGCGGGGTTCGTCACGCACCCGCCGGTCCATACGCCGGTCTTCTCCGTCTCGATCCCCCTCTCCATGTCGCTTTTCCCCGCCGCCTCCTTCTTGTATTCTTCGACGGCCTCCTTCTGCGAGGGAACGGTCATCCGCGGGACCAGCGGATGTTCCGGAGCAAGAACCATGTAGGTAGCCCCGAAGAGCGTATCCGGTCTCGTGGTAAAGACGCGCATCTTCTCGTCGATCGCACTGCACCGGAAATCGATCTCCGCCCCTTCGGAGCGGCCGATCCAATTCCGCTGCTGTTCCAGCGTCGACGGCGGCCAGTCCAGGTCCTTTGCATCTTCCAGCAGGCGTTCCGCGTAAGCCGTGATACGCATCATCCACTGTTTCATCGGGCGCCGTTCGACCGTATATCCTTTATCGGCCCATTCGGCCACCTCCTCGTTTGCCAGCACGGTCCCCAGCCCTTCGCACCAGTTCACCGGAATCTCGGCAACGAACGCCAGGCGAAACGCCGCGAGAATTTCCTGTTGTCGCAGCTTCGACATCCTCCCCCATTCATCGGCGGAGAACGCCGGGAGAGATGAAAATCGCCGCGACCCGTTTGTCGCGAACTCGGCACTCAGGTCCCCGATAGGCCGCGCGCGCCGCATTTCCCGGTCGTACCACGAGCCATACATTTTGAGGAAGATCCACTGTGTCCATTTGTAGTATCCCGGATCCGTGGTATCGACCTCGCGCGACCAATCGTAGCTCAGGCCGAGCATTTTAATCTGGCGGCGAAACGTCGCGATATTGTCGGCTGTGGTGATGCGCGGGTGAATATTCGTCTGCATCGCATACCGTTCCGCTGGCAATCCGAAAGCGTCCCATCCGATCGGATGGAGCACATTGAAGCCCTTCATCCTCCTGTAGCGGGAGAAGATGTCCGTCGCCGTGTATCCTTCGGGATGGCCGACATGCAGTCCGGCACCGGACGGGTAAGGATACATATCAAGGATATAAGCTTTCGGTTTCCCGGGAGTGAATCTCGTCAGGAACGTTTGGTGCATGTCCCAGTAGTCCTGCCACTTCCGCTCAATTGCTAAAAAGGGATACGCCATGTCTTCTGGAGAATGTCCGCAAGAGTGATGGTTGTGCCGTCTCTCCCCCGCCGCCGCCGGCAAGCGCGGCGTCAGCATGAAGGTCCTACCCTGTTCGTTGATCCTCAGAGCGTGGAAGGTATAACCGCGCCGTCGCCAGACTCCCCAGGCGGAGGTGTTCCCGAATCGCATCCGCCGATGCGCCCGTGCCCGCAAGGAAACGGGCGGCCGTATGGCGGAGGGAATACGGAGTAACGTGGCGTCCATCCGCCCCCTCGATTCCAGTCCGCCGGAGGTAAAGCATAACCCGGTCCCTGACTCCCCGCGTCGTCATTCTCTTTCCCCGGGTCCTGTTCCCGGCGCTGGTAAAGAGCGGCTCGGCCGATCCGGAGGCGGGACGGGCGAGGAGGTAGTCCTCCAGCGATCCACACACATCCTCCGGTACCCTGACTGTCTGGTCCTTCTTCGTTCGTCCCTTCCCCTGAACAGCGAGGAACGCTCCCTCCTCATTCCGCGTGAGATCGCCGATATTCGCCCGGATGATCTCTATCTCAGAGAGAGCGCATCCCAGCATGAGCTTCATGAACGCGAAGTCCCTTTTCCCCCGTTCGTCCCCTCTGCCGACAGAAGCGAGCAACGCGCCAACCTGCTCAGGCGAGAGAAAAGCGCGCGTATGAAGACGCGGCCTGCTGTTCCCGCGGACCTCGAGGGCGGCGTTGCGCGCAATCGTCCCCCGATGGGCAAGGTATTCGCCGAAGCGCCGGAGCGCCGTCAGATACGTGGAGACCGAGACAGGCGAGAGTTTCCTGCCGGCCGCAAGGTATCGTTTGTACTGCACGATTTCCTGCAGGGTGAAATCCGTTCCCCCGCGCCGGCCGGCCCATCGGAGGAATTCCCGCAAGGCCCGCTCATACGTCCCTCGCGTCTCGGGTCTTCTCCTCTTCAGACTCCGCAGAAATCCCTTCTGGTCTCTCGCGAGAGAAGCCGGGGAAAGATGCCGTCGTGTATGGGCGCCGTGTGCCATGTCTGCAATAACAGAATTTACCCTTTTTGCGTCAGGAAAGCAAACTGCGGCGCGGGAAGCGTGCGGGATGTGCACGGCAGGATCAGCGGATTTTGACAACCATCATGGTGATATCATCCGACTGGGGGGCGCCGCTGGTATGGAGGGCGACGTCATCATGGATCGCCCGGACGACGGATGGCGCGTCCTCCCCATGGACGCGGTGCAGGACCCGTTCGAGGCGCTCTTCCCCATACTCCTGTTGCTGCGCGTTCATGGCCTCGCTGACACCGTCGGTGAAGAGGACAAGCATATCCCCTCCCCTCAGCGAAATAACCCCCTCTTCATACGCAACCGGAGTTTTCATCACCCCGAGGATCATCCCCCCTTTTTCCAGCCGCCCGCTTGTGCCGTCGTCGTGGATGACATACGGATAGTTGTGTCCCGCGTTGACATAGGTGAGAGTCATGTCCCGGTGATTGATGGCGCCCCAGAAAAACGTGACGAACTTGTCTCCGCCCGTGTTCTCGCACATCAGGTCGTTCACCCTGCCGGTGAGCTCGCCGAGACTGAGTCCAAGGGGAACCAGCGCGCGGATGGTCGCCTGCAGGTTGGCCATCAGGAGCGCCGCCGGCGACCCCTTTCCCGAGACATCACCGATCGCAATGATGTGGCGTCCATCACTCGTCCTCAGAACATCGTAGTAATCCCCCCCCACCTGTTTCGACGAGACGTTCGTTGCGCTGATCTGAAACCCGGGAATCTCGGGGATCACGCTCGGGAGCAGTCCCTTCTGGATCTCGCGCGCGATGAGCAACTCGTCCTCGAGCTTCTGCTTCTCGATTGCTTCCTTGAACAGGCGGGCATTTTCCAGGGAAATGATCGCAAGGTTACCGAGCGATGCAACGAACTCGAGGTCCCCCTCGCTGAACTGTTCCCGGCTGAGCTTGTCGCCGAGCAGCAGCAATCCCCGCGCCTCTCCCTTCAGTTCGATCGGAACCAGGACCGACAGCGTCAGCGAATCCAGCACGGGGCGCGGATCGACCGGTCCCCTGACAACAAGATCTTTGGTGAAGGTCGGACCTTTGATTCGTGCAAGGAGGGAAAGGAGTTCCCCTTGCGGCGGCGGTCCGTCGATCTTCGAGGCCACGACATTCATGTCAGGACCGTTCTTCACGCAGATCACATAACGCCGGACACCGATCTGGCCAAGGAGTGAAAAGACGAGAAGTCGCACAAGCTTCTCGGGATCAAGTAACGCGCTGAACTCCCTCCCCAGCTCCGACAGGGTGCCCAATTCCTGCACCCGCCTGTCAAGATTCCGATTGACGCGTTGCAGCTCGCCGATCATCTGCGACTTCTCGATGGCAGTGGCGGAGATGTTCGCCAGCGAACGCAGGTACGTGATCTCCCTGGCATGGAGTTTCTTGCGGGCCAGCCGTTCACCAAATCCCAGGAAGCCGATGGTCCTTTCCGCGATCACCAGCGGCAGGACGATCGTCACCCCCTCGTCCTGGAGACTTCGCACCCATGGATGCTTTTTCCCGTCCAAGGAAGAGACGGCGAATGAACCGGCAGGCAGCGATCGGATGGTCCATTGTGTGCCGCGGAGAGCTGAGGGAAATCCCTTGACGGTTTCGACCCCGTAACTATTCCCGTCCCGCCTCAGGGCAACGAGGCCGCGCGTCGAGAGGATCTTCCCCATGATCGTCAGGAGAATATGGCTCAGGATGAAGTCGAGCTCCAACGAGGAGTTGATGACCTTGCTGAATTCGAAGAGGGCGGCGTGATCAAAGTGGCTGCTCTCTGCGTCGTCGCCCTGCGCGGCGGGTCCTGTGTGTCGGCGTTGCTGCCTGGGCATGACGAAGGGAAGCCTATGGGAGGTACTTGGTAAGGCGGACTTCGTTGAGTTTTCCCGGTGCAATGTCGAACTCAACCTTATCCATCAGCGACTTCATGAGGTAGACGCCGAGCCCGCCGCGGCGGTAGTGGGAAAGATATTCCTTCATATCGGGGCTATGAAGACGCGCAGGGTTGAATTGGTTGCCGGAATCCCGAATGACGACCTGAAATGCGCGTTTCTCGGCCGCGACGGCGACCTTGATGGTCTTCTTCGGGTCGAACTGGTACGCATGCTTGATGATATTCGTGCATGCCTCATCGACCGCCAGCGCTATCTTGCTGACGTCTTCGTCGTTGAATCCGAACGAGCGCGCGGCCGCGGAAACAAACTCCCGCACGGCGATCAACCGTTCGGTCCGGCTCTCAATTTGTATGCTGCCGTCTTTCACAGTTCACTTCGGCTTGTCAAAGAATCGGTTGATCGCTTCGTTTTCTTCCTTGAATATTTCGTACAGGAGCGGAAATCCAAGCAGGTCGAACACGTTGTACACCTTCGGCGACATGTTCGTCAGCTTGATGTCCCCCATGTTCTGCCGCACGTCCTCGATGAACGCCATGAACACGCCAAGACCGGCGCTGCTGATATAGGACAAATCCTTGCAGTTCACCACGATCTTGAAATGCTGGCTTGCGATGAGGTTCTGGAATGCCTCCTCGAGTTTCGGGGCAGTGTGGGCATCCAGATAGCCCTTCAATGCCAGAACGTTGACGTTCTCCTGCTCGCGGCTTGCGATCTTGAAGTCACTCATTGATTCTCCTTCGGTTTCGTATCGCGCGATCCTCGCGTGGATCTGATCCCTTCCATTTCACAATCACCAATGTCACATCGTCGTCGTTGGCGCGGTGGTTTGTAAAGTCGCTGACCGTGGACAGGATGGCGTCCTTGATTTCCGCGGCGGTTCGATCCCGCACATTCCTGGTTGTCTCCAACAGGCGTTCATAGCCAAACTCATCCTCCTCCCTGCGCGCCTCCGTGAGGCCGTCGGTGTAGAGCACACAGACATCGCCTTCCTGCAGGTCGAACGACTCCTCTTCGATTGCATTCTCGAAGATCGAACCGCTGCGCAACCCCATCCCAAGTCCGTTGGGGCGGACGTACGTCGCCCGATCGCCGCTGACCCGCAACAGGGGACAATGCCCCGCCCGGGCGACCGTCACGCGCCCCTTCTCCAGCTCGAACATTGCATAAATAACGCTAACGAATGAGTGTTTGTCAATAGAGCAGACCAGCGCCTCGTTTGCATGGGTAAGGAATTCCTTCGGGGAATGATACATGCGGCCGAGGGCCTGGAAGATTCCCTTCATTTCCGACATGTAGAAGGCAGCGGACACGCCCTTTCCCGAGACGTCGCCGACAATGACCCCGACCCTGCCGTCGCCAAAATCCACAAAGTCGTAGTAGTCTCCCCCCACTTCGAAGGCAGGCGTGGAGATCGCATCGATGTCCAGACTGGAATGGGACGGAAGGAACTGCGGCAGGAGCCGCTTCTGCATTTCCTGGGCAACGAGCATCTCGCGAAAGAGGCGTTCCCGCTCGATCGATTCCCGGATAAGACGCGAATTCTCGATGGCAACGGTCGCCTGATCCGCAAATGCAGAAATGACATCGACGTCATCCTTCACGAACCCGAACGCCTCCTTCTTTGTCGCGTAGAGAATCCCCGCGAGTCCCGCATGGGAGATCAGGGGGACCACGACGAGGGAACCTGCAACGTCTTTGTGATGCCTCCAGACGGGAAATCGCGGGTCCCCCTCAATCTTATCCACGAGCAGCGGCTTGCTCCCGCGTATGACGTCGTTCCGGACGTTCTCCCCTCCCGGGGGAACGAGGAGCTCGATCTGCTCGCGCGTGATATTCTTCATCCCCGCAATCCGTACCTGATGACCCGCAAGCACCTCCGAACCCGCGGTCACGGGCTGATCCTTCGACACCGGGAATACTTCCAGCCAGCAACGCGAAGCCCCGACGACTTCGAGCGTCATGGCGGTCACCGTATCGACCAGTTCATTAAAGTCGAACACCTGCGTCACGAGCCTGCTCAGCGAATGCAGCGATGACACCTCCGACCGCTTGCGATCGAATGCTTCTGCGGTCGGCAGGTGGAAGAGAGTGCTGACAAAGGCAAGGCCGGCATAGATCGTGACGCACACCGAGATGAGGAGGACAAACTCCCGCAACGGATACGAATAATAGAGGAGCGAACGGCCGACAAGCGTGTTCCCCCCCACCACGACATCGAGAATGACAAACAGGACGAAGAGGAAAAAGCCGTAGAGGAGGCCGAAGATCTTCTCCTTCTTTGTCAGGCCGACGATCCAGGGAAGCCGGAAGGAATTCACGATCGCAACGATCAACGCCAGCCCAAAGAGAATCCCCGTCGCCACACGGGAGTCGAGCGGACGGAGCCACGCCGTCGAGAGTGCGGTCGCAAGGATCAATCCGACGAGCACCCCGAAGTTCCTCCTGACGGAGGGTTTTCTGTTCATCAGGATCATGTCGCGCATCAGGAGGAAGACGGCAATCCCAAAGAGACCGAAAACGAGCGAAACAAGCGATCCGAGGAACAGGGTGAGATAGTCGAGCGGAACGAGCGACAGGCTTTTCGAATCAAACCCGGCAAGGTCGAGGGCACTGTAGATCGCGCACACCAGAAGGAGCACGCCGGCACCCACGAGGGCAAGTCCGAGCTTTCTGACCGGTGAAATCTCATTCCGGACCGGTGTCGCCTTGAGAAGGAGATACACGAGCGCGAAGGCGCCGATGGCCGCGATCTCCCGTATCACGGGAAGCCCGCCAAAATCAAGCTCGACGTTCTTCCCGATCAGGTCGATCGTGAACTTCACGAGCACCAGGAAAAACGCCCCGGCCAGATAGAGAATCCTGCGCACTTTCATCGACGCTGCGACACCCTCAGCTTACACTGTCATGGACAACCACGAGCCGCTTTGGTACTTCCTGTAGATCAGCAGTGAATAGGCGACAATATAGACGGGGAGGGCAAGCCACGCACCCTGGATTCCCCACCCCATCCTCACGCCAAGAATATACGACAACGGAAGAAAGACAACCCAGTGGGTCAGAACCTCGATGCGCATCACGAACACCGTCGCGCCGGCGGCCTGAAGCGCATTGGCAAGAACGATCCCCATCGCGTAGAAGATCTGCGCCGCTCCGGCAATCCGGAGGATGGGACGGGCGACATCGGCCACGCCTGCATCATTCGTGAGGATGGTGATCACCAGATCGGGAAATGCGACAAAGATGATTCCCAGAACTGTTGTGAAATACGTCGCCAATCTCGCTGTTTCCATCCCATACCGTTTTGCCAGCCCCTTGTCCCCCGTGCCGAGACTCTGGCCGACCAACGTCTGCGCTCCCACGCCGAACCCAAAACAGGGCAGGAACGACATGAACAGGGCGGTGATCACGACCTGGCTTGCAGCTTGCTGGGAGGTACCGATCATCCCGGTAATCGCGACAAACACAAGGAATCCCAGCAAAATGAGGATATTCTGGAATGACACCGGCGCCGAGATCTTGATGACCTGGCGCAGAACATCCTTCAGCACGCGGAATCGCGTGTAGTACCTGTATCTTCTTCGATACCGGGGGAGAAAAGTTACACTCAGGAAGAAGAGGCAACCGAGGACGTTACTGACGGCAAAGGATACTCCCGCGCCCGTCAGACCCATGGCGGGCACGCCCAGCGCCCCGAAGATGAAGATGTAATTGAAGAGAATATTGGTCAGGTTGATGATAATCGCCGAATACATGAACACTTTGGTGTGGCCGATCCCGTTAAAGAACCCCCGGTAGGAGACGACGAACAGAAAGAAAAGGAGGCCCAGAAACCGCCACTGCATATAGCCCGTTCCCGCCATTGCCACCGCCGGGTCGCTGGAGAAGAAGCTGATGACGTTGTACGAGAAGAAATACCCGGGGATTGCGAAGGCGATACCGAGGAGGAGGGAGAGGAGGAGGGAATTGTTCAGGACGTCCCCCGCGCCGGCGTACGCGCGCTCCCCGTAGCGCCGGGCCACAATAACATGGGTTCCCGTGGCGAGACTGGAGAACACACTGGTAATCGCCCACGAGGCCAGGGAGCCAAGTCCCATCGCCGCCAGCACAACCTTTGCGTTCTCCAGCCGCCCGACCATGGCGGTCTCGACAACGGAAACGATCATTTGGAAGGAAAGTCCGGCCACTGCAGGCGTCGAAATTCTCAGAACGTCCCGCGTCAGTGGTTTGTCGGGGAGAAAACCCATGCAGTCCTGCAGATCGGTGAGTCGTGTGGCCGCGCGTCCTGCCCGCCTTGCGTTTGCCTGGCGGATCAGACGGAAAGTTGCGCGATGAACCTGTCAACGTCACGTGCGAAGGGCGATGTCGGATAACTCTTCCGTATCCTCTTGTAGATCTCGATTGCCTTCTCCTTCTCCCCTGCCTCCCCGTAATTGCGCGCCGCGTTGCTCAGATTCTCCGCAGCGTTGGGATCTTTTGCATACTTCGTCGCGGCCTTCTCAAAGTTCTCCGCCGCCTCCTTGTGGTTTCCCAGCGCTTCCGCGCACGCGCCAATCCCCGAGAGCCGTGACACGATCAACATCTCGTTGCTCGGCGAAAACTCGTCAAAGAGTTTCTTTGCCTCGTCGTACTTTGCCATGTTGAAGAGCGCGTTTGCCATATAGAAGCGCGCAAGATCGCCCGTCGCTGAATTGCCAAAGTTTTCGACGATGGAGCGTAATCCGGCGATATTTCGCTCCGGAATGCCGTCAATCGCGGTTTGGAACTCTCCCTGATCGTAGTAATGGAAGACTGCACCAAGCTGGGCGATCGCCTTCTCATTATTATCCGCCCTGTTCTTCACAAAAACGACTATCGCCAGGACGGCGAGAGCAAGGACCGCGACGGCAATGCTGATGGTCCGCTTGTTCTCTTCGTACAAAGACGTCACCTTCACGTACGTCGTGATGAGGGCGTCTTCTTTCAGTTCTCTCTTGGAGATCTTTTTTTTGGGGCGAAGCATGTGCGGGCATGTCCTGAAATGATCATGAATGGAGTTTTCGGCGTGTCGTGCGCCCGTCGGGAGTCGAACCCGAAACCTTTGGCTCCGGAGGCCAACGCTCTATCCAATTGAGCTACGGACGCGGAGGGAAACGGAAAGGCCGCAAAACACGCTGATGAAAAAGGTACGAAAACCCCTGTTCTCATGCAAGGACGAACGTCGTCCTCTCCAACGAAATCTCAAATGAAATTGGGCGAAAACAAGAGAACCGGTCAGAACGAACTGTCCATCATCGCCGTCACATTTTCGCGGCCGCTCCCCCCTCTCCCGAGGAACGAGGGTATCCAGAGAATCAGCAGGATCAGAAGCATCAAACACACGGCGTACGCCGACGCCGCACCGATATTGAACTGCCGAAGCTGCGCCAGAATCTCCACGGACACGGGTCGGCTTGCGTAGGTGTACAGCATGATCGAGGAAACAAACTCACCGAGCGAAGCGATCGCAACAAGGACCGCGCCCGAAAGGATCGCGGGAGCAATCGCAGGGAGAAGGACGGACCGGAACCTTTTCCACGCCGATGCTCCCAAGCCATCCGCGGCATCAAGCAGCGAACCGTCCATGGTCTCCAGCGACGCCGTCACCGATCGAACAACCACCGGGTACTCCCGCATGATATAGGCAAAAGGGAGAATCCAAAACGTTCCGACAAGTCCCATCCCCCCGGTCCACCAGCGCGGAATGTTGAACGAGACGATCAATGCGATCGCCACGACCGTCCCGGGCACCGCATACGGCAGGGTGAGGATGATGTTCGCCGCTTTTCCCCAGAAACGACCTTGCGCGCGAGACGCAAGCACCGCCGCAGAAACACCGAACAGGATCGAGCCGATGACCGCAATCCCCGCGCACAAGAGACTGTTGAGCAGGGGCTCCAGCATTTTTCGCTCACCCAACAGCGAGAGATAATTCTGCGTGGCATAGCGGTCGGGCAGGAGCTGCGTCGTCCAGGACCCTTCCCGAACGAAGGAGAGAAGCACGATCATGGCCACCGGCAGAAGCTCCGCAAGGAGAAGCAGGAACGTCCCGCCCACCAGGAGACGCCGGAGAATCGGCGGCACCGGGAGAACGCCCCGCCGTGCCACGCCCTTGCCGCCGCGCGCGGTTTGCGGTGTTCCGCCGACCGACATCATGACGGCGTAGAGACCCAGGGAAACGAACGTCAGGAGAACCGACTGCGCAGCGGCGAGATTGACGTCGCCGTTCAGTTTCGTCTGAAAAATCTGCAGCGTGAGGAATCGCTTCTCCCCCGCGAACAGCAACGGTGCCGTAAAGGACGCCATGCTCGACATGCACGTGAGGGCGGCCGATGCGAGGAGGGCAGGGCGCAACTCGGGGAGGATCACCTTTCGGAATGTGCGCCACCCTCTGCTCCCGAGCCCGGCGGCGGCGTCGATGAGCGCGCCATCGATGTTGCGCAGGGCGGCGGCACAAAACAAATACGTGTAGACGTGAAACGAGTAGACATGCACGATCACAACGCCTGGTATCCCTTCAAGAGCAAGGACAGGGTTCGCCGTGTGGAGGATGCCCTGCAAAATCCGTGGAAGAAGTCCCGAGCTTCCAAACACGAACCTGAACGCGATGACTCCGACCAGGGGAGGAAGAGCAATGGGAAGTATCGCCAGACGCGCAACGACTGCTTTCCCGGGGAATTCCACCTGCGTGACGACAAAGGCGAGGCACAGACCGAGAAGGCCGGAAAAGACCACCGACAGGACGGCAACGAAGATGGAATTCAGGATCGCCTCGCTATTCGCACCGTTGGCCGGATCGAACAACGAAGCGTATTGGTGGAATGAAAAGACACCCCCTGCCTTCAGACTTTCCCCCGCCATCATGGCGAGGGGAAAGGCAACGTACATCATGAAGGCAAACACCAGGAGCGTGAACGCCGCCAACGGACCTGCGCGCTTCACTCTCCCCCCGGAAAGACGAACGCCTTTTCCCAATCGATCGTGAACCAAATCGTCATGCCCGGACGCAAAGAGAGAGCCCCCGACAAACTCGGGACGATCACGCGAAGGGAAACCCCTTGTGACGCAATGCGGAGCGTGGTCATCCACCCCATATACTCCACCGCGTCCACCCGCGCTGGTACGCTTCCCGGGATCCCTTCACCCGCCAGGAGGATCCCCTCCGGTTTGAGGGCGAGCGTTGCTCTCCCCGGCGGCCGATAATGGCTGGGGGGCAGCACGATGCGGAAGGCACCCTGTTGGAAGATCCCCTCGGCACTGAGGAGTCCTTCGAGAAGATTGGCCCCGCCAAGGAACCCGGCAACAAACGGATCCTCGGGAGCTTCATAAAGCTCTCTCGGCGTCCCCACCTGCCGAACGACGCCATCCCTCATCACGGCGATCCGGTCGGCAAGCGTCATTCCCTCTCCCTGATCGTGCGTGACATAGACGGTGGTGACGCCGCTCTCCCTCTGGAGGGTCTTGATCTCCTCGCGCGTGCTCGTCCGCAATGCGGCATCCAGATTGCTCAGCGGCTCATCGAACAGAAGGACCTGCGGCCGCAGAACAAGTGCGCGTGCCACCGCGACTCTCTGCTGTTCACCTCCGCTGAGCGTCGGTACGGGATCGGCTGTCTTCTGCGTCATGTGGACCGCATCCAAAGCGACTTTCACCCGGTCCCGGACTTCGCGGTCCCCCATGTGCCGACTCTCCAAACCGAAGGCAACGTTCTCGAACACCGTCATCTGTGGAAAGAGGGCGTAGTTCTGAAACACCATCCCCATCTCCCTGTCGCGCGGATGGCAATGTGTGATGTCGCGTCCCCCGAGGACGATGGATCCGCTGTCCGCCTTTTCATAGCCTGCGATAAGCCGAAGGAGAGTGGTCTTGCCGCATCCGCTCGGGCCGAGGACGGCAAAAAACTCGCCGGAGGCAATGTCCAGATCGACCCCGCACACCGCCGCTCTCCCGCGGAATTGTTTTGTCACCTGGTGGAGCGAAAGTGTTGCCACCGCTCACTCTCCTTGCTCGTCGTGACCGCGTCCCCGCACTCGTTCATCCCACAGAGACATCCATCTCTTCTCGTTCGCAGCGAGGGTGTCATAGTCAACCGGCAAGGGGCGAAGATGAAGTCCGGCAATCCAGGCGGGGAGATCCTGCGCGGGAATGTCCGCACGCGTCGGGATTCGGGCGAACTCCCTGGCCTGGCGCAGCAGGCTCTCGCGGGATGTGACAAATTCAAAAAATCTCCTTGCTGCTTCCGGGTGTTTCGTCCCCTTCACAAGAGCGATCCCATCCGTCATGAGGGGAGTCCCGGAGGCCGGAACAACGTAGCCGAAGGGATAACCGTTCGTTTGGATCTGGATCATGACGTCCGAGAGATCCCAGACCGTCACAACTCCTTCCTCCCGCGCAATCGCCAGGTAGAGCTGCGTAGGGTCTGCCGCGTACGATTTCGTGTTCCTGTCGAGGCGCCGGAGCCACGACAGTCCCGCTTCCTCGTCTCCTCCCCGTCCAATCTCCCTGAGGATCATCGCGCACAAAATCACGCGCATCGTCCCGGACGCGAGCGGGGAACGGATGATGACCTTTCCTTTCCATGCCGGCGCGAGGAGATCATCCCAATCCTTCGGGGCATCCGCGGCGGGAACCCGCGCTGTATTGTACACGATCACTTCCGGCGTGAGGAACGTCCCTTCCCAATAGCCATGGCGGCTCTTCTCCCCGACCGCGACAGCAGAATCCCAATCCGGGACGTACCGTTCGAGAAGTCCTTCGCGTTCCGCCTGGTCAAACGCCGTCATGGGCGCTCCCCACCAGACATCCGCCTGGGGATTCTCCTTTTCCGTTCTGATCCTGTCCAAAACGTCCTGCGAACCCATATCCAGCCATTGCACTTCCTCCCCGGGGTACCGCTCCTCGTAGGCGTGCGCGAACGCGCTCAACATTTCCTTCCCGTGCGGAGAGTAGACCACGACGGGAGAGCGGCCGGAACCCGAGCATCCCGCGACGACAAGCAGAACGGCGGCGGCACTCGCCCCTCTCATGGAACCTTCTTTCGGCAGGCGGAGTAGGAAAGCATGTTTGCAAAGCAGCGATATGCCCCCGCGTTGCCCTCCTTCAATTGCCGGTACCATACGTACGTCGTATAGATGTACGTTCCGCTGCCATACCACGCTGCAAGATATCCGGTCGTAAGGGGAGACTCGTCCGGATCGGCGCAGGAAAGGATGCGTTCATAGGCCTCGGGGACATCCGCGGGCATATAGAGAGCCCGTTCCTGCGTCCAATCCATCCAGTCCTGTGCGCCGATCCTGTTCGGCGATTGCATGAGCGGGTGGGCAGGCAGCAGGATGGTGATCGGTGATTCCTCGACGCACGCCCGCTGCCGGGAGATTCGGAAGGGGTAGGGCGCATACGCGGGCTTCCACTCCTGATCCTTCTGATACATCACCACCAGATTTCCCCCGTTCCTGACATAGTCGAGGAGGCGCCCGTTCTGCGCCCGGAGCGCATCGCGGACAAGATACGCCCGGATGTCGATGACGATCGTCGAGTAATGCGAGAGATCTTCCGACACGATGTCCTCATCCGACAGGACGTGCTCCTTCACCCCCAACGTCGCCGCCGCCTCCTCCATGGTGGTATCGTAGCTCTTGATGATACCGATGTTGATCCCGGGCGAGCAGGCGGCGTCGATGATATTCACCGTCACTCGCGTGGAAGCAAGTTCGGTCCGGACATCGATGGGGTATGCCCCGGGAGCCGCATCAGGAGGAGGGGTGACCACGAGGCGGCCCTGGTCCGTGCTGTCCTCCTGGTCGATGACGAACTGGGCGTTTTCACCGCTCCAACCGGCCGGCGCCTTGATCCCAACCCTGCCTGCCGTCTTATGGGGCATGTGGTTTGTTACGAGATACGCGATCGCAAATCCTTCCCTGAGACGCGAGCGGAGGAGGGAAACTGTTTGCGGTTCCACATCGATCTCCTGACGCGGAGCAACTTCATAGGAGGGTTCGACACCCAGGCGGAGGCGCCTGCCGCCGATCATCATGGAAACGCGCCCGAAGATCCGCTCGCGCTTTTCCAGCGAACGATATTGTGTCACTGCCTTCGGAAGCGTCAGCTGTGCATTGCCTCCGACGGTGAGGGTGAAGACCCGTTGGTCGAAGTGCGACGACATCAGGGGAGCATCTCCGGACTCCTCCTGTATCGACCAGCCCTCCGGAACGCTGAATCCCCAGCGGACATTGCTCACCGCCAGCCGGGGCGACGTTACGGTGAGATCGCATGCCACACGCTGTTGCGCGACGACGGTCGTATCGCGGAGGCGGAAATCCACCTTGACGCCCGTGATGGTGGCAACCAACCGCGATCCCTCCTCCCTCCAGTGGTCGATCATCCTCCGGGCAAGGGGAGACAGAGGAGTTCCCGCCAGGAGGGAATCGGTCCGGTCGATGACGTCGCAGACGATCCCCACAATCGAATCGCCCGGCATCGCGGGCCGCAGGAGGTCCAGTTCCTTGCGCAAAGGAGCAAGCGGGGCAACCGAGGGATCGCGGAACGGATCGATCCCCGAAAGGAAGGTGGTGCTGTCCTGTTCGTACTGGCTGTTCGACCGCATGAGCTTATAGAAACTCTTCCCCCGCGTGAACGAACGCAAATCGGCCCGATCCATTCCTTGCGTCTTGTGCATCCGGAGGGCCCGCGAGGCGATATCAAGGTATGTGCTGCCGGCAGAGGAATCGAATTCTCCGATCTGATTTGAAACATCGGCAATCGGCTCTCCCCTTCCGAAGACGCGGAAGAAGAGTTTCCGCGGTTGCCAGAGCGCGATGCCGGATTCCTTCAATTGTTCCGGAAAGCAGTTCGAATCCGCAGCGGCATCGAATGCTGCAAGGAGAGTCACCGCAACGGCCTGGTGATGCCCGTGTCCGTCGATCGTGTTGTGGTTCGTAAAGAGCACGTCGGGCTTGTTCTTGCGAATGGCATACACAAGGCGGCGGAGGACTTCGTTCTGTCCACCCCATTTGTGGAAAGCTTCCGTTGCCGTCTTGGAGTAGCCAAAATCGAGGAAGTTGAGGAACTGGACTTCCGCACCGAGGATCTTGCCCGCAGCCCGCGTCTCTTCGGAACGAAGAACGCCAAGCTTTTCATACAGCTCGGGCCCCGTTTCGTTCTGCCCGCCCTCGCCCCTCGTGAACAACACCGAGTATGTCTTCGCGCCGTACTTCATCCGATAATACGCCAGGGAAGATCCGTCCTCGTCATCGGGATGCGCGGAGACATCCATCACCACGAAGTCGTTGGAGACATCACGGACTTCCCGGCTGAATATCTTTCCTTCGTCTTCCTGGGCGAGAAGCAGGGAAAACGACAGTACCGCAAGAAAAGGGAGGGCGGCAAATTGCCGCAAGAGGGACCGGTCAACGTTAGGACGAGACATCGGGAATGACTGTTATGATGTGATCAAGAGGGAGAGCCCCCGCGCGCACGAGCCGTGGGGGAGAGAGCGAAACGTCGACGACTGTCGACGGAAGACTGGCGGGGAGAATCCCCGCATCCAGAAACAGGTCAATCCCGGGTCCAAGGGAGCATTGCATTTCTCCGACTGTTGCTGGGGTCCGCTGACCGCTCACGTTGGCGCTGGTGGAGGTGATCGGGCACCCGCAGAATGCCGCCAGGCGGAGACAGAGAGGATGTGCGGGAATCCTGATGCCGATCGTCCCTGTCCCATGTGTCAATGCCGCCGGCACGTGCGGCGCAGCGGCAAAGATCAACGTCAGCGGTCCCGGCCAGAATGCCTCCATGAGGCGCTCCCCCGCCGCCGATACCTCCGCCGTCAGCTCCCTCGCGGCGCTGAGAGAATCAACAATGACGAGGATCGGTTTGTTCTCGGCGCGATGCTTGATGGCCGGTATGCGCCCCACAGCGGCTGCATTCAACCCATCGGCACCGATCCCATACACCGTGTCGGTGGGATAGACGATCACTCCGCCTTCGCGGATTGCAGCAGCGGCAATCCTGAGGACTCCTTCGTCAGGTTCCGCCGCGTCAATGGTACGGCTGATCGACATCCTGTGCTGTCCGATGTTCAGTGGGAGCGGACGCCCGCCTTTCGTGCGTCCCGGGTTTTCCCGACGATGGCCATGACTTCATTCCTCACGCGAACGGCCGATATCGCGCGCATGCACTCCAACGTGCCGATGGGACATTTCTTCCCGCCGTGGATGGCGCAAGGCCGGCACAGAAGTCCGCTTGTCTCCACAACCCGATCCCGCGGCCCGGCGGGGGCAAAGCCGAAGCCGGGAACCGTAGGTCCAAAGATTGCAACAACGGGAGTCCTCATCGCGACGCCAAGATGTGCAGGGGCGCTATCATTTGTTATTAACGCCGCACAGCGTCCAAGGAGTTCTGCGGACTGCAGAATGGTGAGGGCCCCCGCAGCATGGACGATCCGGGTCGTCCCCGCTTCCTTCGCGATGGAAGCGCAGAGCTCACGATCCCCTTCTCCTCCCACGAGGGCGACTGCGATCCCCTCTCCCGACAGCAGGCGGAGTAGTTCGACGTATCTTTCCTTCGGCCATCTCTTTGTCGCCCAGACCGAACCGGGCGCAATGGCAACCATCTTCATTTCCTCTTTCGCGGACGACGGGGGGGTGCGTCCCTTCAGGAGCTCATCGACGGCGATCCTGTCCTCTGCGGAAGGATACAGCAGAGGCAACGGCCGCTTCCCCCATTTCAGTTCCAGCGGCTTGCCCAGGGAGAGATTCCGCATGATCTCGTGCCGATCCCGATCATAAGGGACGGTGGTGGTCATGAGATGCCTCCCCATGCCTCGCCGGAACCCAATGCGGATGGGGATGCCGGCAGCCCGGCACACAAACGCACTGCGGAACGATCGATGCGGTATGAGCGCGATATCGAACTTCTCGGCACGCATGAGCCCGATCATCGTCACCATACCCCCAAACCCCCGCAAGCTGCCGCGCTTGTCGTATTCGAGCACCTTCGACACAGCCGGGTGGCCGCGAAGCATCGACGCCGCGGCGGGAATCGTTACGGGAATGATCGCAGCGGCGGGGAATTTCTCGTGGAGGGCCTGAATCAACGGCAGGGTCAGAACGACGTCTCCCAGGAACGCTGTTTGGAACACTGCGATTTTCTTCGGCTCATTCATGCCACTCGTCCGGGGGTGGTCGCACCCCCTTGGCTCATTTGCTCCCGATAATATGCCGTGTGCTTCCAGCGTTTGTGCATCCACAACCAATGATCGGGGTAACGACGGATGTATCGCTCGAGCAGGGCTGTGTGCCTGCGGGTCAGTTCCAGAATCTTCTCCTCGGCCGTGCCGACGAGGTGTGACCGGTCGAGTTCTTCGAACTCCACTTTGTACGTCCCATCGCGCTGGCGGAGAATGAAGTACATGACGATAGGTATATCGTTCTTCAGACTGAACATGGCGGGGCCGCGATGCGTCGCAGCGGGTCTTCCGAAAAACTCCACAAACACTCCCTCCTTCGGGCCGCTCTGGTCCCCGAGCATCGCCACAATACGGCCTTCCCTGGTAAGCCGAATGACTTCACGGACCGATTGCCGCATCGTCACTGTGCCGTTGCCGAACCGGTTCCTGTTCGCGTGAATGGCCCTGTCGATATAGGGGTTACGCTGCGGCTGTGCGATCGCGACAACCGGGTTGCCGAGTTGGAGACCGAGGGACGTTGCGGTCAATTCCCAGGAACCGAAATGTCCCGAAAGAAGAATGAGTCCCTTTCCGCGGGCCAGCGCATGGAGGGGAACGTCCCTGTTGACAGGCAGGAATATCCTCTTCAACTCCGCTTCATCCGCGCCGCCAGCCCAGAGCATCTCGACGACCGCCCGCGCATATCCCCGGTAGGTCCCCGCCGCAATACGGGAAAGCTCCGCTTCCCCTTTTTCCGGAAACGCATGCCGCAGGTTATCGAGCGTAATCGCCCGCCGGAATCTCAGCACCCGATATGCCAGGGTACCGAGGATGTCTCCCAGCTTCCCGGCTGACCGAAAAGAGATGTGTTGAGCAACCCTGTTGACGGGAGCGAAGAAGGCGTACTCGACTATGTTTCTCAGTTTGCGGAAAAGCATCGTAGCAATCTACGAAACGGGGAGTGAACCTGCAACGACAAGAACCACTGCGTCCCGTCAGGACGCCACCAAACTTGTTCGGCGCGGCATCCCCCAAGAAAAAAAAGACCCCGGGGAAACTCCACGGGGCCCTTGGACAACGACAAGCCCTGTTTCAGTTCGTTTGGATGAAACGCTGCCAGTTTTCATCCTGAAGCTCGCCCCGAAGGGTGGAATGGACAAGATCGTATTCGCCCCCCTGGTTCTTCTGGACAAAAACGAAGATCGCTCCCCCCTGAAGACTGTGGTAGGTCCAGATTTCGTACGCCTTGCTGTCCGATTCATTCGGATGGCGTTCAAAATCGTCCGGTGTGCCATAGGTGATGTACACTCGACCGCGGTCCGACCTGTATCCTTCGCGACCCATCACCCCGAAATTCGCATTGGCATACGTCACGCGTGTCATGTATTCATCCCGTGTTCCCGCGGGACGCTTCCGCCACAAATCGCTCAAAAGTTTCCTCTTCGCGTCCGCCCCCGACAGTTGCTCGTACTGCGACTTCTCGGGCTTCGTCATTTCATACTTGGACCAGCGGAATTCGCGATCGAGTTCCGATTCCGGCATTCCCGTATAGATCGCAAGAGGAACCGAGGACGCGGAGGCGAGCAGTGTTGAATCAATCCCCATGGAAGGATTATAGACGAAGAATCTCCTCGCACTTTGCGTCAGGACGGCACTTGTTGTGTCCAGGAGAGCCACGATGAGCGTATATGTCCCGGTTTTCAGACTATCCGTATCGAACTGATCGACAAGCACCGCGGATTCACCGGTCCGTTTGCGAGTCCGGTCCTTGCTCAGCATCGGCTTCCCGACGGCATCAAAGATCGATGTGCGCATCTTGTAGTTGCTCCGGTCGTCCCCCAGCAGAAGACCATAGGCCTCCACGTAGATGAGTCCCTGTTGGCGCTCACCGTACAACCCGCCGATATTCGGGATCACGTCCAGCGTATTCTTGGTAAACGGGGTCTTCTGCTTCGATGGCCGGATGGCCGACGCAAACTCGATGTCGCTCAGCGTGATTTTGTCGGTTGGCACGGGACGCATGGGAAATCGCAGAGTCGTGCTGTCCATTCTCTGAGGCGCATGACGATCCCGCACCACGGCCTTTAGCACGTAGTCGCCCCGGGGGAGCTGGACGGGGTAGACCCCCACGAGATTCATACCGGTTTTGATCTCCGAAGTGTCCCGCACAGAATGAGGGACCAGCCACCGGTCGGCGAGGACAAGCGAGTCGCGCATCCGAAGCAGGAAGGTGACATCTGCGGCACAGTTGAAGCCGGCAGAATCCGGCATATAGCTGAGGCCGGCCTGGCCGATGGAATAATGGATCTCGACGGTGCCGGTCGTATCATCCGGCCCGCGAAAACGTGCTGCATCCACACCGAGACGCAGCGGCTGCTTTGGAGGTACGACCTGTCCCCGCCCTTCCGCAGCGACGGAAAGGAGAAGGAGAAGCATGGGAACGACGAATGGGTTCTTCACGGTGCTACTCCCCGATGATTTTGACGACGACCCGTTTCCGTCTCCGACCGTCGAACTCAGCGTAGTAAATCTGCTGCCAGGGGCCGAAATCCAGATCGCCTTCTGTGATGGGAACGATGACCTCGTGGTGGATGAGAAGGCTCTTCAGGTGTGCATCTCCGTTTGTCTCTCCGGTCCGGTGATGCCTGTACTGCGGATTGGAAGGTGCGAGCTTCTCCAGCCATTCATCGATGTCCTGGATGAGACCGTCCTCCGCATCATTCACATAGACGCCGGCCGTAATATGCATCGCCGAGACGAGAACCATCCCCTCCCTGACACCGCTCTTCTTGACGATCGCCCGGACCTTTTCGGTGATATTGAGGTATTCCCGCTGCTTTCGTGTCTCAAACCAAAGGTACTCTGTCGCACTCTTCATGTGATAAAGCTCTTCACTTTGCTGATAACATCCGGAATCGACAATGGCTTCGGCAGGAAGTCGTTTGCGCCCGCGGCAAGCACAAGGTCACGCACGTTGTTCGCGCCGAATCCGCTTATTCCGATAATATAGACTGTTGCGTTCGTGGCACGGATGCGGCTGATCAGGTCCACCCCGCCGAGGTTGGGCATTCCAAGATCGGTCACGACAAGTGCGATATCATCCTGATGCGCAAGGAGGATGTCGAGCGCGACGAGACCGTCGTTCGCCTGGTACACCACAAAGCCCTCCACTTCGAACGCGAGAGCGAAGAGCATCCGAAGCGTTTCGTCGTCCTCGACCACCAGAACACCAGCCATTCCCAACCCTCGTGTGGTAACTCGATTGCCGCGCCAGGAGGAACACGCACCTTCAATGACTGGACGCTCTCTGATGGAATAATGTATCAATTGTCACCGTGATTCGCAATCCTCATCCGTTCTTACCTTTCGCACGGAGATTTTGTATATTTCGTCATGGCAAAGCTCGATCTTACCCTTTTCATCGCCTTCGGTCTGATCTCTGCAGCAGGCATCACGACGGCTGTCCTGGCATTTCGCAAGGCATTGAGCGTTTCGGGGGACAAGGACGGCGATCTGAAGATGTTCCTCTGGGCATCCCTTTCCATGACAGGACTGATCGCGGCCGGCATGAGCATCGCCTACATTTTGCTCCCCATCGTGTTTCATTGACACCGGCACGGTGAGCAAACCGTCATGAGCTCTCCATCCCCTCATCTCTCCGTCCGGAGAGAACACCCATTCCAGGTTTCCATTCTTCTGGTTTGCCTTACCTTCCTCCTGTGCATATTTATCTTGAGCCCGGGACAAGGGGGAACGACCCCGGCAGGGACGGATACTCCCGGCGCCCGGCAGCTCTACTCGCTCTTTGCCCGCGTGCAAGGAATCTCCGATTCTCTCGAGCGCCGCAAGGCGGTCGCAGATTTCCTCCGGGCGACCACGCCGACCGGCTGTCCGTTGATCGACGATTCGACGGTGACGTTCGTGTATGAGGGGCCCGGGACCAGCGTCGCCGTCGCGGGAGACATGAACGACTGGAATCCCTCCACGGGGGAGATGAAGCGACTTCAGGGAACCCGGTTCTTCTACCGGACATTTTCCATCGATCCGGCAGGCCGTTCGGAGTACAAACTCGTCGTGGATGCCTCCTGGATTCTCGACCCGCGCAATCCAAGGACGGTGATGGGCGGATTAGGGTTGAATTCAGAGCTCCGCATGCCGGCCTATGTCCCTCCTCCCTCCGTCGTCCCTGCACCCGGCATCTTCCCCGGCCGGATCGATACGCTTCTCTTCAGAAGCGTCCTGCTCGCCTGCGCACATCCGGCCATGGTGTACACCCCGGCCTCGTACGCCGCATCGGCCGATACACTCCCCGTCCTGTTCGTTATGGACGGGGGGGAATATCTGGCCCTCACGGAGATGAGAGGGACTCTCGATTATTTGATCGGAGCGAAGAGGATCACTCCTGTGGTTGTTGTCTTCCTTGACCCGCGGACGGATATCCGTTCCCCCGAGTCAAGCAGGAGGATGGCAGAGTATGCCCTGAACGACACATTCATCCAGGCCGTCGTCTCCGAACTCCGGCCCATGATCGGCTCCCGCTACAGAATCGCCATGGATGCAGCCCGCACAGCCATCATGGGCGTCTCCATGGGCGGACTCATCGCCACGTATGCCGGGTTGACGCGCCCCGATATTTTCGGACTCTGTGCAGCACAATCTCCTTCCTATTGGTGGGAGAAAAGACGCCTCGTTCGATTCATCGCCATCGCGAGGACGATGCCCCTCAAGATGTACATCGACACCGGCACCCTTTACGACGCACAGGAGGAGGCAAGAGCGGCTCGGGACGCATTCCTTGCACGGCATGCGGCTCTCCACTACGAGGAACACCCTGAAGGGCATAACTGGTTAAACTGGCGCTCTCGCATTCCGTCAATACTCTCATACTTCTGGGGCACTCAATGAAACTGGCTGCGCTTCTCCTCGCGGCGATCGGCGTCGGACTCCCATTCGCCTCCCTGCAGGCGGGGACCCATGTGTCGCCCCTCGATTCCCTGGCGATCATCGTCAGGAGCCCGTCACGCGAGTTTGCCTATACCAACAAGGAGTCCGCGTTCCTCTACGGCGAGACCAATGGCGACAATACGACGAGCTGGCAGGGGTTCAACGTCTTCGGGTCGGAGGTTCTTGATGACTACCGGATAACAATTGACGGCCACGCGCTCGATCGAGCCGCGGCGATCACCACCGTCTTTCCCGACTACCTCCGAAGAACGTATCCCGACGGCATCATCGAGGAGGTCCGGCCGGCAGACAGTCTCGCTCTCTTCTTCGTGACCGTCACCGCCCAACGCCCCGTCGAGATCGCCGTCATGCCCCTCTTCACCGATGGCATCGACACGGCTGATTTCACGACGGATCTCTTTCCCGCCGGAATGCTCGTTGCCCGCAGGGCCCGGCTCGGACAGGAGGCCGATACTCACGTGCCTCTCTGGCTTGCCGTCTCCGCAGCCGGCTTCTCGCCCGCTGTGCGGCCTGTCCTCGTCTCCTCCCGATTTTCTCCGGCAGTCCTGGCCGCGTCCCGCTGCAAATCGTGCACCATTGTCTTCAACGCCGGGCACGACGCAAGGGAGACCCGGACGACGGCAGAGCGGGCCGCGCGGCGGTTCGGGGCATTGTGTGGCGCACGCCGACACAGGATGGAATCACTCCTGGCCGCAACGGCGGTGACGACGAACGACCGCAGATTTGACAAGGCATTGGCATGGGCGAAGATTTCGCTGGACGACTTGATCATGAACCAGATCACGAAGGGAATATTCGCGGGGCTCCCCTGGTTCAACAACTACTGGGGACGTGACACGTTCATTTCGCTTCCCGGTGCGGTGCTGGTGACGGGGCGATTCAACGACGCCAGAGAGATCCTCCGTTCCTTCGCGTCATTCCAGCAGCGGGATTCTCTCTCCCGGGACTATGGACGGATCCCGAATATCGTCACGACAACCGAGAAGGCGTTTAATACCGCCGATGGCACCCCCCGTTTTGTCATGATGGTGCGCGAGTATGTCGAACGTTCGGGCGATTCCCTGTTCGGCATGGAGATGTATCCCTGCATCCTCCGGGCCATCGAAGGGACAATCCGGTACCACTGCGATTCCCTCTCATTTCTGACGCACGGGGACGCGGAGACGTGGATGGACGCCGTCGGCCCTGACGGCCCCTGGAGCCCGCGTGGGAACAGGGCCAACGATGTCCAGGCCTTGTGGGCTGCGCAACTGGAGGCAGGAGAGAAATTCGCGACGGAATTTGGCGATGTCGTTTCCGCCCGGCGCTGGCATCAACGTCTCGTCGCCCTGAAGGAAAACTTCCCCCGCTGGTTCAGTCTCCCGAACGGCATTGCCGATTGCCTCGGTGAAGACGGAAAGCCGGACATGCGTCTCCGGCCGAACCAGATCTTCGTCGCCCCCCTTCTTTCCGATCCTCTGCGAATCCGGGTCGTCGAAAGCGTCACATCCCTCCTTGCATTTCCGTACGGCGTGACGTCGCTTTCACAGGAAGATCCGGATTTCCATCCCTACCATCAGCACGCCCCGTTTTACCCGAAGGATGCCGCCTACCATAACGGGACGGTATGGACGTGGCTTCAGGGACGATTGATCTCTGAACTCTGCCGGGGCGGAAGGCCGGATCTTGCGTTCCTCATGACGCGCAACAGCGTCCACCAGATCCTTGACCGCGGAGCCGTCGGGACCCAGTCGGAACTTCTTGATGCCATGGCGCATCCCGGGGAAAAGGAGCCGCGTCTGTCGGGGACATTCTCGCAAGCATGGAATCTCGCTGAGTTCATCAGGAACTTCTATGACGACTACCTCGGCGTCCGTCTTGAACGCCGGACGCACCGCCTGCTGATCTCTCCCCGCCTGCCTCCGGGCATCCGGACAGCCGGAGCCCGCCTGAATGCCGACGGATCCGGAATTCTCCTGAACTACTCGGTAGAGGGAAATCTCCAGGATCTCCGTCTCTCCTCCGAGGGGCTGGCGGAAGATTTACGTGTGAACGCGGTGCTGCCGATGCAGGGTGACAGCACTCTCTCTCTTGCATTTCCTCTCTCCCCGTTTTCGGAGATCCGGATTCAGGTCGCCGGGCGTGTCGTGAATGTGCTGGACCACGGCACCCCCATCCGTTATGACCTCCGTCTGGATCCGCGGCCGAAAGAATCTCATCTTCCCGCCGGACTTGCACTCGCCACTCCCGTCCTTCGCACAGATCTCAAATGTCTCGCAGGTCCCGGCTACCCGCTTCTCCCCCACACGACTGTTGTTCGGAGAAATCCGGGAGCACACGTCCTCCTTGACGCCGTGGATCCGGCAGCAGACGATACCGGCAGGACGGGATACACGCCGCCGCGGAGTCACTTCGTTGTGAAGGGTTCGTTCGATCTGAGGCGAGTGACGCTTGCCGCTGATGATTCGTGCTCCTATTGGACGTTGACGTTTCAGCGTCTCTCGAACCCGGGTTGGCATCCGGAGTACGGGTTCCAACTGACATTCGTCGCGATCGCACTCGATACCGACGGAGTTGCCGGAACAGGACAAATGCAGATTGGTAGAAATGCCCGTTACGTGCTGGCCGGCGGGAAGGGGTATGAGAAAGTCATCTACATCGGCGGGGGGGTGAATCTGGAGGATGCCGCGGGGAAGATACTTGCGGCGTATGTCCCGGCGGCGGAGGATGCCGCCGCACCGTTTGGCGACGCATCAAC
>PMNE01000079.1 GCA_003162635.1 Ignavibacteriota bacterium
GACGGCAAGATCTTTCGGATCGTCGTGGTCTCCCGCGATGTGACCGAGGAAAAGTCGCTTGCGGCGCAATTTCTGCGGGCTCAACGGATGGAAAGCATTGGCACGCTCGCCGGCGGTATCGCCCATGACCTGAACAATGTCCTTGCGCCGATCATGATGGCGATCGAGATCCTGCGAGACAGGATACCGAGTCCCGGCGGGCAGAAGATCCTCACGACGATCGAGACGTCGGCAAAGCGCGGTGCGGACATCGTCAAGCAGGTGCTCTCATTCGGACGAGGGGTGACGGGTGACCGCATCCTGGTGCAGCTCAGGCATGTCGTCAACGAAGTAGCCAAGATCGTGGGTGAGACGTTTCCAAAATCCATCGAGATTCAGACAGATATGCCTCGGGAACTCTGGACGGTCCTGGCCGACCCCACGCAGATGCACCAGGTACTCCTGAACATGATGGTCAATGCGCGTGATGCCATGCCGCACGGGGGGGCTCTGAAGATATCGGCGGAGAACATTACCCTGGATGAGACCTATTCACGCATGACTCTTGGGGCGAAACCAGGGGCGTATGTTTGCGTGATCGTCACCGATACGGGGACGGGAATTCCGTTGGATATCCAGGGAAAGATATTTGAGCCGTTCTTCACGACAAAGGAGATTGGCAGGGGAACAGGGCTTGGCCTTTCAACCACCCTTGCCATCGTCAAGAGCCATGGGGGGTTCATCAACCTGGAAAGTGAAATGGGGAAAGGGACGACGTTCAGGATTTACATCCCGGCGACAGGAACGACTTCAGGCCTGCCAGCGGCAAGTGAAATAGCGGATCTCCCGATGGGCAATGGTGAGCTGATCCTCATTATCGATGATGAAGCCGCTATCCGGGAAATTGCGAAGGAAACTCTGCAGGCCCATGGCTATAATGCCATCACTGCAAGCGACGGCGCGGAAGGAATCGCCCTCTTCGCTGAAAACAAGAAGGATATCAAGGTCGTTATCACGGACATCATGATGCCTGTCATGGATGGCACGGCTGCGATCATTGCGCTGAAGAGGATTAGCCCGGANNAACGTGCAGGCATTCTTGACAAAGCCGTACACAGCGGAGAAGTTGTTCAAGACCCTGGCGGAGGCGCTAAAATGATTTAGGGGCGCTGTCGAATCTGTTTGGTGACCCAACCGATTGACTATAGTCCATCGTCAATCGACTATTGTCAATCGTTCTGGCTCTGACTCACCTCAGAGCCTTTCTATTTTTGAAACATCGAAATTGAAAAAACACCTAACGCTCAGGTCTCCTTTCATCTCGCCGTAAGCCTAATTCCTCCCAAGGGGATCACCCGGCTCGGATTGCCTCTTCTTTAATGAGGGCAGTCCAACGAGGGTTACGAACTTCTTACCGTACCGCGTCACCGTGAGCGAAAGCAGCACGGCAATCACGTACAGATAATCCCGCGAGAACAACCGGTGCTGCACGATCCAACTCCGTTGATCATCAGTGAGCCCGAGGAGCGAATAACACGCGAGGAATGCGGCCGCCGCAAGTGCCACCCAGGTTGAACGCCGGTGCAGCCGGTCGGCGAAATGCACAAAGACAAAGAGAAAGAAGTAGGGCTTGAGCCCGCAGGAAACGACCGCCCCCAGCGGCGTAAGGGAGATCGCGGTCAGGATCGGCGCGATGTTTCCCCCCGTCCAGAGCCCCAGACCCTCCCCGAGCGCTGGCAGAACGAGAGCAATCTCCACCCACCCGCGTCGGGCATTCACCAGCAGCACCGCGATGATCGCCAGCATGTTCAGTCCCGCCCAGAACCGGTGCGCGTCCTGGTAGTGCGGGAAAGGCGAAAAGATGATCCGAAAGAGGGCTCTCGCCGGAGGAGTGTAGAGCCAGACACTATACCCATCAGGGTAAACGGAGGGGGATCTATCGACGCCCGTTGCCACGTCGTAATACATGACGAAGTCATTACCTGGATCGGAAACAGGGATGGGGTTCACGTCGGCCAGCGCCAGCGAAAGCGCAGCGACCACGACGGCTGTTCTAATGTCGACGGAACTCAAGGCGATTGTCTCCTGCTGTTTCCACTACCGGGAGGTCGGGGTGCGTCCTCTGTGTCGTCTGAGCGGGATGATAGATGTTACGCATGCGGAGGAATATACGAATTTGGATCCGAAAGAACGCAGAGCAGTGTGACCTGGAAGAGACCTACCACGGACCGGGCAAATCNNCCGTACCCATCTGTTGCCGTCAACTTTAAGAATATTGCCGACGGCTTGGAGGAGAGGTCAACCGATATCTTGAATGTCGTCCCTCGTACCTTGTCCATCGTGACCAGTCCCTGGGGCTGCGATTCTATGGACATCCGGACCGGGCCGCCAAGCGGGTCTGCCGCGGCCGCAGTAATGATAAATGAGTTGCTCCCGCGGTCCAGGTTTTGCTGAACCCACTTGATCTGCGGAGGAGGCGGTGCGATGAGCACGGCCTGATGTTCCTTGATCAGGTTCCCGCGGTAAAACACCTTGAATGAGAGAGCACGCCACTTTCGGTCCGGAGTGATCACGGTTTTCGGCACGGCGGGCTTCATTCCCATCGATTCACCGTCATGGAATGATTCCACGGTGATATCGATCGGGTTCAGCCCCGCCACTTGCGCATCAAAAGTGTACGGGATCCCCCAGAATCCCTTTGCGGAAGGCGGGCTGACGTACGCGGGAGGGACGACATCCACCGTGAACCTCGTCGTCGCCCTGTCCTTTTGCCCCAGTCCCCGGTTCGCATCCGCGGTCACAATGAATTCCCTCTGTCCCGGCTTCGGAAGCTCCCACAGGAGTGTCACATAGCTCCCCTTGTCCGCCGCCTTCTCGAAGGAGATTCCGGGCCCTGCGTTAAATATGGTCCGCCAGGGCTCCTCGACGCCCCCCATGAATATCTTCTTTTTGAA
>PMNE01000089.1 GCA_003162635.1 Ignavibacteriota bacterium
TCGGGAAAGATCACCGGCGTGGAGTACTTCGACAGGGACAACAGAAAGCAGGAACAGACTGCGGATGTCATTGTCATCGCCGCCTCGGCCACCGAGACCCCCCGGCTGCTCCTGAACTCAACGTCGAAATACTATCCCTCCGGGGTCGGCAACCGGTATGATTGGGTGGGGCGAAACCTTCAGGGACACGCGTATACCGGGGCGTTTGGCTTGTTTGAGGAGGACATCTTCGACGATGTCGGT
Source organism: Ignavibacteriota bacterium (assembly GCA_003162635.1). Taxonomy (GTDB): domain Bacteria; phylum Bacteroidota; class Ignavibacteria; order UBA10030; family UBA6906; genus Fen-1260. The sequence continues at coordinate 244 of PMNE01000089.1, forward strand.
CCGGGAGCAACGCTTGCCATCAGCGACTTCAGTCACCACAATCCGGGAATCATCGGGGGTGGGATCCTTGCGAATGAATTCACAAGACTTCCCTACCTGTTTTCGAACATACGCCCCCCTGGTTCCCCCATGTGGGGGGAAGAGCATAAGGAATTCCAGAGGAAATACTTCCGGCGAAACATCCAGGTTGTCGGTCCGGTACAAGAAATGCCCTTCTTCGATTCCCGTGTGCAGGTCGATCCTTCTGTAAGGGATTCGTGGGGAATTCCCGTGGTCCGGTTGTCCGGCCACCGGCACCCAAAAGATGCCGAAGGCTGCGAATTCCTTTCGCGCAAGGCCGAAATGATTCTGAAAGAGGCCGGGGCGTTTCAAACATGGCGTCATCTCCCCGGCCCGGGTTTGAGCGGGGGACAGCATCAGGCAGGCACATGCCGGATGGGGGACGATCCGCACACTTCCGTGACCGACAGATTCGGGCGGGTGCATGAAACGCCCAACGTGTTCGTCTCGGACGCCAGTCTCCACGTGACAAACGGGGGGTTCAACCCCGCGCTCACTATCATGGCCCTTGGGTACTGGGTTGGGGAGCACATTGCGGAAGAATGGCAAAAAGGGAACCGCTTCAAATAGATCCGGAAGCATGAATGTAACCGCGAGGAGGTCATACCCATGAAAAAAGTCCCCACGTTCCTTCGCGCCCTCACCGTGGTCATGATACTGCTTGTCGTCGCATGCTGCGGTTTCTATTTCTACTGGAACGAGGCCTCTGCCCGATCAAGCTGTGAGAGCTGCCATGAAATAGAGAATTCCTCCATTATGTGGGCGCGGAGCGGCCACCGGGATCTTCCCTGCAAGGAATGTCACGGAACGGCTCTGAGCAGCGGACTCCACAGCCTGCAAGAAAAAGGGATGATGTTTGTCCATCACTTCACGGGAACCGGGCCCCGACAGATCACGCTTAACGAGCGACAGGTTCTGGAATTGACGGAAAATTGCAGGCGCTGTCACGGGGCGGAGTATGCGCGTTGGATCTCGGGAGGGCATTCGGCGACGTATGCAGCCATATTCCTGAATGACAAACACAATGCGGGCGAACAGCTTAATGCCGATTGTTTGCGTTGCCATGGCATGTTTTTCGGCGGTGCGATCGAAGACCTGGTGACGCCGGTGAGTACGAAGGGTCCCTGGCAGCTGAAGGTGGCGGGACAATCGGATCTGCCTGCCATTCCATGCCTTGCCTGCCACGAGGTCCATCGGGAAGGTTCTCCCGCGGTCCGTGCGGGGTACGACGATCCTGCGAAGATCTTCTATTACAGGCGTGGAAGTCCATCTAATGTCCAATGGTACGACAGATACGAAAAAATCCACATCCGGGTGGAGGCTCTGCCGCTGCTGAAACCCAGGGAGGGAACACGGGAGCTGAAAGTCTCGGATGACCCAAGGCAGCAGGTCTGTGTCCAGTGCCACGCGCCCAACGCGTTTCACCAGGCGGGGACGGGGGACGACCGGACCCCGAGGGGGGTTCACGAGGGCCTCAGTTGTCTTGCGTGCCATGACGGTCACAGCAACGACTCACGGTGGAGTTGCGTCAATTGCCATCCGGCGATCTCAAACTGCGGGCTCGATGTGACAAAGATGAACACGACGTTTGCAGCGAGCGGCAGTCCGCACAATATACATTTTGTCCGCTGCATCGATTGCCACACGAAAGGAATCCCCCCGAAGCATGGGTCGCGCCTGCAAAGGGCTGACGGCACACACTCGAAATGAAAAGGCGACTCATCCCATGAAACAAAGAGCGTTGGCTGTGGCATGCACCATTCTTCTCGGGTTCCCCGCGCACGCACAAATAACGAATTATACGAGAACACACGATGGCGTTGTTTTTGAGACATCGGAAGGACAACTGAAGCTGAGGGTAATATCCAACGCCATCGTGCAGGTGATTGCGCTGCCGACCAAAGAGCTTCCGCAGAGGAAGAGTCTCGCGGAAGTGGACAACCTCACGCCGACAGGTACATATTCAATCAAGGAGTCGGCAAACGAATACACGATGAAGACGTCGGAATTGATCATAAAGATCGACAAAGCCGATGGAAGGATACAGTTCTTTGATGTGAAAGGGGTTCTTCTCCTGGGAGAACAGCAAAAGGGAAGATCATTCGTGAAATCGAACTCTCCCGGCGATACAGCATGGGTGGTGGAACAGAAGTTTTCGTCACCGGAGGATGAAGCAATCTATGGTCTCGGTCAATATCAGTTCGATGTGATGAATTGGAAGAACGGACATATGGGGATGGGACAGCAGAACACAGCTATTGCGAGTCCGGTCATCGTGTCGAACAAGGGGTACGGTCTCTTCTGGGATAACTATTCTTACACGGAGTTCAATCCCGAGCTCGAGAGAATCCATTTACAGAGCATCGATGAGAAGACTCTCGGTGCTGAGTTTGTTCCACGTTCTTCCGGAACGTACACGTTTGTCCTCCATCGCCCGGGTTCCTCGCCGATCGAGATGACGTTGGATGGAAGAAAGGTCTTCAGTCTTGTTGCCGGCGTCGGCTACTCTCCATCCGTCATAAAAGCAGACCTTCAGGCGGGGAAACATTATACCTTCAGCATAAAAAGTCTTGCCAAGACGATAAATCCCGTCATCTCTTCCCGGTTTCTCCTTCCCGCCGGGGGAGGACCCGGCGAACATGGATTGAAGGGGGAGTATTTTCCCAACATGAAGCTCGAAGGACAACCATCGATCGTGAGAGTCGATTCGGTCGTCGATGCTGATTGGGGGAACGGTCCGCCGGCCAAGGATTTCAAAACAGTCGAATACTCCGTGCGATGGACAGGTACACTGATAGCTCCCGCGACGATCAAAGGCGTTTCGATCGATGTGACGACCGATGATGGCGTACGGCTTTTTATCGATGGGAAGAAAGTTGTTGATGACTGGCGCGATCGTTCCGCCGAAACGGACAGCTATGTGATGGATCTGGAAGCAGGGAGGGCCTACGATATTCAAATCGAGTATTATCAGGACGGGGGCGGCGCTTCGGCGCGGCTGTCGTGGAGTGCCGAGAAAGCAATTCACACGGAGTATTTCTCAAATCAAATTGCCCTCTCCTGCCGGACTCCGGAAATGGCGGGCTGTATGTCTTTCGCATCGCAGGTCGCCGATGCAATCGATTACTATTTTATGTACGGTCCGGAACCGGATCGGATCGTTTCCGACATACGAACGATCACCGGCAAAGCGCCTCTCTATCCGAAATGGGCTTACGGCCTGTTTATGAGTCAATACGGCTGGAAAACGCAGGAAAAGATCCAAAGTGTGATCGACGGTTATCGGGAAAGAAAGATTCCACTCGATGTCGTCGTGCAGGATGCCGACTACTGGCCTCAGTTCCCGAACAATTTGTGGGGGTCGCACATCTTTGATTCGAGCCGCTATGCGGATCCCAAAGCCATGGTGGAGTATCTTCATCGGCAGAATGCGCATACCATCATTTCCGTCTGGCCGCGTATCAACAAGGGAACCGATGTTTATGATGCCATGGATGCCAGGGGCTTTTTGCTCGGACTTCAGGATACACGCGTGAACACGAATGAGGGCGCAGGCATAAAAGACGAATCTCCCAACGCAGCNNGAGCCGGAGTGGGGCTATGATTTTTCCAGAGCGCATACCGCTCTGGGAACGGGGAGAAGATATTTGAACGCGTACCCGTTGATGTCGACAAAAGGCGTGTATGAAGGGGAGCGGTCCACGGGAAGCGCGAAGCGTCCGTATATTCTGACCCGCTCTTCGTTCGTCGGTCAACAGCGTTTTGCTGCAACGACGTGGAACGGCGATGTCAGTCCCGATTGGGATACCTTCCGGAAGGAAATTCCGGCCGGATTGAATTATTGCATTACAGGTTTGCCGTACTGGACGGTTGACATCGGCGGTTTCGTCCCTTATCAGTTTGCCGATTCACCCGAGTATCCCGAATTGCTTGTCCGCTGGTACCAGTATGGAACATTTCTTCCTATCCTTCGTGTCCATGGCTGCAGGAAAACAGAATTCTGGAATTCTGACAGCAGCACTGTTGAGCTCTTGACAAAATACACAAACCTGCGTTACCGGCTGATGCCGTATATCTATTCTCTCGGTGCAAAAGTCACGTTCAACGACTTCACGATCTACCGCGCTCTGGTGATGGATTTTAGGAACGATGCGAATGTGTACGATATTCAGGATCAGTTTATGTTTGGCAATGAACTGTTAGTCTCACCTGTTGTGGAACAAAACGCGCACTCGAGAAAGGTGTATCTGCCGAAAACCACCGGTCGCTGGAGTGACTTCTGGACGGGTGAGAGATATGATGCGGGCCAAACGATGAGGGCCGCCGCTCCACTTGAGACAATTCCTTTGTTTGTGAAGGCCGGTTCGATACTCCCGATGGGCCCGTTTCTCCAATATGCCGCCGAAAAGCCCGCCGATCCGATCGAATTGCGAGTGTATCCTGGCGCCGACGGGGAGTTCACCCTGTACGAAGATGAGAACGACAACGACAATTATGCAAAGGGATCATTCGCGATGATTCCGATACGATGGAACGAAAAGACACAAACGCTTACCATCGGCGATCGTCGCGGGAAATTCCCTGGGATGTTGAGACACAGGACGTTTCGCGTGATATGGGTAGGGCATCATCACGGTGTTGGGTTGGCTTCAGAAGACCGTGTGGATGCCACGGTGTCGTATAACGGGAAAAGAATCGAAATCAAGAAGTGAACAAGAGGGGCATCGATTGCCGGCGTCCTTGCCTCGAGTGCCATCAGCGGGAAATCAATCTCGCCCCGCGAGTATGATGGATTTTATGGAACCGGCCTTTCCATGGACCAACAACATAAATCTCAAATGAAAAATCGATCCATTGTCAACGTGCTCCTCTTCGCTTTGTTCCTGAGTTTGCAGTGTTCTTCAGGGACGGCACAAGTGATAGAAATCAGGAATGGCATCGTGCTCGATGCAGGCATGCTTCACGTGAGAGCTCAATTCTATGGCGACGGCATTCTCAGGATCACAAAATGGACATTGGGAGGCACTCCCGACAAAAGGAGTCTCTCAGTCATACAAGACAGCATACCTGATCGAGGAATCACCATCAATCAATCCGATGATGCGGTTCTCCTGAAATCACCGAGAATGAGGGCCAGAATTTCAAGGAAAGACGGCAACGTTGAGTTCCTGGCTGCCAATGACAGCACCATCCTGAAGGAGAACGGTACGACATCGTTCGTTCCTGTTGTCTATGACTCGGATTCCGGCTTCACAGTTCAACAGAGTTTTACGCTGGATCCCCACGAAGGCGTGTACGGTCTCGGCGAGCAAGTCGAGGGGTATATGAACTTTCGGGGCAAGAAGGTGGTACTAGCGCAAGCCAATGTCGGGGCCGCCAACTCATTCCTTCTCTCGACAAAGAACTATGGAATTCTCTGGGATAACTACTCAAAGACTGTCTTTAACGACGACAGCGAGGGTGCCTCGTTCTGGTCCGATATCGCCGATAACATAGACTACTATTTTGTGTACGGGAAGGATATGGACGAAGTGGTTTCCGGCTATCGCACACTGACTGGTAAAGCGCCTCTGTACGGCAAGTGGGCGTACGGTTACTGGCAAAGCAAGGAGCATTACGGCACACAGGATGAGCTGATGAGCGTCGCGAAGAAATATCGTGCGCTGAAGATCCCCATCGACAACATCATCCAGGATTGGGACTACTGGAATGGCAGGCCGAACTGGGGCGGAATGTTCTTCGACAAGACACTCTTTCCCCGTCCCAAGGAGATGTGCGATGAGCTTCACAGGATGAATTTCCACATCATCATCTCCATTTGGCCGGCCTTTGGACCAGCGACGAAAATCTATGCCGATATGGGGAAGCGGGGTTTTCTCTATAAGCCCGTCGGATGGGGCGGGTTTAAGTTCTATGATGCCTACAATCCTGCAGCAAATGGACTCTATTGGCGGTACCTGAAGAAAGGGCTTTACTCGAAAGGTCTCGACGGGTGGTGGATCGACTCCACCGAACCCGATGTGATCAATGCCAATACGGAGGAATCGAGCGAGTACGAGCTGAAAAAAATGGGGCGCAACTACCTTGGCTCATGGGCACGGTATCTTAATTCATACTCGCTGGTAATGACTGATGCGCTCTACAAGGACTGGAGAGAGGAGACTTCCGGTCGGCGCCCGTACATCCTTACCCGATCGACATTCGCGGGCCAACAACGCAACGCGGCAACAACGTGGTCAGGGGACATCGGCGCAAGCTGGGACATCTACCATAAGCAGATTGCAGCCGGAGTGAACCACTGTATGTCCGGCATTCCTTACTGGACATTTGATATCGGTGCATTTGTCCTGGGCTCTTATGGAGGCGTGTTTCTACAAGGCGGCAAAGACCCTGCCTACCAGGAACTGTATGCGCGCATGTTTCAATTCGGTGCCTTCTGCCCTATTTTCCGCTCCCACGGCTCGGAGACTCCGCGCGAAATTTGGGAAATGGGTGAATTCTCGAAACCCATCGTGAAGATCGATAATCTTCGCTATCGGTTCATGCCGTACATCTATTCACTGGCGTGGATGGTGACCAATGGAGGCTACACCATCATGCGGGGACTTCCCATGGATTTCTCCGCTGACGAGAAGACGCGTTCAATTGATGATCAGTTCATGTTCGGTCCTTCAATCATGGTATGCCCGGTGACGGAGTACATGTATCATCGTCCCCCCGAATCGACCGTTCTCATCGGACCGGAATATTTTAAGACGCCCGACGGGAAGCCCGGCCTGCTTGCGAGATACTACAAGGACCCGGCGCGAACATCCCTGAGCAAGGAACAGATCGACCCCGACATAGATTTTACCTGGTACACCGGCCGCCCGGAGTACCTCACTGACTCCACATATGCGGCGACATGGCAGGGAAAACTTGTTCCCCAAGAGTCCGGCAAACACCAGTTCCATCTGATAGGGTACGATCCGAAACGCCTTATCCTCAACGGCGACACCCTGAGGATGGTGTATTCAAGCGTGGAGGAATATACGGTGCCGGTGAACCTGGAAAAAGGGAAAGAGTATGACTTTGTTCTTGAAACAGAAAACAGATCGACAGGGGCCGCAAAGATGCGTCTCTTCTGGAAAACGCCCGGCATCTTTGCCGCGGAGCAGGCGCAGCAACACAAAGAAAAAGTGAGAAAGGTCTACCTTCCTGCGGCGAGTGTCTGGCACGATTTCTGGACGGGGAAGACATTTGATGGGGACACCACAATTATCACCGACGCCCCGATCGACAAAATTCCTTTGTTCATCAAGGCGGGTGCCATTGTTCCGATGGGGCCGTTCCTCCAGTTCTCGACCGAAAAACCGGCCGATCCGATCGAACTGAGAATTTACCCCGGCGCCGACGGGCAATTCACCCTCTACGAGGACGAAAACGACAATGACAACTACGAAAAGGGAAGCTACGCAACGATCACCTTTATCTGGAATGATCTTCACAAAACATTGACCATCTCGGATCGGCAAGGAAGGTTCCCCGGCATGTTGAAGACGCGAACCTTCAATATCGTCCTGGTGAAAGACAACCACGGCATTGGGATTGAGGTGTGCCCGAATCCGGAGAGAACGACGAAGTACACCGGTACGAAGATGGAAATAAAACTGTAGAACGCGAACGTGGCGTCATCCGGACAAAAGAGAGGAACGATCCGTCATCATGACAAAGGCCGGGGATGATTCCCGGCCTTTGTCTGAGGTTCGCGAGAGCGCAGCGGCGCCACCCATTACCTTCCAACCACCTTCAACCAACTGCTCTGCACGCCGGTAAACGCCGTGGTACCCGACTGCGTCAGCTTTTGCGACGCATCATCCCAAAGGAGCTGGGAAAGGGCGAATTTCCCCTTTTCGTAGTCATATGTCGTCCCATCATCCTGGTACAGCGCGAATGCACCGTCGGCGCCGGGATACACGCGGAGCTCGGTCAGTTTCTGCGGCATACCCGTATGCTCGACCACCTCGCCAAACGGAATGATCGACCCCGCGCGCACAAACAACGGAATCGTCTCAATCGGCGCATTCACCAGGATGGTTTGTCCACCGGTGAATCTCTCGTTCGTCCAGTAGCTGTACCACTCCGTCCCCGCCGGCAGATACACCTCCCGTGTCTTCATTCCCTGATCCGTCACCGGCGCTACGAGGAATGCCGGACCGAACATATACTCGTCGCGCACGTCGGCCGCATTCGGGTCTTTCGGAAAATCCATGAAGAGGGCGCGCATGAATGGGGCACCTGTTGCATACACGTGGTAACCCAGTGAATATGTATAAGGCAGCAGCTGGTAGCGGAGCTTAAGATATTTCACCAGAATCTCTTCGGCCTGCTTGCCATACGACCAGACTTCGTTCTGCTTTCTTCCGCCGTGCGTTCTCAAGGTCGGCAGAAACGTGCCGTACTCGAACCACCGGACGAAGAGTTCGGGGTAGTCCTCATAGCCCCCGACATTGTCCAGGGCGTCGGAAGGGTCAATCAGGAGGGGCCGGACGGCTTTGTGAACGGGAGGGATATCCTGCCAGCCGCCGATGTCATTCCCCCAGTAGGCAAACCCGCTGGCCGCAAAATTCAGACCGGTGGGCACCTGGCGCTTCAGAGCATCCCATGTTGAGAAAATATCGGACGACCAGAAGATCGCGCCATTGCGTTGCGCCCCCAAATAGGCTGCCCGCGCGAGGAGCAATGCACGCTGCGAAACGTCGCGCCGGAACCCGTCGTAGAACGCTGCCGTGTGGGTGAGGGGGTACACGTTGTGCAGCCGCGCACCCGTCCCGCCGGCATACTTCCATTGCGCCCCCATGAACTCGAATGCGCCGTCCCGCGCGATTGCCGGACCGTAATAATACTGATCAGGCACCAGGTCAGGTTCGGTTTCGTCTGTCCAAAAGTAGTCGAATCCTTTCTTGACGAAGTTCTCGTTCACTTTCTCCCAGAGCCATTTACCGGCGGCAGGGTTGAGGGTGTTGATCAATGCGCCCGCAAAATCGCTCCGGTCCGGGAGGTTGATCACGGGACTCCCATCGAGGTGGGTCATGAACCAGCCATTGTTCGCGAGCGTGTCGAAGTAGCGTGACCCCGGTTCGAAGCGGGGCCAGACGCTGATCATCGAATGGAAACCCATCTGGTGGAGCTCTTTGTTCATGGCAGATGGGTCGGGCCACTGCTTCGCGTCAAAATCCAGCGAACCCATTTTTGTCCAGTAGAACCAGTCGACCACGAGGATGTCGGCGGGATAGTGCCGGTTGCGGTACCCTTTGGCCACGTCGAGCACTTCCTGCTGGCTCTGGTAGCGCTGTTTGCACTGGATGAATCCGAAGGCGGATTTCGGCGGTAGGGGGGTAACGCCGGTCAGCGTACGGTACCCCTTGTAGATTTCGTCGGTGCTCGCACCCGCGATCACGAAGAAGGATATCCGCTCACCCACCTCCGATTCCCATGTGGTGATTTCGTTAAAGCCGGGGACGATCGTTGTTTTCGAAGGATTGTCCCAGATCAGTCCGTAGCCCCGGTTCGTGACGAGGAAGGGAATGCCGACGCTTTCGCCGGCAGGTGCATCGTAGTTGTGCCAGCATCGCACGGGATGGCCCCGGTGGTCCAAATAGCCCTCCTGATTTTGGCCGAGCCCGTAATAGCGTTCATCGCTGGGGGAGGCAAATGTCGCGGAAACATGGTATGTCCGCTCACCTGCAACGACGGAGGGATGCATCGCCCATCCCCTGAAGTCGACGAGGACGGTTCCGTCGGGCGCCACCACCGTGACGTTATCGGAGTTTCCGGGGACGGTCACCGTCAGCCGGTCTGATTTCAGCACGTCAGCATTGGACGGATGATCGAGGTTCCACCCTGAGGCATCGGGTTTGGCGAGAAAGCCATAGCCAGGACCGGCGATCGCCTGATCCCTGAATCGGCTCAGCGTGACGCGGACGATGTTGGGGGCATAGGGTTCGAGAACCACCGTGGCCTGACCGCGTGTGAGGATGAAGGGCGAATCTGACCTTGCTGATCCGGGGATAAAAACTGCGATAAAGGCTATGAGCAGGATGTGGGTGTGTTTCAGCATAGGGATCTCCTGTGTTTGCATTCAATCAACAGCCTCTCTTCGTGTGCGTCATTGACAAGGATAACCAAGCCATCGGAATACCGATAGGAGGGGAATGACTTAGGAACTTGTTGACGGCGGAAGAGCATCGTAAGAAGAAGAAAGACCGGCAGTAGGCTGATCGTTTCCGTAATGATTTGGGTCATTGTACTCATGGCAGCATGTGGGTCATCTGGCGATGGACCTCAATATACCGAGTCCCCGTATTCAACGCAACGGTCCGGTTTCAGAAACGATGATCTGCTTCCCCGGCGGCTGGGGTCGGTTTGCCGTGACTAATCCCCTTTTCAATCCTAGGGATGATGGTCCGGCAGACCCGTCTTCATACATTGCATCCGGGGTCGGAAGGCGTCTTTCGACTTGTACGTTGGGCCAATGCGGTGATGTACCCACTTGGTGCTCATGAGCGCAATCAACTGGACGTTTGTGCTGGACGATACATCGTTAGGGGAAGGCCGGATGGCGCCGGTTTATCCGCTGGGGGTGAATGTCGTCCTGGCGCGGGTCAGCGGTGCGGTCTATGCCTTATCCGGTGCGTGCGCACACATGGGGTGTCCGATATTCATGGGAAGGCTGGAGGGCCACACGATTTCCTGCCCGTGCCATGACTGGCGGTTCGATGTTCGAACCGGCAAGTTTATCGATGCGCCCGAGCTCGGCCTGAGGGTGTATCCCGTAAAATCCGAAGCAGGCAAGCTCTTCGTCAACCTCGGGTAAGAGGAGACAGTTATGAAGAAGGTCAACATGTACGCTCTCTCGACATGTCCCTGGTGCCGGAAAACAAAGAAGTTCTTCACCGAACACAACGTCCCGTTCAGCTACATCGACTACGACCTCGCCGATGAAGCGACGCAGGCGAAGATCTCAGAGGAGCTCGACGCGGCAGGCGCCACCGGCTTTCCGTTCGTCAGAATCGGCGAGGAAATTATCACGGGCTATCAGCCGGAACGCTATTCACGAGCGCTGGGAATATAAGGTGTGATGAATGAATACTGAGTCAAGGAAGAAAGCGCTCCGCTACTTCTTCGAGAAGGTCGTCGCCCCGATGGGATTCAAGTTCACGCCCGACGCGGAGCTGGCGGATTTTCTCCTCGAGCAGGAGGTGATTCTGGAAACGAAACACGGAATCCCTTTTTGCCCCTGCCAGCCACTGCATCATGACAGGTCACGGGACATGAAAATCGTCTGCCCGTGCATCCCGTTCCACCGGGAGCATTTCGACGAAATCAAGCGATGCTGGTGCGGTCTCTTTGTCCATCAGGATATCGTTGATCCGGATAGCCTGCCTCAATTGCCGCCGAACGAGGTGGGTCTTGGATAAGAAGTTTGTCCGAGCGATACTCGCCGATGAGGTTGCCCCCGGGGGAATGAGAGTCGTCGAACTCGACGGACATGAGATCGTTGTCTGCAACTGGAGAGGGAGATACTTTGCCGTCCAGCGTCGCTGCGGCCATATGAATGCGCCGCTCGATATGGGTACGCTCGACGGGAAGTTCGTTACCTGCGCAATGCACTGTGCTCAATTTGACGTTACCACCGGCGAAGCCCTCTCGGGCCCCGTTCCGGCGGATTTCGGCGGTGAAAGCCCTCCGGCGAATCTCTCCGGATACTTGGAGCACATCGGCATGCAGATGAAACACGTCCGCACGGAATCGATCTCCACCTACGACACAAAAGTCGAAGCCGGTTGGGTGCACGTGGCGTTGTAGTTCGCATGCGGAAACACCGGAAGGAAGCCTTTCCTATCAATACGAATCAGGTGGAAAAGCACCGAAGCGGGCGTGCGGGCTGGTTGCGCGCTGCCGTTCTCGGCTCGGATGACGCAATCGTATCGACTGCGAGTCTCATGATCGGTGTCGCGGCATCCTCCGCGTCGAGAGAGGCCGTCTTTATTGCAGGTGTGGCGGGCCTTGTCGCGGGAGCGATGTCGATGGCTGTGGGCGAATATGTGTCGGTCAGCTCGCAGCGCGATGCGGAAAAGGCTGATGTCGAGCGTGAAAAGCGGGAACTCGCGGGCCAGCCGCAGGCCGAGTTGCAGGAGCTTGCGACAATCTATGTCAAGCGGGGCCTCGAAAAGGATCTTGCGATGAAAGTCGCGGAGCAGCTTAGCGCGCGAGACCGGCTCGGCGCCCACATGCGCGACGAACTCGGGATCGACCAGTCAGCTCTCTCGCGTCCCATGCAGGCGGCGTGGATATCCGCCGCAAGCTTTGCGATCTTCGCTGTGGTTCCTATTGCGGGCCTCCTCCTCTCGCCTGCGGCCCTGCGTATCCCCTTGATCGCGGCGCTCTCTCTGGTGAGCCTTGCGGCCCTTGGGGCGTTCGGCGGCTATCTCGGAGGTGCGCCGATGGCGCGAGCGTCGCTGCGGGTCACACTCGGAGGCGCCCTGGCGATGGCAGTGACCGCACTGATCGGTCGAATTCTTGGGGTCTCAGTAGGGTAGGTCATTCGCCAGCGTCCTCGGAACCATCCTGTCCCCCCTTCCCCCCGGCACCTGCCGCACTCCACTTCCAAGACGGGCTTGTCATCAGCAGAGAAGACGGATGAACGGCTCACGCACAGAATACGTGACGCTCCCACCGAAGGATGCGTAACTCCTGTACCAACAAACCTGGTTTGCAAACAAAGGGCTCGGCAGTCATCACCGGGCCCTTTTCTTTTCGGCTTCGCAAAACTCCTGGTCTGCGACCATAAACACGGGCGATTGGTTGGTTCTGTACTTGCAGAACAAAAAGAATTGTCATACCTTAGGGCATGACAAACAGAGAGGTCCGGGGTCACAATGAAGACCGACACATCACGATACGTCAAAGAACTTGTGGAGACAATCGGGGTGGTTGTGGAGAAAGCAGGGTTTCAGCCGGCGGTCGGCAGAGTACTCGCCTGCCTGATGGTCTCCGATCCACCGTACAAGACGTTCGATGAAATTCAGCGCTATCTTGGGATCAGCAAGAGCGCTGTGAGCAATGCGCTGAATGCTCTGATGTCGAGAGAGATGGTGGACTACATCACGAAGCCCGGAGTTCGCAGGAGATATTTCCAGCTTGCGACGGCCGGCATGATCTCGCAGATGAAAAAGAGGTTGAGCCTCCACTCCGCTATGCCTGAATTGCTGCGAGCCGTTGTCGAAGCCCGTTCGAACAAATATCCTAAATTCAACCGGAGTCTGCTCGAAACAAGCGAGTTCCTCTCCTTTATGGAAAAGGAAATAAGCGGGGCAATCGACAAATGGGAGGCGCTGAAAGCCAAGAAGTTGTAGCGCTGCGCTTCTTCATCTCGATCCCTTCACCGTTCTTTTCATGCCCGCCGGACTCTGACCCGGGGAACCGACCCCATTTTGTCACTCTCCGAGGTGCCGTTTCCGGGTGGGTATGCACAAGCTGCTGAGAACATCTGCATCGACGGTCTGACGCAGTCACCGCCGCGGACCTCTTTCACCGCACTGTCTCATTGTATTGCAGGTTCCCGGCAAGCGCCGATCGGATGTCAATCATCCTACTGCTGAGGAAACAATGAAACACAAGATTATCTTATGCTTCGCCGTGCTCCTTCTTCTCCCCGCCGCTGCGCCTGGACAGCAAGAGCTCACGCTGACAATCGAGCAGGCGATTGACACGGGACTGGAGAACAGCAAAGCGCTCCATACCTCACAATTCAAACTCCAGGCCGCCGATGCGCGGGCAGGCGAAGCAAACACACTCGGACTGCCATCGTTGAAGTTCAACGGGCTGTATTCCCGTTTGAGCAATGTCCCTGCGGAAGCAGTAACGCTGGCCGCAAATTCGTTCGGACCCGGATTTCCGCCGGCCGATGTTGCACTGACTCTGTCGCCGACCATTCTGAACAACTACACGCTCCGCGCGACGCTCCAGCAGCCGCTCTACACCGGCGGCAAGATCTCCGGCGCAATGGACGCGGCTGCCTACAGCGCCCAGGCAACGGAGCAGGATTACCACAAAGACAAGGCGGAGGTGGTCTACAGCATCAAAGCTGCTTACTGGAATCTTTTCCGCACGATCACGTTCAAACGGTTCGTTGATGAAAACGTCGCCCAGGTGCAAACACACGTGACAGATGCGGAGAATCTTCTGAAACAGGGCTTGCTGACGACAAATGACGTCATGAAAGTGCAGGTGCAGCTCTCCGATGCGCGCGTGCGTCAGATCGATGCGGACAACAGCGTGAAGCTGGCGATGTACGTGCTGAACAACACCCTTGGCTTGCCTTTGCAGACCCACATTGAACTGGCGTCGACCATTCACATCAACGACCGCCAATGGGATAACGCCGATCAGCTCGTCAGCGAGGCTTTCGAAAAGCGCCCGGAAATTCTGGGCATGAACGCGCGCGTGAAAGCCGGCGAGGCAAGCTTGACCTCCGCTCGCGGAGGTTGGTGGCCGCAAATCTACGCGGTCGGCAACTACAGTTACCTGCGCCCCAATCAGCGGTACTTCCCCGTCGTGGACGAGTTCAAAAGCACGTGGGATGTCTCCGTGTCACTCTCGTTCGACATCTGGAACTGGTGGCAGACCGGGTATCAGACGACGCAGGCACAGGCGCAATTGGCACAGGCGCAAGAAGGGCTTTCGATGACGAAGGACGGCGTTACGCTCGAGGTGACACAAAGTTACCTCGCCATTGAGGAAGCAAAGCAACGGAAGATCGTATCCGAACAGGGAGTCGCCCAGGCGGAAGAAAATTATCGGATCATGGACGGCAAATATAAGCAAGGCTTCGCTGCCAACTCCGAACTTCTTGATGCAGAAGTTGCCTTGCTCCAGGCGAGATTGAATCTCACCCAGTCATTGGTCAATTACGAGCTCGCCATCGCGCAGCTCACAAAGGCAATCGGCGAATAATGCTCCATCCAGTGAAAAGGACAATGATCATGAACACGAAAACAAGATTGTTTCTTATCGGCGGAATCATTGTGATCGTTCTTGTTGCTTTGATTCTGAGGAACAGGGCGGCGATGAATGCCACGTCGGAGGGAAGCTCGATTGCCACCGCTTACTCCGTTTCCGTCGTCGCAGCTGCACGGCAGTCCCTTGATGACAAAATCACTCTCGTCGGAACCATCAACGGTTTCAACGACGTGGTTGTACTTTCCGAAACCCAGGGCCGTGTCGTGAAGGTCGACGCTGAGGTCGGCGACAACAAACCAGCCGGGTCCGTTCTCGTTGAAGTGGACAGCGAGTTGAAAGAGGCCGCCTTCAAAGCAGCGAAGGTAACATACGAAAAGGCGAAAAAGGATCTGGAGCGCAACGAAGCGCTTTTTCAAGAGCATTCCATCTCCGACACACAGGTTGAGCAGGCGCGATGGACATACCAAACGGCGGAAGCGCAATATGTCTCTTCGCACCGGCAATTCACCGACACGAAGATCACGACGCCGATCTCCGGGATTGTGACAGCGCGTTATGTGAATGTCGGAACGATGGTGATGGGCGCGCCGCAGGCAACACAGATCGCCGATGTCGTCGACATCTCAAAACTGAAGGTAAGGGTGAATATTGCAGAGAAAGATCTCCTGAAACTGCGCGTCGGAGATGCGGCCGACATAACAACCGACCTTTATCCTCACACGACGTTTCCGGGTACCGTCTTCACGATCTCGTCGAAGGGGGATGACGGCCACACGTATCCGGTGGAGGTTCTCCTGAGCAATCCAAAGCTGCAACTAAAGGCCGGGATGTTTGTTTCCGTTACCTTCAAGCAGAAAGGAACCGAGCCGTCGCTCCTGGTGCCGCGCAAGGCACTTCTTGGCAGCCAGCAGGACGCAAAATTGTACGTCGTGAAAGACAACATTGCCAGGCTTCGCTCTGTCACCGTGACAGCGCAGGTTGGCGCAACCATGGAGATTGCAGACGGGGTGCAGGAGGGGGAAATGGTCGTGATCGATGGCCAGGACAATCTGAGCGACGGTGTGTCGGTCGTCGTTCGAAAACAATGAAGACTGAAGGAATGTTGACATGACGATTACTGAACTAGCGATAAAACGCCCAACACTCGTTGTTGTGGTCTTTACCGTGCTGGCGGTCCTCGGCCTGTTTGGGTATTATCAACTCGGGTACGAGCTGCTTCCGAAGATGTCCATTCCCGTGGTGACAATCACGACGATCTATCCCGGCGCGTCGCCCTATGAAGTGGAGAATAACGTCACCAAGGTCATTGAGGACGCCGTCTCGGGAATTGACAAGATCGACAACGTCCGGTCGACATCGTTCGAGGGCATGTCGCTTGTCATCATCGAGTTCAAGCAGGACGCAAACATCGACTTTGTCGTGCAGGACGCATCGCGGAAGGTTAATGCGGTTCTGGCGCAGCTCCCGACCGATGCGAAACAGCCGACGGTGTCCAAGATCGCGTTCGATGAAATCCCTGTGCTCCGTATGGGTGTGACCAGCCAGATGGACGCGCGGGAATTCTATCAATTCATGAAGGATCGGATCCAACCGCGGATCTCGAAGATTGCAGGCGTGGCACAAGTCGCTCTCTCAGGGGGTGATGAGCGGGAAATTCGCGTAAATCTGAACTCGAAGAAGCTGCGCGCGTACGGGTTCTCCATCCTGCAGGTCATGCAGGCAGTGCGCAACGCCAACATGGATTTCCCCACCGGGAACTTCAAGGATGTCGATGAACAATTCGTCGTCCGGATTGCCGGCAAGTTCAAGTCTGTGGAGGATTTGCGGCAATTGGTCATCGGCCGCTCGCGCCAGGGGGGGGACATCCACCTTGCAGATATGGCAGAGGTGCAGGACGGGAGAAAGGACTACTCGCTCATTAACCGTGTCAACGGGATCACTTCCATCGGCATTCAGGTGGTGAAGCAATCCGATGCAAATGCGGTCCTCGTCAGCAAGCTTGTGCGCGATGAGCTGAAGAAGATTCAGGAGGAATTCAAAGAGGAGGGAATCGTCTTCACCATCGCAGAAGACAGCTCGACATTTACGCTCGATGCGGCGAATGCGGTGAAGCAAGATCTTGCGACAGCCATCCTGATGGTCGCCATCGTGATGTTGCTGTTCCTGCACAGCATCAGGAATTCGTTGATCGTCCTCATTGCGATCCCCGCGTCCCTGATTACGACGTTCTTGTTCATGTATGCGATGGATTTCTCATTGAACTTGATGACGCTGCTGGGGATGTCCCTCGTGATCGGCATCCTTGTCGATGATTCCATCGTTGTGCTCGAAAACATCTACCATCATCTGGAGAAGGGCGAAGAGCGGCGATCCGCGGCATTGCGTGGACGAAACGAGATCGGTTTTGCCGCTCTCTCGATCACCATGGTGGACGTGGTTGTCTTCCTTCCCTTGTCACTGGTGAGCGGCATCGTCGGACAGATCATGAGGCAGTACGCCCTCGTCGTGGTCGGTTCGACGCTCACGAGCCTGTTCGTCTCGTTCACCATTACGCCGACACTGGCTTCCCGCTTCGGAAAGCTCGAGCGACTGACGGACCGAACGCTGCTTGGGAAGTTCGCGCTTGCGTTCGAGAAGTACTACCACCGCTTTTCGGAGTTCTATCAGAAGGTCCTGAAATGGGCTTTGGTGAACAAAGCCAGGGTCGCAGCCGGAACCGCGGCCATCTTATTGCTCTCGCTGGCGTTTCCCGCGCTGGGATTGATCGGGAATGAGTTTATGCCGCAAACCGACCGGGGCGAGTTCAGCGTGTCGATCGAACTGGAACCCGGAGCTTCCATAGAGCAGAACAACCAGACCACGCTTCGCGTTGAACGCATTTTGTCGCACATGCCGGAGATTGAGAAGCTCTTTACAGGCGTCGGCTCGCAGGCCATGGGCTCACTCTCTCTCTCGAGCGACAATCTGACGCAATTGAACGTCACGCTCATACCGAAGGGGAAAAGGAAGAAGACGACAACCCAGGTGGGCGAGGAAATCAAGTCGAAGCTGAAAGAGATTCCGGGGCTCAAGGTGTACATCAACCCGATCGGGATTTTCGGCTCGGCGAACCAGGCATCGATTCAAATTGCCGTCAACGGAACCGATTTTGCCTCCATTATGCAGGCCGCCAGGCAGGTCGAGGATCTCCTGAACGCTGTTCCAGGGACGACGGACGTTCGTCTTTCTTCGGAAACCGGCAAACCCGAGATGCGCATCGAGATCGATCGTGCACGCATGGCACAGCTTGGTCTTTCGGTTGCCGATGTCGGCGCCACGCTGAGAGTGGCGTTGACGGGGGATGACCAGTCGAAATTCCGTGATGGGAGCAATGAATATGACATCCGGATTCGGTTCGATGAATTTAATCGCACGAGAACCGATGACATTGGAAGCATTGCGTTTGTCAACAGTCGTGGACAGCAGGTCGAGCTCAAGCAGTTTGCGGACATTTCCCAGTCATCGGGCCCGACCAAATTGGAACGCCGGGACCGGATCAGCACCATCTACGTGAACGGCGAAACCCTCGGGCGTCCGACAGGCACCATCATGGGAGACTTCCACACGAGGATCGCCGGGGTCAAGCTCCCCCCGGGGGTCACCCTGGCGTACCTCGGAATGGAAAAGATGCGTGCAGAGGGATTTACAAGCTTGTTCCTCGCGATGCTCACGGGAATTCTTTTTATCTACCTGATTATGGTGGCGTTGTACGATTCGTACGTGTATCCGTTCGTCGTGCTGTTTTCCATACCGCTGGCGATGGTTGGATCGATGGTTGCACTGGCGGCCACGGGGAAAGCCCTGAGCATTTTTACCATGTTGGGAATCATCATGCTGATGGGGCTTGTGGCCAAGAACGCGATATTGCTTGTGGACCGGACAAATCAAACGCGGCTTGATCATGGACTGTCCGTGGAGGACGCGTTGCTCGAAGCAGCACAGTCTCGTCTGCGTCCGATTCTGATGACGACGCTGACGATGATATTCGGCATGTTGCCGATCGCGCTTTCCACGGCAGAGGGATCGGAGTGGAAATCAGGTCTGGCGTGGGCCCTGATCGGCGGACTGACGAGCTCCCTGATTCTGACGCTTGTCGTTGTACCGGTTGTCTATATGAAGGTCGACGAGTGGAAGGAAAAGGTGCCGATGTTTTTCAGCAAGCCGTCAAACATCTTCCGGAGATTCCGTCGAACCTGAATAATTGCACGTCGACATGGTGACAAAGAGCTGAAGCGCCCATCGTGCCACCATCTGAGCCGTTCCGCTCTTTGCTCGCGGGTCTCGCCTTCCTTCGAAAGCGCCATGAGGCCGCACAGAAGTACTGCCGCGAATGCGTGCCACTTCATCGGGTCACCTCTGGTTGCTATCCATCAGATTCGGGGTCATACGAGGGTCTTTCCCCACCGGATTCAACAACTGGCGATGACCCCCGTTTCTTGGTCCATTTTGGATGTTCAATCATTCGTCCCAACGTACCGAACATCAATTGACTGGAAGGTTACGAGCACATCGGAAGCAAGTCTTCTTCACTTGACGCCATAGAGGCGTTTTACCTCCCTCCTTGTTATTCGCCCGTCACAAGGGTACCTTTGAATATCGACAGTTGAGCGTTTGCCGTGCATGAGGTGTCGTTTCAGTGTAGGGGATCCACCGCGACTGAGCCGCGCCGTGAGGTTCTGCGAAACAAGCTGAATGGAGGAAACCATGTCCGGTGGAATGCTCCGGCAACCCATTCATGGTACTATCAAGAGCTCATAACAAGAACAAAACACAGAGGAGAACATTATGACCACTTCACTGTTTATCCTGTTGTTCGTTGTTGTAGGAATTGTGCTGCTGACTGTCAGCCCAAGGAATGTCTCGCGCCCCGCGGAGCTGAAGAAACTCGGCTATGCGAGTTTTGGGTTGGCAGCGTTGTTCCTGGTGTTCGCGTCGTTCGCAATTATTGAACCGGGATATGTCGGAGTGCCTGTGACGTTTGGCAATGTCGGTTCACAATCCCTCCCGGCCGGCATCCATCCGATCTTCTTTTTGACTGACGTCTATAAGATGTCTGTTCAAACGAAAGCCTACACAATGTCCTCAGTCAAGAACGAAGGGAATAAGGTCGGTGACGATGCTGTTGCCACACTTTCCCGGGATCAACTCATTCTGAAATTTGATGTCAGCGTTTGGTATCATTTGGATCCACTGCAGGCGAATAATGTCTACAGCAATATCGGGCTTGACTATGAAGAAGTGATTGTGAGGCCTGCAATCAGAACCGCGCTGGTCAACGCCGCTACCAAGTTTGATGCAAGCGATGTGATGTCTCTCCAAAGAGATGCGTATACCAAGACGGTTACCGAATTATTGCTGCAAGAACTTAATGGCCGAGGTGTGATTCTGGACAACGTGCTTATTAGAAACGTCGAGCCGCCGGCGACGGTCAGCGACGCGATCGCGGCGAAACTGAAGGCCTCCCAGGAAGCCCAACAGATGGAATACACCATCCAATATGCTCAGAAGGAGGCGCAACGAAAGGCAATTGAGGCGCAGGGCATTTCCAATGCTCAGAAAATAATTGGCAATGGATTGACGCAAAATTATCTGCAATGGTATTACATTTCTCAACTAAAGGATGTGGTGACCAGCCCCAATAACTCGACGATTATTTTGCCGTACGACCAAAAATTGACTCCGCTTTTGAATATTCAGGGCAACAAAAAGCAATAGCACAACGGGGCATCGCACTGTACCAGTTCATTGACAACCAACCCGACGGGAGGATCAACTACTCTTTCATCCTTTTGACCTATGCCTGCTTAACAGAACCCTCAGTACTATTGCACGAACGAGAGTGGGAAAGAAGCCATGAAGCGGCTCTCCGAACTGCTATGTATTCGTGGGGCTGAGTCTCTCTTGATTGTCGGCCCTGGTGATGCAAAGATCGGGTTCAAAAACCGGTGCGACAAAAGTCGGGCAGCACTTTCTGAAATAGAGACTCTCGCCTGCATGCTCACGGAGTTCATCAGACTTTCTCATTGATATGAAAGGATAGTGATCACATGTCAGAACAAAGGAACAGACAAATCCT
>PMNE01000005.1:0-3519 GCA_003162635.1 Ignavibacteriota bacterium
TCGCACAATTCGGTTGAACGTGTCCGGGATTCGCACGGCTGTTCGATGCCGGCGAACCGGCAGCTCGTCCCGCCGCCTATTCTCCGCACATCGTTGCAGCGGGGAGAGACTTTCCTTATATTGAAAACAGCTCCTCATACCCTCCAACTCTGCCATGCATCACCCCGATTACCAGGAGATCGGCCGCCGGTATCGTCATCATATCGGTTGGAACGATGCCAGCCCCCTTTCTTTTCCGGAAGAGGGGGTAAACCTCTTCAGTATTCGATTCGCCTCAACGACGACCGACCTGCTGCTCGGGCATGAGAAGTATGTGTGCAAGGAGCACGGGCTTTCGTTCCCCGCCGAACCGACTGTGCACGATCCTCCCGATCATCTGATCAAGGAAAATGCTGCATTTCGGTATCTTTTGGTGCGTGACGATGGAGCCCAACGACACCAAAGGGCGGTGATCCTTCTCCATGGACTGAACGAGCGCTCTTTTTCGAAGTACATCTCCTGGGCGTATCAACTGTGGGCTGCGTTGCGCGCTCCAGTCGTTCTTTTTCCGCTGTCGTTCCACATCAACCGCGTCAATCCATCCTGGATGTTGGACCAACAGCAGGACTTTGCCAGAAGGAAGGCGCTCGAAGGGAACCAGAATGTCCACCGGTTTAATGCCGTCATGAGCGATCGGCTAGGAACCCATCCTGAGAGATTCCTTTGGGGCGGACTCCAGTCGTATTGGGATCTCGTGGAATTCGCCCGGCTCGTTCGCGCAGGGAAGCACCCCCACATCTCTCCCGACGCGCGCCTGGACTTCGTGGGTTTTTCAGCCGGCGGGTTCGTCGCGCTTGACGCGGTCCTCGAAAACCATGAAGGTCTCTTCGATGGGAGCAGACTGGCCCTCTTTGCCACGTGTGCGGCCATGCGGGATGTCAACGTCTCCTCCTTTCTTATCGTGGACCAGATGGCGGAGGTTGCGTTGATGAATCTGTACGTCAAACACATGGACAAGCTGCGCAATGATCGTCTGCGTCATTGGATGGAGGAACATCCTGAGGGGAGATGGCTGAATGCGTTTTGCGGCCTCAAGCCGGACCGTGCGGCGCTCGGGGTGCGTCTCTCCCAATGTGCGGCACGCATCCTCGGCATTGCGAATACCAACGACCAGGTGTTTCCTCCGGGGGCCATGTACAATGCGCTCCAGGGTGTTCACAGAGACATCCCGGTTCAGATGAGGGAATTGGATTTGGGAATCCATGAGAACCCATTCTCATCTCCCGTCTATGACCAGCGGGACAGGACGATGATAACGAAATTCCTCGATTTTGAGAGATACGGGAGGCAATTCGAGGAATTCGTGGAAATGATTGCGACGCACCTCGAAGGATAGCAAGGAGCACTCCCGGCCGGGCTTCTTTGGCGGCGGCTGCACACCGGATCGCTCTCTCGGTCGGATGAGTGGAAGGGGGATGCCGGGGAGATCGTCCTTCGCTTGAATAGCGGACTGGTTTTTGGTACATTTCTGCAAGGAGCCGATTCTGCGGTTGAGTGCCCCCCGACCGGAGGGGGGTGAGAGGGGGTGTTGTGGTAGGCTATTGTTCTGCGTGGGCTGGGGAGTCTTGTTGGAGGGTTCGCCTAATGGTATGGCAGCAGTCTTGAAAACTGCCGTCCCGCAAGGGACGTGGGGGTTCAAGTCCCTCACCCTCCGCTCGTGAGGTATAAAGTGCCAATTCACTTCCCCCGCTGTCTGTTCTCCTCTCCGATTTTTGCCCTCCTGGTGTGGAATGTGGCACTATGCGCAGCCATGCCGGATCTGGTCCATGCTCAAGTGTACCCCGGCTTCGTTCCATCGGGCTTGATGTTCCGTCAGTCCACGAAGAGTCGCATTGTGTTTGATATGTTCAACGATGGCTCTCTCTTCGGGACGGTCCGGGCAAGCGAAACAGAATGGGACATGGCCAATTGGCCGAGGGAGACCTTTGAACGGGTGGAATACGCATGGGGGGGGTGGGATCTTAGTGGATTCTGGTTTGGCTGCTCCAAGGGAGGCCGAAATCTCGTTTCAAGCTCCGCGATGGCCACGACGGCGATAATCCCCCCCCCTCTTAGTCCTAAACTCCAGATCGTCAATCAGTTTGTCCCCGGATTCATAGGCGACCCTCAAGCGCCGGCGGATACCGCCTTCGCCGGCGTGGGCTGGCGGTACCTTGACGACCCAAACTACATCATCTACCTCAGCACGGATTATGATTCTTCCGGCGTGGACCTAAGCGGGACGAACTTTCCGGACTGGCCGATCAGATTGGTGGCGGGAAAAGAGGTGTATGTGCAACATCCTCTGGATCGTCACTTGTACCCAGCCGTGGTTAAGTCCGATGAAGATTTCTTTTCAATCTATAAGGACACTGACACAAGGAGCGATCCCGAATACGTAGGCGCAAATCCCACTGTTGGCACAGCGAGCATTCCGATTGGAATTGAAGTTCGTCAGCATTGCTACACATGGTCAACCACATTGCTGCGGAATGCGATCGTTCTTTTGTTTGAGATCCACAACAAGTCTGGAAAGCCACTCAACTCTTGCTATGTCGGGACGACGTTAGGGTTCACCTCGACTGCGGATGGATATAATGCTTCATCCTGGCCCCAATTTGCATTTGATTCAGAACGGAAGTTCGGTCAATGCTACAACAATCCGGCGCTTCCTAGCTCGGTCAATCCCTCAGGTGTCGATGGCCGTGTGGGTTACGCTCTGCTTGAGTCTCCAAAGGATCTCCAGGGAGCACCCCTGGGAATCACGTTCTGGAAAAAGCCAGTGTATGGACCACTATTGTGTGATTCAGTCCGGTATGATTGGATTACGAAAGCGCCCATGATCGAATCAGTGCCGTGGAGTACTTCGTTCCGAGAAGGAGACCCATACGCTGAGTTGGCCGGGTTGGTGTTCTTTGGCTCAGGGCCGTTTACTATGGCTCCCGGAGATTCAGTACGCATGGCTGTGGAGGTGAGTTGTGCGATCGGTTCCACTCAGTTATTTGCGCTTCACGATTACATCAAGTCGGTGTATGCAAATAACCTCCAGTTTCCGTCACCCCCGAAGCAACCAACTCTCTCGGCAACCCCGGCGGAGGGAAGCATACTGCTGCGCTGGGATGATGCGGCCGAGCATTCGCTCGATCCGAGTGTCCCTGATTCTCTCGGCAAACCCTTCGCCGGCTACCGGCTCTACCGGTCTGCCGGCGTCGGGGCGCCGTTCGTGATGATCCGGCAATGGACACTCGGACAGGACTCTCTCGTGCATGAGTACATCGACCGGGGCCAGGATGGGAAAGACCCCTCCATTCCATTGGGCCGCGGACTCACCGACAACGTGACATACCTCTACAAGCTCACCGCATTCGACGATGGAGTCAGCTCACTTGAGATCCCGGAGATGGAAAGCCAGGGCGTCGTGATCCAGGCGGTTCCCTCGGCCGCTCCTTCATCACCTTTCGCACTGGATCAGATTCGTATTGTGCCCAATCCGTACCTTGT
>PMNE01000005.1:3534-8050 GCA_003162635.1 Ignavibacteriota bacterium
ACAAAGAAGTTCGCCGTGGTGATAGCGAACTGAGCGGGATAGCGCGACTCGATGCATCTCTCAACAGATTCGAGAAACGCAATCCCGCTAATTCCTCGATGTGACGCACGCTCACGACGCAATCCTTCGGATTTCCTCCAAGAGCCGTTTCTCTGTTCTCCATGATGAATGCGAACATCTCACGTGTGCTGTCAGGATGTTCACGCAATGTCGCTTTATAGAAACGCGCCGGCACCGCATCGCTATCCGGACCGATGAATGCACTCGGCTTCGTTGGATGGCCTTCTTCATCAAGAAAGAGAGTGTCCGTTACAATCTAACTGCTCCCGACGGATTCAGCTGGAGACCTGACCTGCTCCTCAAGGTTCTCCCGGATACCACGGTTTAATTTTTTGTCAGTAAGCTAAAAGTGAGCAACATCGGCCCGATCTGATTGAACTGTCGATCAATCGACCAGTCCAGGTGCCTCGATGGGCAAATCAATCGGACCTTCCCTTTAGTCCCACTACTCCTATGCCGCAGAAAGGTCCAACGAATTCCCAAGCGGCAAAGCAAAACGCTCGAGGAGAGCGTTCCAACAAGTCTCGGGTCCTCAGATACAACGTCAAACCGCTAGCAGTGGCAAGGTCGACCCGATCGGGAAAGCTTAGTCACGCCACCGTTAGCGGCTGACTATCGCTCACCTCACACTAACATGGCAGAAGTAGACTGCAATTATCGTACCACCACTGCCGGGCCGAGAAATAGCATGAACTGGCCGGATCGCACACCGTCTCTATGAGCGACGCATCGTGGCATGATGGATAGCTAGAAGGACATGCGCCAGCGCTGGAGTGAAACAGGGTCGTCAAGCCAAACATCAATGCACAGAAGCCGACGACGAGGAGCAGCGGATACAAGACCTTCTTCATAGTACCTCCTTGTGTATGGATATGGAGTATGGGTTAATACTCATCCCCCGAGGTCGTATTCAAAACACTTGTGAGCATGAGAAAATCTGAAGTCCACGATGACGTATCAAGTCTCCGCATGTCGTCAAAGCACGCAACGCATTTGAATCTGCCGCGACGAACTGCGGTTCATACGCGGGGGACTACCACACTCTATTAATCACGGTGGCAGGAGGAACATCTGATCTGGCTCGTACGGACGAGACGTTTTGCTCATCTGTCATCCACTTTGTGGGACAACTTCACTTTCTCCCGCAAATATAATACACGATGAGCCCGTTACATCACACACAGAAGAATATCACTCGGACGGCAGACACTTAGCCGAGTGAATCCTTCATCGGCACTTCCTTGTGAGCACCTAACGTGAAAAGGAAGACGGAAAGCAGAAGTAGACCCACATTGCGGAGCATGAATACTTCATCTGTTTTCGATTCGAAAAGGTCGCCAAAGCATCCACACGCGATAGGTTTTGAGATGAGCAAAGTCCCCGCCACGATGGAGCATAGCAGGAAAAGCGAAGCAATGGATGCTGCCAAAGTGACGAATCTATCCAGGAGCATCATTAGTCCGAGCAAAATCTCGCACACCGAAAGACCAGTGATAGCAACCCATGCCCAGCCCTTCGTTAGTGGAATAATCGCCAAGAGCATGCCAATCGCGTCGGATGGGGAAATGAGCTTCAGTATCCCGCTGAGCAGGAAAACACCGCCAAGGATGTACCGTAGACCGACATACGCATGTTTCGTCAATTGAGGGAGTTTCCTTAATGCTGTCATGCAAGATCACATTGTTCTAGGAGAAGAAACGGTCCGTTTATTATGTGGGATGGAGAGTCCCTCCCACCGGACGATCTCCCGATGCAGATCACAGAATTAGGAAGTCCGAGGGGTGCAACATTCAAACCCAAGAAAGGATTCCGCTCGGTCACATTGGCATGCTCGTCCGCACGCTTTATATGAACGAAAGCGTTGTATCAAGAAGAGAGGACCTTGATGGCCAAAGATCAAAGTGCGAGCTTCTTGAAGATTTCAGAGGTCCTTGATCTGTCTATCTCCCCAGCCCAGTGTCCAATCACGATCCCCGCTTCGCTGACGAGGATGGTCTGCGGGACCCCAAACACCTTAAACACTCCGACATACTCTGAGTCACTTTCTATCAAGACTGGAAACCTAACAGAGTTCCCCCTTACAAAAGCCCATGTCGATGCTGTGTCTTTCGTCGTGACTCCCCAAACTTGGATGTTTCGATGAGCGCAGGTGTCTGCCAGCCGATTCCATTCGGCGACGCTCTTGATACAGAAGTGACAACTCGTTGAAAACATGAAAAGCAGATGAGTGTGGGTTCCATCGGAGAGAGGTATCGACTCCCGCGTTCCCGCAAGCGTCGCACCATTGAGGACATGCACTGTATCACCCACTTTCAATGTTACTGGTCCGCTCTTCAGCCGATTAAGTTCCTCCTTCAGTTCGTTATTCTGCATCCCCAGCAACACCACCAGGGTCGAAAGTCCAACAATAATGACAACCGTTGCCACTCTTTGGAAAGCGGGTCCTATGCGCAAAGCCATTTTCATTTCTCCTTCCTGGTCCTTCTCGCTCCGGGCGCCGGTCCAATTTGTAAAGTGGGCGCGCCTCTTCACCTCTTTTCGAACTAGGCCAAGACTGCCACAAATCTTCTAGGCACTGTTAGTGTTCGTTGCCGCGGGCGATAGTCAAATCCCAGCTTCGTTTTGTTAGTTCTTAAAAGGAAGCTGAAAGTGAGCAACATCGGCCCGATCTGATTGAACTGTCGATCAATCGACTAGTTCAAGTGCATCGGTGAACAAATCAATCGGACCTTCCCTTTACTCTGACTACTCCGGTGGTGCAGAAAGGTCCGACGAATTCTCAACCGGCAAAGCAAAGCGCTCCCCGACGCCATTGCGACATCACTCGTGTCATCAGATATAGCGTCAAACCGCTAGCGGTGGCAAGGTTGGTCCAATCGTGAAGCCTTGCTCCCGCCACCGTTAGCGTCTGACTATTGCTTTCATTCGACTAGCATGGCCAATTCCCGCAATGTAAGGCATCCCAAGCATCCCTGGCTGCGCCACAGCACGGATTATCCGGTTCGCACATCGTCGGATAACAGCTGGCGCATGTTGAGTAATAAACACATGCGCCAGCGCTGGAGTGAAACAGGGTCGTCATGCCAAACATCAATGCACAGAAGCCGGCGACAAGGACTAGCGGATACAAGATCTTCTTCATAGTATCTCCTTGTATATGGATGTGGAGTATGGTTTGAGGCTCATCCCCCGAGGTCGTCTTCACGACATCTGCAAGGATGAGAAGAGCTGAGATTCAGGATTGCGCAACATGCCTCCCGCGTGAATACTTATATCATCAAACACATTGTCAAACCGCTAGCGGCGGCAAGGTTGGTCCAATCGCAAAGCTCTGGTCCTGCCACCGTTAGTGCATGACTATTGCTTCCATTCCACTAGCAAGGGTTATTCCCGCAATGCAGGGCCTTGTAAGCGCTATTAGCGGGGCCATAGCATGGATCATTGGGTTCACACATCGTCGGATAACAACTGGCGCATGTAGGGAAAATCTCACGTGGGTCGCATTGCATATCCGCCCAAACATAAACAGCAACGTTATGGCATGGATCATTGGGATCGCACATCGTCGGATAACAGCTGGCGCACGTATCATAGAGCGGACATGCGCCAGAGCTGGAATGAAACAGGGTCGTCATGCCAAACATCAATGCGCAGAAACCCGCAGCAAGGATTAGTGGATACAATAGCTTCTTCATAAAGCCCCCTTGTGTATGGATGTGGAGCATGGTACAATACTCTTTCCATCGAGATCGTATTCACGACATCTGCAAGGATGAGAAGAGCTGAAATTCTGGATTGCGCAACACGCTTCTGTCATCCGATCGCGCAACGCACTGCGGTTCATACGTAGGGAACTACCTATGTGTTTCACATTGAGCTGCCTCCGGTATTCAGAGTCAATGAAACGGAGACGCTTGAGAACGAACGGGAAGACGCAATAGCAGGAGATCAGGTGCGTCGGAAGAGATACTCTTCCGACTTGGCGGTTACGCATGTGAAACCAAGAGAAACGGTACCGTGAAGATTCGCTAAAGTCAAGACCTCGGATATCATTTAGCAGTTTCTTAATAGGAAAGAACCAAAGGTCACCCCAGGGTTCCGTGGAGTTCGTCAAAATGACAGATTTAGAGTAAGGGAACAACCAGTATTCGGAGTCTTGGGTTCAAGAAATCCTGTCCAGGTGCAGCGGCACAACGCAAAGAGGGATCTGCCCAAAGACAAAGGGAGGAGGGGTGGCAAGTCTACTCACGGGCTCGGGGTTTGACTCTTATTGATAAAATATGCACTTATGAAAAGGGGATTTTTGCGCGAAGAGACGTTGACGATTATCTTTGATCGCTGTTGCAAGTTTGACTCCTGTCCCTGGAAGTGCACCATGCGGGGTTTTTACCGACATTTTCGCGGTGCGGGATGTACTGCCGGTGCCTCTGCACATATTTCAAACCCGTCAATCCTT
>PMNE01000056.1 GCA_003162635.1 Ignavibacteriota bacterium
ATCCGGCCATCCAATGCGTCCGACACAAAAAGATACACCGGCGGAGGGAGAAAGTCAAGCCGCTCGACCGCCCCCGGCCGTCACCGGGAGGGCTTTCCGCTTTTTGCCGAGGCCTCCTCCATCATCTCCCCATACGAGGCGCGTATCACCGATTCGGTCCTCACACCGAAGCACTCGCGGAGCTCTTTCATCAATGACATCGACGCAGCGGGGTCATTTCCTTGCACTTCGAATTCAATGAATGTTCCCAGCCCGGCAACCTCGTCGATATGTATTCGTGCATTCTTGTACAAATACAGGTCTCGCTTCTTGTCGACCACCGCCCTGACGCCCAGGGCCTTCTCCAGCACACGCCAGAGTCCTTCCGGGTTCCCGACGGGTTCTTTCACATAATGGGACCAGCGTTCCGGCGCCACTTCGTCCCGTTCATAGTAGATCAATTCCGATCCGGACCCGACGCACTCCCGCAGCTTCAAACGGCCCCGGGGTACGCGGAAATATGTGTCGCGCTGAAGAAGCGTTCCTTTGGAGACACCCCCGAGTGCTGCAGCCTGTTCCCGGGCACCCTTGATGGACGCAAGCGATGCTTTCAACTCCAGGTTCGTTGCCATGCGCCGGATTTCCTCATGGGAGCGACGTCAACGGGTGATGTCAAGGACCTTATATGTCAGGAGCCCTGCCGGCACTTTGATCTCCACGGTCTCCCCTTTCGTCCTGCCCAGGAGGGATTTTCCGATGGGTGAGGTTACCGAGATCTTGTTCGCTTCAAAATTCGACTCCTCGGGCGAGACCAGAAGGTATTCGCAGGTCTCCCCCGTCTTCACGTCTTTCACCGTCACCCTGCTCAGGATATAGATCTTGTCGTTCGGAAGATCTTTTGCTTCGATGATCTTGGCACGCGACAGGGTGAGTTCCAGTTTGGAGATCTTCAATTCGAGGTGCTGTTGTTCTTCCTTGGCGGCATCATACTCCGCGTTCTCCGACAGATCACCGTGACTGCGGGCATCCGCGATCTTCTGTGCCATCGTTTTCCGGCCATTCGTTTTCAACTCGCGCAGTTCATGCTCGAGTTCCACGAGGCGCTCTCGCGTCAGGTACACTGTGTCCGACACCCCGTTGCTTGTCATCCAGCGCCCTCACAAGAAAGAAAGACAAAAATAATAGCCATCATCCGCCGTGGCGAATGGTGGCTACTCGTTCACACTTCTGGAGATCGACTGAGGGTAAGGTACAAAACGAGGGTGGAGAAAAGCAAGCAGAAAATGATTACGTCGCCTTGCGGCGGGGTTCCAGCATGATCAAGTGACCCAGTTTGTCCCTTTTTGTCCGCAAATACCGGAGATTGAAGTCGTTGGGGTCCATCTCCAGAGGAATCCGCTCGACGACTTCAAGGCCGTAGCCCTGCAGGCCGACGATCTTCTTCGGATTGTTCGTCAGCAGCCGCAGCTTTCGAACGCCGAGGTCGCGGAGGATCTGGGCCCCGATTCCATAATCACGGAGGTCCGCGCGGAAGCCCAGCTTCTCGTTCGCCTCCACCGTGTCCAATCCCTCATCCTGCAATTTGTATGCCTTCAGCTTGTTCACCAGTCCGATCCCCCTCCCCTCCTGTCTCATATACAGGACCACGCCGCTTCCCGACTTTTCCACCATCCGCAGTGCCGCCACCAGTTGTTCATTGCAATCGCACCGGAGAGAGCCGAACAGATCGCCGGTCAGACATTCCGAATGGACGCGCACGAGGGTCGGGGCATCCGGGGAAATCTTTCCTTTCACGAGCGCAACGTGCTCCTTATTGTCCGTCTCGCTCTTGTAGAGATAAATCTCAAAATCGCCGTACTTCGTCGGGAGGCGCGTCGCGACCAGCCTCCGGACGAGCTTCTCGGTCTGCATCCGGTGCTCGATGAGGTCGCGCACGGTGATGATCTTCATCGCGTAGCGGCGGGCAAGGGCAAGAAGTTCGGGAGTTCTCGCCATCGTCCCGTCCTCGTTCATGATCTCGCAGAGGACGGCGGTGTGATTCACCCCGGCGAGGCGGCACAGGTCGATCGCCGCTTCCGTGTGTCCCGCCCTCCGCAGCACCCCCCCCTCCATCGCCCGCAGGGGGAAAATATGACCCGGTCGGGCCAGATCCGCCGGCTGCGTGGCCTCATCGGCAAGCGCACGCGCCGTTGCCGCCCGATCGGCTGCCGACACCCCTGTTGTTGTTCCGTGTCGATAGTCCACCGATATCGTGAACGGCGTTTCATGCACCGAGGTATTTGTCTCGACCATGAGGTCAAGGTCGAGCGCCTTCGCACGTGCCGCGGTGATCGGCGCACAGATGATACCCCTGCCGTACCGGGCAAGGAAGTTCATGGCACCCGCATCGACGAACTGTGCTGCGCAGATGAAGTCACCCTCGTTCTCCCTGTTGTCATCGTCCAGGACGATGACAATCTTCCCCTTGCGGATTTCCTCAATCGCATCTTCAATCTGATCGAACTCGCTATGACCGCCTGCCTCGTCATCCACCATGGAATCCCAAACGAGCCGCCGGTGTGCCGGCGTTCTTCGTTTCCTTCACTCTTTGGTTTCTCCGGATCCTTCGCTCAGCACCGTCGTGATCGCCGAACGTTCGAACTTCAACTTCACGTTGTCCGCCACCTGAACGAGCGCCGTCTTATCGTCGAGACCGGCAATCGTGCCATACACGCCCGCCGCCGTGACCACCTTGTCGCCCTTCTTCAGGGAATCGAGAAGTTTCTGGCGATCCTTCTGCCGTTTCTGTTGCGGCCGCAGGATCATGAAATAGAAAATGCCGATGATCAGCGCGAACATGATCAGCGTGCTCGCCAGACCCTCCCCCGAGCTTCCTCCCTGCGAGGGGGCCATAAAACTGAAAAGAGCTGTTATCACATGAACCTCCGCTATGATGATGTCAATGGTCTATGATGGTCAAACTTCGGAACGTGGGGCGAGAGACGTCAGCATGAGCGATTTCCACGGGCCGAATCGCCCTTCCTGGATCGCCGTGCGGGCCTCCCCCACCAGCCAGAGATAAAAAGTCAGGTTGTGCAACGACGCAATCTGCAGCGCAAGAATCTCTCCCGCCTTGAACAGGTGTCTGACGTATGCGCGGCTGAACGTGCGGCATCCGTAACACGGACATTTGTCATCGATCGGCCGGAGATCCGTCGCGTGGACCGCGTTGCGCATGTTCAAGCGTCCCGTGCGGGTAAAGACGACGCCGTTTCTGCCGTTCCGTGTCGGCATCACGCAATCGAACATGTCGATGCCCCGCTCGATCGATTCCAGAAGATTCTCCGGAGTCCCCACGCCCATGAGGTAGCGGGGCTTTTCCGCCGGCAGAATCTCCGTACACAGCGCGGTCATTGCATACATCGTCTCTTCCGGCTCCCCCACGGAGAGTCCGCCGATCGCATACCCGTCAAAATTCAACTCCGTCATTCCGCGCGATGACTCCTCCCGCAGCCGCGGGTACACGCTGCCCTGGACGATGCCGAAGAGAAACTGGTCCGTCCCGTACATCGCCGGCAGGCGGCCGGCATGCTCGCGGGCGCGCGCCGCCCAGCGCAAGGTCATCGCACTGGATGAAGCGGCATAGAGTTCATCACACGGAAACGGCACGCACTCGTCGAGGGGCATCATAATGTCGGCCCCCAGAATCCGTTCGATTTCGATGACCCGTTCCGGCGTGAAGACGTGCGTGGAGCCGTCGAGATGCGACGTGAATTCCACCCCTTCCTCGTCGATCCGCCGGAAAGACGGCAGACTGAACACCTGATACCCGCCGCTGTCGGTCAGGATGGGCCTCCGCCAGTTCATGAACGCGTGGAGACCCCCTGCTCCCCTGATAACCTCCATCCCGGGACGAAGGTACAGATGGTACGTGTTGCCGAGGATGATCCGCGCCCCCAGCTCCTCCAACTCACGCTGCTGTACCGCTTTTACCGTCCCCTGGGTCCCCACCGGCATGAAAATGGGTGTGGGAATCTCGCCGTGACCGGTCGAGAGACAACCGGCACGCGCTCTGCCATCGGTATGAAGTATCGAAAAATTCAATCAGGAAAGGTAGTCAATCGCGGACGGAAAATCAATCGGCACTCCTGAGGACGGCGTGGGTGCCCCGGGACGAAACGCAGATGAAACTCGTCCGATGCTCCCTCCACAAGAATGGCAAACATCGTCAGAAGCAGGGCGCGGCGCGCTCTCAGCGGAAATCGCGCCTGGTTTCTCATGGCACGATACGCAAAGAATGCGAACAGAGAGCTTCCTCTGCCATTCAGACGCCCGCCTGTTTGAACGCATCCCCGACACAGTCGATAAGATCCGGCGCCGTCACGCTTTGTTGTCCCCTCCGCGCCGACGCCACGTCCCCGGCGAGCCCGTGGAGTGACACCCCGGCAAATGCAGCGGCGGGCGTCTTCACGCCCCTCGCACAAAGGCCGGCGATCATGCCGGTCAGCACATCGCCGCTTCCAATTGTTGCGAGACCCGGATTCCCGGACGCATTGATGAACGACAACCCATCCGGAGACGAGGTCACGGTGGGGGCGCCTTTGAGAACCATCGTGCAGCCCCACAGCCGGGCTGCGCGCCGGCACAGCTCGACGCGGTGAGTTTCCACATCCGCGACAACTCCCCCCGTAAGAGCGGCGAACTCTCCCGCATGGGGAGTGAGAATCGTCGGAAATTTTCTCTTCCGTGTGATGCCTGGAAGTCCCTGGAGTGCCGACAGTGCGTCGGCATCGATCACGAGCGGGCACCGCGAGCGGGCGATGACCCGCCGCACCATTTCCATCGTCTCCGGGGCCCGTGACAACCCGGGCCCGATCGCCACGGCATCCGCCCACTCCACACGACGCAGGAGCGCCGGCAGCGCCGACAGGCCTATTGACCCCTCCGCAGTCTCTTCCTGGGGATCAAAGAGAAGTTCCTCTCCCCGCCGCGCCAGCATATCCCGGATCGATTTCGGAACAGCGAGCACAACCGCTCCCGCGCCCGATCGGAGCGCTGCGCGCGCCGTCATGAGCGGCGCCCCACTGTAGCGCCGGGAACCGCCGATGACGAGCACCTTCCCCGCCGAGTATTTGTTGGCAGTTCGGGCCCGGTGCGGCAGGAATGGTTCGACATCCGACGGAGACACCCGGAAGGAGGAATTCTTCCCCGGGCGGAACACCCCGGGAGGAATCCCGATATCGGCGATCACGACCTCGCCGCTCAAATCCACGCCCGCACCGACACAATGTCCGACCTTGGCAAGTCCCATCGCAATCGTCGCATGCGCACGAACCGCAAACTTCCCCGCGCAACCCGTTGTCGCATCGACACCGGACGGCATATCTGCCGCAACGACAAACGATTTCTGCCGGTTGATCCAGGCAATCGCTTCCGCATACAACCCGCGGACTTCCCCGGTGAACCCCGTGCCGAGGATGGCATCCACCGTGACATCCGCCTTTCCTCCCGTCGCAAGTTCCTTTACACCCGACACCTCATGAAAAGCGAGCCGGACTCCCGGGAGCGAGGCAACCTTCCGTGCGGCACCAAGATGCACGCGCGCCTCCCCCGAGACCGCGGAACGTTTGCCGAGCAGGAACAAATGAACATCGCAACCTCTCCCCGCAAGATACCGGGCAATGACAAACCCATCCCCCCCATTATTCCCCCTGCCACACACGATCCTGACTGATAGCTGTTGCAGAGAGTCCTCCGCCCATTTCCCCCCCTGCCCCATCATCCCGTCAAGCGCGTCCACGAACGACCTGCCCGCGTTTTCCATCAGGATCACACCCGGGATGCCGAGCGAGCGGATGGCCTGACGGTCAAATCGCCGCATTTCGTCCGCTGACGCGATCAATTGCATGGGATACCCGTTGATGTTCTGCGATAAAGCATACGATGGTTCTCTCTCCCGTCAAAAACACCACGCAGTCAGTTGGAGGAGCAACGAGGGAAACAACCCCAGTCCCAGGAGCCCGATCGCCGCAATGACGAGCGCCGCGAGGCTTGCCGCAGGAACGCTCACGGACGAGTTTCTTTCCGTTCCTTCTTTGAAATACATCAACACCACCAGCCGCAGATAGTAGGAGGCGGAGACGACGCTCATGAGCACGCCGATGATGGCAAGCCATGTGTACCCTCCGCCAATTGCCCCTGCAAAAACATAGTACTTGCCGAAGAACCCTGCGAACGGCGGTATGCCGGTAAGCGAGAACATAAAGACAGCCATGAGCCCTGACAGGACGGGAGCGCGGCGTGAGAGACCCGCACATTCGTCGTATGTCACGCCGGTTCCGTCACCGGACTCCAGGATGCTGACGACGCCGAATGCCCCGATATTCATCAGGGTGTACGCAGCGAGGTAGAATATGACGCCCTCCGCCCCCATGCGGTTTCCGGCAACCACGCCGGCAAGGATGTATCCTGCATGTGCTATGCTCGAATACGCGAGCATGCGTTTGATGCTCGTCTGGGACACCGCGACGATATTTCCGAGAATCATCGATGCCGCGGCGATGAGGGAGATCACGTCGCTGAGCGTCGGCAGCGCGTTCAGTGCCAGGGGGCTGAAGATGAGGAGAAATCCCGAGAACGCGGCGGCCTTGCCGCCGGTGGCCATGAAGCCGCTGACGGTGGTCGGCGCTCCCTCGTACACATCGGGGGCCCACATGTGGAACGGAAACGCCGCCACTTTAAACAAAAGTCCGACCAGCACGAGAGCCAGGCCGACCACGAACACGGGCGAATGCGCAAGAGCAAGGGAATGCGACGGGATTGCGCTGATGGCCGTCCTCCCGGTCGCGCCATACACCAAGGCGATGCCATAGAGGAGAAACCCCGTGGAAAACGCACCCAGAAGAAAATATTTCAAACCTGCCTCGTTGCTCATCAGCCGGCCGCGCGCAAACCCAGCCAGAATGTAGAAGGCGATGGACATCAGTTCCAGGCCGAGAAAGAAGAAGACGAGATCCGCGGCCGCCGCCATCATGATCATGCCGGCCACTGCCGACAGGAGAACGGCGTAGTACTCGCCCTGGACCAGGTGTTCCTTCCCCAGGTATGCCGAAGAAAGGAGCACGGTGAGGATGCCGGACACGCAGAAGACCGCCGTCATGAGGTCGGGGAAGGCGCCTGTTGCGTACATCCCGAAGAACGCCGTTCCGGGTGCGGCCCCGAACACGCGCGTCATCGCAACGAAGAAGGCCGCAGCCAGGCCAAGAGCGGTGAGCCAGGACGTCACCCGCACGCTCCCATCGCGGAAGGCCTCGATGAGAAGAACCAGAAACGCCGTCACAGCGACGATGCCAAGAGGGAGAGCTGCGATGTAGTCCTGGGGTGTCATGATCATGGTCGTTTCACAGTTCCTTGATGCGTCAGAGCAAACCGGAGAAGAACAACAGCCAGAGCACAATAAACAACGGGATCAACACGGGGAGCGCGTAGCGCACGATGTATCCGAAGAAGCTCGGGCACGCAACGCCCCCCTGCTCGGCGATCGACTTCACCATGAAGTTCGGGCCATTCCCGATGTAGGTGCATGCCCCGAAGAACACGGCGCCCAGCGATATCGCCTGAACAGACAACGGATGGTTCCCCAGAAGATAGGCCGTCCTCACATCATCAACGGGAACGCTCCCTGCAGCGACAAGATCACCATGGTACCGCAACAGCGTCTGGAATGTCAGCTTGATCTCCGTGGCGTGGGGACCGCTCAGCGCGGCGATATCCGCCCCGCGGGTCTGCACAAGATGCCGGACCTGCTGGATGGTATCCTGATTGACGAAGAGTCCCATGGCCGCGCTGAGAAAACTCAGATACGTCGGCGCGTTGTCGAGAAACGCCGACAAAGCCCCCGACGAGAAGAAGAACTGGCCGGGCGTGTCGATGCCGATCATCCCCGCGTTGAGTTCCAGCCAGTCCAGGGCAGGAACCATCGTTGCGAAGATGCCGAGGAAAAGGATCGCGACTTCTTTGATCGGAATAAAATTGAAATCGTTCTTCCTGTGAATCTCTTTCTTCGTCGTAGAATAGGAGCC
The DNA here is from genome assembly GCA_003162635.1 of Ignavibacteriota bacterium. Lineage (GTDB taxonomy): Bacteria > Bacteroidota > Ignavibacteria > UBA10030 > UBA6906 > Fen-1260. The sequence goes on from PMNE01000056.1 coordinate 8,040, forward strand.
GACAGCCGCAAGGACCATCAGGGCTTCCCTGACGAACGGAGGATCGGTCACAAAAACCGCAACGAGGATGAGGACCAGGAAGAAGATATTTTGCAGACCATGGACTTCCCCTTCTTCGCCTGCCTCTTCCACCTCGTGTCGCACGACGGCGCGCAGCCGACGGAATGAGGAGGCATCCACGGCATAGAACACACCGAGGATCATAGCCATGGCGACGAGCCATTTCTCCCAAACCTGATCGAGCACCCAAAAGAACGGGATTCCCTTGAGGTATCCAAGAAACAGCGGCGGATCGCCGATGGGGGTCAGCGCTCCCCCCATGTTGCTCACCACGAAAATGAAAAACACCACATGATACGGCCGGATCCGCGACTTGTTGACCCGGAGGAACGGCCGGATCAGGATCATGGAAGCACCGGTCGTGCCGATAAGGTTTGAGACAACGGCGCCGATCGCGAGAAGGAACACGTTCGCAAGCGGTGTCGACTTCCCCCTGATCTTGACGTGGATCCCTCCTGCGACGACAAAGAGGGAGCCGATCAGGCAGATAAAACTCAGGTATTCAAACCCTGTCGCGATCATCCGTCCCGGATTCCCCAGGACAACGAGGTAGTAGAACAGCGTCACGAGCCCGAGGCCGATCGACACGAAGGGATAATTCTTTTCCCACCAATGCCGGCTGATGAAGGGGGCAACGGCGATGGACATGAGAAGGGCAACAAACGGCAGGATCATCCAGGGCGTCACCGGCATGACCCTCTGCCCCCCATCCGCCCACAAGGGGGCGGGAACGAGGAACAGACATGCTAGCAGCGAACGATGGACGAGGCGGATCATCGGGATTGCCTCGTCGGCACCATGCCGTTGGGCATACCGGAGGGAGCTCTTGGTACACCCCGCCTTGCATCTTCCATCTGCCGGACCAAATGTCTAGTGGTCGCTTCCGTCTTGGCCATGAACGTCTGCGGAAAGACGCCGATCCACACAACGAAAATCAGGATCGGCACGAGCACGACCCATTCCCGCAGGTTGATGTCCTTCAGCGATTGATTCGCCGGGTTCTCATTCTTCCCAAAGAACACCCGTTGATAGCTCCGCAGCAGATAGACGGCAGCGAGAACGACGCCGGAGGCAGCGACGATCGCGAACCAGGGTGTTCCAAGGAATGGAGAGCGGAACGAGCCGAGAAGAATCAGGAATTCGCCGACAAACCCGTTGAGTCCCGGAAGTCCCGCCGACGAGAACATGATGATCATGAAGATCGTCGCATACACCGGCATGGGCTTCGCCAATCCGCCGTAGTCCTTGAGCAGCCGCGTATGCCGTCTGTCGTAGAGCATCCCGACAAGGAGAAAGAGGGCGCCGGTGGAGAGACCATGGTTCACCATCTGGATGATGGCCCCCTGGATTCCCTCATCCGTCAACGCAAAGATTCCGAGGACCACAAACCCGAGGTGGCTCACAGAGGAATACGCCACGAGCTTCTTGAGATCCGGCTGCACCATGGCAACAAGCGCCCCGTACAGAATGCCGATGACGGCCAGGGTTGCGATGAAGGGAAGAAACGCGAAGGTTGCCGCAGGGAAAAGGGGGATGCTGAACCGGAGCAGACCGTACGTCCCCATCTTGAGGAGGACGCCGGCCAGAATCACGCTTCCTGCAGTCGGGGCCTGCACATGCGCATCGGGGAGCCAGGTGTGGAGCGGGAAGAGTGGCACCTTGATGGCAAAGCTGAGTGTGAAGGCGAGAAAGATCCAGGTCTGTATCCCGAAAGGGATGCCGGGGGCGATCCGGGAGAGTTCCATCAGGTCGGTGGTAAACGTCCCCCCTTGCAGGGTTGATGCGTAGACGCCGAGCCAAATGATGGCCACAAGCATAAGAAGACTGCCTGCCATCGTAAACAGGAAAAACTTCACCGCCGCGTAGATTCTCTCCTGCCCTCCCCAGATACCGATGATGAAGTACATGGGGATCAGCATGAACTCCCAAAACACGTAGAAGAGAAACAGGTCGAGGGCCATGAAAACACCCAGCGTCCCGACTTCCAACAGGAGCATCAGGGCGACGAACCCCTTCACCCGCACGGCGATCGAATCCCAGGAGGAAAGGAGCGCGATCGGCGTCAGAAAACCCGTCAGCACGACAAGCAGCAGCGAGATGCCATCGACCCCGAGGTGATACGAAACGTGGAGCGAGGGAATCCAGGAAATTTTCTCGACGAACTGCATCTCACCGTTCCGCCCGTCAAAAGCCAGGAAGAGCCACACGGTCAGGGCGAAGGTGATCACTGACGCGACAAGTCCCACTAACTTGACGGCCCTGACGAGGCCGCCCGGCAGAGACACAATGACGAGAGCGCCGGCAAGCGGTGTGAAAAGAATCAGCGTAAGAATTATGGTTTCCATTCTCGGCAACGCGTGTTAATTAATGGGCGATGAGCCATCCGAGGATCATCACTACGCCGGCGATGAACAGGAGCATATAATTGTGGACGACGCCGGTCTGGACCATGCGCAACGTCCGTCCCGCCGCCGCCACTGCGCGGGCTGTGCCATTAACGAGGCCGTCGATCACCCTGACGTCGACAACTTTCCACAGGAGGCTTTCCGATCCCTTCACCAACGGAGTAACGACGGTTGCATCATACACTTCATCCACATAGTACTTGTTGAGGAGGAGCCGGTACAGCGTCGGACTGCGCTGCGCCACCCTCTTGGGAACCTCCGGCATCTTCGTGTACCACGCCCGCGCCAAACCGATGCCGGCCAGCGCAACCAGCACCGAGAGCGCCATCAGCAGGTATTCAAGAGGTTCCACATCGTGCCCGGGGAGGGCAAGGATCCCGCCGGCCTTCGCAAAGACCGGCTCCAGCCACCCTTCGATTGCCGACCCTCCTCCGAGACTGGCCGGGACGCCGACAAACCCGCCTGCCATGGAGAGCCCCGCAAGGACCACCAGCGGGATGGTCATGGTCGCGGGTGCCTCGTGCGGATGCATCTCCCCTCCCCACCGCTTCGTGCCGCGGAACGTAAGAGAGAGGAGGCGGAACATGTAGAATGCGGTGAGGCCGGCCCCCAGAAATCCCACCGCCCACAAGAGATAGTGGCCCCGGGAGAAAGCATTCCAGAGAATCTCATCCTTGCTAAAGAACCCGGCAAAGGGGGGAATACCGGCGATGGCGATCGTCCCGATCCAGAAGGTCCTGTACGTTGTCGGAAGTTCGCTCTTCAGGCCCCCCATCTTCCGAATATCCTGCTCCCCATGCATGGCGTGGATCACCGCTCCGGACCCGAGGAAGAGCAGCGCTTTGAAGAAGGCATGCGTCATAAGATGGAAAATCCCCGAAGCAAAAGCTCCCACTCCAAGAGCGAGGAACATGTACCCGAGCTGGCTTATCGTGGAATAGGCAAGGACCTTCTTGATGTCATTCTGTACCAACCCGATGGTGGCTGCATAGATTGCCGTGACCGCACCGATGACCGCCACGACCTGCATCGCGGCAGGAGCAAGGGCAAACAGGACGGAGCAACGGGCGACCATGTACACGCCCGCGGTCACCATCGTTGCGGCATGGATAAGGGCGCTCACCGGCGTCGGNNCCCGCCATTGCATCGGGAAGCCACACGTAGAGAGGGATCTGCGCGGATTTCCCGGTAGCGCCGAGGAAAAGGGAAAGGGCGATCCAGAGGATGACCGGAGTCCCCACTGCCATGACGGATGCTTGTGCAAAGACATTCTGGAACCGAAGCGAGCCGAACGTCCCCTCGATCAGGAACATGGCGATCAGAAATCCGAAATCACCGATCCGGTTGATGATGAACGCCTTCTTCGCCGCATCGGCCGTCGTCCCCTTTTCAAACTTCCTGTCGTACCAGAACCCGATCAGGAGATAGGAACACAGACCCACGCCTTCCCAGCCGAGGAACATCAGGAGAAAATTGTCCGCAAGGACCAGGTTCACCATGGCAAAGATGAACAGATTCATGTAAGCGAAAAAACGCCAGAACCCGGGATCATCGTGCATGTACCCGATCGAATAGACATGGATCAGGAAGCCGACGCCGGTGACCACGAGGAGCATCAGAACCGACAACTGATCGATCTGGTAGGCGACATGGACGCTGAGTCCTCCGGCACTGATCCATGGGAAGACGTCGACGATAAAGGATCGGTTTTCGGGGGAGGCGGCAAGAAGCTCGGCGAAGATCGCGCACGCCAGGAGGAACCCTGCCCCCACCGTCGCGCTCCCGATCAACCCCGCAACGAGCTGGTGTTTCAACCTGTGGCCGTACAGCCCGTTCCAGAGGAACCCAAGCAACGGAAGAAGGACGACAACAATGATCAGTTCATGAGCCTTCATGCGGGATCTACCACTTCAGTATATTGATCTCATCAACATTCACGGTCGGCTTGTTCCGATAGAGCGCGATCACGATCGCCAGTCCCACGGCCGCTTCCGCCGCCGCCACAGCCATGACAAAAAAGACCGTGACCATTCCCGTGATCTCGCCGAGAAAAGCTGAGAACGCGATCAAGGACAGGTTCACCGAATTCAGCATCAACTCGATGCACATGAAGATCACAATGGCGTTCCGGCGTGTCAGCGTACCGACGACGCCGATCGCAAACAGGATTGCACCCAGCAGGAGATAGTACGAGAGGGGAATTTCCATACGGCGATCAGCCCTTTCTCTTGGCCAGAACCACGGCGCCAACAACGGCCACCAGAAGGAGGACCGATGTCATTTCGAACGGAAGGACGAATCTCCCGAAGAGCGCACCTCCCATCCCTTCGACCGTACCCAGCGCCGCCGCCCGGGGATCCATGGACGCGCGAAGAGCCGGATCTCCGGAATAGAACAGGATGAAGAAGAGCTCCACCACGAAACCCGCGGCGAGCACGGTGCCAACGCCCATTGCGAGATCGTACCGCTCACGCAGCCGCGCTTCGTCACCGAGGTTCAGAAGCATGATGACAAAAAGCACCAGCACCATGATCGCGCCCGTGTAGATGACCACCTGCAGGACCGCAAGCAGTTGCGCATGGAGGAGCAGGTACAGTCCGGCCAGCGAAAAAAAAGTGCCGATCATGCAAATGGCGCTCATCACCGGATTGCGCTGGAGCACCATCAGGATGGCCGTGGAGACGGCAAAGGCCGCAAGAAAGAAAAACGCTAATGACTCGGCTGTCACAGTCGGAGAGTGGATTTCAGCGGATTTTTGACCAAATGTACGCCTTTTTTACAGAGAATCAAACCAACTTTCAGTAGAAGTAGTAATGGAATCCTGCCGAAGGAAGCGGGAGGATGGTTCCGTCCGAGAAATAAGTGAAAAGGAGTTCCCCGGTCACATGAAACCCGCTCGACATCGGAAGTTCGCCTCCGATACCCAAACCAACGCGGGTCGGACCATCCATAAGATTCCCGTGTCTTCCCCCTGAGTAATAGTACCCGACGCCTCCTGCAACGAAGAATCTGCTCTGGGGAGCTCTTACCAGGTCGTATTGCACCTCCGTGCCGATCGCGTAGGAAGTCTTGCTATCCACTTTGATGACTCCCCCGTTAATCTCGTAACTCCATGATCCCGGAAGGTGATGGCGGAAGCTGAGACCAACACCGGTTGCCGCGCCCCCGGCCAGACCGAGGCCAAACACGTTGTCGCGGATTCCCCCATTGTTGCCTTTCTCGGGAAGGACCGCCTGGGCGCGCACCGTGCACGCAAGACCCGTGAGGAGGAGAAGGAGAATGAAAGGTCGCAGGTGTGTCATGGTCAACCCTTTCTGGCCCAACGAATGATATCGGCAATCTTCGGACTTTTGCCGGTGGAGAGGATGCCGATGCGGAAGATACGGCCGGCCGCCACCATCGCAGCGGGAATGGAGACCAGCATGATCGCGATGGTCGCAACGATTTCCCATGCTGCCGGCATCTGGATCGGGATGCGGAGCGCCATCATGGTCGGTGTGAGGAACGGGATGAACGTCAGGATCTTCAGCCACATCGCCCCCGGATCCTTCATCGCCGGCATCGCGAGAATGATCGGGACGATGAGGAGAATGACGAGGTACGATGTCACCTGTTGCGCTTCCTGCTCCGTCGTGAGGGGCGACCCGACGCCGATAAAGATCGCGGCGTAGAAGAGATAGCCGAGAATGAAATACACGATGAGGAGGAGTGCATTGTCCAGCGCCACGAAACCGATACCGAACTCAAGACTCGCTGCCGTTCCGATCAGAGCCCAGAACGCGATCTGCGTGAACCCGAGTCCGCTCAGCCCAAGGACCTTCCCCGCCATCAATTCCGTCGACGACACCGAGGAAACGAGCACTTCGACGATCCGGTTGGATTTCTCTTCGATAATGCTCCGCACGAGAAGCTGGCCGGAGGTCACGATGAGCATGAAGAGCATCATAAGGAAAACGTATGCCGTCATGTACACCTTCAAGAACCCCGATTCCTCCGTTTCGCCGGCCTGGGAGAGTTTCACCATTCTCACATCAAGATTCGCGTTCAGATCCTTCAGGACCGCCGGGTCGATACCCCTCGCGCGGGCACGCTGTTCCGCGATGATGGATTTCAACGTTTCCTCGAGGCGCGCCGCGATGAGCAGATCGCCCACCGCCTTCGAACGGTATTCCACAACGGTGTCCGGAGCACCATGAGAACTCACCACGGCATACCCCCCGATCTCATCGGCCACCGTAAGCTGGTTCGCCCTCGCCACCGCGGAATCCAGGTCGATCCCCTTCCCCACAGACAATTCCCTGATGAGATAATTCGGCTGCTTGTTTGAGAGCAGATACTTCTGTTCCATTCTCTGCCCGAGGGGTCCCGCAAGGTCCCCGCTCGCGTCGATCACGCCGATGACCTTCGTCGATGTATCTTCCCGCGCCGCAAGAAGCCCCGAAAAGAGACCCATCCCCACCATGATAATGGGCATGAGGAAGAGACCGATGAGGAACGCCTTGCTTTTGACCTTCTCGAGATACTCCCACTTCGCGACAACGAGCACTTTCGCGATCATGCGGCCCCCTGGAGCATCGTGCCCCCGGCCGGAATCCCAACCGTCTCAATAAAGATGGACTGGAGGGAGGGTTCCAGAAGCTCGAACTTCCGGATTTCGACCTTTCCGATCATGGCCTTCAGAATATCCTGGATCCGGGCATCCGGCGCAAGATCAAGTTCCGCCGCATTCTCGTATATCATTGCCCGCCGCACCCCTGCGAGCGATGTCATGAATGATCCGTCCCCCTGGAACTCCACATGGAGTGAATTCGAGCCGTACCGCCGCTTCACATCACGCACGGTCCCTCCCAGGACGACCTTCCCCTTGTTGATGAGGCACAGCGTATCGCTCAGCTTCTCCGCCTGGTCCATCTGGTGCGTGGAAAAGATGATCGCCTTCCCTGCCTGCTTCAATTCCCGCAACGCCTCCTGGAAGAGAATCTGGTTCACCGGATCCAAACCCGAGAACGGCTCATCCAGCACCACAAGGACCGGGTCATGAATGATCGACGTGATAAACTGAATTTTTTGCTGGTTTCCTTTGGAGAGTTCTTCGACCTTGCGTTCCTGGTATGTCAGCAGATCGAACCGGCGAAGCCATCGCAGCGCCTCATCGCGCGCCTTCGCACGTTTCATCCCGCGAATTTCGGCAAGGTAGAGGATGGTGTCGAGCAGCTTGCTCTTCCGGTACAGTCCTCTCTCTTCCGGCAGGTAGCCGATCTGATTGCGCAGAGCGCCGGAAAATGGCCGGCCGTCATAGGTGATCGTCCCTCCGTCCGCTTCGAGAATATTCAGGACGATCCTGATCGCCGTCGTCTTTCCCGCTCCATTCGGGCCGAGAAGACCGAAGATTTCGCCGCGCCCGATATCGAACGAGACGTCGTCGACGGCCCGGATGGTTGCAAAGTCCTTGCGCAGATTGCGTACGGCAAGCATCTCCCTGTCCTTCTCTTCTCTTAGGGTGTCAGTCGATAGATCAGCCGGGGGAACGGAATGGCTTCCCGAAGGTGCTCCAGTCCGCAGATCCAGGAAACGGTCCTCTCGATCCCCAGCCCGAAACCGGCGTGCGGAACCGACCCGAACCGGCGGAGATCCAGGTACCAGTCGAATGCCTCCTGCGGCAGCTTATGCTCGTGCAGCCGCGCAAGGAGCAATTCGAGATCGTCTTCGCGCTGGCTCCCTCCGATGATCTCTCCATATCCTTCAGGGGCGAGAACATCGACGGCAAGGGCAACCTTCGGGTTCTGTGGATCACGCTTCATGTAGAACGCCTTGATTTCCGAAGGATAGCGATGCACCATCACGGGACGATCGAAGTGCTGGGAGACAACGGTCTCGTCGGCTCCGCCGAGATCGTTCCCCCATGTAAAATCGACGCCGCTTTTCCGGAGCAGCTCGACCGCTTCATCATAGGTGATCCTCGGCAGCGGGCGGCGTACGTTCTCGAGCATCGTCGTATTCCGCTCCAGCGTTTTCAGTTCCGCCGCGCGGTTCTTCAGAACGGATTGCACGATGTATTCGAGGAACTCCTCCGCAAGATCCATGTCGTCGTTCAGATCGTTGAACGCGACTTCCGGTTCGACCATCCAGAATTCCGTAAGATGGCGGCGCGTCTTCGATTTCTCCGCGCGGAAGGTCGGACCGAAAACGTACACCTTGCCGAACGCCATTGCCCCTGCTTCGCCGTAGAGCTGTCCCGACTGTGTCAGGTACGCCTTCCCAAGATCGAAGTAGTCCGTCTCGAACAGTGTCGATGTTCCCTCGCACGCAGCGGGAGTGAAAATCGGTGCGTCGAGGAGGAGAAACCCCTTGCCGTCGAAAAACTCGCGGATGGCTTTGATCACCTGATGACGGATCCGGAGGATGGCATGCTGCCTGCTCGACCGGAGCCAGAGATGTCGCCTGTCCATCAGGAATTCGACCCCGTGCTCTTTCGGCGTGATCGGATAGTCCTTCGCGATCTGGATGATTGCAATGTCGCTCACATCCATCTCATGGCCTCCCGGCGCCCGGGGTTCCACCCGGATTTTCCCCGTCATCGCGAAGGAGGATTCCTGCGTGAGCTCTTCGAACCGTTCAAGCACCTCGTCCGGAACGGTCCCCTTGACGAGGACCCCCTGGAGGAGGCCGGTACCGTCCCGCATCACGGGGAACTTGATCTTTCCGCTGGATCGCTTGTTGTACAGCCAGCCGCGGATCGTGACAGTCTCTCCAATGTGGCGGGCCAGATCCTCAACATAGACACGGCTCATGAACGCATTCCTGGTGGGAAGTCTTCAACAGGGAAAAATGTTTTGGGAATATAGCAAAACAGGGGGTCATGTTCAACAACACATGAACGGAAAGGGCGAACCTCTCGACGCGCCGGCCGGAAAGGAGAGGCGGGGATGGACCCGGAAACCGGAAATCAGCTCATGGACAGCATCCGCTGTATCGGGATGAGGGCCTTGTCCATCACCGCGGGGTCCATGACGATCTGCGGCGTCCGATTCTTCATGCAGCGGTACAGCTTCTCCATGGTGTTGAGTTTCATATACGGACAGTCGTTGCATGCGCAGTTCGCTTCGGGAGGGGCGGGGATAAAACGTTTTCCCGGGGCCGCTTTTTCCATCTGGTGAAGAATCCCGGACTCGGTCGCAACGATGAAACTCCTGAGGGGGGACGACTGCACATGCTTCAGAAGAGCGCTCGTCGAACCGATAAACGCTGCACGATCCAGCACCGGTTCCTCGCATTCCGGATGGGCGATCACCTCCGCCTCAGGATATTCGACCTGAAGGCGGACAAGTTTGCGGAGACTGAACGTTTCATGCACGATGCACGAACCTTCCCACAGGAGCATATCTCGTCCGGTCTTCCTGATCAGATACCTGCCGAGGTTCCTGTCGGGAGCGAAAAAAATCGGCCGGTCGGCGGGGATCTGCCGGATGATCTTCTCCGCGTTGCTCGACGTGCATATAATATCGCTTGCTGCTTTTACTTCCGCTGAACAATTAATGTACGTGATCGAGACATGATCGGGGTGCTCCTTACGGAACGCCCGGAACCGGTCGGCCGGGCATCCTTCGGCAAGGGAACAGCCGGCATTGAGATCGGGAAGGAGCACGGGTTTCTGCGGATTGAGGATCTTCGCCGTCTCCGCCATGAAGTGAACGCCGGCAAAGACGATCACATCCGCATTTGTCTCGGCGGCCCGCCGGGAGAGTTCGAGACTGTCGCCGATGATGTCTGCCACGTCCTGGATCTCGCCTTCCTGGTAGTAATGCGCCAGAATGACGGCGTTCATCTTCTTCTTCAGACCGAGGATCTCCTCCCGGTAGTCCTGTCCCGGAACCTCCTCCACCTCGCACGCCTCTGCGACACCCATTTCTTTCGGTCCATTCTTCAGCATCAGGGTTCCTCCTTCAAGCCCAGCATCTCCCGCGCATTGCGCAAAACCTCCTCCACGCTGATCCGGTCGATCACTCCCCCGTCTCCTCTACAATAACGATGAATATCCCCTCTTGGTGCCCATTGCTTCGGGGATGTCGGACCGAACAGGGCGAGAACAGGGGTCCCGGCTGCGGCAGCCACGTGCATTATCCCTGTGTCGTTCGTGACAACGAGCAAAGCGCACTGCAGAATCGCGGCAACCGCCCGAATCGGTTGATTTTTCACGACATAGTGCCGGCACCGGAGGGAGCGCGCCATCACCCGAACCTCCGCCTCATCCATGGGCCCCGCGGTAACGACCGGGAACATTCCTCCCTTTTCCGAGAGCCAATTCGCTGCTTCCGCAAACCTCTCCGCCGGCCACCTGTTCGACAGCTTTCCTGCGCCGGGGTGATAGACAATAATTCCCTTCCACTGTGTTAACCATTGACGACACAGTGTCTTAGCATATTCCGTTTCATCTTTTGTCAAGGTCAATTCGAGGGAGAGGTCGGGCGTCCATCGGAGCGTCCCGGGCCATATGTCGATGTTCCGCTCAACCTGCGGGCGATCGGGGTTTTCCCTCCAATCGAGGTTTCGGGGATGCGTGAAGAAGAACGCCGAAGGATTCGCCTGTCCGTCAATTGACCCTGCTCCCACCCTCAGAGCGGCTCCGGAGAGACGGGCGAGAAGATCGCTGGTAAACGATGTCGATACCGTCGAGGGAACGACTGCGACGTCAAAGCGCCGATTTCGAAGGCGGCGGAGAAAGCCCACAAAGCGGTACAGATGCCCTCCTGTACCGATAAACTCGCTCTTGTCGTAAAGGATGACCTCGTCGAGGAACCTGTTGTGGAGCATCACGTCGGCGTTGACCGGGCTCGCCATGAGGGCAAGAGTACACCGGGGATATGTGGCGCGGAGGGCGCGCAACAAGGGGACAACACAGAGCATATCGCCCAGTTGATTGTGCTGCCGTATGACAAGGATGCGGGGTGCAGATCCGGGATCGAACGTCGTGACAGGCCGGGTGCCGGCGAAGAGTCGAAGGATGGCAATAAAGAGCCGCTTCAGGCGGCGTTCAAGGGTGCGGGACAAGAGGCGCCTGCACTCAGGAGGGTTTCGGCGGGGGAGGCGTCTTCCCGTCGCCGTGCGGCGTCAGGTCTTCAAAATCCGCATCCTGGATGTTGTCAAAATTCTCCGCGGAAGGCCGGGGGCGGGCCGACGCCAACGGGTCCTCGCCGCTGCTGCGCCGCGGCGCCGACGAGACAATCCTCCAAACGATCTGGACAATCCTGATGAAAAGAAAAATGAAAGCAACCCACGCAAGAAGACGTATCATCGTTTCTCCTTCATTTCTTCAGCACCGGGTTGTAATACTCCACCGCCGCACGGTTGGGACGGAAAATCTGCCGCACCAGATCCACGTACTGCCCCTCGTTGCCGACAAAATCAATCTCCGCCGCATTCACGATGAGGAGGGGGGTCGCCTTGTAGCGGAAGAAATAGTAATTATATGCCTCGTTGAGGTCGCGCATATATTCCTCGGACATCGACGTCTCGTACGATCTCCCGCGACGCTTGATATTCAGCATCAGTCGCGGCACGCTTGATTGCAGGTACACGACCAGGTCCGGCTGGACGATATTGTGCTCGATGGTACTGACGAGCGTTTCGTACAACTTCAGTTCTTCGTCCTCGAGGTTCAGATACGCAAAGATCTTATCCTTTTCGAAAATGTAGTCCGTCAGCAGGAACCTGTGAAACAGGTCGGCCTGGGAGAGGCTCCTCTGCTGTTTGTAACGGGTGAGAAGGAAAAAGATCTGGGTCTGGAATGCATATCGTTCGGGATCGCGGTAGAAGTCTTTCAGAAACGGATTCTCTTCGAATTGTTCCAGCACCACTTGCGCGTCGAGCGATGAACCAAGCAACTGGCACAAAGTGGTTTTGCCGACGCCAATGGCCCCCTCGATGGCAATGTACCGGAGTTCGCTCTCTCCGATCAAGGCCTGCACTGTTTCCCGTGTGGTCACGCTGACTCCGAGGGGATTGATTTTACAGTCGTATATGGTACGAGGTCTTCGTCACGCGCCCGGTTTCCCGGCAGGCGGCGGCCATTTCCTCGACCGTCATTCCACTGACCGGGTGGACAACGTCCGGTGCGATCTCACGGAACGGCACCAGAACGAACCGCCGGTGTTCCAGATCTGCATGCGGGACCGTCACCTTCTCGTCGGCATAGACGAGCCCGTCGTAGAGGAGGATGTCGATATCGATCTCACGAGGACCCCAGCGTTCGTTCGCCGTCCTCCCCATTGCCCGTTCGATCGCCTTGACCTGGTCCAGGAGGTCCGGCGGACCCAGGGTTGTCTCGATCTCCCCCACCGCATTGAGAAACCTCGGCTGGTCGGCCTTGCCATAGGGGTCGGTCTCGTACACGGACGAGAACCAGACGATTGTCGTCCCCGGAAGGCCCTTCACGGCGGCGGCGGCCGCGTTCAAGGAAGCCGCCCTTTCCCCCATGTTTGCGCCGAGTCCGAGAAAGACCCGGTAGGTCTTCATCGTGCCCGTGTCGTTTCCACCTCCACAAAATCGATGACACCTTTGACGGGAGGATGCGGCTTTCGCAGGCGGACGGTCACCGATTCAATTGCTGCGAACTCGCGAAGAAGGCCTCTCGCAATGCTGTCGGCAAGCGCCTCCAACAGCCGGTATTTCTTCGCCAGAACCGTCTTCTGGATGAAGCCGTACACTTTCTCGTAGTTGATCGTCTTCTTCAAGGAGTCTGTTTCGGCCGCAGCCGAGAAATCGCCGCGCATGTCCACATCCACCTCGAATTTGCCGCCGAGGTTCTGTTCATCCTCCATGACGCCGTGATACGCATAGAACACAGCGTTTTTGAGACGTATCACATCCTGTTGGCTCATCGTGNNAGCGGATGGATCAGCTTTCCCGCGCTGACCCCTGCACTCTCCGCCACGGTGCGGATGACGCCTTCGATGTCGGACGGCGTGAATGCAGGCAGTCCAAGCAATTTCCCGCACACCTCGCTTACCTGTTCATGCGTGCCGGCCTTCCAATTCTTGCTGCGTGACGCCTCATCGTAGGACTCCGGGTCGCGGAAGAAATATCCGCTGAAGGTCACGAATTCTTCCACCGCATCCACCCTGTCTTTCATGAGGCGGATGACCTTCAGAACATACTGGTCGTCGAACGAGAGGAGACCCGCCTTCTCCAGGAACGGGCGGACGAGCCGAAGGAGTTCTTCCTCCGGCTTCCTCCGCAGGTGCTGCGTATTCATCCACCGCAGCTTCTCCGTATTGAAGACCGCACCGGCTTTCCCTACGCGTTCCAGGGTGAACTCTTTCACCAGCTCAGCAAGGGTAAAGATCTCCCTCTCATCGCCGGGATTCCATCCAAGCAGCGCCACAAAATTGACGAGCGCCTCCGGGAAGAATCCCTTCGTGCGATAGTCCTCCACCGCGACGTCACCCTGCCGCTTGCTCAGTTTGGATTTGTCGGGATTGAGCAGCAACGGGAGATGCGCGAAGACCGGCCTTTCCCAGCCGAAGTACTCATACAGAAGCACATGCTTCGGCGTGCTCGACAGCCATTCCTCGCCGCGGATAACATGACTGATTCCCATCAGGTGATCGTCCACCACATTGGCAAGATGGTAGGTTGGATAACCGTCCGATTTCAGGAGAACCTGGTCGTCGAGGCGATCGCTGACGAATTCCACCCGGCCCCTGACGATATCGTCGAACGCAATCGTCGCGGCTTCAGGGACCTTCATCCGCACCACGGCGGGGACGCCTGCATCAAGTTTCCCGCGGACCTCGTCCGGGGTCAGTTTCAGCGCGCGTCGATCGTACTTTGGCGGGAGGTGTGTTTTCTCCTGCATGGCGCGCATCTGTTCAAGCTCTTCGGTCGTGTCGAAAGCGTAATAGGCCTTCCCTGCCTTCAGAAGAAGGTCCACGTGTTCCTTATAGAGAGGGAGGCGTTCCGACTGGACATACGGTCCCCGGTCTCCTCCCACCCCGGGTCCCTCGTCGTATTCCAAACCCGCCCACTGGAGGGTCGCAACGAGGTTTTCCACGGCCCCATCGACAAGGCGCGTGCGATCCGTATCTTCGATGCGGAGAACGAACTTGCCGCCGTTGCGTCGGGCGAAAAGGTAGTTGTAGAGCGCGGTGCGAAGGCCGCCGACGTGAAGGTAGCCGGTGGGACTGGGGGCAAATCGAACTCGAATTTCCGGCAACGCAGTTCCGTAGAAAGGTTGGGAGGCCAAAGTCTGTGATGTAATGTAGGGAAAAGGCGGACGATTTGCCAGACAAAGAAGCCGTTCCTGACCTCCGACGAACGGTCCGCAACGGCTTCCAGTGCGTTCACAGGTGTCGCCCTACAGAATCACACCCAGGGTTCCCCGAAATTCACGAAACGGCATGGGGTAGCCGTCGATCACCTGGTATGACGTATTAAAGACGTTGCTCACTTCCCCTTTGAGTGACAGTCGCCAACCCGCAAGAGGAAGGGGATAACGGACCGCAACCGAGGTGATCGAATAACCGGGAAGCGACATCGCATTGTCGCCGGATGTGAATCGTTTGCCGGACCACGACTGTTGGAGAATGACATTGGCGCTCCCGACCGCTACGCTGGCCATTGCATACGTCACGTGCTGAGGGACGTACACGAGATACTTGTCGGCCGTGGGATCGCCGGGATAGTCCGCGCTCGTTTTCTTCGCCACCGTCCACGTCGTATTTGCGGTCAGCGTCAGGAGTCCGCCGATCCCTGTCCACTGCGCCTCCCCCTCAATACCGTGGGACTTTGCAGAAGAGATGTTCATGGGCGACCAAAGCCCATCGCCCCCCGGTGTCCAGACAATCCGGTCCTTCGCATCGATCGAGAAATACGATGCATCGAGCCGGAGGCGGCCGGCGGCGTTCAGCTCCGCCGTGCATCCCGCATCGAACGACGTGGACCGTTCAGGGCGCAGATTGGGATTACCGCCATATTTCCAGTAGAGGTCGTTAAAGACAGGTGCATGGAAGCTCTTACCGTAGCTGGCACGGACGCGCAGAATCGGCTCTTTCACAAGTCCGACATTAACACCCAGGCGGGGACTCACATCGCTCTTGAAGTCCGAAAAATCGTCGTACCGGAGTGAGGGATAGAGAATGAATTCAAACGGGATCGTCCAGGGGAGTGCCACCGTGTGCTGCGTCGCGGCGAAGACGCTTCGTTGCACCCGCCGCGCATTGTTCAGGTCGCTTCCATCGATGCCGGCTTCGCCATATTCGACCCCGGCAGATCCGGCAAGAAGGGGGGAAATCCAGAACTTCGTTCCGGGCGAGAGAACGAATGCGCGATTGGTGTAGATGCTCTGCGACGGGAGCCCGTTGACCATGTACCCGGGATCGGTATATGTTTCGCGCGCGTTCTGTCCCGATGCGCCCAGAGAGAGAGTCATCCCCTCCCCCACCGCCCACTCACTCCCTCCCCTCACCACAACGGAACGATCCGCGAGCCGCGCCAGCCCCTGAGGCATGGAGGGGAAGAATTCTCCGGGACTTCCCCTCTCGGCGTCGGTATAGCTTGCGGCGAGGAAGCTCGTCACTGCCGGCGATGGATCGAATTGGACGTGGGCATCCGCCGTCAGCACATTGAAGTCTTCCCCGGAGCGGCGCATCTCTTCTGATCCGCCATCTGTCCCCCATTGGAACTTATAATCCGCGTTCGATCGCTCGCGCTGAATGAGCCCGCGGAATCCCACTGTCCCGACGGTGGAGCCGGCGCTGAGCATCTGTGAAGAGTACCCGTAGGAGCCGAGGGACGTCGAGGCCTCCGCGCTGAGAGTCTCGGGGGGACGTTTCGTAATTATGTTGACGACGCCGCCGATCGCGTCCGCGCCATAGAGGGCCGAGTACCCGCCTTTCACGACCTCCACCCTCTCGATGTCCGACGAGGAGAGAACGCCGAAGTCGACCAATCCGCTCTGGGCAGAATTGAGGCGTTGCCCGTCGATAAGGACGAGCGTGTGTTCGGGAGACATGCCGCGAAGCGAGATCGTTTGGAGAGAGGCGCCGCTCCCGTTGGACCGAATTGCCAGACCCGGCACGCCCGCCAGCGCATCGGCCAGCAGCGATCCCGGTTTGTTTTCGATGAGGGAATTCGGAATGACATTCACACTCGATGGGACGCAGTCCAGAAGCGCCTTCATTTTCGTCGCCGTTACCACGATTTCGTCCATCGTGGAGGGGCGCTGGAGTGTATCGGGTGGAAGGGAATCAGGAGGTTCGGCAGAAGCAAATGTGCTGCAGGCGAGGATTCCCGCGGCGAGGAGCACCGTGCGTTGGTGCATGATCGTCCTTTCTTTTATAGAGAAACCCCGGCACTCATTGGGATACCGGGGTTCAAGGACGAAAATCGCGCCGCTGAGACCGGACCTTCCCACGAAGGTGCAGAGCTTTCTCGGTCCGGCAGGTCTCCTGGCTCATGGCGTTGAAGCTCGCGGGGCCTTCCCGTTCCGGCGATCGGCGGAACAGTGACCAGCGCGAAAAATGCCATTGACAGTTGCGGGGCAGCTTCCGAATTGAACGGAATTCCCTTTTCATCCCGTCTATGGAACGGGACACCGAACTTCTGAAGTGAAAAGCGTTGTGAATTGCTGGAAGAATATAGTCCGATCCGGAGCGATTGTCAAGTAAATCCGCACGCTGATGTTGTGCGCCCCACTTCCTTCCAACTCAATAAGCTTGGCAAGGTCATGACCCTGAGGCCAGATCCTTCATCAACGCATACATGAAATCGATCCCTTCATAGAATTCTCTCACCCCTATCCATTCGTCTTTTCCGTGCGCCCGGTTATCATCGATATCGACAAACATTCCCGAGACCCCATAGACCGGCATTCCGGCGAGCCGGAGAAACCTGCCGTCGCTGCCTCCGGTAGACATCATCGGCGTAACGACAGCATCGGGCCACATGGACGCTGCAAGCCTTTCCACAGGTTCCAGCACGTCATTGCGAAGCGGCGTCAGGGGACCGCCGGGCGACGCGTAGAGGCACGAGACCGCGACCTGGCTGTCGGCAACAACAGACGTGAGCATCGCCTTGACATCGTCCGGCGAGTCGTCGGGGAGCATCCGGCAATTGAGGTTTGCACGGGCTGATTGCGGAAGCGCGTTCTCGGCATGCCCGCCGCTCAACATTGTTGCCACGCACGTCGTGCGCATCAGCGCATTGTAGTAGGGGGAGGATTTTGCCAGACGGAGCGCCGCCGCGGTGTCGAGCGGCGTCTTTGCGACCGCCATCATATCACTCCTGGTCTGCCCCTTTTCCTGGCCGGCAGTTCGTTCAAAGAACATGCGCGTTGTTTCATTGAGCCGGATGGGAAACTCATAGTTCGCAACGCGTGTGAGAGCGGCAGCCAGCCGATAGATGGCGTTGTCCCTGACGGGGCGCGAGCTGTGGCCGCCCTTGTTCGTCACCAGCAGTTGGTAATCGAAATAGAGTTTCTCGCTGGTTTGGAAATCCATAATCGCATGCACGCCGTTCTTGATCTGGCCGCCTCCGCCATCGGGGTTGATACAATAATCCGCATCGATGAGGTCCCGGTGGTTGGCAAGCAGCCATTCCACGCCGTTGGCATTTCCGTTTTCTTCATCTTCCGTCAGAGCCACAATGATGTCGCGGCGCGGCACGAATCCTTCCTTCTTGAGCCGCAGAAGGCCCGTCACAAGAGCCGCATCGTCGCACTTGTCGTCGGTTGTCCCGCGTCCATAGAAATGGCCGTCTCGTTCGAGGAACGTGAACGGATCGACCGTCCAATCCTGCCGCAGGGCCTCGACCACGTCAAGGTGGGCAATGAAGAGGATGGGACGGAGAGCTCCTGTGCCCCTGTAACGGACGACAAGATTCATGTGTTGCGGCTGGGGCCCGAGTATGCGGATATCGTTCTCCGCAAAGCCTGCTGCCCGAAACCGCACAGCCATTGCCTCGGCGGCTTTTGTGCTGCCGACGTTTAACGTCGTATTGATTTCGATCAGCTCCTTAAATACCTCGCGGGCCAGTTTCTGATGTGCGTTGAGCGCCGGGGGTCCCGCGGGCGATTGAGCTTGCGCTATCGCGACGGGAATGGCGAGCGCGAGGACGAGCGGCCATATGACAAACGGCTTCATCATGACTATTCTCCGGGTTGAGATGTCACATAACAAGATGACGCTGAACGTTCAAGAAACCTCCGCCGGGGTGGTGCCTGTCTGTTGGGTTCAAGGCACCATGCCTCACGGGTCAAAATAATTCGCTCCGACTGCCTACAACGGGAAAGGTGACGTGCCGGTTTTGGAATACGCTGTCCACCTATGCGGATCGTACTTTGGGCGGCAGCGTGCGGCGTGCCGTGCGTTCATCGATGCGCGGTGCTTTGTTCGTGATAGAATTCAGCTTCTGGGAGCATAGAATATGATCGCGACGCCGACCAGGGCAACGAGCGCGCCGATCATGTCATAGCGATCCGGCACGAATTGGTCGACCTTCCATGCCCACAGAAGGGACATCACGATGAACACCCCGCCGTATGTAGCGTAGACTCTTCCAAAGTTCGCTGGTTGCAGTGTTGCGACGACTCCATACACTGCCAGGATTACTCCGCCGAGCAGGCCATACCAGACAGGCCTGCTCTCTCTGAGCCAAAGCCAGACAAGATAGCCGCCTCCGATTTCGCAGAAGCCGGCAAGAATAAAGACAAGCATTGACTTCACTATAAGCATAGGCGCATCCCTGGATTACTCAACGAATGTCAATAAGGAATAACTCATTCATCTCTCATGTGCTTTTCGAAGCATACGCTGTTCTCCGCTTCAGCGTATTGACCGTAATTCGGAATCACTCTATATCCATTCTTCTTGTAAAGTCCAATAGCTTCCGGCTGTTTTTTGCCTGTTTCCAGTATACACTTTGCATATGAAAGTTCCCCCGCCCATTTCTCCAGTTCAGAGAGAATTGCTGTTGCAATCCCTTTCTTTCTGCTTACAGGCGCAACGTACATTCGTTTGATTTCGACAGTGTCCGATCCATGCTCCTTCATCGCTCCGCAACCCAGGGGTTTGTCATTTTCATACGCCAGGACGACATACTTGATCTTGTCGATTTTATTGAACTGAGCATAGAAGGAATGGACTTCACCGTCTCTTCTCGCAAGGTCCGCGTCGAGTAATTTCACGAGTTCCATGAAATCGTGATGAGCAGCGTCTGTTCTTACTATCGTCATCCTTGAGGTTGTCCTGCCTTTTTGTTTTGCTGCATCATTCGCATTTGGTTCGATGGTACGTTTTTGTTGTGGGACCAAGTCACTTCTTGCCTCGTTCTTCTTCATCCCGGCCTTGATCAGCTTCCTTATCAGCACAACCGGCAGTTTTTTGTCCAGTGGAAAGCGGACGGTTGCCTTTGCAGTTTCATAGCCCGTGAGCTCGCGCTTGTGTTCTTCGATGACCGGAGGGGGCACATAAAGTCCGATGTGTTTTGTGAACACCGCAAAGTAAGCCAGTCGCCCCTTATAACGATAGTAAGGCATCCCGTAACTGATGCGTTCTTCTGCGGCCGGTGCGACCCCTCGGATTGCAGCACGAAGCTCCTTGAGCTTATTGCGCACTTCTTTCGGGGCCATTGCAATGTAAGCATCGACGCTCTTTGGCTTTCGCATTGTCGGCTCATCGCATGATGTTGGTTTCGCGGCACAAAGACAAAGTCAACAAAGGGTCTACCGTTTCTTCATCGGCACGCCATTCTGAGCCACCGCGGCTTTCACAAGCGCCTTGAACGCACCCGCGTCAATCTTCTCCGTTTCGTGAATGTCGATCGCCCTGCGCGTGTTGCCTTCCAGACTGGAATTGAAGAGGCGCGACGGGTCCGGGATCCTGGCGCCCCGGGCGAACGTAAGCTTCACGACCTTCGTGTACGCCTCCCCGGTGCAGACAATCCCGTCGTGCGACCAAACCGGAGTGCCCATCCACTTCCATTCCTCGGTCACCCCGGGGTCGGCTTCCAGTATCAGCGCCCGCATGCGGGCCAGGGTCTCCCCGCGCCATCCCCCCAAGTCGCGGATCCGCTGGTCGATAAGCCGCGAAGCCGGTTTCCCGGCGGCTTGATCACTGCTCCTCACCGCCGGGGATTTGGACTTGATGGCCGACTTGTGTGGCTTGAAGTCTTTGCCGGTGAGTGGCCTTCGATTCAGGCCGAGAGCACTATTTTTTGGTATTCGCGCCACGGTTCATTCCCCATCTTTTTGCCGAAATGAGCTCAACTTTTCTTGAAAACGACGTGAGTTGCTGCTTCCGTGGAGATATGCTCCACACATCGATAGCCAAGCAATCGTAAATTGATGTCCGAGAATAGCCCTTCCCCTGAGCCAAGAACGACAGGTGAAATGGCGAGGTGCAACTCATCAATGAGCCGCGCCTGGAGATACTGTTTGACAGTGGCTACTCCGCCGCCGAGCCTTACGTCCAGTCCTTTTGCAGCCTTCTTGGCGATTTCCAACGCATCGTAGATGTCACTCGTAATGAAGTGAAACGTCGTGTCCCCTTGCATCGTGATCGACTCACGCGGGTGATGAGTCAGCACGAAAACCGGTGTATGGTACGGTGGGTTATCACCCCACCAACCTTTCCATGCATTGTCTGGCCATGGACCGCGAATTGGGCCAAACATGTTGCGGCCGAGAATCCAGGCGCCGATGTTTCTGAAGCCTCGCGCGACAACGTCGTCATCGATGCCCGTTGTTCCACCACCGCTTCCATGCATTCGCTGGAATGTGGCGGTGGGCTGGGACCATTGGTGGAGTTCCGGTCCTCCAACGCCGAGTGGATTGTCGATACTCTGGCGAGGGCCGGCGCCGAAGCCATCAATGGATATTGAGAAACACTCAACGCGCAGTTTGCTCATAGCCGCCTCTGTCTTTTGTGAGTACTTTCGTGTCGAGCCTCCGAAGGCCTGATGATTGTGCCCCAAAACGCATCATCTGTTGGGCGCAGCCCGCGCACCGCTGCGAATCCGAAAAGCACAGGATCTATATGTTGAAGAGTTTGTACGTGCCTATTCCCAAGAGTTGGCATACAGTACTGACGATGACTATAGAACCGTTGGTCTTCGCCCCTAATCTCAGCTTGTAGCTGCACCTGGTGACGATCAGCAGGAGTATCGCAAGCACGATGATCGCGACCAGATAGGTTCCTGTGCCCATGAGAACCGCGATCCTCGCCTCATCCTGCTTGCTGAATCCGCCGAGGAGATCTGAGAAGAATCGATTGAACATCGGGATAAACGCAAAGGGATATGCGTAGAGCGCCCCGAATTTCTCGATGATCAGAAGAGCGATAACCGCCTGAAGCACGCTGAATGCCGGATCGCCGATGCTGACATACAAATCATGGCTCTGCTGAAGATAGTGGCCGTCCCTGGGCCACACATAGTTCATACTGTACACCATGCGATTCCCAAGTATCTCTCCCACGCTCCAATGTCCGAACTCGTGAAACAGATACGAGAAGTACGCAACCGGGATGAAGAGCAAGAAGAATCTCACGTCAATCGGCTTTGGGGAATCTGGTAGCATCAATTTCTCTGATTGATGAATGCACCGTGAGCAAGGCGCGCGGCGTTGCCACCGTTGTTGCTGCAGTCGCCCCCATCAGTCCTGTCGAAACCAATTTGTCGTTTGGGGGGTTCCGGTGGTTTCATAAGTTCTCGAAGAGCGTCGAAGACCACTTTGAATTGCGCGTCGTTTTTCTTCTCCAACGCGGCCAGCTTTCGAGCCAAATCCTCATGGGTAGCAATCATTCGCCGAAGACGGACGAATGCACGCATGATTTCGACGTTCACCTTGACCGCTCGCTTACTCTTGAGCACACTTGAGAGCATGGCAACACCTTGCTCGGTGAACGCATACGGAGTTGCCCTTCGTAGCCCACCCCAACTTGAAGTCACAAGTTGTGATTTCAAGTTTTGGAACTCTTTCTCGGTCAATTGAAACATGAAATCGTCTGGAAAACGATCGTAATTCCGTTTGACGGCCTGTACCAAGACCCGAGGAGCGACCTGGTAGAGTCGGGCTAAATCACTGGAAAGCATGACCTTCTCGCCCCGAAGCAGGAAGATCCGACTTTCTATCCTCTCCCTGGGGACAACCGACTGTGTTGACATCTTCTTGACTCAGCGAGCTGTGATAATTGCTTGCGGTGGTTGCAGCGAACGAGTTGAGCAACAACGCAACGCAGCACTCTATGCTCTTTCTTCTTTGGCAAGAATATGTGTGGCGTTAAACAAACTCGGCTCATAGCGCAAATCCTTGCATCAACATAGCCTTACCAAACGATGTGAGTGCCGCTGTTGTATTTGTTATGTGGTCGTTTGCGCTGCCGTTCCGCACGTGACTTGACTCTATGTCGGATATGACATATATTCAATCTGATGAAACAGACTGAGAAGCCCCTCGTATGGCTACACGGTGAAGTAAAGACACCGCCGTTCTCCCACACAGGACGGATTGAGGCTGGCTATCTGCTGCGCCAACTGCAAAGGGGAGAGAAGCTGTTGTTACCTCATTCACGACCGATGCCCTCGATCGGCTCTCGATGCCATGAGATCCGAATCAATGACGAGAACAAAACGTGGCGTATTGTGTACCGCATTGAAGACGATGCCGTCATTATTCTCGATGTGTTTGAGAAGAAGACTCAAAAGACACCCGATGGGGTTATTGACAACTGCAAACGACGCATTCGACTTTACGAATCAACATAAAAGGTGCACGCATGAACACTGCAAAACGAAAACGTCTCGAAGCAAAGGGATGGAAACTTGGGAACGCCTCCGATTTCCTCAATCTCTCGCCCGAAGAAACTGCTTATGTTGAAGTAAAGATCGCATTGAGCAAACGTCTTCAAGAAACTCGTCGGGGGAAGAATCTCTCGCAAGAACAGTTGGCACAACTCCTCAAATCCAGTCAATCCCGCGTAGCAAAGATGGAGGCCGGAGATCCCACCGTATCGCTTGACCTACTTGTCCGTTCGTTGTTGGCTCTCGGCGCATCCCGAAAGACCCTCGCCCGAATGTTGGCGTGACCTGATTCTTCCATTTCGTTACGGGCGGCGCAAATGCCATAAAACGTTTAGGCAAACCGCCGTTCCGAGTTTACCCGCCATGCATCACCTTTAAGGCGGGCCGCCCCTACGATCGACTCCATTCCGCGGCGGCCCTGTCCGCTATGTTTCACCTTCCGGCGGAAGCGCCTGCCTCCCGGCAGGCAGGTTTGCCGTTTGGCGCCGTGAAGCCGTTACGAGACTCTATCCTGGTCGACGAGTGAGGCGGCCGACATTGGATTCGTTTTGTTTTCCGGTCTGCTTATGTAGCATGGTTTGCAGTCTCAAGCGATGATACCGCTGAAGCACTGCTGGATAGAAATTGACGATTACATTTACCAGCATTGCTATGATGGCAAGACGGGCGTTTCCGACGAAGCCCAGGTAGAACGATACAGCCAAGCAGCATATGAATGCCAATGTGTGCGAGGACTCAGATATTCTCGTGTTGCTCTCAAATTGAGCCAGTCCATTCCTCGTGCCGCTAAAAAAGTGTTTCTTGCTATTTCGGGGGTTCCAAAACGTAAGCCGCATGACTTTGCGAAATAACTTGATTTGCAGGAGATTGCAGATGACTGCAAACCATTGCGACTCGACAGATTTGTAATACGAGTCCGGGAACAGTTTGTTCAGCGGCAAGGCATAACCAACGAGGAAGATCCCAGTGATGAACAGGTTCAGCAGAATTGACTGTGTCGCAACCTCTCCCAGAGTTGTGGAATTGGTGCGTCGAGCGATATTGCTCACCAGCTCAATAGATTGCCAAATCAAGAAGGCTGAAAACAAGACCAGGAGGACCTTCTGGACCAGAGCCTTGGTTGACATCCGCATGTTGTTGCCTCCAAGTTGCCGCGCTTGCACAGACACAACGTGGAATCCCTGACGGCCGCCTCACTTCTGGGTAGGCTGCATGGCGCATAACGTGTGCACAAACCACGCCGTTCCGCCAGCCGCTCAAAAATGATCCATTCAATGCGGTTGGCGGAATGGGACGAGCACCACAATCCATCACAAAAGAGCGAGTGTCGTGGTTTGTGCTGTTATACGCCGGCACGCGCCAACGGCTGCTTGCATAAGTACTGTTAAAACGGTATATTACACCATGATTCACAGCTTCCGTGACCGAACAACAGAAGACCTGTTTAACGGCGTCAATTCCAAGGTGGCCCGGGCCATTCCCAAAGCTATGTGGCCTGTCGCGGTTCGGAAGCTAGATCTCCTGAATGCCGCCCACGATCTGCGAGATCTCCGTGTGCCTCCCGGCAATCGGCTGGAAGGTCTGAAAGGGAAGTGGGCGGGACACTACAGCATGAGGGTAAATGACCAGTACCGCCTCGTGTTCCGTTGGACCGATGGCAATGCACACGACGTGCTGATTACCGACTACCATAGTTGAGGTCTCAATGATTCCCAAGAATCGTCTACCGATGCATCCTGGAGAAATCCTGAAGCATGAATTTCTGGTTCCTCTTGGCTTGAGCCAGGTCGAACTTGCGCGCCGCATGGGCGTGCCGATTCAGCGCATAAACACGCTTATCAACGGCAAACGCGATATGACTGCCGAAACTGCTGTCCTCTTGTCCCGTGTCCTCAAGACATCATCCGAGTTCTGGATGAACCTGCAAGTCGCACGCGATCTGTACAAGGCCTCTAAGCACCTCAGTCACGCCGCTTAAGCGCCAAACCCTCGATTCTCCCAGCCGCGCGTGTTGGCGTATTACGTCCACCGTGGCCACGGTTGTTATGCGCCGTTCGCACCGTGCGGTGTCTGTGTGTTCCTCATACGGAAGTCGTTCCGCGCTCGTCGATGATCCCAAACTGACATAAGTGGTGATAGCAATGCTTGAAATGAGATCGTTGCCACTCTTGTGCCTCGAGTGGTCCAAATATCGGATGTACATGGATCGCATCCGGCACTTCGCGAAAATGATCGAAGAAGCGGATGATTTCTTTCTGCAAACCCGCCTTTGCGTCGGCCAAGGTAGAAAAGTGCAGTAGAGGCATATTCTCGCCGATTGCAGGATTCTTGAATTGGTGAGGCGTCTGCCTGTTGTCGTAAAGAAACCTTTTTGCCCGCTCAAGCATGTTCCCGGGAGTATAACAGGGCAGCTCGATGATCCCTGTGGAGCATTGGAATGCCCACCGTAGGTGCTCGATCATCTGTTGAGGGGTCATGGTACCCCACAGCGATAGAGTGTCCTCAGTCAGGTCGGTGAGAGCATCGAACATCACGCGGCGAAGGAACGACTCACGGAGGTCGTCGTCATTTACGTCAAATGGGACTGCCGTCATATCATGAGGATTCTACGTTGTCAAGAGATTCAAAATGCTTGGGAGGCACTCGTCGATTCTCCGGACGGCAGCGCTTGCAACCCCACCGGCCCCTCAGCCGATGGCATCCTTGAGCGAACGGACCCATGCGACCACCTCCTCCATAGTCTCCCCTTCGAGGAACCGCTTGATCAAGGCCGAACCGACGATCACTCCATCCGACTGCGACGCCGCGCGACGGGCATCATCGGGACTCGAAATCCCGAAACCTACCAGAAGAGGATTCTTCCTCGCCTTCGCCCGAACATTTGCAACATAATCGTGCGCCGCACTTTTCCCTCCCACACCCGTCACACCGGTCGTCGCCACGCAGTAGAGAAACCCGCTCGACGCCGCATCGATGGCAGCAATCCGCTCCGGCGGCGTTGTCGGCGTGACCAGGAGGATCTGGGCTAACCCGCTCCGCACGATCTGCTCCCTGAATCGCGCCGCCTCCTCCAGAGGCAACTCCGGAAGTATCACCCCGTCCACCCCCGCGTCCGCCGCATCGTCAAAGAACCGCTCCGGCCCGTACCGGAGTATGGGATTGATGTACCCCATCAGAACTATGGGAACTTGCGATGAGCGGCGAATCACACGGATCTGGTCTAGCAATAAAGGTAACGTGATCCCATTCGCCAGTGCCACCATGGAACTCTTCTGTATTACCGGTCCATCCGCCATCGGATCGGAAAATGGTATCCCAATCTCCACCAGATCGGCCCCTGCAGCCGCAAGACGCGGCACGATCTCCACAGCAGATCCAAGATGCGGAAACCCGCCTGTCAAGAAAAGCGCCAGGACCTTCTTTCCCTTGCGGTCGGCGAACATCGTTGCAATCCTGTTCGGGCCTCCCTTCAGAGCGTTTGGGAGCGCAGAAGCACTCGTCGTCATCCCGGCCTTCCCTCTTTTCCCATCACCCCGTACGTTTCCATGTCCTTATCCCCCCGTCCGGAGAGATTCAGAACGACGACATCGTCCGCATTTGTCGATGGCATCAACACGTTCAAATACGCCAGCGCGTGGGCCGATTCGAGCGC
>PMNE01000001.1 GCA_003162635.1 Ignavibacteriota bacterium
GATGAACTCCGTGACTGATGTTTTAAGATGTATTGCAACGCTTCTGTTATTCTCGCTAGCTACTCTCACTTTGGCGCAGAATCGAGCCGTCTATGAAGTGTACGCGATCGAATACGCCGTGTCGAAAGACTGGACACCCGTATCGGCAATTGCCATTGACGCGAAATCAACCGACAGCGCCAGATTTGCTTTGCAACCCGGACTCCCGGCGTTTCCTTCTGCACGAGACGTAGTGCCGATTATTCATGCCAACGTCAGTTTGAAGGGATCAACGTACAGTTACGCGTACGATGTGAGCAATGGCAGGAGTGCCAAGCAGCCAATCGATGACTTCTTTGTTCTGATTGGGAGTGCACCCATCGTGGGAGTCTCACAGCCACAGTTCTGGGGTTATTCAGGAATGACAGTGAGGTCTGTGCCAACGTCTTCTTGGGGGGCACTCGTTCCCTCCGCAACCATTTCGCCCGGGCAAGGAGCGAAAAGATTTACTCTTACATGCATGGTGAATCCCGGAATTGTTTTCGCACACGCAAGTGGGGTAATTCCGCCTGATACTGCGGATGATGAAACTGAATATGACACAACCGAACAGAACGAGTTGAGCAATAGCGTCACAGTCACTACGATTGGACCAGTCAAAACTCCAGGTACGTTTCGCCCACTGGGCTTTCTCGATACAATGGATTCTGAAGTAAGCCGATCGCGGTCTATGGGGTGGATTGCAAATCAACCAACAGCTAATAAATACACGAACTACATGATCACGACTCGCTCTCAGCTACGAAGTGCCAATATATCGGGGGCGTTATCAACACTCCGGACCGTCTTGACATCTGCAATCACGGACAGCACTTCTTTGTTATCAAGCGAAGCATATGCGCTGATTTGGTATAACACTCAGCATCTTATCGCTCAGCTTCAGCCGTCATTCCAAGTGAAAGGCGGGGTTTTCAACCCTCAGGGAACATCGACCCTCTCGGTACGCGCTGAGCCTGATTCTAATTTCACTAGTAGCGACACTCTGGTCGCTCTCACGGCCACAATTCGCTGGCAATCGAGATACACTTTGACTTTGGGACCAGTATCGTCTCCGATATACGGCTTTAGCAAGTACGGCACAGTAACTACCGTCGGTAGCTATAATTATCAGCAATTCCGCACAGCCACGCATGTTCCATTGAACTGGACAGCCAACACGGAANNTATCTTGACAAGACTGACAGCATCTTCTACCAGCCGGTAGCCACATGCACAGGTCGGTAAAGAACATCCCCATCGTGCTATGAAGACATCCTTGATCGCGGCGTTCGTGGTAGTCGTTTGCCTCTTTGCTCAAATGATTCATGCTCAGGATTCAGTCGTTGCTCGCAATCAAATCCAATTGGGAATCTATATCTCTGCAATCAAGGGGGATACGAGCTATACGTACAACTACCAGCTAAGGAACGGCGGATCGAGTCAGCAATGTATATGGCAATTCTGGCTCATCACGCCTCCAGATGCTGCCATCTCAATGGTGGGTTCGCCTATTGGGTGGCACAGCGCAAATCGTATCATCGACAATCAAAGGCTTGTAGAATGGGGAACAGTAAACGCCTTTCAGATTAGTCCTGGATCATCCCTCGGTGGTTCGAGCCTCCGAGCATCCTCACCCCCAGGCATCGTGCGGTATTACTCCGAGGGATATGCTCCGCCGCCCATCTGGCCAGATGGAATGGCGGAAGATTCAATTCCGGGATATACTGACCTCACGCCATATGGACCTGGTGTCGTCGGTACGACAGTTGGACCCGCAACTAGTAGACTGCAAATCTATCCAACCGCGTTAATTGATACTATTGTTTCTTTTGTTTACCAATCGCGTTCACTGGGCTGGATTGCGAGTCAATCGGTCGCCGAGAAGTACACTGGGATGTTCTCCAGGACTAAGACAGACCTTGTTCAGGGACATGTGGCTTTGGCGAAATCGAGAATAGACAGCATACTCCAGGAAATCAATACGGATAGCGCAACAACAGTGGGTAGCCAGGCGTATGTGCTGATCCGCTTCAATGCTGATTATCTTAAGTCCATGCTACAGACGTCCCCCAAGGTGAAGGGAGGGCTCTTCGGTCTGCAGATTACCTCCACGCTCTCGGTGCGTGCAAACCCCAGTTCCAGTTTTTCAAACAGAGATACTCTCGTCGCCATATCGGCGACCGTTCGCTGGCAGTCGAGATATTCTCTGACGCTAGGGACAGTTTCGTCTCCGATATACGGCTTCGGGAAATACGGCACAGTAACTACCGTCGGTAGCTATAATTATCAGCAATTCCGCATAGCCACGCATGTTCCATTGAATTGGACAGCCAATACGGAATACGAACTCTTTACTGTTCCGGTAAATGGATGTGCGGGAGTTGAAGAATTCACGCTGACAAATGCGCTCTCGGGAGGTCAATGGTTTGTTGACATTGATTATCTTGACAAGACTGACAGCATCTTCTACCAGCCGGTAGCCACATGCACAGGTCGGTAAAGAACATCCCTCTCGGTAACGAGTCTGACCTTGCTTTCACATCCGATGTCATCCGTGAGGCAAAGATCGGGAAGAAAGATACAGCTCACTCCTACGACGATGATCTCTTATGACCTCCCTCAAGAGAATCATGTCAGGATCATGGTATACGACATCTTGGGTTCCGAAGAAGGGGGGTCTCGCTCCGGTTCAACGCGAGGCGATGGACTATGAGTTCGATATAGTCCTTGACCTGGATCTGAACCATAACGCTCTCACAAGCAAGGATCGATCAGTTGGAATTATCAATTTCAACCAATATGGTTGATTATGTTATATTCAACTAATATGGCTGACTTTGGTCCTTTTCCTTCATATCGTGGGTGTGCAGGAGGCCATACGACGGCTATGGGGAAAACGCACGATAGGCGCTACATTGTGGCGGTGGGTGATCTGGTTGCTTCGAGGAAACTTGTCCATCGCTCGCTTCAAACTGTCCTAACCTCGGCAAACGCTGACAGCACAACAATGCTTACTCCCGATGCATACGCTCTTATACGATATAATTGCGAATTCTTGTCCACACGTCTTCAACCGTAAGGTCGGCACGTAGGCTCTTCTTACTGGCAAGTGTTTCATTGGCATTCCTTTCACCTGACGAACTACCGCTTCGAAGAACCCGTCGTCTGTCGCTGACAAGGCAGCGAAGATTTTGCAGAGATTGAAACGATCTCGGACCCTGTTCCAATGTCCGGGGGCGAGAGGCCGTGTCCTCGAGGAGTTTAACGCTTCGACATTGGATTCGGTTGGACCATTCGGAGGCGATCAAGGGATGAACGTGCTTCAGGAAATGAACGAGTTGGGCGAAGCGCAGGATCATATCAGGCGAGAAAGCTCTCCGAAGGTCTCGGTGTATGAAAGAAAACCCCGACAGGTGATGCCGGGGCTCTCTCACATCGTAGCTGGGCAGGACTTATCGCAAAAGCAATAACCTCTTCGTGTTCACGTAGCTTCCGGCCTGTAGTCGGTAGAAGTACACCCCGCTCGCAAGATTCGAACCATTGAACTTCACTTCGTAAGACCCGGCTTCCTGTTGCGCTTGAATCAGGACGGCAACCTGCTGCCCGAGTGTGTTGTAGACCGCAAGGAGAACTTGTGACCTGTGAGGCAGGCTGTAACTGATTGTTGTTGACGGGTTGAACGGATTGGGGTAGTTCTGCGCGAGACTATAGGCCGCTGCAACGCCCGGTCCCGTCTTAACAGCTATCGGGGGGAATTCCAGAAGGTACTGAAGAAGAACAGCCGCCATTGCAGCAGCCGGGTTATAATTCGCAAGTGCCG
>PMNE01000013.1 GCA_003162635.1 Ignavibacteriota bacterium
CTTGGAATGCGGATGTAAGCGACTTCAGCGCTTGATGCCGGGAGGCCAAATCCTCTTGTCGCTGTCGCTTCACTTCGGCCGGTTATCTTTGATGGGTCAAGAACTGCGATGATGGGGAAGTGGCCGCCACCGTTGCTATCGGCGTCGTTTGACCCCATGAGAATGACAAATTCTCCGCTGCCGGCCGCACTGGGTACCGTCCGAGGCCGAAGAAGATGGCCGAAGTGCCAGTATTCCCCCAGCAACTCGCCGCGTCCATTCATCCGGGCAATCACAGATGGCGATCGATAATGTGGGGCAGAAGCTACGATATCCATTCCTGTCTCACTTGGATTGTGCACCAATGCCAATCCTCCTCCTCCGAACTGCGCTCCCGGATAAATTCGCCCCGCATAACTTACGTCGGCTCCGAGAGATTTCGAGACTATCAACTGCCCATGTGAATCGTATATACGAATTGTATTATTCAACATTTGGGCGTTGTTAGACTCAAAAGGAAGCATCGAAATCACATCGTTCCTACCTTGGCCGTCAAGGTCACCAATCATGGCGTAACGAGCACCATTATCTGATTCCGATTTCTGAATGTCTCTCAGCCCCCGACCTGGTTTCTGCCAGAGGAGGTTCTCGTTCTTGTCGTATACTTCCCAAAGGTCTCTTGAAATGTCGTAATGCACTTGTGAGGGGTTCGACGCGGGAGCTATCCAGCGCATTACATTCATCGTGCCGATCACGAGGAACACTATCGTTGCGACGAGGCCAGTCGAGGCAACGACCGGATGGGACCTGGAGAAACGAACGAATCTCCGGACAAGCGAACGGTTTACTCTCTCAAGAGGTCGCGAATCGTACTCCCTTGAGGCCAGGCTGTGCCTGTTCCACTCTCTTACTGCCACTTGAGAAACCGCAGGCACATCATTGATCGGTCGGATGTGCTTCTCAGCTTCCGTATAGATCAGGAGAATCTCGTCGGCAATGGCCCGGCAATCGGGGCACGCGGCCAGGTGATTGGCCACTGACCGGCGTTTCCTCTGGATGGAAGCCGACTTGAGGACGTAAAGTTCAAGCGTGTGGTGGTCTACGTGTTTCATTCTGCCTTTTAGTAGCCGCAATTCCGACTTATTGCTGAAACAGCGATCGGGCTCTCAGCCCTTTCGAAGCCGCTCTAACACGGATTTTTCAGTCTTCCGTGCGAGATATTCCAATCTTGACCTGTGCTCCCCGTTGTAGGTCTCTTTCGTCAGCGTCGTAATGAGGGCACGGAGACTCTCAAAGAGCGAAAGGTGTGGGTCGCCGCCATCCAGCTTTCCTGCCAGATATCGCCGAATCGCTTCCATATAGCCATCAACTGTCTCAATGGAGACATTTCCTTTTGCTGGATAGCCGTCTGCCACATTCCTTCTGATATCGGCGCAAGACGCCTGAATGACTGCCATCAGGTCTTCTTCGGCGAACGGTTCTTCTGCCGGGTGTGACAGGTCGGATGGAATCTGTTTCACGGCGTAGAACCAGCGTATTGCGAGAGCCAGACGTACAATCGGCACCTGTCGGGAGTGGTCTGATTGTTCCTGGAGATAACGAGAGAGCGCCGAGAGAATTTCCGGTACTCGTTCGATCCCCCTGAGTCGAGATGAGAGCTCTGCCTGGAGCTTGTCAAGTTCCACAACCGGCAGATGACAGAGAGGGTCGCACAATTGGGGGACGATGCACTGTTCGCCCAATCGATCAATTTCGGTGAACATTCCGAGGTTTTGAACGGAAAGTTTCAAATTCCGCAGGATCTTTCCGAGACCTGGGTCGAAGTTGCTGTAGATGCGGGCAAGACCCTGATTGACCGAGGAAAAAACGAGTCGGCGAAGATAGAGGAGAAGCTCTTGATCCGTGCTCGCTTCGACATCGATGCTCTCAAAATAGGTCCTCATGCGGATCAGATCATCATCCTCATCGCGCTGGAAGAGTTCAGCAATGCAATCATAGGCCAAATCCGATGTATTGAGCGAATCCTCAACGAGGATAAGTTGATGAGTCCGCTTCATGTGCAGGGAGGCGAGTGCCAAGCCGTGACAAATCGAAACGAGCCTATTGACCGCCTGTGGATGTGGGCTGCGGTTCATGACAGAACGCAGAGCTTCCCTGAGTCCTTCAAGGAGAAGTGAAAAGGGAGGAGGCATGGACCGTCTTGAATCGATCTGATTTAACTACTGGGGGGAAGGATTGATGAGAAGATATGCAGACTGTGCAACTATAGCAACGGGAGCGGCAGGATGTGTGATGCCAAGCATAAATCCCTTGAGGTTTACGCCTTTTGCAGCTTGAATCGCTGAGATTGGCGAGGACGTGATGCGCTGTCAGACAGAGTGCTCGAAGACACGGATCTTGTATGCAATCGTCATCGGTCGGCGAGTCGGAAGCTTCTGCTTCCTTTCACGCCTCGACAGGGACTCAAGTCGGCCCACGGCGCTCCAGCCTTCCTGTTGACACTTCTTAAATTCCGGCTTCCATGAACATCACCTGATCCCTTCCTCCGCCCAACGTGTAAGTCATCCGAATCTGCTTACCAATATAGGTAGCGAGGGTTGTCCATGAAAGGCTTGACGCGATACACGAAAGGTCGTATCGAATGTGGGCCAGGTTTACCGCCGCTACAACCGCTTGATGACCACGATTGTCATATCATCCGCCTGCAGGGCGCTCCCAACGTGCGCCCGGACTGCCTCAATGATGCCGTCGATGATGTCGGCCGCGCCTTCGGTCCTGTGCGCAGCGACTACCAAGGCGAGCTTCGCTTCTCCAAACTGTGCCTGCTGGAGGTTTACCGCTTCCGTTATTCCGTCGGAATACACTACGATGACGCTACCGGGGAAGAGTGGAATGACTTCTTCCTCGAAGGGGAAGTCCTCGACAATGCTCAGGATAATTCCGCCGGTTCCTAACCGTTCTGGGGTGCCGCTCATGGAGAAGTGGAAAGGTCTGTCGTGCCCGGCATTGCAGTAGGCCAGCGTGTGGCTGCTTGTGTCGAGCCTGCTGTAGAAGAGTGATACAAATTTGTCGGAGCTCGTGCTATGGAAAAGAAGCTTGTTTGCCCGCCCCACACAGACTGCGGCGGTCGGGGTCGTCAACGTTTGGCCCCGGAGCGTAGCCTGGACGTGCGCCATCAGAAGGGAAGCCGGAAGTCCTTTGCCGGAGACATCCGCAAGGCATACAGCAAGGTGCGTATCATCGACGGGTACAAAGTCGTATGTGTCCCCCCCCACGAGCTGCGCGGGTATGCTCTTTCCCGCGATGTCATAGCCCGGAACAACGGGAGATGATTGTGGGAGGAGATCCATTTGTATTTTCGCAGCGAGGCGCACCTCCTCTTTCATGCGATGAAGCGCATGCTCTTCTTCATAGAGGCGGGCGTTCTCAACAA
Organism: Ignavibacteriota bacterium; assembly: GCA_003162635.1. Classification (GTDB taxonomy): domain Bacteria; phylum Bacteroidota; class Ignavibacteria; order UBA10030; family UBA6906; genus Fen-1260. The sequence goes on from PMNE01000013.1 coordinate 3,413, forward strand.
CCTGTGCTGACTGTCCCGCGATGATTGCGAGGAGGCGCTGGTCCTCCTCGGTGAACGAGCTCTCCTCCTTCTTGTTATAGACAGTGAGGACACCAATCAGCGTCGACTTAACCATCATCGGAACGCACACCAGCGAACGAATGGATTCGTCCCACTGGTTCCCGTGGAACCACTCGTCGTGATGTGAATCGTTGACCATGAGGGGCTTCTTGTTGAGGTGCATCCAGCCGAGCAGGCTCTGGCTGAAATGGTATGGGGGAGATTGTGAAGAGCTGGCCATGGTGCGAACCAGGGTCTCCATGAGATCATAGGAAGGGTGGTCCACAAGCGTGATCACACCCTGCTCCGCACGGATGGCCCGTAAGGAGCGGTGAATGATCGTACGCATAATGTCCTTCAGGTTGAACGAGGCCCCGATGGCGCGGGCAAGGTCATTGAGGATTGACAACTCCTCGACCGCCCTTTTCAGCCGTCGGTTCTCTCCCTCCGGGGAAAGTCGGGTGGGACCGTGAATGTCATGGGGTTCCATGGGATGAAGGGTCATTTGCCGCTGACCGCTTCTGCCGGAAGTTGTGGAATCGTTGTAATGACAAACCGTCGTTCCACCTGGGAGACGTTTGATTGTTGTAACGGCTTGATCCCCCGGGTTCGCACAAGGGCATCGCTGAGGCTGTTGGCGAGACGCGGGAAATCGCCCTCCCCGTGCAACACCTTGACAGGGTCGAACTTCTCGCTACGCGCAAACGCCTGTATCATTTCAACCCCAAAAGGCGGGGAACAAGTGCCGACATCCTTGATCCTCATGCTCCGATTCACATCTTCCGGGCCTACATACAGGTCACCGTCTCCAGTGATCAGGTATCGATTTCCGTCGATGCCGTTATAAATGACTCTGACATAGCTGGGTTGGTTGACTCGCAAGTACACCGCGATCGTGTCCCCTTCAGCGAAGACGACATCCTCCGCTCCGTGACTCGTCCAGAGATCAAGGTGGAGTGGCCCCGTACTGATCTCTCCTTTGGCGATGGTCCGCTCGTCCTGCAGGACCTTGTCGAGGTTGCCCGGACGCGCAGACTGTCCGGTGCGGCCCAAGAGGTTTGCCCGGATGTTGGCTTCGCTGCTGCCGAGGATCCTCCCTGAGGGGATTTCCTCAAGCGAGACAAAGAACTGCGCGATGTTGCTCCGGAGCCAGTAGCTTCCGCGCACGCGGTAATGTGCCCCCGAAGCCCGGGAAAATGCTTGGGCAACGTCCTGCGTGCCCGGGTCAACGCTGCGTGGCTGCGCAACCACCCTCCACCCGGAGACGCGGGCCAGCCGTGTCTCCAGCAATATCTGAAAGTACTGCGCGAACGCGCTTGATGCCTTCGTGTCTTCAAATGTCAGCGGCACTACCAGCACATCTCCCCGCAGATCTCCAGCTTGGCGGCTGAGGTCATCCACGACAACGGATGCAAGTTGCGAAAGGCTCTCGGGGGCGCGCGTGCCGACGTTCTGTGTGAAAACATCTGGAGCACCTGCCCGGGCAGCATTCCCCCCCCCCGGCTGCGGTTCAAGAACGAGGTTGAGTGTCGCCAGTTCCCCAGTTGCCAGCGTCACTATTGTGTCTTTCGAAAGATAACCTGCCTTCACCGCTGCGACATTCACGGCGCCAGAGGGGACGCGATACTTCTCAAGAGGCGCTTGTCCGGCATGCTCACGGTTGACTTCAATCTCGGCTCCAGGAGGCTGCGTTACGATGGAAAGGCGAGCGGCACTGAAGGGAGCAACGTCTCTCACGATCATCCATAAGAGCAGTACGGCGGATAGTGCCGAAACCGTGAGTACCCATCGCATCCGGATGGACATCCGATTCCACGCCGGTTTGAGTAAGCGATTGGGAAATCGGGGCCTGGCGGCAAGACGTGTGAACGGGCCGACGGGTGCGTGCCGCGTCGCCGACGACGATTCGTAGTCCCTCAGGTCGGTTTGCAACTCGCCTAAAGACTGGTAGCGCGCAGGAGGCTCGGTTGCAATGCATTTCATCACGATCCGGCTCAACTCCGGTTGCGTTCCCGGACGGTTATCGACCAATGGAACAGGCGGGTAGTTCGTCTTGGCGTACATCAGCGCGGCATTGTGGTCGGCTTGCCATGGAATCTCCCCTGAGAGCGTCTCATAGAGAACGATCCCAACCGCGTAGATATCACTTCGTTGATCAGCCTCGGCTCCCCGGATTTGTTCCGGGGCCATGTATCGGAGCGTCCCGACAGTCGTACCGGCCCCTGTAAGGGTTGAATCAGTCCGCAGCTTGGCGAGCCCGAAGTCCATGATCTTGACCCGCTGCTGGCTGCTCAACATGATATTCTCGGGCTTGATATCCCGATGGATAATCCCCTTCTGATGGGCCGCATCCAGTCCGTCGGCCACCTGGAGAATAATGTTGGTGACGTTGGACTCGTCGACGGCGGGAATTCCCCGTAAGGTCTTTCCCTGCGCCTGCATCCATTTTCGGAGAGTGACCCCATCGACAAACTCCATCACGATGATCGCGTTATCCCCCTCCTCCAAGATGTCATAGACCGTGCAGATATTCGGGTGATTAATGGCTGACGCAGTCTGCGCCTCCCGCAGGAATCGTTTCTGATAGTGGACATCATCGGCAAGCGATTTTGTCACGACCTTGAGCGCCACCGTGCGTCTTAGTCTCGTATCCTCGGCACGGTAGACGACCCCCATTCCGCCTTCCCCCAGACGTTCGATCACGCGATAGTGTGAAACCTGTTTGCCAATAAGCTGTGTTTCATTCATGGAACGACCTTGGGGAAGAATTGCATCGGTCTCCGATGTTGCATGTTCTCGTCCCGCGGCGAGGCGGACGCATCGCCTCGCTGATCCCGCTCGATAGGCACGCCGGGCAGCACTCAGGGAGTCCGGAGCTTCTCCTTTCTATGATTCGGAGATGAAAACCGGCGCCTAATACACGTAGAGGATTTGCCAAGCATATGCCTTGATGAGGGATGTTGATACGACACCGCGGTTATCGGCGGAATACAAGGCCTGCGGTGCGGTCACGTAGGCGAGCAGGTTTGACGAATTGAACATAAAGGTCAAGCCGAGCCCCGACCGCCCGAAGTCGAAGAACACTGAACTCGAGATCTGTACGGGCAGCACGTTCGCCACGAGTATCCCATTTTCCTTCAGCGTCCCGTTTTGCATCATGGCTCCTGTGGCGCCGATATTGATGATCGTGATTTCCACTTTTCCGGTCACGCCGGTTCCATTTCGGAACATGTGCGTATACGAAGGCCCTACATCCAGCGAGAATGGATCAACGACGCCGACATAGTACTTGACCGTGCGAGTGGGAAAGGGGGCCTGGAGCACGGGAAGGGACGCGTTTCCTATTCCAAAACCGAACCGCATTGAACCCTCGAAGTCAAACACCAACTGGTCGCTGACATCGAAAACGATGGGATCGAATGACCCCAGGTTGTATGTGTGTGTAAAGACAACACCTTGTTGTCGAAACTCTTGATAAGGGATGTCATTGTAGGCCGGGAACACGAGTGTTGTGTTCAGCAGACCGAACTGACTTGATGCGGTTTTTGTGGTATAGATTTCGAGATTGCCCGTCGCGCTTGTAAACTGGCCTGTGGCGAGTTGACTGCAGAAGGCCAGCGCGGTGCAGGCAAACAGCATCGGTGTCCGTTTCATGGTAGCTCCGATCCTCAATTGGGTTCTTTCGTCGAATGGCCTGCACGTTTGAAAAAGACAAAGTCTCCCCCGCCCGTGTCATCAGCCTCTTGAATGATGCCATACTCCACGCCCTCGCGGTCCGGGCTGTTACTCATGACCGCATCGTGCAAGGCTCCAAAGAGGGACACCGTCCGCAACTGTCGATATTGGTTCTCTTTGAGAATCTCTATCAAGTATTTTGTGAACACGCTTTTGTCAGGCACATCGGCCTCGCCGCTCGTGAGTGCCGTCCGGCTCTTCTTCTTGTACGCCTCAACCGTGGGAATGTCGGCGTTGTCAAGTTCCACCCCCCGCGTCGTGCGGAATACGCTCCCGCTGAAGCATGCATCTGAAATCAAGAGAGTGTGTCTCGCCTTGACCCGTTTGATCTGATCCCGAATGTCGGCATTGGAAATCCAATGTGAAGGATTTGATCGCTGCGCGTCCGACGGCCACCAGTACCCCTGGTGGGCATCGATGTCCAGAAATCCATGACCTGCGTAAAAGACCAGGAAATTGTCATCCTCCCGGATGACTTCATACATATTTTCAAACGATTCCAGGATCTTGTCCCGCGTCGGATTTTTGAGCACCGTAATGTTTTCCTTGTCGAAGGTATATTGGGTGCTCAGGAGCGTTTCGATATTCTCAGCGTCATGCACGGGGTTCCCCAGATCCTCGATACCCGGCGTCCGGTACTTTTGAACGCCGATCAGAAGTGCGAAAAACCTGCCCGAGACAGGGATTGCGTTCTCTTCGGCCTCGAGGGAGAAGGCATGCGGCGGGAGGATGATGGAGTCCACTGCCACATTGCCGGAGCTGTCCACGGCCTTGACATAGATTCCTCGCAAGCTGTCCGTCGGCAGCTCATAGGCGAAGGCGCCGTTGACAAGGCTATCGACCCGGTGACCATTCACAAAGAGTGCTGCCACTGGATGCTCATCGCTCACAATGCCGGCCACTCGAAGTGTCGGAGTTTTTCGCAGCATCCGGATGCCCCGCATTTTGAAGGGCTCCCGGATGTCAATGGTGGGGGCCGTCGTGTCGGCTGTGGGGTCGCGGTATACGATCAGCGAGGTGTCTCTGGGGTTGCGTTTCTTGTCAAGCGCGTGCAGGCGGATAATGTTTCTCCCCAGACCCAGCTGAACCAACGTGGCGAACTTTCCCCCCCGATCCAGCGGGACTGTTTTGCCGTTGAGCTGAAGTGAATACACCCCGTCGAGATCTGTGACACATCCGCTTACCGAGATTGCCGAGTCACGCTGGACAAAGGGGTAGCCTGGTTCGATAGCCCGGAACGGATTCACTGTGATGGATGGGGGTATAGTATCATTCATGATCCTCAAGCGCAGCAGAGAACTCCTTAGTTCTATGTGCGAGTTCTGCGCGCATGCAGATACGGCGAAGATCGACAAGATCAAGAGAGTGGCACGTTTCATTGTGAGGCCTCCGATAGACAGCAGGATGGGGTCGGTTCTTCAGTTTCGGGCGGCACGGAAGCCGATGTCCAGGTTGCTCGCGCCCGGGTGTTTGAAACTCCGGTCGGTCGCGCGAATGCCGTGAGAATCATTTCCGAATCCGCCACCCCGAATGACCTTGTAGTTGCCGAACCAGGGGCCAGCCGTATTCGGTTTCGGATCTGAGAGGTGCAATGCGTAGTACTCGCTGTCGTACCAGTCCTGGCACCATTCCCAGACATTCCCGCTCATGTCATACAAACCAAGCCCGTTGGAAGGAAAAATTCCCACGCGCGTGGTTGTCCCCCGGTTTCTGATGTCAGAAGCGGCAGATGCGACGGAATCGTTACTCGCATCATAGTTCATATCCCCCGGATCGGAACTATTCTTGCCATCGGCAAATCGTACGCCTCCCCCCTGGACCCGAGCCGCATATTCCCATTCGGCTTCGGTCGGGAGACGATAGCCGTGCACTCGACAGAACTCGTTTGCGCCGAACCAGGTCACATTGCGAACGGGGTAGTCTTCAAAACCGGCATCGAGGAGCCACACAGTTCCTTTTTGATGAATCCCTTTTTCTGAATCAAATATGAGCGGTTCCCCCGAGAACTCGCCACTAACCACCCGGTCGCTTTTGTAATCGTTGAGAAACTTCATGTATTGGCGGTTCGTGACTTCGTACACGCCCAGGGAGAACGAGCTGAGAGTGACATAGTGGACCGGGAGTTCGTCGGCGTCGCCTGAGCCGAAGGAGTCTCCCATTTTGTACTCCCCCCCTAGTACCCGGATAAATTCCACCTCATCGCTGACTTTGAGCAGATCAGCAAGCACCTTGAATACGACCTTGTCGCAATCAATCTCGATGTTCTCCTTCAGAGGCAGCCAGACGATCTGCTGCGGTATGCCAACATTGACCCTCCGATCGAGGCCTTTTGCCATCTGGGGGTGGATGCTGTATGTAAGCCCCCCATCCGTCGAGACCAGGAGATCAACTTTGCAAAGATCCCCAGGGTGTCCCGCATTGACTATGTAGTGAACCGTCACGGTGTCATCGTGTTGTTCAACAGTCACGCCTCCGACCACGACTTCTTGTCCCATTGCCACAGAGCACCTGAGACAGACGGTGAATCCAAGACATAGGAAGATCGGCGTGCTGCCGGCTCGTTTCAGCATATGGGTTGCCCGTAAAATGTTGATAAGCGGTAAGAGGAAGATCGCAAATCACACAAAGGGAAAAGCACACTTAGGCATAGGAACAGTCAATCACCATCGCGGCAATCCTCCTGCTTTCCCAAAAATGAGGTGGCAATGGAGAGCATTCCCTCGCTCTACCCCAACACGGTTCCTCCATTCAAGAGAAGTGGCCGGTCAGGTGGGATCGTGCGATTAAAGACAAAGAACCAAGAAAAAATGGTGAAGTAACTGAGGCGCGATTGGGCTGCAGAAAAGCGCTTAATTGCTGTTCTTGCATTCGTGTAACCAGCCGTTGAAGAGCGGGGTCACTCAAAGTGTGCAAGCGGGGGAAGCGCCTCAGAAGACAATACTTAATGGTATATCGTTGCAGTTGATGCTGCCTGCCGAAAAAGGCGCGGCCCGATTTTCTCCATGGAGAAAGAAGGAGGGTGTTCGTAAGTTATAGCGAAGAGGGGACTTCTTGGGTTTTGCGGGCGATCAACAGAAAAGTCGCTAAGTTGAACTCGAATTGTCTCTCGGGGAGGGGTAGGTCACACGGGAGCTCGGTGATACAAACCAAGCCGTGGGCGCGATCAAGGGTACGTTTGCGTATCTGTCGCTCCTGCTGCCGTTTTGTAATTCCCATTCATTGTGGGAGTATTCACGAACTTGCTTCCATTCCAGTAGAGAACGGAGTCCTTCAACGATGCAAATGTAGCAGACGTCACGGGGGCTTTTATCTTTCCTTGCTTGTACAGTAGTTGGCCGACTTCAATCACATTATCATCAGCCATGATCCGTTCGACCGACCACGTACGACCAAGAGCGAAATACACCGAACTTACGGCGTCTTCGCCTGTCCGAGGATCGGCCAGGTATTCCGTTACTCCGACATCAACCCCGCTTTCCTGCAAATCAATAAGCCTTTGGACGTAGTTATATATCCTTTGGCGTCCACCAGGGAGAATCTGCCATCGTGGAAACAAAATGTAGTACATCTCCTGTCCGCCGGTTCCTTCGGGAGGCATCTCGCTCGGAGGCAAAGGCGAACACCCCCCGATTCTGCTTGGGTCCAAAACGGCGAGACAAGCCCGATTGAATCCGTCATTTACGCCGCAGAGAAGCAGTTCCTCCTTACCGTCAAGATCGACATCCTTCTGGAGCAAGATGCTGCACCCACCGCGGTTGAAATAGCTCTGCATGATTCTGCCATCCTTTGCGTTTACCTCCAGAAGTTTTGTAGGTGAATAGATCTCTTCATTTGTAAGGACGAAAATCTGCGGCCTCGCTTCCGGGGATTTCCTCATCACAAGGAAATTGACAATCTTTGGTCTGTTGTGGCGCGCTGACCCGGACTGCCCTAACGAAATCATGGGACCAACTCCTGCTTGCCAGCGAAGATCCCCACTTTTGTTGAAGCAGTAGAGCGTGTCGCTTGTGAATTCGTCCTGGAGAGAGGATCCAACCAGCAAGATCTCATTGAAACCATCTCCATCCAGATCGTCAACCGACAAAAATCGTTTGGGATAACTTCTCTCGGGATCAAAAGGAGTTGTTGAGCGCCAATCCGGCAAACCCGGTACCCCCTTCTTCCAGATGACTTCGGCTTCTTTGTTGTACGCATACAGGACGTAGTTCTTGATCTCCGCGTACGTCGGGTTCTGGTCCTTTGTCGGGACGGTGAAGCTCAGAGCCACGACAATCGCTGCCAAAACGGCGACAAACGCTCCCCCGGATTGATAGGGGTGCGTGTTGACGAACCTGATGAATCTCTTTGCGAGAGGACGCTTGTATGGCTCGACTGCTTCAGCATACGCTTCAATGATTCGCTCTTCGGGCGTTCTCCTTGCCAGGCCCCGGGGAAGGATCCTTCCTGCAGCTTGTCGATCGGCTTCCGATGGGGGAACGTTGAGTTCCATCCCCAACTTCTGATGCATGCGTTGGAGGAGCTCCAAATTATCCCTGCACAGGGCACAACTCTCCAGATGGAGACGGATGCGCGCAAGCTCTTCAACCCCGAGAGAGCCCGGCGCAAGGAGAATGCTTTCCAGTCGCGATATGTCGATGTGATCAGTCATCACTATCTATATTCCCTCATGTTCCGATGTATTCAGAAAACTCATGCAGCTATAATTCCCTCGTCAGCCGGTTGGCAAATTCTTCCCGTGCAATCTTCACCAAATACTCCATTTTGACGCGTAACCCATCTTTGTAGCCCTGTTCGTCGATGGGGAGGTACCGCGCCAGATATTCATAAAGGGAGAAATTGGCGCCATCTCCTGAACACCAATCGCCGAGCAGATCGCGACAGGCCAGATACATGGCTTTGGCCTGTTTTCGGTCGACCTTTCCGTGTACAACATACGTAACGAGGATTTTCTCCTTCAAAGTCTGTTCCACCTGTTCGCGCAGATGAGCAATCTCAAACTGGGTCATTCCCCCAAGTGATTGATCCTCCTGGGTTTCGGATCCCGGTTGCTCTTTGCTCTGGTACAGATCCTTGATGAGCTGAACCACATCCATCAAAGGGATCGACCGTCGGAACTCAGTGAGCGACATGAGGAGATTATGGAGGAGAGCGAGGAGCCGCGGGATTTGCTGCGTTCCTTTGCACCGCACAAAGAACTCAGATTTGAGCCAATCCATGCTGCAGGGGGGAAGGTGATCCAGATCCGGGCTGCCAATTGGAGTAATCACCCAGCCACGGAAGTCCCTGGTGAGCTGGAACGCACCTTCTTTCTTGATGCACTCCCGGATGTTCCTGTGAATCCTCGCTCCCTGAGGATCGGCTTGAGCATACAGGCGGCCAAGTTGCGTGTCGGCAAATCGGGAAAGAAGAGCCCGGAATGCGGCGAATAGCTCATGATCAGGGGTCTGATCCAGCGGCTGGTGGAGCGAGCCGATGAGGCCTTCGAGGTGGACAAACAAGCCCTTCTCGTCCCTGGCGAAGAGGTCCGCGACGCAATCGTAGGCAAGATCTGTCGATGAAATCCCTAACTTCTCGCACAATACGACGGCGGAGGCCCGAAATGTCGCCAGATAGGTTGCGGCCACGATTCGGGCAAGTTGGACAAATCTCGTCAAATCGCCCTGGGAAATCGATCGATCCAGGGTTTGGCGTAGGTAGGCCCGAAGCATGTCAACACGGACTGCCATTGGCTCGCGTGGAAGGGACAAAAAGGGAAAGGCAGAAGGAATGTACGCAATTGATGCGCATTGGGCAAGTGTGATCGATTCCCCTTTCTGCGCACGAATATTTTGGGCAA
>PMNE01000024.1 GCA_003162635.1 Ignavibacteriota bacterium
CCGCAAGAACGATAGATCACATTCCTTCTTTTCTTTTCCTTCCCCATAACGCCCGGGTGACGTCTCGTAAAGAGGAAATATGAATTGAACGACAATGCAAGAAAAAATAGTCCACCGAACGTCAAATGGACTATTTCGGAAATATTGTCATCGATGAGGAACATGCCGACTCGGACGGCCTTGCCGGAATACATTGCAGTAGGGAAGAAGATCATCCCGAGTGCAAAGATCCCGCTCATGTTCGCAACAATGTCGTCAATCGTTTCATAGCCCTTGTACGACAGGAGAAACAAAGCCACTCCGCTTAATATGCCGACATAAAAATCATGCATGTTCGTGTAATAATAACCGCTTATCGACCCTTGAAGGACTGGCTCAACTTGTGCAAGTCCTCCGAGGACGACGACAAAAGGGAGCGATATCCCCAGAATGCCTATCAATCTCCGCATCGTTAAATAGGAGATGATCAGACTTTTTTCTCGATTCGTTGACATAGAAACGTCCTTGGTGTATCACATGCGATCAGGTTTTCCAGCCCCCCCAAACGAGAAAACCTCCGTCATCTTTCGAATCCGGAGAATTCCAGCTCACTCACGATCCCGGTCGGGCATGACGTGCAGAAAACTAATGATTATCAGCGTGAGAGGCAAGAAGGCCGGAGAGAGCGACAGTCGATGTTGCGCGCCCTCACGACGACTTCAGGATGCGGGCAGGAACAGAAATGGAGACGAAGCAGCTCCTCATGCGCAGGTGATGCCCGGCCCTTGCGTCTCAACGGGTAGTTCGGTAGGTTGGAAGAGAGAGGGATTCATTCTGACGGGCCCTTGGTCCCCACGGATTGAGGGCTGTTGTATTTGCGGGGGATACGTGACCCGCGAGAGGGCAGTTGCAACACCAAGTGAGAGGCACTCCGGTCCGTGGAAGAAGCTCACATAAGCTGGGGAGAGTGACTGCAATGGAGCAGAAAATTAGATGGGGAATCATCGGGACGGGATGGATTGCAGAGAAGATGGCGGAAGGGCTCACGGCCGTTGAAGATGCGACGCTTGTGGCCGTCGGATCCAGGGCGAAAGGGAAAGCAAATGAGTTTGCCCGCAGGCATCGGGTCGGGACCGCGTACGGTTCATACGAAGAGATTGCCGCCGATCCCGGCATCGACGTCGTGTACATTGCGACCCCTCATCCTTACCACTGCGCGAACACGTTGATGTGCCTCAGGTCCGGCAAAGCGGTTCTGTGTGAAAAGCCGTTTGCCATGAATGAAAAGGAAGTTGTGCAAATGATCGCTGCGGCCAGGGAGNNCTTCTTGACCTCGGCATTTACCCCGTGTTTCTTACCCTTTTGCTCTGGGGCGAGCCCGATCAGATCAGCGCTGTCCCGCATATCGGTTCCACGGGCGTGGACGAAAGCCTGGCGCTCACATTCAAATACGATGACGGGCGGATAGCGACGCTCTTTTCAAGTTTCACGGTCAATTCGACCGTCGAGACTCATGTCTGCGGGACCAGGGGGAGGCTGAAACTGAACCGTTGGTGGTACAGTCCGGTGCCGCTTGAATTGACGAAGGGAGAGGACCGACCTGAGACAATTCAATTCGACTTCATTGGCAACGGGTATAACTACGAAGCGGATGAGGTGACGAAATGCCTGCGGGCGGGAAAAAAGGAAAGCGACATTTTGCCCCTTGACTTCAGCCTCCGCCTCATCAGGCTGCTCGATAGGATCAGAAAGGAAATGGGATTGGTGTACGATGCGGATGTGAGGGGAGGACGGTAAGACGTTTTCAGCGGCTCCGGCACGATGCACATCATGCCAAAGTCAGGATGGCAGCGGGTGTGATTTGCATATCAGGAACGGAACAAATAGATTCTCAAGTCAACTCATCGCAGGATATCCTTCGTATTCACACCATTCGCGCTGGAGGAAAGAATGAGGAAGTTTCTTCTTGAATGCCTTCGCTACGCTGTACCGCTGCTGACATGTGGTCTGATCCTGTCGAGTGGGTCCTACCATCAGGCGGTTGCTCAAGTCTCGCCGGCTGCGGGCTGGCCTCACCTGAAGTATGCGATCTATTTCACGTCGCGGGACATCGATTCGCTTCTCGCGGATTCGGGTCGGTTCAAAAAGACGATGGACTACTTTGCGCCTGTGAAGGCCACACATGTCTATCTTGAGGGTGCAGGCCGTGGCGACGTGGATGTCGCGCTCCTGAAGAAGACGGCCGAGAGGTTTCGTGCGATGGGGATCAGGGTATCGGGGGCGATGGTGCCGGCTGGACGGCAGGGCCCGTTGGTCTATCACGATCAGGAAGACCTGGAGGCGCTCGCACAACGCATGCGTTCGCTGGCGCGGATCTTCGACGACATCATTCTCGACGACTGGCTCTTCACGACGGCCACTGATCCGCAGAGCGTCGAAGATCGCGGCAACCAGAGTTGGGCCGATTATCGCACGAAACTGATTCTCGAGCAATCGAAGAAATACATCATCGATCCTGCGAAGGAAGTGAATCCCAACGTCAAAGTCATCATCAAGTACCCGAATTGGTATGAGAGCCACCGCGGCAATGGGTACGACGTGTACACGGAGGATCTGCAATTCGACAAGATGGCTGTCGGCATCGAGACCCGCAACCGCATGATTCATGACCAGCACATACCGATCTACAGCGGCTACATTTTCCAGAAGTGGTGGCCGGGCGTTGACCCGAAGAAGTGGGTCGGATCGTGGCTCGACAACTATGACATGAAGGGCGACTATAACGACTACAACGCCCAGGTCTGGCAGGCCGTTCTGGCACAAACGCCGGAGATCATCCTCTGGTGCGCAGGAGAGCTTTCTCCCACGAATCCATCGAGCGATGTGTATCCTCATTTCACGCAGTTGCTGCCGGAATTTGACAGGGTGGCCGGATTGTTGAAAGGGGAGTCGTATGGGGTTCCGATCCACCTGCCGTATGGCTCGACAGGCGAGTACAATATCTTCGGTTATCTCGGCATGGCAGGGATTCCGCTCGCTCCCGTTGCAAAGTTCCCGACCGGGAGCCGCAACGCGATCTTCACGCTCCATTCCGTTTCCGAGGGCTCATTGGGGCGCGACACTCTGCTTGCTCAGGAAATGCTCGACCGTCTGCGCGACGGAAAGGACGTGTTTCTGACGTGGGGTCTCTGGAAAAAGCTCGGCAAGAGCGAATTTAGAAATACGTTGAGTCTTGTTCCGAACAGCGACGGAAGCGTGTCATCCGACCAGTTCCGAATCCGCGAAGGATGGTTCAGGGAAGATCTCATCAAATCCGACAAGCCATATTCGTTCCCCGCAATCAAGACCACCACCTGGCCCGATGCCCGTGCTGCCGCTGTCGTGCGCGATGACTATGATTACGGAATCCTGTTTCATGTGCAGTATCTCAAGGGAAACATCTTCGTGTTGAACATGCCCGATAACAGCTACGATCTGCTGCGGCTCCCGGAACAGGTACTGAACATTCTTCGGCGGTCCTTCATGGAAGAGTTGGGGGTAGTGCTGGAAGGCCCCGGCGGGGTAGGGATGTATTTGTTTGGGGACAAGCCGGAAGGACCGCAATCGAAGCTGGGGCAGTACGTGCTCTATAACATGAGTGACCAGACGGCGTCGATGAAGCTGCGGTTTATCAGGAAGATTCCGGTGAGCGGCTGGAAGGAACTCGTCAGAGGCCGGGATTTAAGCGTTGAGCAGGATACAACCTATGTGCGATTCGGAGGGCCGATAATATCTTCTGTCTCCATTGTCCTGAAGCCTTTTGAAATCGAGGTGGTACAGGGTCCTTGAATCCGGGACCGCTTCTGTGACCCCTCTTCAACCTGGGACAGTGGATGTGCATGCTCTTTGAGACGAAAGCCCCGGCAGGTGATGTCGGGGCTTTCTCATGTCTCGAGTGATTCCGGCGGATACGAGTGCAGCAGCAATGACTTTTTCGTCTGTCTTCCTCGAAGGCCGGCGCCCCTTCGGCTGGCAACCGGCCTGTGGCGTTCATGCGGGTTGTGAGATGGTTTTCGAACGATTTCTCATACGATTCCGGACCGCATCCCCCCCAGCTTTACTCCCTTCCCTCTAATAGGTAAAGCTGACCCCAAGCTGTGCCGCCCATCCGTACGTCTGTTCGCTTGTCGGCAATTGGCCCACCGGATGCGTGGTGTACGCCGGATGTGAAAAATAGTAATTGTCGATATGACTGTTGAGATTTGTCGCATTCGCAAACACCGACAGGTTGCCGATGATCTGCTGCTTGAGCGCAATATCAAACAACAGCACGTTGTCATAGTAACTGTTCTCAAGCCCGAACTG
>PMNE01000030.1:0-225831 GCA_003162635.1 Ignavibacteriota bacterium
TCCTGCTTCCGCGCATATTTCACCTTGCCGACCGCTATCGCACCCGATTTGTCCGCTTCATTGGTCCTGCGGATCTTGATCCTGTTGGCGATCAACGAAGCGATACCGTTGAGAAAGCCCTTGTCGCTTCCCGTCTGTTTGTTAAGGACTGCAAGGGTCAAGTCTCTGTATTTGGCCCGCACGGTGCCGCCGGCGCGTCCCGACACAACATTGATCTCGAATGTCGCCGCTTCAAGACTACCCGCCTTGATGCGCATCTGCTCGGCTATCTCAATGAATCCATTAAGCGCGCTGAGGTCCATTGCGCTTAGCGAACCGGAGTATTGAAACGAGAACTCCGGCGATGCGACAGGAATTGACATAAGCACGCGCATCGTCCCGGCTTTCATGAAGGTCCCTTGCGCGTGGATGACGGAAGCGGCATATCGATCGCGATGATTGGCAATCCCTTCGGCCAGCACCCGCATGTTTTCAAACGTGATCAAGGCCGGCTTCGCCCCGACCGCAAATCGCTCGCCGTATTTCAGTTGTCCGTCCATGATCCTTACGCTGTCAACCTGCAGGTTTCCCTTCATCGACGAGAGAATCTCGTTCGGCATGAGGGTACGGGAAGTGTCGATGGCAGAGGGCTTGTCCTTGTTTATCAGCACGTCGATGAACGNNTCGCCCGAAGGATGGAGCGTCAGGGCTTCAACGGCCATCTCTGAATCCGGCACCGAGAGGCGCAACATTCCGCAACGAAGTTCATACTGTGACTGCGGAGCATTGAGGAGAATACCTTGCGCATCGACAACGAAGTTGCTCAAGTCATTGGGCGCAAGACTTCCTCCAAAGAGAAGATGTATCCAGCGGATCCCGCTCACGGAGAACGTTGCAACGGTGCACGATAAGGTAGAATCACTCGTCGTGAGTGCCACGGAATCGCATGTCATCCGGTTCTCCCAGACGTTGCAATGCAAGCCGGCAATATGAACCGAGAATGCCGGGTAGGCCTCTGCCTGGGCTCTCGTGATCCTGTCCTTAAGAAACCTGTTGAGGAAGACATCCGGGAAGCAAAGAAGCACAAGCACGCACACAAGGGCAATGGCTCCGACGGCAAGACCTGCATACGCTGCGACCTTCCGTAACGAAAGCTTTCCCCGATTGTCTCCGGAATTTGCACTCTGCATCTGCCCGCTCACCTATTTTCTCCTTTGACGACCGCCGTGAAAACTTCTCAGAAATCTCCTCTGACGATCTCTCGTCATTCATCTTCCCCCCCGCAGGCAAGCAAGTATTGTCATCTCCTTGATTGCCTGCGGCTTCTTCTCGTGGATCTATCGCTGCAACAAGATGAATACTCCCGCGAGTACGGCCAGTATCGCCATAATCGTTCCCAGACCATTGAAATACATGGCCGGAACAAGTGCCATGACACCCGAGACTATGAGCCAGATGCTCAGCAGTACCATCCCTACGTTCTTCGTTAAGTTCATGGACGTATTCCTTTCCTTGTGTGTTGGATGTGATTGCTTGACTACCCACCCCGATGTTTGTTGCCCCGATCCTCTCCTCTGCCGTTACCATTATCATGCTTTTGCTGTTTTACCCAATTGTTATGTTCGGGGTGGTTTGGGTTGACAAAATACTTTGCATCATGGCTGTCGCGGATCGGCTGCTGATCGTGACGACCTTTGTAGGAGGCATATTTCTCCCTGTACATCGCGGCATTGCGATACGGTGTCGGCTCGTTCACCACTACTTTGTACGAATTGTAAAAATCAAACCCACGATAACGGGAGGGTAATGATGACCCGCTCCTCCAGCGTCCTCCTTCAGAATAGAAATACCTGTGCTGGGGGACGTTGTAATACGCGTCGATGTCAGGCAGGTAATAATACTCAACATGATCATAGCCTGTCGGACCCCACACCGGCTGACGATCCACATTAAAGTTCAGACTAACGCGTACTTGTGCATCGACCGTGCCCGCGAGGAGCACTGCGACGATGACGAGAAGTATGTGGCGCATGATGTTTCTCCTTTGATGGTGCATGCAAGTGAAATGAACCCGGTCCCGACTTGTCGGGATTCCGTCATCAGTGTGGCACTGGCTCGGTGGTCTGTGGGGCAGCAACCTGTGGTCCCCTCTCTTTCCAACATTCCCATCCTGAATGGTTCTGCTTCTCCTTGGATCGCCCAAAGCGCGCCGGCCGGTAGAAGACGTCCACCCCTTCCTTCATCGTCGGCAGCACGTACGCAGGTATGTCGGCGCAATCGCAGTGCTCGACCGTCGCCATGGAGGCCTGTGCCGCTCCCCGTACGGCGGTCAACGTGTGATCGTACATCCCGTGAACCGAGGAGAGGAAATCCCGCGTGCGGTCCACATCGTAGACTGCAACGCTGACGGCCGTTTGGATATCTCTTGTCAGCCGGTCAAATGCCTGGCGAGCGAACCTTTTTGCAAACGAATGCACATCCCCATCCTGCACGTGAAGATCCAGCCGCTCCAGTGAATGGAGGTCAAAGTACGACAGGTGAAGATTGTCGGGTGAAGCAACGATGTATCGCGCAAACGATTCCAGCGCACCGATAGTGTATGGCGTACCGTTATAACACGTTGAGAGTACCATGAGATCGAATCGTGTGGAATCAGACGCAAAATCCTCTACCCCCTCTACAAAATCATGAAGCGTGAACGTTCGGTCCGGAGAGGATGCATCGTAGCCCGCGCCGCCGAACTCGGGAATTTCGTGACCATCGTAGAGGAACACGCTCATCTTCCCGTTTCGACCGTTTCCGCGGAAGCGGCGGTACAATTCCGCTTCAGGGCCGAAGCGCGATTGGCCCCCATCACGCCAGTACGCCTCATTTGCGATGAGCCGTCCGTTCCGGTAGTAATAGAACTCTCCATCGTGGAGAGGGAAAAGCAGCAAGAAATGTCTCCTGGCTCTTTGGTGAAAGATAAACACCTCGGCGCAGGGGTTTTGCAGTGCAACCCTTTGCGCTCCGGCAAGAGCCTCCTCATCCGCTTTCTTTTCGTTGCCGCTGGTATCGTGGTAGAGATAGTCACCGTCACCGTGGATGATGCACACGATGGAGTACGGCAGCGCGAGCACGTCCTCCGGCGTCCGTTGAGCTTCACGCTGAACGGGAAGATCCCCGCTGCACGAAGACAGCAACAGGCTGAGCGCCGCGCAACGAACGCTCATGATAAGCTTCGAGTGCGCGGCACCCCTCACCGGTCGGCTGTGCGGATCTCGCATATCGAGGGCCGGAAATGTTCGCCCGTGAAGAGACTACTTTACCATGAGCACGATCAGAATGACGATCAAGAGCAGTGTCACCAAGCTGATGGTTATGATCTGGTCGGCCTGCTCCATATCCTGCACGACGTAATCAGAGAAAGCATTGAGCTGCTCATCCGGCACGCGCACGTAGCCATTGCTCCCTGCCAGCTCAGCTTGCTTCTCCTGAAGTGAAGCTTTGATGCGATCAATGCCGACGACATCGTCCTTTGAAATCGTTGCCGACCCTTGAACCATATCCAAGGCCACGGACATCGTGTGAAACGATTCGTTGAGGATTTCACGCTTCTCGGATGGGTTGTCTGTTGCTTTCACTTTGCTTGCCGCATCACTGAAGTACTTTTGAACCCCCCCTTTTCCATCCGCATGTGCCGGGAGAGTGAGAATGAGCATCATGACGAGGGAGCCGAAAGCCAATCGTGCTGTCATTGTTGTACCCTTTCAGAAAGTTGAAACAACATTTCCAGTCGCCATGACAACTGGAATGATTTGTGGAATAAAAACCATCTGTGTGCATACATCTCGGCTGCTGCGCTTTTCAGATGCAAAGGCGGCCGGAGGCCGAGGAACAAGTGTCGTCAAAAGAAATACCTTGCCCCGATGCCCGCATCCATGCCAAAGGCGGTCGTTGACGTAAGCTCGAGCGACGGGACGAGCTCAAAGAATACATCGATCGGCGTCTCATGGGGAAGCCATGCGATACCAAACACGCCCCGCACCGCCACGGAGCCGTCATAGCCGGCGCCGCTGTTTATGCGTCCGCCAATGCCATAATACAATGGAAATCGCTCGGACGAGCGGATGGCGTCAAACGCATGCCACAAGTAGTCCATGTGAAAATGGACGCGGCTTCCTCCATCATAGTGTCCCTTGTAGTTCCCGATTCGATCACCTCCTATCGACCAGCCGAGACCAAAATCGAACGCATTGACGGGCGATGTCCATAGCTTCGCGCTGATTCCCGTCGGCTCACCGAGGATCACTCCAAGGCCAAACCCGCGCTCTTGTGCGACGGATCCTTGAGCAGCCAGGAACAGACAAAGCACGATGAGCGCATACCATGATTGCCTCATATGCATGCTCCTTCCTTGTTTTCGTGTAGCGGCTCTTTGACTCTCCTGCAGCGTCTCTCGATCCACCATGAAGGGACAGATGGCAGTTCCTGCCCCGCGACAGGCCGAATTTATTCCTTGGTCCCGAACACATTCCGCCCGCGGATGACTCTCACCAGGACAACCACAATGGCGATCACCAGAAGAATGTGAATGAAGCCGCCCATGGTGTAGGAAGTGATAATCCCCAAGAGCCACAACACGATGAGAACAACAGCGATGACATAGAGCATACTGTGCCTCCTTGTTTTTGGGTGTCGTGCAAACGGCCTCAGCCCTTCACGCCTCATTTTCGCGTTGAGAAACCCCGATGATTGCGCTCGCATTCAGGGGGCTATTTTCGCAGTGCCGCCAACTTCCCGAAGAGATTCATTTCCTCTTCGCTGAGATGCTCCGGCAATACGATGTCAATTTTCACCAACAGATTTCCACATTCACTCTTCTTTGCATAGACCGGCATCCCAAGTCCACGGAGTCTGAGCTCTTTGCCGTTTGGCGTTCCTTTCGGAATATCGACCGTCACTTTGCCTTTCAGTGTTTTGATCTGCGTCTTCCCGCCGAGGACAGCAGTATACAATTCAACGGGTAAGACGCAGTGGAGATCGTTCACCATCCGCTGAAACTCCGGATGCGGCGCAATCTTGACAGTGAGATAAAGGTCGCCGTTTGGACCGCCGCTTGTTCCGGCTCTCCCTTTGCCGGCAATTCTCAGCATTTGCTGATCCGCCACGCCGGGCGTGATCGTCACCCTGATCGTTTGACCATTGAGCCGGATGAGCCGCGTTGTGCCGTGATACGCTTCTTCCAGCGAGAGGGTTGTCTCGGTCTCAAGATCCTCGCCCTTGACGGCAACGCTCCGTCTCCCCCGCCGCTGACCGCTACGTTGTCCAAACAACATCTCAAAGAGATCGTCAATGCCAACGTCGCCAGACTCCGTCTCGAACTCATGTGTACCCGTTCGGTGTGTTTGTCCGCCGCTTGCGTACTTCGACCAATCAAATCCTCCCGGCTGCGCTCCNNTCGGCCGACTTATCTCCGCTGTTCTTGTCGGGATGATATTTGAGAGCAAGTCTTCGATATGCCTTCTTGATCTCCGCCGCCGTCGCTGTCTTTTCAACACCCAGTTCCTTGTAGTAGTCCTTGTAAATCATCGACTTCCCCTCTTGTACTCATTCCGGATGCTCTCCCACGGAAGATGCATCATCCGGCAACTCGTACCTGCGCAGGGCGGAGCAATGCATTATTCCAGAGATAACCGCAACGCAGCTCATCAACAACCGTACCCGGTTCGCAGTCTTCATGTTCCGCTATTGCAACAGCTTCATGCAGTTCATGGTTGAAAGCCGTACCTGCGCTTACAAAAGGGAGAATTCCGTGCGTTTCCAACAGCGCAAGAAGTTTCTTGTGGATGATTTGCACTCCCTTCACGACGGATTGTTCTTCGCCGTTTGCCCACTCCAACGCTTTCTCCATATCGTCGACAATGTCGAGAAGCGGGAGAATAATCTTCCGTTGAGCTTCCTCAGCGACCTTGTTGCCGTCACGCTCGATACGGCGACGATAGTTCTTGAAATCCGCCAGTGTGCGCAGGTTCCGGTCGCGCTCAATGCGCAGATCGTCCCGCAATTTGTCAATTTCTCCCGGCAGATTTGCCGGCAACAACAGGCTCTGGTCCTGGTCCTGTTTTTGTGCTTTCACCATGGTTGCCACGTTACTCCTCCTTAACTGCGTATCAAACGACTTTGACAAGCTGCTTGCATGGAAGCTGGATGAGCGCCTGCGACGTGCGACTCTCACCTGCCCGGTCTCTTATTTTCCTCCGGTTTCGCTTGTTCCTGCTTCGGTTCATTGGTCCTGGGTTGCGAAGGATGCCCCCCGCCATCTCTTTTGATCGGAGTTACACTCTTTGGCTGGATTTGCTGCGCCCTCGTGTTGGATGGTTTCACATTCCGCGGCTGCGGTGGTTGGCCCTTCTTGGGTGGATTGACGATCTGGGGTTGGGGTTCCTTTCCCTTATTCTGCGCTGGACGAGAAATCCGAGATACAGGCGGTTGGCTCTTACTGTCAGTGCTGGCGGGAACCACGGCCTTTTGCCGATTTCCGGCGTTTCTCTCTGCTGCGGGTTTCACGTCATTCAATTTTATCACTTTGGCCGGGGCAGGGTTCTGTCCGTTGCCATCCGTCTTTTGCACCTGCGGCCTGTATATCTGCAGCTCGCCACTGCTCAGATGATGCCCCGGTTGATCGGCGTCCCGGATAGCAACCGATTTGACCGTGGTGTGCGTAACCCTTTGAACTTCATCTCTCTCGGGGCCCGCAACATAGGTGACGTTGCGCTTATCATCTTTTCGCGTATTCATTATCACTGTTGAATTGTTGATGATCGTCGTATTGTTGGTCCGATTAACATAATGGCGACCGATGTCGGGCCTCGCAATATCCCCTTCCCTGACAAATATCCATCGTTCGTTTCGCTCATGGTAGTTGCCGCCAAATGCGACGCTCACGCTGATGCCGGGTCCCAAAGGGGCCCAACCGTAATAGCCGGGCGACCTTCTCCATGATACCCAGGCAGGGCCCCATTCATTATCTGGGACCCAAAACCAGCCGTACGCATTATCGTAGTCCCAGCGACCGTAGTGAAAAGGTGCCCATCCCCAGGAATAATCGGAAACCCAGGTCCAACCGTCATCGGTGAATACCCAGTGGCCGGCAGTAGCATAGGGACTGAATCCCGGATGTCCGCTCGGTATCCACACGTATCCGTAGTTTGGATAACTTACCCACATACCATAGGGGCTCAATTGATCATAGAAAACTTGAAAGCTTACAGACGCCCGCTGCGCGCACGCTCCTTGCGGCATCATCAGCGCACCGGCGCTTATTGCCATAAGCAGGGCAAAGATCTTGAGAGATCTCATTGTCGCAACCTTCCCAATGATGTCATGAGCCGAAAAGTAAGATTGTGGTCTTCCACATCTTACACTCTCTTCGATCCGCGCAACAGACCCCCCAGCCCCAGAACCGTCGCGACAACGCCGCCCACCAACATCCATATCGATTTATCGGTGGCTGAGCCGGTGAAAAACCGGGAAAAATCCGAGCTGGATGAGTTATATGCATTAATGCCGAAGATCAGAAGAAGAATGCCACCGGCAAGAACTGCGACCGAGACTGCTTTCATCATGGATGATCTCCCGTTGTGATTTCCCATGCATGCCCAACAAACATTCACACGCGTTTTCGTCCGCTCCTCCATCCCTTTCTTGGAGGAGGGACTAGCTCGCCGCGCCCTCGGTTTGATTGACCAGATAGTTTTCCATGCCCATTTGTTTGATCTGTGCACGTTGAATCTCCGCCCAATCGACGTGACCTTCTTCCATCTTCAATATCTTGGTGAGCAGGTCAATAGTGCCTTGATCGTCAACCGCACGAGCGAGTTTAATTGCTTCATTGTAAGAGCGCACAGCGTCAAGTTCATCGCCGTTGTCGTTGTTGATCATTTCTGATACCGTCTTGCCAATCTTCATCGGGTGAAGTTTGGAAACCGTCGGCGTCCCCTCAAAGAATATTATCCGCTCGATGAGCCACTCGGCGTGGTGCATTTCGTCCATTGCCTGCTTTCTGATGCCGGCGTGAAGTTTGTTGTAACCCCAGTTCTCGCACATTTCAGAATGCACCATATACTGGTTGATGGCGGTAAGTTCATCGGCCAGGAGCTTATCAAGAACGGCGAGTAATTTGTCATTGCCTTTCACAGAGGTTCTCCTTTTCTTGGTTGTCCAAAACTCGTTGGGAGGATGTCGGTCTCACTTGCTTTGCTGGACTTCCTCAGCCGAACCGAGAAAGTATTCCCGGACCTGTGCCGCAAGCTGCGCATCAGTCATCTTGTCAACAGTTTCTATGCACCTGATCCGCCCGCTGAGCGCTTCGCTCTCTAAACGCGCTCTGAGCTCGCCTTTCGCTTCACCCGGACCAAGGATAAGAATAGAATCGGCATCGCGAAGAAATGATATGACCTTGGCATAATATTCGTTGAGATGGTTGGTAAACCGGTGTTCTTGTTGATCCTCCGGCTCTCCTCCCGCATGGCGAACATGTTTTTCCATACCGGAGAGGGTTGTATGTATCTGCTCTGCATTATCGGTTATGTGCACAATGACAGCTTTCCTATGGTCTATCCACACGCCCACGTTCCTCTTCATAAACTTCTCCTTCGTCTGTCAGAATCTCCGGAGTCGATGCGCGCGGGGCAACACGGCATGACGTAAAAACGCGGCAAAGTTCCTTGCAAAGATTTGATCAGTCCCTTGCCTTTGACCGGTTTGTCTTCCTTGATGGATTTCCCGCACTGAGACGTTTCCTGCCCGCCCGCTGTTTGTTGCGCGAGGACACCTGCAATTGAACCAAGTGGTCATTAGACTTCCTGAGTTGTCCGATGGTCTTCGTGAAGTCCTTGACCTGTTGATCCGCCTCCTCTTTGGCAATGCCGTATTTCTCCTGCAGCTTTCCCACGAGTTCCTCGTACTTGCCGGCGATGGCAGCCAGCTCGTCGTTCATCATCTTCCCCCAATGGTGCACGGCTTTCCCCCTGCGTTGCTTCCACTCTCCCTCCATCCGATCCCAGTTCATGGCCGGTTCCCTTTCTCGAGACAATCCTTCCCATGGCTCGTGGGTCTCCGATTCCCCCTTGGGAGAACCGTTCGTCGTGAGCCTGATGAAGTATACCGGACAGAACCTCGCAATGAATCGCCTGAAAGGATGAAAGAGTAGCTAATCCTCTTACATGAAGTGAATGCTCTTCGGGAGAGGAAGAATCCCGGATTCCCAACCGTCTCCCGACGGGAGGATTTCGGCGTATTGATTCGTGGGGGGGGAGGGGAAACGAGACGGGGAGCGAGATCGCTTATCGGGCGCCACTCTTCACCGGGATCGTCGTGGCATTGCGCCCCGTTGGAATACTTATTATTGAATTATCGGAAGGGAGCCATCTGCGTGGCGTCATCTCCACGCAACATTCGTTTTCATAGGACTTGTCACTATCCGCAGAAACGAGCAGAGTGAGCGCAACGATGCCCCGGGGATGGACACGTGTCTATCCCCACCCCGCTGCCTTCGCACTCGAATGAGGAACCAACTGAGGTGCGATCTTCAGAAGCGCCATGGGTTCGAGGTTTCTGGCGGCCTTCAGCGGGCCGGCATCGACGGCATCGAATCCCATCTTCCTGATGAGATCGGCAACTTTCGCTTTTGACTCCTTGTCATCGCCCGCATAATAAACAGAGACTGTGTTCCCTTTGACTTCCGGATACTGCGAAGCATACACTTGCGCAAAGACGGTGTTGAATGCCTTAACGACTTTCGCCTCGGGAACGAGTTTTGCGATTTCTTCTGCGGCGGAAGTCGCGGACCCATTTGTCAAAGCGCCGGAGACTGCAGTGAGGGCATTCGTGGCATCAATCAACACCTTGCCTTTGAGAAGAGGTCTTACATTTGAGAGAACCTCTTCCACCGCTCCGTGTGGCAGTGCCAGGAGAACAATGTCAGCCAACTCCACTGCTTCGCGGACGCCTGCAGACCTTGCATTGTTCCCTGCTGCCTTTGCTGCCTCAAGCGCGTGCTGTTCAGCTCTTGCCGAGAAAATCACCTCGTAACCGGCTTTGGACGCCCGGGCTCCGATGGATTTGCCGATATTCCCTGATCCGATCGTTGCGAGTTTCATCGCGTCTTCCTTTCCTCTGTCTCGCGCTACCGAGGAGTGCCAACTTCTTGTTTTTTCCCCATGCTTGCCCTGCGGCATTTTTTACTTTGCCAGCCCGATCTGCCTCATATAGGTCAGGTTATCCCAAAACAGATGTTCCTCCACGATGACCCCATTCTCCCAAAGCGCTATCGTCGCCATCGGCATCTTGAATGCTTTGCCCGTGGGCTGGATGAATTTGCCGTTTCCTACGGGCATGGGTTTGGTGAATGTACCTTCAAAAACCCCCGTCACGGCAGTGTATTTTCCAGAGCCGAACCGAATTGGATGTTCTTTGATCCTTGTATCAGGTGCGTACACGAATAAGGCCTTCAGGTCCTGAATGTGCACCTCGATGCCTTGCGTCATATGTCCATCCGGCCAATAGACCTTTACATCTGTTGCATGACTCTCATGTAACCGCGTCCATTCCTGGTTGCTGAAGACGGTGTAATCCAGCGTATCAAATGTCACAAGGTCCTTGGCAATCTCTTCATTGCCCGCGGTCAGTGCCTTGAGTTGGCTTCTCAATGAGTCAATGTCCGCTTTGCTCAAGGGAGAGTTTCCGCTGTTGCCGGTGCAACCGCTGAACGTCGCAATTGCTGCCCCGATGAGTAGCACGGCAAATGCTCTCATGGCCGTTGTCGCTCTCATATCGTACCTCTCAAAGTTTGTCATGAATGACGTCAACGATGGCAACGTACGTTTGTTGGAAGGAATGAAGGCACACGCCGTCGGTTCTCCAGGGGGAGAGCCACTCGGAGTGAGTGTAATGGAGAGAGCTTCAAAATGAATCGGCTAAAAGGACGAAAGAGTAGTTAATCCCCGGAAAGAGGGGTTTGCCGCCCCTGGGGGATGATGGGAAGAGACGAAGGACCGATAAGAATGGCGCTTAGCAGAGAAGATGACGTGGGGGGCTCAAAGCCCTTTGTTTTCGAAGGAATGTGTTGCAATCTCCAGTCGACTGTGGAGGGCCATTTTTTCCAGGATATTGTGGATGTGGCTTTTTACGGTGAAGATCGAGAGGTTAAGCCGCAGGGCGATTTCTTTATTACTCATTCCCTCAGCAATGAGGACGACGATTTCACGTTCGCGCTTCGTCATTCGCACTGCATTGGGCAGTGTCCCTTTCCCCTTCCGCAGCGCATGCTCGACTACGTGAGTGAAAAGCGATCCCGTTAACAGCGGGGGAAGGATCTTCATTCCCTGCGCTACCGACCGGATGGTTCTGAGGACCTCCTCGATTGTCGCGTCTTTGAGGACAAAGCCCACCGCGCCGGCCTGCACGAACTCCACGATGTCCAGTTGGGAGGGGATCAGACCCATCCCGATCACTTTCGTTTGCGGTAATTCCTTGGTGAGAGTTGTCACAACACGCAGGCCGTTTTCGTTCCGCAACCCCAGGTCTATGAGAATCACCTGAGGCTTCAAGCTCCGCGCCTGCAGCAGAGTATCGTGATTTCCTCCGGATGTTCCGACAATTTTGAGATCTGTCTGCGCATCGATGACGGCCTTGATGCCATCGCGCAATATCCGGTTGTCCTCTATGAGAAGGATCTTGATCTTTCTCATGCAATGGGTCTTTCCATCGTACGCAGATGCGGGCCTCCAGCACGGCAGACACATCGATAATAAGGTAGAGAGTTTTCTGAAGTAAGTCAACCGCCATGTCTCGAAGACCCGACCTCTCCGACCAACTCCCTTCCCTTGAACTGCGCTCCTTGGGTGAGACAGAAGAACCGAGCATCAGGGTGGACTCTTCCGAAGAGGAGATGTCTTATAGAGAAACAGACCCAGGAGTACGAATCTCGCCCCAAGGGGACATTCCGGGGGAACGATGAGCGTGTGTGATCCAGACGAGTGGGTGACCAAGAATTCATCAACCATGATGGCCATTCTTGCAATAAAATCTCGCAATTTCACACGATTTCGGATACTCACGCAATTGGATCAGCCCCCTCCTGTTGCCTGGGCCGAAGGAATAGAGTCGCTTTCCCTCTCTCAAATGCGGAACGGGCGGCATCATCGGCCTGTTCCATAGCTACGACAGATTGCTCTCTGTCCGACACACTCCCGCACAACTACAGAGGTCCCCATGGTGCCCCTCATGTCCTTGCTCCTCCCGATCCTGCTGTCGGCCGTTGTCGTCTTTGTGCTGAGTTCCGTGATCCACATGTTCCTCGGGTATCACGCGAACGACCTCCACAAGCTTCCCGATGAGGACGCATTTGCGGATGCCCTCAGGAAGCTCAACATACCTCCCGGCGAGTATATTCTGCCCCACGCATCAAGTTCGGCGGACATGAAATCGCCGGAGTTTCAGGAAAAGGTCAAGAAAGGACCCGGAGCGCTTCTGACCATCTGGGCCGGAAGAAGCCATTCGATGACTTCCTTTCTGATCCAGTGGTTTGTCTATATCCTTGTGGTCAGCATCTTTGCAGCGTACATTGCGGGCCGGGCATTGCTTCCGGGAGCTCCCTACCTTGAAGTGTTTCGTTTTGTGGGAGCGACGGCGTTTGCCTGCTACGTCATTGCAGGGTGGCAGCAATCGATCTGGTACAAGCGCGCGTGGTCCACGACCTTCAGAAATACGTTCGATGGACTCTTGTACGCACTCTTCAGCGCGGGGATTTTCGGATGGCTTTGGCCGATGCAGTAGGGACGGCGCAAGTATCGTTCCCTGCACCTTGTGAGGCACATGTACCACAATGCCCCGGTGAAGCGGGGCATTGTGCATTTCACTCCGTCGCTGAAACGGCGGTAGAAGTCGGGAGGCACTTCCGCCCCCTCCTCTTCAGGCGATTAATTCCCATCTGCAATAATGACCTTTGCCGCCGATGCAGTCTTGCGTCCGCGGGACATCAGCCACACGCAGACAACGATACCCAGATAGCAACCGGCCCCGATATACATGTTCGTCGATATCCCGAGATAGATCGAAAAGAACACGGCAAGGGCCGAGAACAGGACGCCAAACACGCCGTTGAGCGCCCAGTACCAGGCGGTCTCCGCTCCTGCGACGGATCGGACGATGCGCATTCCGCTCGGGAAGAAAAAGCCGAGAAGGACGCCGAGAGGAAAGATAGTGACAACCGAGAGGCCGATCTTGATCAGGATCGGAGAAGTAATCATCGATGACACGACGACTCGGAGTATCGCCTGATCCACGAGAACTGCAGCGCTTGTCACCATCGCGCACCCGATGAGCCACCGGACTTTTTCCATGGGAAGGCGGGCGCTGAGATAACTGCCGACCCCCGCACTCGCAATGATCGTCGAGAGGAGGACACCGAGGGCATAAATGGGGTGCCCCAGGAACACCGACAATCGCTGGATGAGCCCGATCTCGATGCACATGAATCCCGCTCCGATGAGGGAGAAGTAGAACGCCGCCGGCCACAGAATTGCGCCCCTTCTTCCTCCCATCCGTTCGGCCCGCGTGCCTGCCGCAATGGGAATAATCACGGTAAGAACCGTCAACACGAGGAGCGAGAGGATAAGCGCAAGGAGCATTGTTGTCGCAATAATGTTCCCCCTGACCGTCCCGGGTTGGGAATTGATCAACGGGATGATGTTCCGCAGGCGGAGCATATTGAAAAAGTATGGGTCTTCATCCGTCGGCGGGTCAAAATTATAGAGACTCCCTGCAACGGCCCGCTGCAACCCCTCCATCGTCGTGGCCGCGAGCGTCTGCCGGAGGACGGGATTCTTCGGAGGAGCACCCGGAACGAATGTGAGATCCTCCTGCAAAGAAGAGGAAACGTCCCTGAGCGCAGCGATGTCGCTTTCATCGAAAGGCCGCC
This sequence comes from Ignavibacteriota bacterium, assembly GCA_003162635.1. Taxonomy (GTDB): domain Bacteria; phylum Bacteroidota; class Ignavibacteria; order UBA10030; family UBA6906; genus Fen-1260. Next base: position 13,943 of record PMNE01000030.1, read on the forward strand.
TGCAGAGCAGGAGAGTCGAAATGTTCGATGTCGTGACCATCGCAAGATGCTTCTCCGGGGACGTGATCCCCATCCGGAGGAGGGACGCCACCGCAAGACTGACAACCCTCCCCGTCTCTCCCAAATCGTCCGGGTTATGCCAGCGGGAGACGGTGAATATGCCGTCGTCGGAGAGCCGCCGGAAGAAGACGTCCCAGGCCTCCTCCGTGTACAGCGCGTTTTCCGAAAGAGAAAAGGCCCCTGCCCCTGTCGCCGCCCATGTGTCGATCATGGACATCTGGATGACTGCAAACTTCTCCTCCGACGTCGACAGGTAACTCCTCGCATCGTCCACAACGAGTCGTACCCCTTCACGTCCGGCGATCCCCGCAAAATCCCTGAACTGTTTCTCGAGGAGGTTGATGAAGATCGGGTTGAGCTCGATTCCCAGGACGTTCTTCTGTCCGAACAGAATTGCGCTCTGGACATCTCTTCCCGCGCCGACGCCGATGATGCACGCTCCCCCTTGATGTCGAAGGAAATAGGCGACGTTGGTCACATCGTAGCGGAGATGATCGATGTCGCCCATGGTGGAGAATTTCTGCATGACGGTACCCGCCGACCCATCGATGTTCATCCGGTATTGCGAGATTTGAATGTCTTTTGGCGCGACAGGACTCATTCCCCAGTAGAATGCGGTTCCCTCTTCCCGCTCTTCGACCCTGACCCTGGAGAAAGAATTCCATTTCTCGATATACCCGGGAAGGCTCAGTTTTCCTTTGGCGTAGAGGGGCCGAATGCCGTACAAGGTCGTGGAATTCAAGACTGCTATGAGGATCAACAGGGGGACGGCCCATGCAGCAAATCTGCGGAGCCGGAGAGACGCACCCCCCAGTCCGAAGCAGAATGCAGAGAGGATTCCGAGAGGAGTGCAAAGAAGGATGAGACTCGGCGCATCAAGAACCTCCAGTCCGCCGAGTACGAAGAGGCACCCCAGCGAAGCGCCGAGCAGATCGCTTGCATACAGTTTTCCGACGGGGAGGTCGTATCTGGTGAGGACGACGGTGACCACGACACCCGAAAAAAAGAACGGGAGCGAACAAGCGAACGTTGTCAGGAGCAGGCTGAAGATGCTCATGAAGGACTTGACAAGCACCAGAGGCGTGATGCACAGAAGGACGAGGGAGACAGGGATGATAAAGGCGAACCCGGCGGCAAACCGCGCCACGTTCTCCCCCATCTTCTCACCCACAAACCACTGCGGCTTCAGGTACACGAGCGTTGCTCCCGCGGTCATCCCGAGCATCGCGGTGGAGATGGCGAAGAATGCCAGGTAATACCAGCCGGTGACGCTCAGGAGCCGCGTGATGGTAATCTCCAGTGCCAGCGTGGCAAAAGCAATCAGGAATGTACCGATGTACGTTTTCATGCAGGGATTCTCCGTTGCACCGGGGAGGCCGCCGTCCCCCAGTTCTCAATAATATTCCGCCATGGATTTCGGAGGGTCCGCACTATGCGACATTCCGAAGGATCACAAAGCCGGAAGCGATAATCAGCGCACCGCCAAGGAGCTTCATTCTCAGACGGTCTTCGGAGAACATCTTCCCGCCGAAAAAAGTCGCGTAGAGGATCGACGTCCGCTTGATTGCCAGGACCAGGGCAACGGGTGCATCCCTGGTCGCTTCCAGCTGCGACAGGCGGTAGGCAACCGTCAAGAGCGCAACGGCAAGAATCAGCGGAAGCTGCTCCTTCGCTTTTGCGATCACGCCCCGGAACGACGCCATCCGGATCCACACCATCGCACCGAATACCAGACAATACACCGCCTGCTGGTAGAAGAGAACCACCAGGGGTTTGACGGCGTAGCCCGTCAGGAGCGATTTATCCACAACCGATGTGACCGCAAAAAGGAGCAGCGCACCGATGATCGGGCGGTGGCTCCTGGCGGCAATGACCTCCCGGAATGGACGCAGTCCGAGGTTCCCCGGTTTCCTCTCCACAAGGTACGTTCCCCCCATCATGAGGGCGATCCCACCCCATTCCCAGCCGCGGAGCATCTCGCCCGTCGCCGCGAGCGATAAGAGAGCCGTTATCGCAGGCGTCAGCCCGAGGAGGGGCAGGGCGCTGCTGATCTGGTTTCGTTCCAGCGACATCATCACTAGCAGGAACGCCGCGGCACTCAGGACACTCTTGGCGAGCATGATCGCGAGCGTCGGTCCCGACACCGACGTGACATCGACAGCGAGCGGGATGAGGGCACAGAGAGCCACCGTGAGGACGGAGACCAGAAACGAGAACTCGAGAGCGGTCATGCGAAAGAGGATCTTCTTCTGCATGATCGCCGCCGCCGCCGAGAGGAGGGCGGAAAGGAATGCAAGCCCAAACCAGATCATCGCGTCACCTCCGTCAGGGTAATCAAATCGCAAACCCCGCCGAAAGATAGAAATTCCTTCCCGGCTCGCAGAGGACCGCCCCCCGGAGCGTCGCGAGATGGTTCTGGTAGGCCTTGTTGAAAAGATTCTGCACGCCGGCGCGGACCGTGACGGAGGCCTCCCGCATTTCCACCGGGATGCTGACAACCCCGACATCCACAACAGCGTACCCGGAGGTGCGGAGTTCCCCCGCAGCAAGATTGTTCTGCGTTGCGGAGGAGGAACAGGACACCGACACCGAGCCCAGCGAGCGGAATGATCCGACAAACGAGACGTCGCCGGTCAGAGGAGCGATCTGGGGCAGGTTGCTCCCGTGGTACGTGTCCTCTCCACGCACGTACGCGAGCGATGCCTTCATCACGCTCCATGAGGACATCCGGAGTTCGCCCGCAAATTCATAACCGTAGAGCCGGGCCTTCCCAATATTCGTGTTCACGTTTGCCGCACGCCCTTCGAACACCCCCGGCATCGTGGTGACAAGATCGGTCAGATGATTGAGAAACGCGTCGGCATGCATCCTGAGCGCTTCGCCCTCCCAGTGCAATCCTGCGTTGAGGGCAACGCTCCGTTCGGGCTGCAGGTGCGGATCCCCGATCACAACCACGCTTCCAAGATCGAGGAATTGATACCGCTCCTCCAGGGATGGTGAGCGGAAGGCAGTGCTGACGAGGAACGTCGCATGAAGAGAAGGAACGATCGCGAGCCGGGTCCCTGCATCGGCACTCCACGATTCATTCGCGACGGACATCCCTTCCCACAGGATTTGCTGACCGGCCGGCGCGGTCTGCTTGACGCCGCCGGCAATGACATACTCCGGATTCCATGTTTCGTCGTTGCTCACATGGATGCGATCGTAGCGGGCCCCCGAGGTCAGCGTGAGACGATCCGGCACAACCTGCCATTCGTCCTGCACATAGGCACCGCCGCTGAAATACCGGGAGGAGGGCGCTGGACGATCTCCAATGATCTGCCCTTTGGCTGCCAGGAAGCGCTCCCGCCTGCTGTCCAGAAGCCGCTCCCAGGCCTCCGCGCCGGCAGTGAGGAGGAACGTGGCAGAGGGGGAAAAAAGACATTCCCCCTGGACGTTGGTCGTGGTGTTGATCGCATGGGGGGTCACGGTCACCGTCGGACTCTGGATGATCTCCACATTCCGGTCGATTTCCTGGCGCGATGCTCGCAGCGTCACGAGGGAAATGAGCGATGACAGGTTGGGAATGGCATAGTCAAGCGCGAAAAGTTCGCGACGCGCGAGGGTGTAGCGCGCCGCCGCCGACGCTGCAATCGGCGAACCGCCGGGAATCCCCGTGTCTTCGGCCTGCGAACGCTGATACGAAGCGACGAGCGACTGCTCGCCCGCCGTCTTGAGAGCGAACGAACCCACGATGCTGAAGTCGTGGAACTGAGAATGCGGCAGGAGGCCCTCCGGCGTTCTCGTATCCCCGCCGCTCCGGTATCCACCGCTCATCCTCACCGCATACCGATCCGATGAATTCTCGAGCGCCAGATACTCCCCCGCGCCCCGATCCACGCTCGAGACATCGCCGGCAATTTCCGCATTCGTCCGCTGCTGTTCCGTAAACGACGCGCGCTTCGTGATGAGATGGACGACGCCCCCGAGCGCACCGCTGCCGTACAGCACGGATCCTGACGACTTGACCAATTCCACACGTTCAAGGTCATGGAGATTGAACAGCGAAAGTCCTCCTGCGATGTCATTGGCCGTCTCGATCCTCGTATTATCGACCATCGTCACGATGTTCGACCTGCTCATGCCGCGTATCGACACGGTCGTTTCCCATGTGCCGTCGCGCACGAGGGCAACTCCCGGAATCTCGCTCAGCGCGTCGGCAACGGTGACGTACGCCTGCCGGATGAGCCGGTCGCTCAGCGCCACATCAATTACATAGGGAGTGTTGTCCCCCTCCGTCGCGATTCGTGTGCTCTGGACAACCACTTCATCTCCCCTGATGATTGCCGGCTGCATGGCAACGACCAGTGTGTCGCCCGGAAGAGACGAGGGAACGATTGTCCGCTCGACGCCGGCAAATGCAACATGATGCAGGGAAACGGTATATCGTCCGGTGGATCGCAATGCGACATGAAAGATTCCTGCGCTGTCGGTTCTTGTTCTCTCACCGGTTTCCCTCACATGGACGGTCACGGCGGAAACCGGCTCCTGGGTTGCAGCATCGATCACGTGACCTGTCACGGAAACCGTCTGTCCCTGAACCGACGAGGCGGACAGGAGGGCAGCAATGATGGCACATGCATGAAGAACTATCGGACGCATCTCTTCATCGCTTCCTCTCCAACGCAGAATTTTGTTTTGACCATCGCAACTGTTGTAAATATCAACATCGACGACGGTCGTGGTCACGAATCAATATCGGCAGAAAGGGGCAAACGGTCTTTTTGGCGACGTACAGAGTGTCAGTCAGGCAGCCGGATTCTCCCACCAATAAAAAGTCCGGAAGAAAACTCTCAAAAACAAATCCCCGCCTCCATCATCGTGTGTCGGGGATCATACGACGGTGATCAAAATGATCGAGGATACTGTTTTTTCGAAGAATTCTTCTTTATATTGTTGTCGTGCCATCCGGTACTACGGAGAGCGAAAGCGACGTTCTTGAGAATATGAAGCTCGTTTCTTGTCGGACTAGTCATGCGCAGCACACCGAAATCAGGAAACCGTTTCCGTTGAGAACAAGATCAGCGTTGCGAACGAAAACGTCACGAGCAAACACGAAGATTAGGATCAACTAACCTTCCTCATATATCCGCGTTGCACACCGCGACGTCCTTCTGACGACGTCGGGAGGTGCGCGGCCGGCCGCTCCACTTCCGCAGTGCCAGGGCACAAGGATGTTTCTGTACTGTTCTTGAACCCCGATCGGGAAGACCATGCCCGACGAGGTGCAGGACAACATTCGCAGCACGGTGCCATGAGTCATTCATCACAATCACTACAACGAATAATCCTTGCGTAGTGACCGACACCGCTCCTTCGTGGCGCGATTGATGCCACGCGGCTGATCGCGATTGTCGTCGGGAAGTATTTGCCATTCAGAATTGCTTTTCATTTCTCGAAAGGGAGAAGGCATGGATGGGACACAGACGTTGTCACGGGAATCAAAGGACATTGATTCGCTTATAACGAAACACAAAGGGCGGCACGGGGAATTGCTCAGCATTCTCGAGCAGACGCAGCTCCTCAATGAACACAAGTACCTTTCCGAGGAAGCCCTCCGCCAGGTCGCACGGCGCACCGGCGTACCCCTCTCCCGGATCTATAATGTCGTCACTTTCTATTCCTTCTTCAATCTGAAACCGCAGGGGAAGCACACTCTTACCGTGTGCCGGGGAACTGCCTGTCATACCAAAGGATCCAAAGCGCTCCTCGACGATGTCGGCCTCATCCTGAACTGCAGCAAGGCATTGGGGGAGGGCGAGTCCTTCTACACCACCCCCGACAATCAGTTCACCATATCCACGGTTGCATGCTTCGGGCAGTGCGCGCTCGCGCCCGTCGTCGCGATCGACGGCGTCATTTACAGCAACATGACGACCACGAAGGTGCAGAAACTCCTCAGTAGGATGTCCAAATGGAGGAAACAACCGTGAAGATCATCGACGCAGCGACTCTGGAAAGCATCCGTTCGAAGGGGATGAAAAAACTCTTCCCCGACGTCCCCAAGATTTCCGTGGGGATGGGAACGTGCGGCATCGGCAACGGTGCGAAGGAGGTGTACGACAGCCTGCAGCGGACCATCAAGGCACGTCACGCAAACATCCAGCTCTCCATCGTGGGGTGCTTCGGCTTCTGTTCCGAGGAAACTCTTGTCAACTGTTACATGCCGCATCACCCTCTTGTCATTCTCCATAAAGTCACGCCGAAAGATGCGGAGTGGATCGTCGACAGTCTTGCCAAGGGCGAGATGCCGTTGAAAAAGGCGCTTTGCAAGATTGAGCGGTGGGATTTCTTTGCTTCGAAAGTGGAGTTCGGCACAGGGCTGGAGGGCGTACCCTCATGGAACGAGATTACATTCTTCAAAGGGCAGAAGAAGATCGTCCTGCGCCATGCGGGACTGATCAACCCGCAGGACATCGAAGAGTATATCGCCGTCGGCGGCTACAGCGCATTGTGGAAAGCAGTGACGCAGATGTCCCGCGACGCGGTGCTCGATGAGATCAAGAAGGCGAAGCTGCGCGGGCGCGGCGGCGCGGGATTCCCGACCGCCATCAAGTGGGAGATGATGAAGAAAGTCGAGACCGACAAGAAGTATATTATCTGCAACGCCGACGAAGGCGATCCGGGCGCCTACATGAACAGGAACGAGATTGAGAGCGACCCCCACGCACTCATCGAGGGAATGCTTATCGGTGCCTACGTGATGGGCGCGAACGAAGGAGTGATGTATGTCAGGGCGGAGTATCCTCTCGCCGTCGAACGATTCACGCAAGCGCTGGCGGCTGCACGGGAATGCGGTCTCGTCGGACAGAATATTTTCGGCACATCCTTCTCTTTGGAGTTGTCCCATGTCGAAGGCGCGGGGGCATTTGTGTGCGGCGAAGAGACCGCACTGATCGCCTCCATCGAGGGGCGGGCGGGGCGACCGATGCCGCGCCCACCCTATCCGGCGCAAAAGGGACTCTGGGGAAAACCGACGAACATCAACAACGTCGAGACATGGTTCAACGTCCCCGTCATCGTCACCATCGGAGGGGACGGATTTGCGCAATTCGGCACCCATGAAAGCACGGGCACGAAGGTCTTTTCTCTGGTCGGCAAGGTGAAGAACACGGGGTTGGTCGAACTGCCCCTCGGCACACCGCTCGATACCATCGTGTACCAGATGGGCGGAGGAACCGGCAGCAAGCGAAAGATTCGCGCGGTGCAGACCGGCGGCCCCTCGGGTGGATGCATCCCCGTCGAGCACTTCAATACACCTGTTGACTACGAGTCGCTGACGAAACTGGGCGCCATCATGGGATCCGGCGGCATGGTCGTCATGGATCAGGACAACTGCATGGTGGACGTCGCACGGTACTTTGTTGAGGTCACCTCCTCGGAATCCTGCGGCAAGTGCACCCCCTGCCGGGAAGGACTGGCACAGGAGCTGGCGATCCTGAACAAGATCACGCGCGGCGAAGCGACGATGGAGGACCTCGACACGCTGGAACAACTCGCCTATGTGATCAGGGATTCCTCCCTGTGCGGACTCGGACAGACGAGTGCAAACCCCGTCCTTTCCACGCTCCGGTATTTCCGCGATGAGTACGAGAGGCACATTAAGAACAAGCGGTGCAAAGCAGGCGTGTGCGAGAATCTCTTCCTCGCGTTGTGCGAGAACAGCTGTCCCTTGCACATGAACATTCCGGGTTATCTCCAACTCCTCAAGGAAGGGAAGATCGAGGAGGCGTTCGAACTTACGCTGCGTGACAATCCCCTGCCGGGGACCGTCGGAAGAATCTGTTATTTCCATTGCCAGATGCGCTGCCGCAGGGAAATGGTGGACGACCCGGTCTCGCAGGGTGAGATCCACCGCTATCTCGCTGATACGATGTACAAGATGGGGAAGGAAAAACTGATCTATCAACGGTTGAAGAAGGAGATGCTGTCACCCACGGGGAAGAGCATCGCGATTATCGGCGCGGGACCCGCCGGGCTGACAGCGGCATTCTATCTTGTCCGCCTTGGCCACAAGGTCACCGTCTACGACAAGCACGCCAAGGCGGGAGGAATTCTCCAGTACGGCATTCCTGCATACCGTTTGCCAAAAGAAGGACTGAACAAGGAACTGGAGATCTTCCACAAACTCGGCGTGAATTTCGTCTTCCACACCAGCGTCGGCAAGGACATTTCGTTCAAGGCCCTTCAGAAACAATATGACGCGATCTTCGTCGCTGTGGGAGCCCAGAAGGATGTCGCGCTGGACATTCCGGGGAAGGAACTGGCCGGAGTGCACGAGGGATACGATTTCCTTGAGAACCTCGCCATGGGAAAGAATCTTCATGTCGCGAGGAGAGTGGTTGTGGTTGGAGCGGGGAATGTGGCCATCGACGCGGCACGGTCGTGTCTGCGGCTTGGATCCGATGTGACGATCGTGTACCGGCGCAACAGAGATGAAATGCCGGCCAACGAACACGAGATTCGGGACGCACTGGACGAAACCATTAATTTCATGTTCATGTCGTCTCCCGAGAGGATCATCGGGGACGAAAAAGGAAGAGTTGCGGGTCTCGAGATCGGTCGGATGAAATTCGATGGTTTCGACACGACGGGACGGAGGAGGCCCATCGCGACGGGAAAGACAGCAATTGTGGATTGCGAAACCATCATCCTTGCCGTGGGCGAGAAAGTCGAATTCACCCCTGCGAAGGAAATCGGATTGGAAACCCGGAAGAACGGTTCCATCCGGGCGCATCAACCGGGGTACCAGACCAATCTGCCAAAGGTGTACGCAGGAGGGGATGCGGTCACGGGACCGGCGACTGTTTCCGAAGCGATGGGCATTGCCCGCCACGCTGCCGAGGCGATTGACTTCGACCTGATGAAGGAGAAACGATTCCACCGGCTCTTCCGGGATTTCGCCTACAAGGACGAGGCACCGACGGAACCGGACGGGACCAAGAAGATCGATCCGAAGAAGATTGCTGTGAGGGAACGGATATCCAGTTTCCAGGAAGTCGTCACCGGCTATACCGGGGAAGAGGCGATTCAGGAAGCTGCCCGATGCCTGCGATGCGATGTGAAGTGCACGGAATAGTCCGACTAAGCAGAGGATTCCATGGAAACGACGAAAGTCACTGTAAAAATCAACGGCACCGAACACAAGGTTCCCGAGGGTCTTACAATTCTCGCTGCGTGCAAACACGCGGGAATCGAGGTGCCAACGCTCTGTTTTCTTGAAGACGTCGCGAGAAATGCGTCATGCGGCGTCTGCGTGGTCGAAGTGAAGGGAGCGCGCTCGCTTGTCCGCTCCTGTTCCACCTGTGTTCGTGAGGGGATCGAGATCTCCACCAACTCCCCCCGGATCAGGGATGCGCGGCGAACCACCGTCGAGCTTCTTCTGGCAAATCATCCAAGAGAATGCCTGTCGTGTGTGCGGAACCAGAACTGCGAACTGCAAGCCATCGCAGCGGACCTGGGAGTAAAGGAGAGCAGGTTTGTGCGCACCCGGAAGGTCCTTCCTTGGGACACGACCTCCCCTTCCATCGTCAGGGACCCCAACAAGTGCATCCTGTGCGGCCGCTGCGTTGCGGTGTGCGCCAACATGCAAACGGTGAGTGCGATCGACATCACGAAGCGCGGCATCAGGAGCGTTGTCTCCACTTTCTTCGACCGCGGTCTCGGCAACGTCGCCTGCACGAACTGCGGCCAGTGCGCAATTGTGTGCCCAACGGGTGCGATCGTCGAGCGTGACGACACCGACGCGGTGTTCGAGGAACTCGCCAACCCCGACCGGGTCGTGGTGGTGCAGACCGCCCCGGCCATTCGCGTCGGGATCGGCGAGGCAATGGGGATGGACCCCGGCAGTCTGGTGACCGGGCAGATGGTCGCGGGNNACGAACTCATCCACCGGCTGACCTCCAAAGGAGTCCTGCCGATGATTACCTCCTGCTCCCCCGGTTGGATCAAATTCGCAGAACACTTCTACCCAAAATCGCTCGAACATCTCTCCTCGTGCAAGTCACCGCAGCAGATGTTCGGGGCCGTGGCCAAAACGTACTATGCCGCAAAGCTCGGCGTGGACCCCAGAAAGATGATCGTGGTTTCGATCATGCCCTGCACGGCGAAAAAGTATGAAGCGGGACGGCCCGAGATGGGAAGCGCATTCGAATACTGGAAAGAAAAGCGGGGCTGGTCGGCCGACGACGCGTTCCAGGATGTCGATTACGTCCTGACCACGAGGGAGCTCGCCCGGATGTTCAAGGAGACAGGCATCCGATTCTCCTCTCTTCCCCTTGAGGAGTTTGACAGCCCGCTCGGCGCATCCACGGGCGCGGCGGTGATCTTTGGTGCCACGGGAGGTGTTATGGAGGCGGCACTAAGAACTGCGTACGAAGTGGTCACCGGGAGCACCCTTCCGAACGTGAACTTCGCGGCTGTCCGCGGAATGGAAGGGATCAAGGAGGCCGAGGTGGACATGAACGGCACGAAAGTAAAGGTGGCGGTTGCCCACACGCTGAAGAACGCCCGGCAGCTCCTGGATCAGATCGAACGGGGAGAATCACCGTACGCGTTCATTGAAGTGATGACCTGTCCGGGCGGATGCCTGGGAGGCGGCGGGCAACCAATCCCCACGACATGGGAGATAAGGAAGAAGAGGGCGGAATCCCTCTATAAAGAGGACGCGGGGAAGCCGGTCCGGAAGTCGCACGAGAACCCCGAAATTGCGATCCTCTACAAGGAGTTCTTGAAGGAACCCCTGGGGGATGTCTCCCACCACCTGCTCCACACAACATACGTAAAGCGGGGGATCTTCGAGGAGGGCTCGAACGGAGCCGCCAAAGTCAGGGAGGAGAAGGCCGTCCACGCATAGTCGGCATTCCCCCTTCCCCGCTTGAGAGGGTGAGTTCAAGACAAAGCGGACCGGCGTGCAGGACAGCCGGTCCGCTTCTTTTGTTTCGCCCGTCACATACGGGTGCACCGTTCTGACGACGCCATCCTCCTCATTTCGGATGACCGACCGTCTGCGCAAGGATGATCTTCTGATCCGCTCGCAGCTTCAGAGCGGTCGCAAGTGCGGGACGATCGAGCGACGCACGAACCACAGCAGCGAGCCCCTGCGACGCACAGTACAGATAGACATTCTGTGCGATAAAACCGACATCGGCGGCGGTGTAGATCTTCTTGTCCTCATCGTTCCCTTTGCCCGCCCGCGCAAAATCCGCAACATAGACCAGGTTGAGGGGTGCCTCTTTCACGAAGCCCTGGACTCCCGCCAATCCCCGCAGATCGCCGGCGGCGACAAGTTCGAGCTCGTTCGTCTTCGAATTGTAGAGGTATGTTCCTTCCCGCAGAACCACATAGACGTCGACCTCCTGCCAATTCATGGCAGATGGCGCCGTCCTTTTCCCCGATTCTTTTCGGTTGATGCCGTCCGCCGCCCAGAGCAGATTGGAAAGGTCTTGCGGCGCAACAAGTGCGTCAGCGAACTCTCTGGAGGATTGGCGCAACTGCAGCGCTTGCATGAGCGGCTTTCCGATGGTCGTCTGAGGAGGAGAAAGGGAAATTGATTTCGGCTCCTGCGCATCGGCAAGGGAGAACCCGGCAAGAAGAACCAGAAGAGCGAGCGTTTGCTTCATGGAAAACCTCCTTACGTAAACAAAGAACGTTGCCGCACAGAATAGCGGCAACCGTGATGGAGCGTGAAGAAGATGTGATCCCCCGTCGTGCTGATGAGCAGAGTTGCGCACGGCAGAGGTGCGGGAACTACGCTTTCCCCTGCTCGGGGTTGGCGGGTTTCCAGGCTACGACGTACTTGTCCCTCAGCATCAGTTTCGTCATGTAGATGATCTGTCCTGCATGCAACTCCAGATGGGTAAGGGCCGCCATGAGTGCTGACATGATACTCTCGTCGAACCCCTGAATCCGTCGGGGATCGAGAAGGGATTCTTCAGGAACATTCGCGATGACCTCCCGGACCCTTGCTTCGAGGCCGTGCAACATGGCGAGCGCCTGATCTCTCGTTGCACCATTCTCGCGCGTAAACTCCGCTTCCCGCTCCCTTCGAAACGCTTTTCCTCCCACGCCGGCATAGATCCATTGGTTCAGGTTCCCTTCGAGATGCTGAAGGAGAATGCCAATACTGTTGGAGGAAGGAGAAGGACGGTGCCAGAGTTGTCCGTCATCCAGTTGCCGGAGCGCCTTGAGTATCCTCGCAAACGCATGCGAAAAGCGAAGCGAGCATTGGTTCAGGAATTCCGTGCGAACGTCCATCGCTGACGATTTCCCCAAAAAAGGATGAAGAGACGGAGACCGAAGGATTGAGAAGTGGCAAATGCCCGCGATTTTCGGGGAACTTTCCCCCGCGCACCCTCTGTTGGAAAGTACGGTATTCCGGTTGGATTATCAAAACAAGCGTGCCCTTGACAATTCACATAATTCCATTAATTTATGAGAAGACATCCGATGAAATCAGACGCCCGAAATATTGCCGAGCCTTTTCACGCTGCATGTTGTTGCACCCTTTTCTCCATGAAGGGCAGCGCTCGTCCACCTGTTTTCTGATCCAACGTCTTCCTGGTGAAACCGGTACCGGCCCTTCCTTCGTGAAGGGCTTTTTCGTTTTCTCATGGGTGTCGTCCAATCCGGGTTGGGCAAACCATCAATTACCATTCTCTCACAGCAAGGAGATCACGTGAAAGCCAACAACATTCTTGAGACCATCGGCCGGACCCCTCTGGTGAGGATCAACCGGCTCTATCCGGAAGGGACGGAAGTCTGGGTGAAACTCGAAAGGGCGAACCCCGGCGGGAGCATTAAAGACAGGATCGCGCTGGCCATGATCGAGGATGCGGAAAAGAAGGGAATCCTCAAGAAAGGAAGCGTCATCATCGAACCGACATCCGGCAATACCGGAATCGGCCTGGCAATGGTGGCCGCAGTCAAGGGATATCGCATTATTCTTGTCATGCCGGAATCGATGTCGGTCGAACGACGCCGGTTGATGACGGCATACGGCGCCGAGCTGGTCCTGACGCCCCGCGAGAAGGGGATGAAGGGGGCGATCGAAAGGTCGAAGGAGCTCGCGGCCGCGACGCCGAACTCATGGGTCCCCCAGCAGTTTGAGAACCCGGCAAACGTGGAAATCCACAAACGGACGACCGCCAAGGAGATTCTCGATGACTTCCCAAAGGGATTCGATGTCTTGATCACCGGCGTGGGCACAGGCGGTCACATCACGGGTGTCGCAGAGGTGCTGAAGAAGCAATTCCCGAAGCTGAAAGTGTTTGCGGTAGAACCCGCTCTCTCCCCCGTTCTCAGCGGCGGCAGTCCTGGACCGCATCCGATACAAGGAATCGGCGCGGGATTCGTCCCCGCAATCTTGAGGACCGAGCTTCTGGACGGGATCATCCAGGTGACCAAGGAGGAGGCGTTCACCTATGCGGCAAGGGCAGCAAAGGAAGAAGGCATCTTCCTCGGGATTTCTTCAGGCGCGTCGTTGGCCGCGGTCGCAAAGAAGATTCCGGAATTCCCTGCCAAGGCCAGATTCCTCACCTTCAACTATGATACAGGAGAGCGATATCTTTCCATTGAAGGGCTTTTTGCGTAGGCGTTTCCGCCGCAGGGCGACGGAAAGGAGAGAGAAGGAAGGCTCCCCGCCCGCTTCTTTTCCGCCCGATGCCAAGTGCCGGAAGAGCAGCGCAGGAAGTGAAGGCGGGCGGGGTATGCATCAGGGAGAAACCAACAAAGGAAGGATGAGGCATGAGCATCTTTATCGGCGGGCAGCATGAACTGCTCCCACTGGGCATGTTGTTGACGCTGGCGATGGCCGCGCTGGGCGGATCACCCAACGCAGCCCGGGCGCAAACCGGACAGGAGAAGCCGGAAAGCAAGCCGTTTATCGTGGAGTATTACTACAAAGCGCGGTGGGGATTCGCCGATGAATTCATCCGTCTTTTTCGGAAGAATCACTACCCGGTTCTGAAGAAAGAGATCGCACTTGGACGGATCCTCCAAGTCACCGCAACGGGTCCGCGCTTCCACAACACGGAGGACGGACGCTGGGATTACCGCGTGACCATCGTCTGGAAGAACGCACAGACGGCATTTGACGACTTCGACCCAGGACCGATCCTGAAAGAGCTGTTCCCCGACCAGGAGACATTCAAGAAGGAGGAACAGCGCAGGTTCGAGATTCTTCTTGCTCACTGGGACTTGCCGATCACGAGCGTGAACCTGGAGCAGCAGTAGGAGCGCCGGCGGCATCCTCCGTCAAGCGTCAGCACGTACCGCATGCGGCGGACTCGCAGGGGGAGTCCGGATCGGAGGCTGCCGGAAGATCCTGTGGGGGCCAGGGCGGACTTCCCTCTATTCCATTTCTCTGCTAACGGGGCGCCGCGTCCCCCGCCTTTGCCGGAGCGAGGGCGCAACGCAGATCTTCAATGAGATCCTCGATATCTTCCAGCCCGACCGACAGGCGGATCAGCCCTTCCGTGATTCCCGCCTGGGCCCTCAATTGCGGGTCCATGGAGGCGTGAGTCATGCTCATCGGGTGATCGATCAGCGATTCCACTCCGCCGAGAGATTCTGCCAGAGCAAACAGCTTCACCGTGCGGAGCACATGATGCACCTCCTCCAATCCGCCGTTCAGCTCGAAGGAGACCATTCCGCCGAAGCCGAATTGCTGCCGCCGGGCGAGGGCGTGGTGCGGATGAGCGGGAAGTCCCGGATAGTGGACCTTCCGGACATTGGGATGGCTGGAAAGGAATTCGGCGACCCGGGCTGCGTTCTGTTCGTGGAGGCGCATCCTGGGGCCGAGGGTCTTGATCCCTCGGAGCACCAGCCAGGAATCGAACGGTGACGCACCCTGGCCGAGGGCGTTGCAGAGGTACTGGATCCTCTCTGCAAGCGCAGGATCATTCACCACGACTGCCCCGCCGACAACATCGCTGTGTCCATTGAGGTACTTGGTTGTCGAGTGGACCACGATGTCCGCTCCGAGTTCGAAGGGACGCTGGTTGACCGGCGAGAGGAATGTGTTGTCGACAATGGCAAGGGCCTTGTGCTCGTGCGCAATGCGGGAAAGGGCCTCGATGTCGAGGATATTCAGGAGAGGATTGCTCGGGGTCTCGATCCACACCCCCCGTGTGTTCGGGCGAACGGCAGCGCTCAAAGCGGCAGGATCGTGGAGGTTGACGTAACTGATCTGGAGGTTGAATTGTTCCTGGTAGGTCCGGAGAATCCGATCGGTCCCCCCATAACAGTCGTGGGTACAGATGATGTGATCGCCTGACTTGAACAGGTGCAACACGGTTGCGATCGCGGCCATCCCCGTCGCCACAGCCACCGCTCCAACCCCTCCCTCCAGCGACGCGATGTTTTCCTCAAGCGCCTTCCGCGTCGGGTTCGACGTCCGCGTGTAGTCATACCCCAGGGTCTTCCCCACGTCGGCGAACCGGAATGTTGAGGTTTGATAGATCGGTGTGATGACACTATTGTACGCGGTGTCCTTGTCAACCCCCGTATGAATCGCCTTCGTCTGCAGATGCATGAATCCTCCCGTGATGGAATAAAATGCGAATGCCCCTTCTGATGATCGGAAGAGGCATTGGGTGTCCATCTGCTTCCTCTCCTCATCTTTCCCCGCTTGTTCCGCGTGGGGCAGGAATTAGCACCTGACATGGAGCAAACGCTCCATCGGTTGCTACGGCGTCACAGGGCCTGATCCCTCAGCCGTTCTTGATAAGTGAAAGAGTATGTCTTTGATAATATAATAGCCGGGGGACATGGAGTCAAATGAGCGATGTGCCTCGGCCGGTTTCCATCCAAAACGGGGCCGTTGCCTCATGGAAGTTTCTCTTCCACATCGGGGAGAGGAAGGGACCCTTCTTGTATTCATCAGGGAGATTTTTTCCATGCCCGCAGGGCGGTACCTGCCTGCCGCTTTCGAAAATCGAGGGGGACTTCAAAACAAAGGGAATCAACATTTTTTTTAGCCGGAGCTGTTGGGGGCTTGACACGTCAAATACTATTTATTATAATAATGCAAACGATTGCGGGAACGATTGCACTGTCAGACCATACTACAATTACTGACATAGCCAAGCGGGTCGGGTTATCGGCATCGACGGTATCCCGGGCGCTCAACGACCATCCTGACATCAAGGAGGAAACGAAGAACCTCGTCAGGAGAACGGCGCAGGAGCTCCATTACACCCCGAATCCGATGGCCCAGAGTCTGAAGAGTCGCCGGACCATGACGATCGGCGTCATCGCTCCGGAGATCAAACACGATTTCTTCTCCTCCGCCATCAGCGGCATCGAGGAGGTCGCCCATCAACACGGCTACACGATCATCGTTTGCCAGTCCAACGAGAGCGTGGAGCGGGAGATCGCCAACGTCGATGTTCTCATCCATTATCGCGTGGCAGGCGTTGTCGTCTCGATCTCCCAGGAGACAAAGTGCGGCGAGCACTTCCAGGAGCTCCTCCGAAAGAAGATCCCCCTGGTTTTTTTCGACCGGGTGTGCGACGACGTGCAGGCAAGCAAGGTCGTGATCGACGACGAACGGAGCGCGTTCGATGCCGTCACCTACCTTCTGCGCAAGGGTTACACCAAGATCGCGCACTTCGCCGGTCCGCAGGATCTGCGCATATGCAGCAAAAGGATGCAGGGCTATGTCGATGCCCTGTTGCAGCACGGGATTCCGATGGCAGAGGATTTCGTACGCCATGGGGGATTGGACGAACAGGATGGATACCGCTCCATGGACGCACTGATCCGCGACGGGGCGATGCCGGAGGCGATCTTCGCGGTGAACGATCCCGTGGCCATCGGTGCGTACCAGCGCATCAAAGAAGCGGGTCTGCGCATCCCCGACGACATCGCGATTCTCGGATTCTCCAACAGCACAATCGCCAGTCTCGTGGATCCGCCCCTTACGTCGATCGAGCAGCCGTCATTCGACATGGGAAGCCGTTCCGCCGAGATCCTGCTTGACATTATCGATGGCAGGATGACAGTTCCGCGCACGCTTGTTCTGGAAACAAAGTTGGTTGTCCGAAAATCGGCCTGATCGCACCCACTCCTCGCCGCTCATCGGCAGCACTCCCGATGGCTGCGTTGACAACGCGAACAAGGGGAACGACCACGCCGCCGCTCCCTGCACAGCACACCAGGAAGGAATAGCGCATGCACACCATCGGCCTCACTCCCTTTGACTGGCTTATCATCGTCAGTTATTTTGGTTTTGTGATCGGAATCGGCATTTACCTCCGATCCTTCACCCGCAGCCATGAGGACTTCTTCCTCGCGGGCAGAAAGAACTCCTCCTGGGTTGCGGGACTCGCATTCCTCTCCGCCAACCTGGGCGCGCTGGAACTGCTCGGCATGGCGGGCAATACATTCAAGTACGGGATGTTCGTCGCTCACTTCTACTGGATCGGCGCCGTTCCGGCGATGCTTTTCCTTGGGATCTACATGATGCCGTTCTACTACAGCAGCAAGATCAAGTCGGTCCCCGGTTACCTCAAATTGCGCTTTGATGAGAAGACCCGCGTCCTCAACGGCATCGCGTTTGCCTTCATGACCCTTCTTGTCTCCGGCATCAATCTCTATGCAATGGCGCTCGTGCTTCACACATTCATCGGCTGGAACTGGGATCTGAGTATGTGGGTCTCCGCCGGGACGGTCGCAGTCTACGTCACCCTCTCCGGACTTCTGTCTGCCATTTTCACGGAAATCATACAGTTTTTCCTTATATGGTTCGGCCTCTTCCTCGTCGCCATTTTCGGGATGATTGAACTTGGTGGCATTGATCAGATCTTCCACCGGGTGAATGAACTCTATACCTCCGTTTCCTACACCACGCTCTGGTCGTCGAGCGGCGACGCCACCCGGAACGGCATGATGGTCACCTGGTCGGGGATCGTCCTCGGGCTCGGTTTTGTGCTCTCCTTTGGCTACTGGACAACCGACTTTCTCGTTGTCCAGCGTGCATTTTCGGCCAAGGACCTCCGGTCCGCGCGCATGACCCCCATCCTGGCGTCATTTTTCAAGATGGCGATACCCTTCATCGTCATCCTGACCGGCCTCATCGCCATCGTTCTGGCACACGATCCGAAGAGCGGCTTCACTCTTCTCAATGACGGTGGGCAGATCAATTATGATTCCACCCTTCCTCTCCTGATCGTCAGGTATTACCCCGCCGGTCTTGTCGGCCTCGGCATCACCGCCCTCCTCGCCGGATTCATGGCGGGGCAGGCGGGGAATGTCAGCGCTTTCAACACCGTCTGGACCTATGACATCTACCAGTCCGTCATCAACCGGAATGCTTCAGGGAAGCATCTCCTCTGGATGGGGCGCGTCGCCACCATCGCGGGCATCCTCATCAGCGTCGGAACTGCCTATTGGGCAAAGAGCTTCCCGAGCATCATGGATTACATGCAGGCGATCTTTTCCTGGGTCAATGCCCCGCTCTTCGCGACAATGCTCCTTGGCATGTTCGTCTGGTGGATCACGCCGAACGGCGCGTTCTGGGGGTTGGTGGCGGGGATGTGCTCCTCGTTCTTCCTTTACCTCGCCGTGAAGTTCGATTGGTTTGCGCAGAGCTTGATCACCATGTCGAGCGTCCAAAGCGACATGGCTGCAAACTTCTGGCGCGCCTGGTGGGCGTGGCTGATCTGCGTTCTGGTCACTGTCGGGGTCAGTCTTCTGACGAAACGCCGGCCGAAGGAGGAACTCGTCGGGCTCGTCAAGGGACTCACTCCGGAGGCCAGCGACCGCGATGTTCCGCTCGTCAGACGCCCGGCATTCTATGCTGTCATTTCGCTGGCTGTCTTTCTTCTCCTGAATATCATTTTCTGGTAACCAAGGAGACTGATACCATGTCCGATCCACGCATGAAAACAATCTGGTTCTTCGTAGGGCTGATGCTCCTGCTGATGGGGGCACTCACGTTTCTCGCCGGCATCTACCAGATCTTTGTACCGCCGGCCACACATACCATTCTCGCCGAGAGCCATCCGAATGTCTGGTGGGGCGGTCTCATGATGGCATTCGGCGCGATCATGTATCTGGTTGACCGAAAGCAAACCCCCTGAGGATACCATGAGCCTTGTCGAAGCCGTCGCCTCGACATTCGTCAAATTGTTCAAGGAACAACCGCTCCTTGTCCGTTCCCCCGGGAGGGTGAATCTCATCGGAGAGCATACCGATTACAACATGGGGTACGTCCTACCGGCGGCGCTCGACAAGGCAATCTACTTCGCGATCGCTCCTGCTCCGGGCGGCGAATGCCGCGTCCATGCTCTGGACGTGAACCAGGAACACCGTTTTTCCCTCGACGCGCTTCACAAGGCACAGAACGGCTGGCCAAACTACGTGATGGGTGTCGTGGACCAGCTCATGAAAGCCGGATACCCGGTCGGCGGATTCCACTGCGTTTTCGGCGGGGATATTCCGATCGGGGCCGGACTTTCCTCCTCCGCCGCTCTCGAAGCGGGCCTTGCATTCGCTCTCAATGAGATCTTCCCCTTGCGCATCGACAGACTGACGCTCGTGAAGCTTGCGCAAAAGGCGGAGAATGAATTTGTCGGCGTCCAGTGCGGCATTATGGACCAGTTCATCAACATCTTCGGCGCCGAGGGGAAAGCACTCCTGATCGATTGCCGTTCGTTGGAATATGAGGAGCATCCGTTCGACCCGGGCATCGCTATCGTCCTTTTTGATACGCGTGTATCACATTCCCTGGCCTCTTCGGAGTACAACCGCCGCCGGATGGAGTGCGGCGAAGGCGTCGCCGCCCTTCGCCGCCGGCATCCGGAAATCTCCTCTCTCCGGGATGTCAGCATGGCTATGCTCGCCGAATCCAAAGACACGCTGGATTCGCGAGTCTACAGGCGCTGCAAATACGTCGTCGAGGAAAACGAGCGGGTGATCAAAGCCTGTGAGGCGCTTGAACAAAAGGATATCAGTGCCTTCGGTCGGTATATGTTCCAAACGCACGAAGGACTGCGTGACGAGTATGAGGTCAGTTGCCCGCAACTCGACGCGTTTGTCGATCTGGTCCGGGAGATGCCGCAGGTCTATGGCGCCCGCATGATGGGAGGCGGATTCGGGGGGTGCACCGTCAACCTTATCGCGCGCGAGGCGGTCGAGGAGACAACCGCCGAGGTGACCCGGAGGTACAAGGAACGATTCACCGCCGGTTCACGGACATATGTCACGCACATCAGTCGGGGAACGGCAATCGTTCCCGGTCCCCGGGCGGCATGATTCCCGGAAGCATTTCCCCGGCAGTGGAACCACCATGACGAAACACATGCCATGTCGCTGATAGAACATCCCCACCGACGGCATAATCCGTTGACCGACGAATGGATCCTTGTCTCCCCGCACCGAACGCAGCGTCCCTGGCAAGGGAAAACGGAAGCCCCCCCTCCGCCATCGAGCCCGCCGCACGACCCGGCGTGCTACCTCTGCCCGGGGAATGTCCGGGCGGGAGGTCAACGCAATCCTCCGTACCTTCATACATTTTCATTTACCAACGATTTCCCCGCACTCCTGCCGCACGCGCCGGAGGCGGAGCACCATTCGCACGGCCTCTTCACCAGCGAGAGCGTTGAAGGCACCTGTCATGTGCTCTGTTTTTCCCCCCGTCACGATCTTTGCCTGTCGAGACTCTCCACCGAAGACATCCGCGGGGTGGTCGACCTCTGGGGGGAAGAAACGGAGACGCTGGGGAAGCAGTATCCGTGGGTGCAAATCTTTGAAAACAAGGGAGAGATCATGGGATGCTCCAACCCGCATCCCCACGGACAGGTATGGGCGGGCACCGCGATTCCTCATATTCCACAACGGGAACACGATTGCCAGCAACGGTATGCGGCAGCTCATTCTTCGCTCCTGCTTCTCGACTACCTTGAAGAAGAGCGCGGACGCCGGGAACGCTTGATCGTACAGAACGAACACTGGACGGCTCTTGTCCCGTACTGGGCGGTGTGGCCGTACGAAGTTCTTCTTCTCCCGCATCAACACGTTCTCCGCATCTTCGACCTCGACGACACGCAGCGCGACGCACTTGCAGCACTCTTGAAACAGGTCATGACACGGCTGGATAACCTCTTCGAAACCCCCTTCCCCTACACCATGGGCTGGCACGGTGCCCCTTTCCACACGGGGCGTGACGCCGCGTGGCAGCTTCATGCGCACATTTACCCGCCGCTCCTCCGTTCTGCCACCATCAGAAAATTCATGGTCGGATACGAGATGCTCGCGGAACCCCAGCGCGACATTACAGCCGAGTCGGCAGCCGGACGCCTGCGCGAGCTGTCGGACATTCACTATGCACAGAAGAACCCCTGACCTGAGGTCCGGTCTCACAGCGGACGTCAGAGGATTGGCAATGGACAACAACAAGCACGGCCTCGTTGCGGCAATCTGCACCAACAGGGGAGTGGGAAAAAGGGGCTTGCCATTGTCCTCGAACTCCCCGAAATTGCGGGGGAGGATTCGAAATCCCGTCCCGATAGGCAAACCAACGTCGCGCAGAGAATCCCGCTGAATCTTCGATGACCAACATCGAGAAAGAAAGGGCGCACCACAGCGAGAAGAACAGGGTCGCCATGACCTCTGTCGCCGCTGCGGTCTTCCTCACGGTGTCGAAGTCCATCATCGGTCTCCTCACCGGAAGTCTCGGCATTCTTTCGGAAGCGCTTCATTCCGGCCTGGATCTCATTGCGGCGGTCATGACCCTCCTGGCAGTGCGATCCTCCGCTCGCCCACCGGACAGCGACCACCACTACGGGCACGGCAAAGTCGAAAATCTCTCTGCGCTCGGCGAAACGATTCTCCTGCTCATCACATGCGGATGGATCGTCTATGAGGCATGCTCCCGCCTCCTGGGGGGACGGACGATGATCGAGGTGAATGTCTGGAGTTTCGTCGTTGTTGTCACATCCGTCGTGATCGATTTTTCCCGTTCACGGGCCCTGTCCCGGGTGGCCAAAAGAACCGGCAGTCAGGCCCTGGAGGCGGACGCGCTTCACTTCTCGACGGATATCTGGAGTTCTTCTGTTGTCCTTCTCGGCCTTGCATGCGCAAAACTCGGCTACAACACAGCCGACCCGATTGCCGCCCTCATCGTCGCTGTGATCGTCGTGAGTGTTTCCTACCGCCTCGGAAAGAGGTCGATCGATGTGCTTCTCGACAGAGCTCCGCTGAGCATGCGGGAGAGCGTCCGGGCAAAGGCACTGGAGGTTTCCGGCGTCCGCGCGGTGCATGATATCAAGGTGCGGACGGCGGGAGCGGAGACATTTGTCGAAGTCAGTATCCATCTCGACCGCACTCTCACTCTCGAATCAGCGCACGAACTTGCGCACGCAGTTGCGCGGAAGGTCGAATCGCTGGGCAGGCACTGGTCGGTTCTCGTTCACACCGAACCGCATACCGCAAACCATACCTGACAATCTTCCGCGCCGACGTTCGCTCCCCGAATTCCCTCTATCACCGTTCGAAGCTATCAAATCGCACTTTGAGCAGTTCCTTGGTTTTCCACGACACCCATGCAACGATAACGAGCGTCATGGTTCCGCCGAACACTGCCGACGGGACCACCCCCATCAATTTTGCGGCAACTCCCGACTCAAATGCGCCAAGTTCATTGGACGAGGAAAGGAAGATCCCGTTCACGGCCATCACGCGGCCGCGCATGGGATCCGGTGTTCTCAACTGGAGGAGCGTTTGACGGATAACGACGCTGATGCTGTCGAAGGCTCCGCTCATGAAGAGAGCCGCGACAGAGAGTCCCATCCACGGGGAGAACGCAAAGACAAGGATGGACACGCCGAAGCCCGTCACCGCAATAAGGAGGTTTCGCCACGCATGTCGAAGCGGTGAGAGCCGGGCAAGAACGATCAGCGTCAGTACCGCCCCCGCTGAAGGGGCCGAGCGCAGGATTCCAAGGCCCTCCGCCCCCACATGAAGGATATCCTGCGCATAAATAGGCAGGATGGCCACAACGCCGCCAAAAAGCACCGAGAACAAGTCGAGCGAGATCGCGTAAAGAATGGGTTTCGCCGACCAGACAAACCGAATCCCCTCCTTGACGCTCGCCAGGAGAGGCGTCTGCTCCGCCTTGAGACTCATTCCCCGGTCGCCGACCCGCGAAAAGAGCACTGCAGCGATGGCAAGCAGGGCGGCAACAACCAGCAGGGCATCGGAAAATCCCATCCAGGCAAACAGAAAGCCCCCGAGCGCCGGCCCGACGATCGCACCCGCCTGCCATGACGAACTGCTCCATGTGGCCGCATTTTCGTACACGGTAATGGGGACGAGAAAGGCCCGGAGGGAGGAACCCGCAGGGGACTGGAACGCACGGCAGACGCCGATCAGGAAGATCGTCGCGTACACCACGCCCACGAACACCGGGGTCGAGACCATGCCGCTCTCCACCCACCTCGCGGCGAAATGGAGCACGATGGCGCCGAAAGTGATGACCCATGTGCTCCACAGGATGATCCGCCTCTTGCTCTTCCGGTCGGCGACGTGGCCGCCATACAGCGAGAGACCGATGAACGGTATGGCTTCGACGAGGCCGACGAAGCCGAGAGCCAGGGGATCGCGCGTCAGAAGATACAGCTCATACCCCAGCGCAACTTCCTGGATCAGCAGGGCGACGGTGAAAAGAAAGGAGGCAAAAATATAGTGGCGGTACTCGGGATATCGTAGTGCTGCATACGGGTCGAGTGCCCGTTGAACAATGGGGTCTGTCATCCCGCTCTGTCAGTTTCTTCGAACAAATTACGGAATTCTCCGTTGAATTGCCCCACGGTCTGCTCAGGTGAATGACGGGTGAACACATGACCCCAGCCGCGCAAAAAAAGAAACCCCCGGCACGCAGTGCCGGGGGCTGGGTTTCCATCACTCTCGCGGGGAACCGGGACAGAGACTACTTCACGAGAATCATCCTCTTCAATGAGGTCTTGTCGCCGTTTGTCAGCCTGCAAAAGTACGCGCCGCTTGGTTTGTTGCTCCCGTCGAAGATGACGGTGTATTGCGTACCAGGTTGGGCGACACCAGAAAACAGTGATGCAACCTCCTGCCCGGAGACATTATAGACCTTGAGGGTCGTGTAACGGGCATCCTCGACGGAGAACATGATGCGCGTCGAAGGATTGAACGGGTTCGGGTAGTTCTGGTGAAGTGCGAATGCCACGGGAGTCTTGTCATCTCCAACTCCCGTCGTCGCCGCCACATTGACTTCCTTCGCCTCGGTCAGATGCACAGCGCCGTCCAGATCGATTTGTCGCAGCCGATAATAATACACACCAGTCGGAACGTTTTTGTCGGACCATGAGTACACATTCCGATTCACCGTCGTCCCATTGCCGGGTTTGAAGCTCTCCGGAAGGTCCACAAAGCCATCCGTCGGGGTCGCGCTTCTTTGAACAAAGAACCCATAATTCCGGATTTCAGAGACGGTAACCCATGACAGCAGTACCCCATTCTCTCCCGGGTCAAGGGTGCAACTGAACGAGGCGAGTTGAATGGGGAGCGCTCCATTGTCCTGGGCGATCATCCAGTTGGAGAACCCTGTCAGGCCCGACTGTTGAACAAAGTTATTGACGGTATCCGGAGGGCCGGAGAGGAGAACGTTAAACCAACCGCTCCCGTCGTTTTTCCACATCGTGTAGTGCGATTCGTCGCCCCGCACCTCGGATTGCGCGTAGGGAAGGCGCATGGTGTACAGGAATCCAGTTCCAATTCCTGCGGCGGAAATCGCATAGTACCGTTTCGCCGAAATGGCCGTATCGGTCGGCGACGGAAGGTTGGGAGGATTGATCCCGGGATACACCGTTGCGGTGATCGCCGAAGGGTTCCCCGTGCCGCCGGGTATCACAAAAGCGTTTGCATTGAAAAAGTTGTACGTTCCGGTTCCTGCCGGAGCGATCGCGCGCGTGACAGTTCCCGTAATTGAATTCGAGCCAAGCACCAACGCACCCGGATCCGTAGAGTTGATCCTCAGGGCAAATGCGCCGGTGGCAATGTTTCCCGCACTGAGTGTCAGCGTGCTCCCGGAGGCGATGGCCACGTCTCCCGTGAGTCTGAACCCGGCCGAATCGTTCATCACCACGGATCCGAACGTCGAAGCGCCGATGTTCTGGTTCGAGGTCCCATTGAAGAGTATCGTGCTTGTTCCGTAGTTGAATGTGCCGTTGTTGGTCCATGAACCGCCCACGGAGTGCGTCAGGCCGCTCCCCCCATTGAATGTGGAACCGGCGCTAATGGTGACATTGCGCTGGATGGTGAAATTGCTGAGCGCGGTCATTGACCCGTTCACGACAAGATCATAAAAGAACTGTGACTGCGGCGAACCGCCGACCACAGTGCCGTTGAATGTCGTCGTGGGCTCGTGTCCGAAACCGGGCGTCACGCTGGAAAGATATGTACCGTAGTTCAGCCATTGCGCACCGTTGACCACGACCACCGTGATTCCCACGGAGGCATCGAGCGTCCCATAAATCACCACATTCCCGTCGAAAAAGATGTAGAGGATGTCGGTGGAGACGTCGAACGTCACGCCGGTGGCAACGGTGAGCGTTCCTTCGCTTCTGAATGTCGTATCGGTGGGGATCGGTGCCACTTGCTTCGTACCGCTTCCTCCGAGAGTCAGGTTGCCGAAGACGATCCCCGACTGAACAGTCTGGTTGGCCGAGGCAGTGTATTCAAATGTGCTGGTCGGGGAAAGCGAATACACATCGAAGACCGGGGTTGGTGCGCTCCCGCTGATGGTCACTTTCCCGGCGCTCCCGACAACGAGCGTGCGTGTTCCTGTCCCGGACTTTCGAAGCGTGCCACTCCCGCTCAATATCAATGTGCCATTAATCGTCGCAGTTCCGGGATTGGCGTTGACCGTCAGGTTTCCCGAGCCGGTGAGAGCCACCGTAGAGCCTGCGTCGATGGTCAAGAGGGCACATGCATCACTCGTGCCGGAGAGGGAAACCGTGAAACCCCCTGTGACAAGGACAGTATCGTTTGCGTCGGGGATCCCGTCGGAATCGGATCCCGCCAGCATCGTCCACGTTGAGGCGCTTTCCCAAGCCCCGTTTGCCTTGCTCATGAATTTCGCCTGCGCTTGGGCTGACGAATGAGCGAACACAAGGAGGGAAGCGAACATCACCACGAACATCGTTTTTGCCTGGTTCATATCTGACCTCAACTTTAGTGGATAACGTTTTCCCCTACGCCAACATACCCATCACACAACATCAGTAACTGCATAACCAGGGATCTCACTTGATCCGTGTCAAAATATAGCAAGAACACAAGGGAAATAATGTGACTTACGTCAAACAGGCAATGAGGCATGAAAAAGAGCGTAGAGATATATACAAAACCGGAATGAATTTGTAGAATTTTCCGGCAAAATCCAATGGGTGCGGAGAATTTCCCGGTCAAGAGAGGGGAGAACAGGAGATTGAATCACTCCTCCTTTTTGATAAGATTGAGGGAGGAGGCACCCCATGCGTATTGTCGTTTTGGACGGCCGGACCTTAAACCGTGGCGATTTGAGCTGGGAGGATCTGGCAAAACTCGGTGATCTTGAGGTGTTTGAGCGAACCTCCCCTGAGGAGATTGTTCGCCGCGGACAAGACGCGGAAATTATACTCACGAACAAGACGCCGCTCAACAGGAATGTGATCGCCGACATGCCGCGGCTGCAATACATCGGCGTCATGGCAACGGGGTACAACGTCGTTGACACAGTGGCAGCCCGGGAACGCGGCATTGCCGTTACCAACGTCCCCGCCTACAGCACCATGTCGGTGGTCCAGCTCGTGTTTGCCCACCTTTTCAACCTTGCGCACCATATCACGCACCATACGGAGGCGGTGAGAAACGGGCGCTGGACATCTTCGATGGATTTCTCCTTCTGGGACTACCCGCTCGTGGAGTTGGCGGGGAGGACGATGGGTATTGTCGGCTTCGGACGGATTGGGAGTGCTGTGGCCACCGCTGCTTCATCATTTGGGATGAGAATCGTAGCCTACAACGGGAACCGAATCCCCGCAATGCCGGCAGCCATCAGCTTCATCGCGCTCGATGAACTTTTCAGCGAAAGCGATGTCGTAACGCTCCACTCCCCGCTCACACCGGAAACCAGAGAGATGGTCAACTCGTACCGTCTCTCCCTCATGAAGCCAACGGCCTTCCTCATCAATACCGGCAGAGGTCAGCTCGTCGACGAGCAGGCCCTTGCCAATGCGTTGAACGCCGGAAGGATCGCAGGGGCCGGGCTTGACGTCCTTTCCCAGGAGCCACCCCTGCCGGACAATCCGCTCCCCGGCGCGCGCAACTGTTTCATCACGCCGCACTTTGCCTGGGCAACGACTGCTGCAAGGAAGAGACTGATGCACGAGGTGACGGAAAACGTCCGTTCATTCCTTCAGGGAAGACCGAGGAACGTTGTCAACGGATGAGAGATGGACTCTTGTCCAGAGTTTCAATTGTTCTACATTCGCAGATCCCTGACCCCTGCCTCCTCTTCCCCCCCCGCCTCGATGCCTGCCGCCACCTTCACCACCCATGCCACCCCCCATACCACCTCCCATATCGCCACCCATGTCGCCACCTGCACCTGCTTCGATGCCTCCTCCACCCGAAGGATCCCCCGCCGACCGATTCCCCGGTGCTATCTTTGGGGCTTCAAAACCGACGCCAACGGGTGAACCAAGGGAAACATCAAGGGCGAACGGGTGCCCCGGCGTGGGCTTGAAAGGAATCCGCATTTCGTACACGAGCTTGCCTGCGCTCACATTCACCCTGACAAGGACCTCCTTTTCCGAGGTAATAGGAGTCATGAACCGCTCATCCTTACCCGGACCCAGCAATTCCATTTCCCCTCCAGCGAACAGCGCAGCCATGGCAGAGGGTTCAACGCCCTCCTCAGGCATCGCCATGGCGCCGGCGGAAGGAGGCCGACCGAGAGGAAAACGGACCCCGAGTTTCTGGTCGGATCCCCCGGAGGGATCAAACCAGACAGTGAGACCGGCCATCATGATCTCCCGCTCCACCCCTCGATCGCTGGTCGAAAGGCAGAGATACAGATAGCTCTCGTCGTTGCTCACTGCAACAGCCACGCCACTTTTGTCCACATACACGGGGATACCGTTCCAATCATGCTGATCTCCATCCACAACAATTTCCCGGTCGCGGTGATAGCTCGCCAGCTCAACGCTGCTTCCACAGCCTTGAATCATGAGCAGAGAGCAACCGATGATGGGCATGCACACCAGGATAATCCTTCGGCTCATACGTCCCTCATTTTGCGGCACAAAACAATCACACGTTAGACACCGGCAACCGGAGAAGGTTTATCGTCCCAGAAGCATCTTGATCCCGACGAGGACAAGAAATCCGCCAAAAATCTTCCCGAGGAGCGCTTCAGGAATCTCCGCTGCCACTTTCGCGCTGCAGTAACTGCCGGCGACGAATCCCACGCATATCAGGGCAGCAACAGGGACGTTCACATCTCCCTGTCGATAGTAGGCCCAGGCGGCAAGCAATCCGATAGGCGGAACAAGAAGGGCAAGGGTTGTCCCCTGTGCCTGGTGCTGGCTGAAGCCGAAGAGGAAAACGAGAGCGGGAACGATGACGATCCCTCCACCGATACCGACAAGGCCGCTGACGATTCCCGCCCCGATCCCCAGCAGGAGATAGAGCACGATCTGGACGTTTCCCATTCTGCCCTCTCTTCCTCAGATTATGAAAGTTGTCACTTT
Source organism: Ignavibacteriota bacterium (assembly GCA_003162635.1). Classification (GTDB taxonomy): domain Bacteria; phylum Bacteroidota; class Ignavibacteria; order UBA10030; family UBA6906; genus Fen-1260. The sequence goes on from PMNE01000030.1 coordinate 42,805, forward strand.
TGCGAAAGAAGCTCCTTCACCGTACTGAACTCCTCAGCACTCATTCCGCAAAAATACACACCGCCCGCCCCCGCGGCCTCATGCCAGGTAACGACGTTCAACGCTTCATCGTAAGGGCTTTCACCACTTTCAAGGCGATTTCGGTTCCTACCCGGTCCTGCGCTTCAATCGTTGATCCTCCGATGTGAGGAGAAACACTGACGCGCGGATGATTGAAAAGGGCGCGTTCCGCTTCCGTCGGCGGTTCGTGGACAAAGACGTCCAGGGCCGCCCCCCTGACTTTCCCGGAGTTCAACCCTTCCAGAAGCGCCTCCTCATCGACGACCCCCCCGCGGGAGCAGTTAACGATGATGACGCCGTTCTTCATCAGGGCGATCTCCTGCCGGCCGATGGCGGGACCCCGCACCTTGTCGAGGGGCACGTGGAGGGTAATGAAGTCCGCTTCCGCGAGCAGACGCTCCTTTGTCGTGATCTCAACGATGAAATCCATGGGAGCGAACGGCGGATCGTAGGCGAGAACGGTCATACCGAGGCCCAACGCCCGGCGCGCCACCTCCTTGCCGATATTCCCCAATCCGATGATACCGAGGGTTTTCTTGTACAGCTCGATCCCCGCGGAGTATTCCTTCTTCGGCCATTGGCCGTCCTTCATCGCCGCGGTACTCAGATGGAGAAATCTGCTCACGGCAAACATATGGCCTATGGTCAGTTCGGCAACAGAGATTGCTGACGCACCCGGCGTATTCAGCACCATGATCCCCCCGGACTCCGCATGCTTGACGTCGATATTGTCAACGCCGACACCGCCCCGCGCAATCACTCTAAGCTTCGTACCCGCATCGATGACCTCTTTTGTCACCTTGGTTGCCGACCGGACGATGATGCACTCATACTCGGGAATCCGCTGGAGAAGCTCCTCAGGCTTCATGGATTGTTGGTGGACGCGGTGGCCGCCGTCCGACAGGATCTTGGCTCCTTCCGGCGAAATGCCGTCTGTCACGAGAATATTCATGATGACCTCCGATTTGTCACTATCAATAACTGGTTGGCACGCCGCACCGCACGCAGGGGAAACAGTGCAGGAGAGGCAGGTGGGGTCTCATTTTATCTCAAGCGATTGTGAGAGTCGCACGTCTCTGGAGGAGCTTCCGACTGCCACCGTGTATGTTCCGGGTTCAACCTCCCACTGTTTCTTCATGGGATGGAAGAATGCAAAGGAGGATTCGCCCAACGTCAGGTGGACAGTCTTCGTTTCACCCGGCTGCAGGGCAATCCGGGAAAAAGCTTTGAGTTCTTTCGGGGGCCGCGGAACAGAAGCATGCTCCTCGCTCACATAGACCTGAACCACTTCGGCTCCTGCACGCGTTCCGGTATTCGTCACATCGAGCGTGACGGAGTACGTTTCATGCCCGGGTCCGGGGACAACGACGAGATGTGAGTAGCTGAACGTCGTATACGAGAGTCCGAAGCCGAAAGGAAACAGCGGTTCGACGTTTGCGTGATCGAAATAGCGGTAACCGATGAATATCCCTTCCGCGTATTCCGTCTTCCCATCTTTTCCCGGATACGTGGACGACGCGGGGGAATCGTTCCACGCCTTCGGGAACGTTACCGGCAGCTTTCCGGACGGATTGACGTCACCGAAGAGAACATCCGCGATCGCCGCTCCTCCCTCCTGCCCGCCAAACCAGGCCTCCACCACCGCCGGCACGTTTTCGATCCACGGCATGAGAACAGGGGCACCGTTCACGAGGACCACAACGGTGCGTGGATTTGCCTTCGCGACGGCGGCGATAAGCTCATCCTGTCCCGCCGGCAGTGACAACGATTTCCTGTCGAATCCCTCACTTTCATAGTCTGCGGAATTGCCGACGACGACCACGGCAATGTCTGCATGCGTGGCTGCGTCCACCGCCTCCTGCAGGTTCCGCTGCAATCCGATGCGCCATCCGAACTGCATGGTGGCTCCTCCGGTGTTCTCGTAGTACTCAATCCTGAGGGCATACGTCTTCCCCTTTTCGAAATGGATCCTGCCCGTCTTTGTCACGATCCCATGATCACCCCAATTGTCGATCAGGAGCGTATCATCGATGAACAGCCGTGATCCGTCGTCGCTTCGCGTACTCAGTTCAAACTCACCGGTCTCCGGCGGAACAAGCAGTCCGGTCCACCGGATCGAGAAATGGTCCTCCGGAAAACCGGCGGCAGGCGCTCCGCCTCCCCATTCAAAATCCACCGCGGGGTCGATTCTCGTCATGAGCGGCTGCCCCTCGAAGTTTGGATTCGCAAAGTATTCGCCCCGGAGGCCGGTTTCCCGTTCCTTCCCACCAGCCGGACGAAGGACGGCAGATTCCACAGGAGCAACGTCTCCATCCATCATACACCCGCGTGCGAAACGGACGGTGATGTCGTTCCCTCCGCGTGCCTTGATCCCCTGGAGGGGGCTGATCTTCGAGAGGGGAACCACCATGGAACTCCCCCCGCCCCCCGTACGTGCGATCTCCGCACTCGGACCGATCACTGCAATGCTGTGGACGCGGGCAGCATCCAGAGGAAGGAGGCCCATCGTGTTCTTCAGCAGCACCGTCCCTTCGTCCGCCACTTCGCGCGCAAGCGCGCGGTGTTGCGCAGAGCTGATGATCGAGGAATCCGGCGCAGGCTGGGGGTTCAAGAGCCCGGTCCACATGATCACCCGGAGTATCCGAGTGATCTTGTCGTCGATGACCGGCTCCTTCACGTCGCCGCGCCGTACGGCCAGCAGAAGACTGTCCCCCCGGAGGAATTGTCCGTTGGGCATTTCGATATCCAGACCCGCATTCACTGTCGGCACCATGCTGTGTACCGCCCCCCAATCGGAAACAACCATTCCCTTGAATCCCCATTCACGCTTCAGCACATCGGTCAGGAGAAATGGATTCTCGCTGCACCAGGTCCCATTCACCTTATTGTATGCAGACATGATGGACCAGCTCCCCCCTTCCTGCACTGCCGCTTGAAAGGCGGGGAAATAGATCTCCCGCAGGGTCCGTTCATCTACCTGCGCACTGATGGACTCGCGTTCCCATTCCTGGTTATTGGCCGCGTAATGCTTCGTGCATGCGACGACTTTCTCGGACTGCACGCCCTTGACATACCCGACTGCCACGCGTGCAACAAGATACGGGTCCTCGCCATAGCTTTCAAAGTCTCTCCCCCCCCACGGAACGCGGTTGATATTGACGCAGGGGCCGAGCAGCATGCGCCGTCCCTCGGCCTTCGCTTCTCTTCCGAGGGCGCTGCCCTCGCGGGTTGCGAGAGCCGGATCCCATGCCGCAGCCAATGCAATGCTGGCCGGGAACGCTGTCGAGCGATGCCAGCGGACGCCGACCGGTCCATCGGTCATATTCAGTGCAGGGATACCGAGCCGCGCAACCGGGCGTGACTCAAAGCCCGTGCCGCTCAGCATGGAGATCTTCTCTTCGAGCGTCATCTGCCGGAGAATGTCGTGGATCTTCTTCTCCGCTTCCTGTCCCTCCTGGGCACGCGCAAAAGAGAAACCGATCAGGAGAATCAGGGAAGAGCCAAAAAGTGCGAGGAAGAACTTTTTCATGGGTGATTCCTTTCATGTGGAGGTCACACACAAACACATTTTTCGTGCTCGTGGTCCCGGGATCGACGGCGATTCTGCGGGACGACGTGAGCGAACTGATGAGGAGAGCTCCCAAGAAGATCCCTCAATGCCGTGGACTCATGCGATGAAAACGAAGAGAGAAGAAAGGCGGAGCCCGATGTTCGCCATCGACGAGCTCCGCCTTATCGATGTGTCAACAGCGCTTACTTCTTTTTCCGCAGCTCATTCCAGATAAGCGCGCTTGCGCCGAGAACTGCGGTATTCCCCTCCTTCAGGCCCGATGGGAGGAGCTTCACCTTGTTCTTGAAAATATTCAGCAAGTTTGCCTCGAGATACCTCTTTGTTGGTTCGAAGATCAGCGCACCGGCATTGGCAATACCCCCGAAAAGGATGATGGCCTCCGGGCTCGTATGTGCAACCGAGTCGGCAAGCTTGAGGCCGAGAATGCGGCCCGTCACCTCAAAGGCCTCCTGTGCAATAGGATCGCCTCGACCTGCGGCGCCTGCAATGATCTTCGGTGTCAGGTCCTGAGGTGCGATAGCGCGCAATTCGCTCTCTTCGCGGCGATCCGCAAGGAGCTCGAGCACGGTCTTGCATATCCCTGAGGCTGACGCGTATGCCTCGAGGCATCCGCGGCGCCCGCAACCGCATTCGCGTCCATGTGGATCGTAGATGGTGTGCCCGATCTCTCCGGCAAATCCGTCAGCCCCGTAGATCAGATCCCCGCCGGCCACGATGCCGCTGCCGACGCCGGTCCCAAGGGTAATGACGATGAAATCCTTCATTCCCTTTGCTGCGCCATAGAGCATCTCACCCAGCGCGGCGGCATTCGCGTCGTTGGTCACGGCAACCGGAACGTCGTAATACTTCTTGAACAGCGCAGCGAGGTTCGTCACCGGCCCCCATTTCAGGTTGGGGGGACTCTCCACCGTCCCGCGATAGTAGTTGGCGTTCGGAGCACCGACGCCAATCCCTTTCATGATGTACCGTCCGGCGAGCGGGCGGTACAGTTCATCGATTCTTTCATGCAGACGGCTGATCAGCCGCTCTGCCGGGTCGCCGCTCTGGGTAGGAATGGAGGATTCCGCAACGCACGTGCCGGTCTCCAGAACAAACCCGAAGACGGTATTTGTCCCTCCAATATCAACGCCGAGGGTGACATCTTGCGCAGCCATGTGTCATGCCTTTTGATACGTGGGAACATGCCCCTTGAAGCCGTAGTACGCGATGTACAGGTAGCACAGCACGGGGAGGAAGAAAGCGTGATGAATGCCGATCGCGTCGGCAAAGAGACCCTGGATCACGGGAAGAACAGCTCCGCCGACGATTGCCATGCAAAGAATACCCGAGGCGTGGCCCGTGTGTTTGCCGAGACCATCAACGGCCAGCGTGAAGATCGTCGGAAACATGATTGAATTGAAAAGTCCGACGGCAAGGATCGTCCACATGGCGGGCCTGCCGTCGAGCACCATTGTTGCAACGACAAGGATCGCAGCACCGAACGCGAGGAGTCCGAGCGTCCTGCCGGGTTTTCCCGACGACGTGAGGAACGCCGCAAGATTCACGACGGCAAAGCCGAGATAGATCATGGACTCGGTGACATCGCGGGTATTATAGAAGCCAAGCGCGACGGCAAGCACAAGCACGAGGCCCAGGAGGAGGTACCGCACGGGCGAGAGCTTTCCTCCAAGCGTAATCGAGCCGATGAAGCGTCCGATCATCGCCCCTCCCCAGTAGAGGGAGACATACTTGCCGGCATCGACCGCTTTCAGATTTGCGACAAAGTCCTGGCTGAGATAGTTGACGAGGAAACTGCCAATTGAGACTTCGGCCCCCACATAGACAAAGATGCCGATGGCACCGAGCACGAGATGGCGATATTTCCACGCGTTTTCGTGGTGTGCATCATGGGTTCCGCCCGCGCTGCTCTTGACGCTGCCTGTTTCAATGAGAGGAAGCTTAATGGCGGCAAAAACGCCTGCAATCACGAACAAGAGCGCCGCAAGGAACAAATACGGCATCTGCACCGACGATGCTTCGCTCATTCTATACGTGGCTTGCTGGTCGATGGGAAGCCGGCCTATCTGTTCCAAGGACAGCGATGCCGTCGACAGTATCAGGATGGCACCGATGATCGGCGCAATGGTTGTTCCGAGCGAATTGAACGCCTGCGTCAGGTTCAGCCGGCTGGAAGCAGTCTGCGGAGATCCGAGGATCGCCACATAGGGATTGGCAGCAACCTGCAGCAGCGTGATGCCGGATGCCAGCACGAAGAACGCGCCAAGGAAAAGCGGATACGAGCGTGTCGCCGCCGCAGGATAGAACAGCAGGCATCCGATGCCGGCAGCTATCAAACCGATCACGATCCCCGTTTTATACCCCACCTTCTCCACGATGGCGCCGGACGGGAGAGACATGATGAAGTACGCCGTGAAGAACATGAACTGAATCAGCATCGCTTCGGCATAATTCAATCCGAAGGCAGCTTTCAGATGCGGAATCAGGATGTCGTTCAGGCACGTAATGAATCCCCACATGAAGAAAAGGGACGTCAGGATTGCCAATGCGGGAGCGTACTTCGCACCCTCCTTTGCCGAGACGGCTCCGTTCCTGGGTGTGCCGATTCCGGTAGTCATCGTGTTCCTTCGGAGTTCATGGTACGATGGACCGCGTCCGCACGCAACGTGCACGGCCGCGAGAACTTGTTGATCATAAGAGTAAATGCCCCGGGTTCGATGATGCGCGTGTTGTCCCGTCCGATGAAGGAGAGATCGCCCGCCGTGATCGCCATCTGCACGCGCTTCTCCTCGCCGGGTGCAAGGAAGACCTTTCGAAATCCTTTCAACTGGCGCACCGGACGGGACACGGACCCATATTCGTCGCGCACGAAAAGCTGCACCACTTCGCTCCCCGCAACCACACCGGTGTTTTTCACCGTAATGGAGACCGTCATGGTGTCCTTCACACCGATCTCATCCCGGTCGACCGCAAGATCGCTGTACTCAAATGTTGTATAGCTTAACCCGTGGCCAAAGGGAAACTCCGGATTGTACGTGTTCCCGTCCGCAACATCGGCGGGTTTCACATCGTATGGCACCAACGCGTTCGGATACTTCGGGTACGAGAGGGGAAGTTTCCCCGACGGGTTGGCATCCCCGCAAAGGATGTCTGCGATGGCATTCCCGCCTTCCATACCCGGACAATAGCACATCACGATGGCGGCCGCCTTCTCCACAAGCGTGCGGATGATGCGGGGGCGTCCCTCGATGAGGAGGAGAACGACGGGTTTCCCTGTATCGATCAGCGCCCGCGCAAGCTCAATTTGTGCCGCGTCGAGCGTCAGATCATCGATGTTACCCCAATTTTCGCTGTAGGCCTTCTCGCCGAGACACACGATGATCGCATCCACGCCTTTCGTTGCCGCAACCGCGGCCTGCACGTCCACAACATCGTCAAACGTGGATCCAGCGACATAGACCACCTGGTCCTTGCCGAATTTCTCCTGCAAAGCGCGGAGAACGGTGTTCTTGTCCTTCGGATAAAGAGCTTCCACATCCCCCATCCACGTGATCGTCCATCCTCCATTCAGGGATGAGAGCACATTGGCTGTCGGTCCCGTCACCAGGATTTTCGTGTTCTTCGCGAGGGGGAGGGTCTTGCGATCGTTCTTCAGGAGCGTGAGACATTCTCGTGCCGCCTGGAAATTCGTCTGTGCCGCCTCCGGCGTGGCGAATTTCTTCGCCATGCGAAGGTCGGGATACGGGCGATCAAGAACGCCCATCTCCAACTTCACGGTAAGGATGCGCGTCACCGCCTCATCGATGCGGGAGAGCGGAACGGACCCGTCCTTTGCACATGCGAGGAGCAGGTCATGGAAACTATAATCGAGGGGAACCATGCTCATATCGACGCCGGCCATGACCGCCATGCGGACGGCTTCTTTGGGAGATTCGGCCACATGGTCGCGCGAGTAGAGACGTTCAATATCCATCCAATCGGAGTCGACGATCCCTTTGAAATGCATTTCGCCCCGGAGGACTTCCGTCAGGAGGTGGTAGTTGGAATGACCGGGGATCCCGTCAACTTCCGCAGAATTGGCCATCACGGTCGGGGCACCTGCGGCAATCCCCGCTTCAAAACCGGGGAGGAAGTACTCCCGCATCATCCGTTCCGAAATCCATGCCGCGGTACGATCCTTGCCGCTGATCGGAAAACTGTAGCCGACGTAATGCTTCAAACACGCCGCCGCCTTGTCGGGTGCGCCAAAGTCGGTTCCCTGGAGCCCGCGGATGTAGGAAACCCCCATGCTCTTTGCGAGATGGACGTCCTCCCCGAACGTCTCCCAGAGACGAGGCCAGAGCGGCTGTCGTCCGACATCGAGGACGGGGTAGAAGTTCCAAGGAATGCCGGATGCACGAACTTCCCAAGCAGTGATTTCCCCTTCCTGAGACACCAGATCGCTGTTCCATGTTGCCGCCATGGCGATCGGCTGGGGGAAAAGGGTGGCTCCAAGCGTGTAGTTTGCGCCGTGAATGGCGTCGATGCCGTACAGCACGGGAATCTTCAGGCGGGACTGTTGTGTGGCCACGTCCTGGATTTCGGTTATCACGTCGATCCAGTGCTCGCGGCTGTAGGCGGACGGGCCAACGTTGAAAATGGAGCCCACGTGATGCGCGAGGATCGCTTCTTCAAGCTTGGCACGGTCGATCCGGTGCGGTTCATCGCGGCCATCGACACCCTGGGAAACAAGATCGACGGTCACCTGGGTCATCTGGCCGACCTTCTCTTCCAGCGTCATCTGCTGCAGGAGGTCGCGGACCCGTTGCTCTTTGGACATGGATTCAGTTCCTGCTGCCGAAGCGGCAACAGCCGCAGGATTCAGACAGCTTGTATTGTTGGAAGCCGGGACGCACAACTTTCTGGGGCGAAGGCATGAAGCAGAGAATGGAAATACGGGAAGAAAGCCGTCCCATCGGGAGCGTACTTAAGTGTTTAACGTACACATCTCTGCCAAGAATATCAAGAGCATGGCGGGTGGTTTCTTCACCACTTCGCACGATAAACCTGAAGGAGGCCGTGCGACTCCCCGGTCACCGTTCCACAACCTCAAATGTTGTCTGCTCTCCACCCACTGAGCTCGGGCCCACCCAGAGGATGAAGGACCCCGGTTCGACCTTCTTCTTCATGTCCAGACCGGTAAATGCAAAGGAAGCAACCGGCACCGAGAACGGCACAATCGCCGACGCTCCCGGGGCGAGGTGGACTCGCTGGAAGCCCTTGAGTTCCTTGACGGGTCGTGTGACGCTTCCTGCCAGATCGCGGACATACAGTTGCACAATCTCGTCTCCCTCCCGCTGCCCGGTGTTGGTCAATGTCATGTTCGCTCTCAGGGTGTCAGCCGTCCCGAGCGACTGTCTTTCCAGGGTGAGATCGGAGTAGGAGAAGGTCGTGTAGCTCAGACCGTATCCGAACGGGTACAACGGCGATGAAGGGAGGTCGATATAGCGCGAGCTGAAGTGTTCATTGCTCGTGTCGGGACGGCCTGTGTTCTTGTGTCCGTAGTAGATCGGCACCTGACCGACTGTTCGAGGGAAGGAAACGGGCAGTTTGCCGGACGGTGCAACCGCGCCAAACAGCACATCGCCGATTGCGTTGCCGGTCTGGAGGCCGAGGAACCATGTCTCCAGGATTGCCGGCACATGTTCCGCCTCCCAGGGTATTGCGAGGGGACGTCCGTTCATAAGAACGAGGATCACGGGCTTGCCCGTGCCCATGATCACATGGACAAGGTCTTCCTGCCGTCCAGGAAGATCGAGCGTGGAGCGGCTTCCCGCCTCGCCGCTCATGTCCATGGATTCGCCGACAGCAAGCACAATCACATCGGCGCACCGCGCCGCGGACACCGCTTCGCCGAAACCAGCCGTATCGGTTCCGGAGATCGTGCACCCCCTGGCTGTGAGGACGCTCGCCGAATTCCCCACGGCGTTGCGGACCCCGTCGAGAAGGCTGACAACATTCTTTGCTTCACCGAGCCCTTTCCATGGCCCAAGCGGATCATGCCGGTTGTCCGCCAGCGGCCCGATCACGGCGATGGTCTTTGTATCCCGCCGCAGCGGCAGGAGATCACTTTGATTCTTCAGGAGGACGATGGATTCGCGGGCCATTTCCCGCGCAGCGGCGATATGCGAGGGAGTGAGCATCTCGCTTTTTTCTGTTTCCGGATTGCAGGAACGATACGGGTCATCAAAGAGGCCGAGTCGGAATTTTATTCGCAGAATCCGCCGGACGGCTGTGTCAAGAATCTTTGCGGAGACTTTTCCGTTCTTCACCAGAGCGGGAAGGTTGTCCCGGTAGACATCCGAAGCCATATCCATGTCCAGACCGGCTTCCAGCGACTTTTGCGCGGCCTCCGCTCTCGTCGCCGCAATGCCGTGGTTCAGAAGCTCGCCGATGGAATTCCAGTCGCTCACGACAAACCCGTCGAATTTCCACTCATTGCGGAGAATGTCGGTGAGGAGATGCTTGTTGGCGCTGCTAGGAACACCGTCGATCTCATTGAACGATGCCATCAGTGTGCCGGCGCCTGCATCCACCGCCGCCTTGAACGGAACGAGGTACACATCGCGAAGCGTCCGTTCGGAAATTTCCGCGGTGTTATAATCACGTCCCCCCTCCGCCGCGCCGTACGCGGCGAAGTGTTTCGCGCATGCGAGGATCGTCGTGGGATCGGAGAGATCACGGCCCTGGTATCCGCGCACTTGGGCCGTTGCCATCGCAGCCCCCAGGAACGGGTCTTCACCCGCCCCCTCCGCGATCCGTCCCCATCGCGGGTCGCGCGCGATATCGACCATCGGACCGAACGTCCAATGCACGCCTGCCGCTGACGCTTCGCGTGCAGCGACACGCGTCGATCGCTCCACAGCCGCCGGATCCCAGCTTGCCGCCTGCGCCAGGGGAATGGGAAACGTCGTGCGGAAACCGTGGATCACGTCAAGACCGAAGAGCAGGGGGATCCGCGCGTGCGATTCTTCGACGGCGATCCGTTGCAACTCACGCGTGATCCCGGTGCCGAAGGCGTTCAAGAATGAACCCACTCTCCCTTGGCGTATGAGCGCCCGCTCCTCAAGTGTGATGCCGCGATTCACCACTGTATCCGACCATCTTCCGGAGTATTGGAGAAGCTGGCCGATTTTTTCCTCCGGGGTGAGCCGGGCGAGGATGGAGTCGATGGCACGTTCCACCCGGTCGTTGCGGGCCTCACGTGCGGGACCAGCTGCACATAACGGCCGGTGGGGGGCGGTGACAGCAAGAAAGCCGGCGAAGAGGAATAACGATGTCTTTTTCACGGTGAGAATTTACGTTACACTGTTCTGGAAAACACCGGCTTGTCCTTCGTCATGGAATCGAGATACGCATCGAAGCACATGGCAATATTCCTCAGCAGGAGGCGTCCGGCCCCCACGATGGCGATCTTTCCCGGCGTGCGGATCACCAACCCCTCCTCCTCGAATTCCTCCACCAACTTCAGCGACGAAGCAAAGTACCTTGCGAAGTCAATCGCGAACCTCTTCTCCACCGCCCGGGTATCCAGATCGAGGTCGCACATCAAACGCATGATCACAAACTTTCTTATCTGATCATCGTCGGTCATCCGGTAGCCCACGTGGGTCGCAAAATCCCCCCCGTCGATGGCCTTATAGTATTCCGGAATGTTCTTCGTGTTCTGGGCGTAGATCGACTGGAAGTGGCTGATCGCCGACATGCCAAAACCGTAGAGGTCGGCCCCTGACTTCGTTGAGTATCCCTGGAAGTTTCGATACAGGGTCTTCTCCTTCTGCGCCCGGGCCAGCTCGTCCTGGGGACGGGCAAAATGGTCCATCCCGATATACTCGTATCCTTCCGACGAGAGCACCTCGATCGTCATTTTCAGGATGTCAAGTTTCTGCTCCGGTGTCGGCAGATCCTCCGGATGGATAAGCTTCTGATGCGGTTTCAGCCATGGCACATGAGCGTAGTTGAAGACCGCGATCCGGTCCGGCGCAAAGCGGACGACAGTGCGTATCGTCTTCTCAAAGGACGTCTTGGTCTGGTAGGGGAGGCCGTAGATCAAATCGATGTTGACGCTCATAAACCCGGCATCGCGCGCCCAATCGTACACCTGGCGCGACATCGCTTCCGGTTGGATGCGGTTCACCGCCTCCTGCACGCGGGGATCGAAATCCTGCACCCCCATGCTCATGCGGTTGAATCCCGCATCCCGCAGCGCCAGCAGGTCATCACGCAGGAGCTCACGCGGATCGAGTTCGACGCTCATTTCCGCCGATGGATCAAGACGGAAAGAGGTCCGGATGATCTCCCCCATCTCTCTGATCTCCTCCGGCAGGAGATGCGTCGGCGTGCCGCCTCCCCAATGGACCTGCACCACTCTCCGGTCCTCCGCCAGCATCGGAGCCACCAGCGCGATTTCCTTCTTCAGAAAATGGTTGTACTCTTCGATTCGCTTCCGGTCGCGGGAAACGACCATTGTGCAGCCGCAGAAATAGCAGAGCGTGTCGCAGAAAGGAAAATGAAAATAAAGGGAGATATCCCCTGAAGATCCCGGCCCGTTTGTGTCGACGATCTCCCGGCGGAAATCTCTGTTCGTAAAAGAATTACTGAAAAGCGGTGCGGTGGGATAACTCGTGTATCGCGGCCCGGGCCGGTCGTATTTCTTGAGCAACCGGAGGTCAACCTGCGAGAACGGACTTCCCATGAACACTCCTGCCTGTCAAACAGCAAAGAACGTGGATACTTTCTCAGGATACGCAATTACCCCTGGAAACTCAAGTGGCCGGCATTGGGGGGAGGACGCCCGAATTTCGCTCTCATCCTCCTGTTTGCAGGTTGTTCGGCATGATGGAACCGTCCGCCCCGGCTTCATTCGATGACCAGCGTCGGATTGACTTCCACGATCGAAGCGATCGAATTCGCCACGAGGCAGTGTTTCTCCGCCTCGCGCAATGCCGCATGGACCTCCGCCTCGGGAACAGAGCGCGATACAACGATCGTCGGAAATATGACCACACGCGTAAAACGATAGTCGCCGTCGATATACTCAAGGACGCCATTGGCATGGCTCTTATACGAGACGATGAGCAGTTGCTTCCTCGACGCGAATGAGAGGAACGTCGCCATGTGGCACGTTTCGACCGACGCGACGAAAAGATCTTCAGGAGTCCAATAACCGGCCTCCCCCCGGAACTCGGGGGGGCTGGAAACCTTCAACGATGGCTTCACGTCCGACGAGAGCGTCCCTGATTTCCCCCCTGTCCACTCAACCGTGGTCTTGTAGGTGAAACTCTTGTGTTTCGTCTTCCCCTGATCGGCGGCATCCGTCATGATCGTTCCAGTCGTCTGGTGAATGAACCTGCTCCCCGTGCCGTCATGGCGCGCGGTGGGTGGATGCGAGCAGCCGCTGGCGCGTGTAGGGAATGAGACCTCCTGCGTCGATGATGGCCTGTCTCGCCCGCGGGAGCTGCAGAATGGGAAACGACACCCCCGAGGATTTGTTCACGACAGTTTCCTTTGCCAGCTCGATCTCTTCCCCCTCCGATGCAGCAAAGCCCGGGCATATCACCAGATGGAGGCCGAGGTTGATCGAGTTTTGAAGGAAGATGCGCGCAAAATCCTCCGCAATAATTGTCAGCCCGTGGCCGCAAAGGGCCGACGCCGCCTGCTCGCGCGACGAACCGCAACCGAAGTTCTTCCCCGCGGCAACAATGCTCCCTGCCGGGATTTCTTTCGCTTTCAGCTTTGCGTTGAACTGCGTCATGTCAGCAAATGCAAATTGGGGCGTCTCCGACGGGAGGACCGTGGCCATATACCTGCCCGGATAGATCACGTCGGTGGAAATGTCATCGCCAAGTTTCAGCACGATTGTTGCCATTATTCTCCCGTCCCTTTCCGTGGATCCGTGATCTCGCCCGTCAACGCCGATGCCGCAGCCACGGCGGGAGAGCAGAGATAGACTTCTGATTGAGGATTCCCCATTCGTCCCTTGAAATTCCTGTTCGTCGTGGAGAGTGCCGTCTCGTTGTCGCCCAGCGCTCCCTCATGGATGCCAAGGCAAGGACCGCACCCCGGGTTCATGACCACCGCTCCCGCAGCCATAAAGTCGGCAATCAAGCCCTCAGCGAGGGCTTTCTGATAGATTCTTCCCGACGCAGGGAAGACCAGCATGCGGGTTCCCCCGGCGACTTTCTTTCCCCGGACGATCCCGGCTGCAATTTCGAGATCGTCGAGGCGTCCGTTCGTACATGAGCCGATCACGACCTGGTGCACCTTCGTTCCGGCAACCTGGCCGACGGGCTTGACATTGTCGACCGTGTGCGGGCAGGCGATCTGGGGTTCAAGCGATGAGACATCGATATCCACCACGCGCACATAGTGAGCATCGCTGTCAGCCGTTACGGGAACAAGTTTTTCCTTCACTCCGGCCTCATCTCTCAGGTACCGGAGGGTCTCCTCGTCGGCGGGAACGATCCCCGATGTCGCCCCGGCCTCGACGGACATATTGCAGAGGACAAGCCGTCCGGAGGTCGACATTCTTGTGATCGTTTCGCCATAGAACTCGATGACCTTGAAATTCGCCCCCTGCGCACTGATCACGCCGATGAGATGCAGGATCAGATCCTTGGGTCCGACAAATCGGGGAAACCGGCCGGTGACGTTGACTCTGATTGTCTCGGGAACCTCCACATTGACGGCAATACCCAGCGTCCACACGCTCGCCATTTCCGTTGCACCGATCCCGAAGGCAAATGCCCCCAGTGCACCATGACTTGTCGTGTGGGAATCGGTCCCGACCACGACAAAGCCGGGACGCACGTATCCGTTCTCCGGCAGGATCTGGTGACAAATGCCGCCGACGTCACCCCGGATATCATGAAACTTTGTGATCGCATGGCGTGCGACGAATGCACGGATCTTCTTCTGGTTGCTCGCTGTCTTCGGGGATTCCGCCGGCACCCTGTGATCAAAAATGATTGCGATCTTGGACGGATCCCAGGGGACCGGTTCCCTCCCGGTGTCTTTGAAGACCTCCAGGAACTGGTTGATCACCAGCGCACCGTTCTCATGCGACATGGCGAGGTCAACGCGCGGCTCCACGACGTCACCCGCCTTGACTGTATCGCGGCCGGCGGCGCGTGCGAGTATTTTTTCAACAATTGTCATTCCCATAGTCGCAGTTCTTTCCGATGCCTTAAATGATCCTGTCGCTCCTGAGCGTTGCGATCTCCTCGTCACCGTACCCGAGCTCCCGCAGCAGCACACCTGTGTGCTGGCCGAGAGTCGGGGGAGGCGACGTGACCTCTCCCGGCGTCCTGGAGAACTTTGCGGTCAGATTGAAAAGAGGCAACTCTCCGATTCCCTCCACCGCAACAGTGTTAAATGTCTTCCTGTGTCGTATCTGCTCCTGCGAGACGGCGGCATCCAGCGTGAGGATGGCCCCGGCGGGAACATCATGGGCGTTGAGTTCTTCCACCCAGAAAGCCGTCTCTCTTCCCATCAACTTTTCCTCCAGAAGAGGCGTCAGGATCTTCCTGTTCTTCTTCCGGGTGTCGCGCTCATGAAAACGGGGGTCGGATTTCAACAGCGGGAGATCGAGAACGTCGGCCACCGACTCCCATTGCTCCTGTTTGTTCGCGGCGATATTGATGAACCCATCCTTCGTGCGGAAGACACCGGACGGCGCGGCGGTGAAGTTATCGTTCCCCATGAGCACCGGCGGCTGCTTGCCGATCATCAGGTTGGCGACGACCCAGCCCATCAGGGGCATAATGGAATCGAGCAGCGCAACGTCGATGAATTGCCCTTCTCCCGTCCTCTCGCGATGGTACACCGCCGCCATCATTGCAAAAGCGGCATTCAGCCCGCCGACCGTGTCGCATACCGGAAAACCCGCCCGGAGCGGATGCAGCCGCTCGTCGCCATTGATTGCCATCTCCCCGCTCAACCCCTGGATGATCTGATCGTATGCCGGTTTCAAGGCATCAGGACCCGTCTGGCCGAAACCGGAAATCGCGCAGTAGACGAGGCGGGGGTTGATGACCTTCAAGTCGTCGTACCCGAGTCCCAACCGCTTCATAACATCCGGACGGAAGTTTTCCACGACGACGTCGGCCGTTGCTGCAAGCTTGCGGAAGATCTCCTTCCCGGCCGGCGATTTCAGATTAAGGGTTATCGATTTCTTGTTGGCGTTCTGCGCAAGGAAGCTCGTCCCCATCAACATCTGGTTGTACTTCGGTACGCTCCCGAGCTTGCGGGCCAGATCACCGTCTGCCGGATTTTCGATCTTGATCACTTCCGCGCCCAGGAGCGCAAGATGGAGCGTGGCAAAAGGCCCCGAAAGGACATTGGTCAGATCGAGGACACGGACACCTGAGAGGATGTTCATTGCATGATCCTGAAGATGAACGTCAAGACCGCACGGAGGGCAGCGTGTTCACGGCCCCCCGGGGAATTTCTCCGACTTTGTACACGCTGCCGGGAAGGTCGCGGCCGAAAAAAGTACTGATATCGGCCGCAAGTGCCGTCAGCCGGTCGAGATGCACATCCTCCCTCAGCCCGGAGTGCTGAAGCATGTGGACGAAGTCCTCGGTACAGACATTCCCTCCGGCAACTTTCGTAAACGGACATCCCCCAAGACCGGCCACGGACGATTCGAACGACGTCACCCCCGACCGCATCGCCGCGCAGGTATTGGCAAGTCCGAGACCGTATGTGTTGTGAAAATGGCATGCGAGTTCGCCGCCGCCGGCAACGGCCGCCACCTCCGCGAAGAGCCTCTCCACCTGATCGGGGACGGCGTGACCTGCCGTGTCCGCCAGACTGATGGCTGCGAAACCAGCGTCGTGGTATCGCCGCACGATTGCGAGCACCCGTTCGGGCGGCACCGGGCCTTCGAAGCCGCACCCGAACGCCGATTGAACGGAAACCTGAACCTTCAATCCTGCATCGCGCGCCTTTTGCGCCGTCGCAAGAATACGCCGGGTTGCATCGGCAACGGACATCCCGGTATTCTTCATGCTGTGTGTTTCGCTGGCGGACACCCCGACACAGATCATCCCGCAACCGGAGGCCAGGGCGCGTTCCAATCCTCTTTCGTTCAGGACGAGCCCGGAGAGCGTCACCTCCGCCGGAACTTCCCGGGACGCACGCAACGCCTGGAAGAGCTCGTCCGTATCAGCCATCTGCGGCACTTTCGTCGGATGGACGAACGAACCGATCTGAAGGATATCGATCCCGGTTCCCATCAAACGCCGTATCCACTGGAGCTTGAGGTCGGTTGGGACGGTCTCATGTTCCATCTGCAGGCCGTCGCGCAGACCGACCTCATGCAGAATGACTCTTGTCATCACCACACCTTTCGAGTACGCCACTCCAAAACGAAGGTCTACAGACGCTCCGCGATCGCGCGTGCCACGTCAAGAGTCTTTGCCGACCCTCCCATGTCATACGTGCACACCTTCCCTTCGCGGATGACGGCAGCCGTTGCCGCCTCAACGCGCAATCCCTTTTCGGTCTCGCCCAGCCAATCGAGCATCATTTTGGCGGCGAGGATCGTCGCAATCGGATTCACTTTGTACAGCCCCGCGTACTTCGGCGCGGAACCGTGCGAGGGTTCGAAGACGGCGAGCGATGTCCCGATATTACCGGAGCATCCGAAGCCGAGTCCACCCACCATCTGGGCGGCAAGGTCGGAAATAATGTCGCCATAGAGATTGGGGGCGACGAGAACGTCGTAGTTTGCCGGGTTCTTCAGCAGCCACATGCAGATTGCATCGACATTTGCGTCGTCCGTCGCGATGTCGGGATACTCCCTGGCCACCCTCTTCGCCTCTTCAAGGAACATCCCGTCGGTCGCGCGGACGACATTTGCCTTGTGGACGATCGTGACCTTCCGACGTTTGTGATTCCGGGCGAATTCGAATGCCGCCCGGGCGATTCGTTCCGAACCCTTCATGGTGTTCACTTTGCAGGAAATGGCATAATGCTCGTTGGGAAGCCTCGCAAACGGAGCGAACGGCCGCGAGAGCCTCGTCAGCACTTCCGACAGTTCCACGGGAACGGGGTTGAACTCGACGCCGGCATACAGATCTTCCGTGTTCTCACGGAAGACGACGATGTCGATCCCCTCCTTGAAGTTCAGCGGATTACCGGCATATGCCTTGCACGGCCGGAGGCAGATATAGAGGTCGAACATTTGCCGCATCCGGACGATGGGCGAGCGGTACACCAGTCCTTTCCCTCGCAAGGAGGAATCAAGTTCCGATTCCGCCGCCTTCACCGGTTTCGAGGTGATGGCCCCAAACATGGCCGCGTTGACCTTGCCGAGCAGGTCGATGGTGCGCGCGGGAAAGGCATCCCCTTCCTTGCACCAGAATTCCCATCCAATATCACCGTGAATGTACTCGGCATCGAGCTGGAGCGCGTCAAGAACGATGCGTGCGGCCTCCATCACTTCGACGCCGATGCCGTCACCCGGCAGCCATGCAATCTTGTATCTGCTCATGAGGAATGGTCCGTGTTATCTTCTGTGGTGGAAAAAGCATGACAATCCCTTCCCCGGAGGAAACCGGGGATGCCGCATCATCCGTCAATCGGCCATGCCCGCTTCGAGGTCCTGTTGGAGGTGGAGTTCATCCAGCTCCTTGCGGAGAGTATCGGCGTGCCCCTGTTCGCTTTCTGAAAGACGGATGAGCACCTGCCGGACATGCGCATTCCCTGCTTTCGTTGCAGCGCGGCGATAATAGTCGCGCACACCTTCTTCGTCGGCGATGGCGCGTTCGAGGATGTCCTGTACGGAGAGATCCTCCCACGGTGCGTTGTCGGTTTTCATGTCAGGCGAAACTGTCGTTGATCGTATCGATGACGGCGAACGTCGACCGCAATTGTTCCTTCGTCTGCCGCAGGAGGGCGAGTCCATTCTCCCGGTCGCGTGTCAGGCGCTGCAGCACCTCCCTGACCTCCGGATAATCGCATGAAGCGGCCGCTTCCACATACGCCGTCATGGCTTCCCGCTCCCTTTTCTCCGCCGCCTCCAGCGCCTGGCAGAGTCCCTTGCACGTGCGCTTGCATTGCTGTGTCATGGTTCCTCCTTCTCTACGCCGCGACGCGCGCGGCGAGTTCAAAGCCGCGTTTGAGCGCGGTTTCATTCAGCGGGAGCAGATTGTGATATCGTTCGGGGAGCACTTTCGCCAATGCCTGCATGATGGCGCCGGTCTCCACAACGTGGGTCCGCTCCA
This sequence comes from Ignavibacteriota bacterium, assembly GCA_003162635.1. Lineage (GTDB taxonomy): Bacteria > Bacteroidota > Ignavibacteria > UBA10030 > UBA6906 > Fen-1260. Next base: position 61,702 of record PMNE01000030.1, read on the forward strand.
GGAATGCCCCCAGGATGATCATGTTCATGGTCCTGGAGTTCTTGAGTTTCAATGCCTCTTCCGCCGCGGCAACCGGGACGATGGTGATATCGGTACGCGTCGGTGGTTTGATGATGTTGGTCGATTCATAGATCAACAAACCCCCCTTCCGTACGGCTCCCTCGAATTTGTCGAGTGACGGCTGGTTCAAAGCCACAACCGTGTCGAAAGCGGCAATGATGGGGGAGCTGATCTTCGCATCCGACACAATGACAATGCAGTTCGCAGTCCCCCCGCGCATCTCCGGTCCGTACGACGGCATCCAGCTGATCTCTTTGCCTTCCACCATACCGGCATAAGCGAGCGTCATTCCCATGGAGAGGACGCCTTGTCCGCCAAAGCCGGCAACGAGCAATTCGTGTTTCATGACCACATCCTCATGAGTGTGGGACTTTGATATCGCCGGGCGGATAGAGGGGGAACATGTTCTTCTCCAGCCACTCGTTCGCCTCTCCGGGGGTCATTTTCCAGCCGGAGGGACAGTTCGAGACCACTTCGACAAGGCAGGTTCCTTTTTTCTCCTTCTGGTAGCGGAAGGCATGAAGAAGCGCCTTCTTCAGATGGCGGACGGCGTTCGGCGTGTGCACCGACTGTCGTGTCACGTAGGCGACTCCAGGGAGCAGTGCAATCATCTCGGAGATCTTGAGCGGGTAACCGGACGTTTCGATGGTCCGCCCGCCGGGGGATGTGCTCGTCTTCATGCCGAGGAGCGTCGTCGGCGCCATCTGGCCTCCGGTCATGCCGTAGATGGCGTTGTTGATGAACACCATGAGGATGTTTTCGCCGCGGTTAGCCGTGTGAATAGTCTCCGCGGTTCCGATCGCCGCGAGGTCACCATCCCCCTGGTAGGAAAAAACATACCTATCGGGATGAAGCCGCTTCACGGCAGTAGCGACGGCAGAAGCCCGCCCGTGCGCCGCTTCCTGCATATCAATGTTCATGTAGTGATAGGCGAAGACGGAACAACCAACCGGCGCCACGCCAATTGTTTGATCCTGGATGCCGAGCTCTTCCACAATCTCCATCAGAACCCGGTGGACAACGCCGTGGCCGCAGCCGGGGCAATAATGAAGGCGCGTCTCCGTAAGTGTGTCGGCGGGACGAGCATAGACACATTCGAGCCCTTCGGCAATCGGATCGACCTGTACGGTATCCATGTCAGTATGTCTCCGCATGTAGTGCAACATCCTGCGTCGTGAGGTTCTCCAGAGCCGCGAAGACCTCATCCGGCGACGGGATAATCCCGCCCATCCTGCCGGCGAAGGTCACGGGAACCCGCCCTTCGACGGCTAATCTGACGTCTTCGACCATCTGGCCTGCGTTCATCTCGACCACAAGGATGCCCCGGACACGTTCTGCCAGTGCCCGGACCGCATCGCTCGGATAGGGATAGAGCGTGATGGGCCGGAGAAGCCCGGCGCGGATGCCATGGGAGCGCGCGATCTCCACCGCCCCTTGCGCAACCCGCGCTGCAAGGCCGTAGGCAACGATCCCGTACTCAGCGTCATCGGTCATGAAGCACTCGGAACGAACTTCCTTTTCCCGGATGACCGCATACTTCTCCTGGAGCCGGATGTTGATCTGTTCCATCTTCTCGGGTTCGATGAAGAGTGATGTGATGATGTTCCGTTCGCGCGAACGCGGCTTTCCTGTGGTCGCCCATGGCTTCGCGGGCGTATGTTCCTTCGGATTGTAGTCGCGGAACGCGACCTTCTCCATCATCTGGCCAAGCGCCCCATCGGCGAGAATCATCACCGGATTGCGGTACTTGTCGGCAAGGTCGAACGCATCGTAGACAAAATCCGCCATTTCCTGCACGCTGGAAGGGGCGAGAACGATCAACCGGTAGTCGCCATGGCCTCCTCCCTTGGTCGCCTGGAAGTAATCACCCTGCGACGGCTGGATGGTCCCCAATCCCGGCCCCCCCCTGCTCACATTCACGATCAGACAAGGGAGCTGGGCGGCGGCGATATACGAGATCCCCTCCTGCATCAGGCTGATTCCCGGGCTGGACGACGAGGTCATCACCCGAGCACCGGCACCGGCGCCGCCGTACACCATATTGATGGACGCCACTTCGCTTTCCGCCTGGAGAACGATCATGCCGCGCCTTCTCCCCTCGTCGGCAAGGTACTCCAAAATTTCGGACTGCGGCGTGATTGGGTAGCCGAAGTAGGCCTGGCATCCCGCGCGGATCGCCGCTTCTGCGAGGGCTTCATTCCCCTTCATCAGTTCCGCTGTGCTCACGGTCATTTCCTTTCGTCGTCAATCGTGACGGAGATATCGCGGGCGACATTGCTGATGGTCGCCACCGGCACCTTCCCCTTCTTCTTGTTTTCCCGGTACACCGTGATGACCGCGTCCGGACAGACGAGGGCGCAGTTGATGCATCCCGTGCAGTTGTCCTTCACCAGTACTGCGTAGTGGTATCCCTGGGTGTTGATCTCCGGAGAAAGCGCCAGGCTCTCCTGTGGACACGCTTCGACGCACAAGGAACATCCTTTGCAGGTTTCAATGCTTAGCGTAACGCTGCCTCGTGCCATCGGAACTCCTCCTTCTTACAAGTAATGATGCTCTTTCGCAAACGCCTCAAGTTCCTCGCGAAACGATGGGTGGGCGATGCCGATCAGAAGTTCTGCGCGCTGTCGTATCGTCCGTCCGTGCAGGTTGACGATGCCATGTTCGGTGATGACATAGTGGACGTCCCCCCTCGACGTTGTGATCCCCGCTCCTTCACGCACATGCGTGGTGATGCGCGATATCGTGCCCCCCTTCGCAGTCGAAGGAAGTGCGATAATCGGTTTCCCTCCCTCCGATTTTGCCGCCCCTCTCATGAAATCGACCTGCCCGCCGAACCCGCTGTAGAAGCGATACCCCACCGAATCGGCCACCACCTGTCCCGTCAGATCGACCTCGATCGCCGAATTGACCGCGATCATATTGTTGTTCCGCGCAATGGTGAACGGATCGTTCGTAAACTGGCTGGGGCGGAATTCAAAGGCGGGGTTGTTGTCAACGAAGTCGAACAGTTTCTGCGAGCCGAGAACGAACGATGTGACGGTCTTCCCGGGAAGGAGAGTCTTCCGCAGGTTCGTCACCACACCGTCCTCCATCAGCGGGATGATGCCGTCCGACACCATTTCAGAATGAACGCCGAGATCTTTCCGGTCTTTCAGATACTGGACGGTCGCATCGGGGATGCGGCCGATGCCGAGCTGGAGCGTCGATCCGTCTTCAACCAGGCTGGCCACCTGCTGGCCGATCTGACGGTACACGTCCATTTCTTCCGGGGTGACATCTCCCTCCAACTGTGGCAGCTCTTTCAAGGGGGCATCCGTATCCACACAATAGTCGATCCGGTTCATGTGGATGAAGCAGTCGCCCAGCGTTCGCGGCATGTGGGGGTTCACCTGGGCAACAACGATCTTTGCCACATCGGTCGCCGCCCTTGTACATTCCACCCCCACGCCGAAGCTGCAATACCCGTGATCGTCCGGAGGGGAGACCTGGATGAGAGCGACCTCAATCGGATAGTGCCCACCGTAAAAGAGAGCGGGGATCTCCGAAAGGAAGATCGGCGTGAAATCGGCCCGTCCGTCGCAGACGGCCTGCCGCACGTTTTTGCCGATGAAGAAAGCATTGTGACGGAAGTGCCCGCTCATTTCGGCCCGGGCGTAGGCCGCTTCACCGACGCCGAGCAGATGACATACTTCGACATCGTGCAGCTCTTCCCATCGCTTGACCATTGCATCGACGAGAACAAGAGGAACGGCACAACCCGGATGAATGTAGACGCGATCACCCGACTGGATGACCGATACCGCTTCCGCCGCACTGACGAACTTTCTCCCATACTTTTTCGTCATCTCCGATATCATGGTATTGTCGTGCATCGTAGCTCCTGGAACTCTCCGTGAATGCCTATTGCGTTTGATCGAGGGAAAAAGCAAGATCTCTGATAATGTCCTCCGCCTTTTCGAGACCGATGGCAAGGCGGATCCCGCCCGTATCGAGCCCCTTGGCGGTCTGTTCCTCCGGCGGGACGGCGGAGTGGGTCATGGACGACGGATGTTCAATGAGTGTTCTGATGTTCCCCAGACTGACCGCAAGGGTGATACAATATGCGTTCTGTGCAATGTGATTGATGAAGCGTTCTGCTCGGCCCAACGCTGTCCCTGCATCCTGCCCCTTGACGACATAGTAGATCATCGCCCCGGGGGCAAAGTTCCCGTCATAGTCCACCATTTGCTTCCGCGCGATGGCCGCTTGTGCAAACCCCGGGAGCCCTGGATACTCAACACGCGCGATGTCAGGGCGCGATAAGAGAAATTCCGCAACGCGCTGCGCGGTCTGCTGCATCTGCCGCATCCTCAACGCCAGTGTGGGAAGTCCCTGGACCAACACCGGCCACGCGCTCTTCGCAGAGAGAACACCGCCGAAATCCTTCCGGAACAGCATGAGCATGTCCTTGCTCCACTTCGGACCGATCACCACCCCGCCGATGTCCGTACCAAAGCCGCCAATCCCTTTCGTAAGCGAATGGACGACGAAGTCGATCCCAAGGGCGAGCGGACGCTGGCAGAAGGGCGTGGCAAATGTGCTGTCAACAATGGTGTAGATCCTGTTCTTGGCAGAGCGCGAGGCGTTGATCGACGCCGCCAGTTCACTGATCGCCCGGAGATCGGTCAAGCGCAGCGTGGGATTCGCGGGAGATTCCATGTACAGCACCCGCGTGTTCTTTGTGATCGAACGCCGGACATCCTCAACATTCGAAAAGTCCACGAACTTCGTCGAGATCTTGAGCCGGGGATACCAATTCGTGAGAAGGGAGTACGTGCATCCGTAGATCGTTTTGTGCGCGATGATCTCGCTCCCTGCCCCCGTCAGGATACCGAGCACACCCGAGATCGCCGCCATGCCGCTGGCAAAGGTCACGGCGATATCTCCGTGCTCTGCAAGCGCAAGATTTTCCTCGAGCATATCTTTATTCGGTTCGCCGAGACGATCGTAGATATAGATGGGGGCCTTCGCCTCGACCGTCACCTCATCGCTTGAGTGGGCAAATTCCGCAAATCCCTGGGCGCCGCGCCGGGCGCTGTCGAGACGGAATGTCGCGCTCGACGAAATAGGCGGGAGGAGGTGGTGACTGTAGTCCCACAGTGGGTCGTCCATCTGTCCGTAGATCAGATGGGCCTCTGTTGAATACCCCTTGCCTTTCGTCTTCTCGGGCCCGTCAGCGTGCCGCCCCATGACAGTCTCCTTCATGTGATCGTTGAAAAGCTGCTCCCACCCGCCAATTTCATGGACGGCGGCGCGGGGAGAGTCACGCCCCTACGCAGCCGTGCAGGACGCCTGCTCGCTCCTGATGGCATCGACCGGGCAATCTTCCATTGCCTCGAGGATGAAATCTTCCTGCTCCGCTGTCTCCGGCTGTCGGGCAACGAAGTACGTGTTGGACCCCTTTTCAAAATCAAAACTGTCAGGCGCAACCGCCGCGCAATAGGCACATCCGTCGCATTCTTCCGTCGTGTAGTACTTTCCCGGCACGTTGCGGGGAAGTTTTCTCGGCTCCTCGGCTTCCATCACGCCTCCTTCGCTCGTTTAACGATTGCCACGATGAATCCCATCGTGAAGATGAGTGTTCCCGCCCACAAAAGAACGATCCACGGTTTGACGCTCGCGTCGACAAAAAGTGTTTCCGCACGCGTTTGCACCGGATCATTTCGTTGAACCTGCAGAGTAACCGACGACAATCCATCCCCCATGCCCACATGCATGCCAACGAGGGCCACATCGGCATGCATGAGTTTCGAAGGAACCGGCTTGTACTCCTGCCGTCCGTTCGTTGTCACAATGGACGGCACAATCGTTTCCGTCTCACTCTTGCCCGTCAGTTCCAGAACTGCGCCGATTTCCATTCCCGCACCCGATGTCATCCCCTGCGCCGCATGGCCCCTCATATCAAACCTCGCGAACTTCGTCGTGATGCCTCCAAGAACGGCAGTCGCCCCCTTGTTCACGCTCGCCGTCTCCCCCCGGCCCTCTTCGCGTCCTTCCTCAAGGCTGACTGGAGAGATGTACACGTCCCGACTGATGGTCGATGCGATGTCCGGTGTCCGCATGAGCCCGCGCTCTCCCGTATTCTCCATGATGGGAGAAAGGACAAACGCTCTTTCGCCTTCCCGCACCTCCACGGTAAACCTGAATTTGCCGTCCGGTTCCTGCGTGTGGCCCGTGTAGATCATCGTTCGACCGAGCACCGTCCGGGGAGCGTTAAGCGGGAGGCCGACATGCTCCGTCGTTTCCATCCTCCCCACAAGAACGATCCCCATGAGGACGAGAGCAATCCCGGCATGGGCGATTTTTCCCCCAATGAACCTGAAATTCCCCCTCACGATCTTGATCGCGGCATCGACATTGACAAAGAGTGCGACGAGGGAGGTCCAGACGAGCACCACGACCGAAGCATCACGCATGCCGAGGAGGAAGAGGATCACGACAATGACCGCGGCGGCGGCGCAATGGGGGAGCAGACGCCTCCATGTTCCTTTGACATCCTGTATCTCCCATTGCGTCTGCAGACTGACAGCAATCAGCACAACCAGAATGATCGCCGCGGGCAGCCCTGTGGCGTCATAGAAAGAGGGTTCCACACGGGTCGCGGAAAAGATCGGGAGACTGGTGCCGAACAGGACAATGGCCGCAAGGATAAGAATCATCAGGGTGCCCGCGCCGAGCATCGTCTCCCTCGTCACCAGTCCGCTCTCCCCCTTTTCAGGACGGAGGTCGTTCCACCGGAGAGCGAGGAGCGCTGCGCTCCCGAGTGTCAGAAGCGCAAGGACGCCCAGGAGAAGGGCAAAGACCACCGCACCGGGATCAGTGAAGGAATGGACCGAGGCATCGCCCAGGATGCCGCTGCGTGTCAGGAACGTGCTATAGAGGACAAGGAGAAACGTGACGAGCGCAAGAGCAAAGTTCGTTCTGACGTACTTGCCTGTCCGGAGCTGGGCAAGCAGCGTATGAAGGAAAGCGACAGCCGTCAGCCACGGAACGAGGGAGGAATTTTCCACGGGATCCCATCCCCAGTACCCTCCCCAGCCGAGAACTCCGTACGCCCAATAAGCACCGAGCATCAGACCGAGTCCGAGAACGGATGCGGCAAACAGGATCCATGGAAAAGTTTGTGCGGGGAGGATGGTATAGTTCTTTTGCCACAAGCCGGCGATCGCCATGCTGAAGGGTACTGCCAACGCGGCAAAGCCAAGAAAGAGGACGGGCGGATGGATCACCATCCAGAGATTCTGCAACAGGGGGTTGAGGCCGCGGCCGTCGACGGGAAGGGTTGTGGGTCCCTGCGGGAACATTTCCCACACCGATCGAAACGGCGATTTTGCTTCGATCAATACGAGGAGGAGAGTCAGCACTCCTCCATAGACCGCCATGATTGCCGCTTCACTCCCCCGTTTTCGCGTCCACGCACGCAGGGCGATGCCGATGCCTGCTGCGCAGAGAGCCCAGAACAGGAAGCTCCCTTCCTGTCCGGCATAGAAGCAAGAGATCAGATATTGGAGGGGGAGGGATCGGTCGCTGTAGCTATAGACGTATCCGTTGGAGAAATCATGTCGAAGAAAAAGAACGAGGAGCAACAGGGAAGCAAGCCCGATGCAGAAGGCGCCCGCCAGGAACATCCGCCGCGGGTGGAGAAGCGAGCCCGCACCGGTCATCGCAACCCGGCTGTAGAGAACCGTCGACGCGGCCACGGCAAGCAACGCCAAGAGTACCACTATCTGCCCAAGAACAGTCATTGCACCTCCCAGGAAGACCCACACGACTTTCTCGTTTCAACATGCGTGCCATGAAAATGCCCGGAAGGTTGGGGAATAGAGTGAATAGGAGGCATTTCCCGGATTCTTCGCAGCGACGGGAGAAGAGATTCTTCCAATCCCTGAGAAATGCTTGGCAGGAGTGAAAAAGGGGGAATTCGTGCACCATCGCGGGGCAACAATGGAAGAAGCCGGCGGGTTGTGCCGCCGGCCTCAACGATGAAACGTCACATGGATGGGTCTGCCTCTGTCACCCCATATGGAGGCGGTGCTTGAGCTGAGTCTCTTCGATAACCTCGACGATCATCGGGAAGTATCTGTCGAGAGCGCATGCCACGTCGTCCCGCAGCCGGCAGGACCCGTCGCCCGATTGGTGCGTGCAGACGCGGCAGACTTTCTCACGCAACTGCTCTTCGTAGGGTTCGATCGAAGAGCTGAACGCCGCATTGATCGCTTCGATGATCTGCGGGAATGAGGTCCGCAGCGCACATTCCCGGCCGTCGCCAATCCTACACTCTCCAAGACCGTCCCCATCCACGCACTTCGCACAGATCCTTTTCTCGATGGCTTCCCAGTACTCCACTTCCGTCGTCATGGCGGAGCTCCCTCTCAGTGTCTGAAAAAAATGGCGTTTTCCCGCGATCACCCGTACGTCGCTGCCAGCAGCAATAGGAACAAAAGCGGCGGCACTATCGCTGCAAAAGCAAACCTGATTCTCATCTCATTCTCCCCTGCGTTCTCCATTATCGCATCGGAACAGACCCGCCGAGCTCTGCGCGAAGATCGATCTGTCCGTTTATGTGTTTCGCTTTGTTGAGAATGTTCCCGGAAGCATCGGTGACGTCGCCGTGGCAATCGACACAGTTGGCGAGTTCCGACAGGATATGGCCTTTGGGCACGTAAACACCCGGGGAGCCGCCATGGCAGCTCGAGCACTGTCCCTCGGCACTGCCTGCCACCCAGCTCGGGGACGCGTGAGCCCCCGTCATGACTGAATCAGTGTACACATATTGTTGCGCAAATGCCGATGCCGTCGCCTTCCGGAGTACCCAGTTTCCATGGCAGTACGTGCCGGCGCATGTCGGCGACGAATAAAGGGGGAGGGGAATGTTCGACCCGTTTCCCGTCACGAGACGCGCCAACGTATCCTTGAACATGACGGCGGCAAGCCCGCCCGCATACTTGCGCTGAAAAGTCAGCAGATGACCAGGCTCGTAAATACTCGACGGAACATCATGGCATTCCTGGCACTTCACTCCCTTCGCAGACCCGAGTGAATCGGCCCGCAGGTGGATCTGGTGCGCACCGACACCGAGAACCGTCGCCGCCGTATCGCGGAAAACGCTCTTGGGCGGCGCAGCGGAGAGCAGATATGCAATTCCCTGGAGATTTGCAGCGGCCCTGAAATCGCCATGACACGTGTTGCACGATTCGGGCGACTTCAGGTTCCCGTTGGCATCGGCGTGGCAGGAGGACGACTCACATCCCACGGTAAGAATCGCCCCGCCGGTGTAGTTCTGACCGTGGCAGGTCTGGCATTGTTGCAACGGGTAGTTCATGGCGCGCACATAATCCGTATGGCGTCCTCCCGCCTTGACGAACTGTACATCGTGTGGATAGGCGGGATGACACGTGAAGCACGACACCCCGCTGGAACCTCCGCTAAAATCGGCAGCATGGCACGTCTTGCAGGCCGTGTCATCCCACCCCGCCTTCAGCAGAGAGCGTCCGTGAAAATTGTCAGAGGAACTTGTTCCCCATCCGGCTTCGTGCACTTTCACGCCCGACGCCACTGGTGCCGGCAGATCCGTTTTCAGCCTGGCGCAGGAAACTGCCAGCAGCGCACAAGTCAGGAGGAGGAGGATTCTCTGTGTCATGGTCGTCTCACCCTCTCTTTGGTCCATGGCAATATCCGCAGAAACCCTTCCCGGCGACCCCCCCCGGATGGGCATTCATGTCGGTGTGGCAATTGTAGCAGGTCGCGCCGGGGTCGGTATGCCACGAGCCATGATCCTGCGAGCCGGCAAAGCCCGCGGGATGAGTCTTTGGATCCGTACCGCGAATGCCGTCTGCATCGACATGGCACGTGATGCACACCGGGTCTCCCCCGCGTGCATCATGACAGGTCATGCAGCTTTCAATATCGCGCCGAGCCAACTCCGCATGGCGTCCGCCCCCGGAGCCGACTCCAAGAGTCGTGAACCCCGATCCGATATGCGAAGCGGGGACCTGGCCCGGGGTCAGGCGATCGCCCTCGGCATGGCAACGCGCGCAGAAATCCTGCGCCGAATGGCACGTGAAGCAGTCAGATGACTTTGCCCGCGCGTCGATTCCGTGCGTGTAGCGGTAGTTCATGGAGTGCACGGTTTGCAGGGTCATCTTTTTCGGTCCCTCTTTTCCCGCATTGTTTCGCGGCGATGGCTCGGTCATCAGAGCGCTATTCCCCAACTGGAGGAGTTCTCCGCCGGCATGACACCCTGCACAGAAATCCTGGGAGTGGCACGTGACGCAGCGTACCTCCAGCGATCCGAGGCGCGTGAATCTCTTGTGGTCCTTCTTGAAATCCGCCACCAGGTGATCGTCGGGGATCAGATTGACGAAATTTGTATGGCATGCTTCACAGGTCTTCGTCGCCCGGACGTCATTATGACACGTCGTGCAGGTCGCCATGACGGGCATATTCGCCGGCCCGGCGTAGTCCGCCTTTTCCAGCCCCTGATGGCACGTCGTGCATGCGACGTCCGTCATCTCTATATGCTGCTTGTGGGAGAACGTGATATCGCGCTCCGGTGCAGCCGCGGCGTGCATGTTCGTGGTGTCCTTATGACAGTACGCGCATGCGTTGTTGATCTGTTCTTCATGACATCCGACGCAGCTTTCATGGTTGCTCCGGAGATTGTCCGAAGCTTTCGTACTGGTCGAAGCCCCCTTGTGGCAGTCAATGCATGCAGCGCCCAGTTCCGTGACGTGGTGTGCATGCGAGAATTTCAGCGAACTCTTGTCGTCGTTGTCCGGCCAGCCCGCCGGGGCGCTCACTTTGCGAGCCACTGCTGTCACCAGTGTGGCAATAAGGGCCACCGCGATAAAACCGTATCGGTATTTCATCAGTGGGCCTCCTCGGAAAAAAGTGACAGGCGTTCGGCAAACCAATAGAGAAGTCGGACCTGTAGGCGCATGTCGTGATCATAGAGCCTGTTTTTCATCCATTGCCCCTGGACGTCGAAGGAGAAGCTTCGGAGCGGGCGGACGGTGGCACCCAGAAGAACGGCAAGCGCATTATCCCTGGGCGAATCAGCGCTCAGGCGATAGGAGACCAGAGAGACGCCAAGAGACGGCAGCAGCGTTCGATCGAAGAACGGATACGTCCCCTCCGCATTGAACGACGTCAGCTCGCCGGCAAACCCGCTGCTTCCGGTGTATGTCACACTCCCGTAACCGCCGTTGACGCCCAGTGTCCATCGCATACTGTTGTCATCGGTGTAGCTCACGGATCCGAGCTTCCCGAACACGCGCACCATCGGTGTGACAATGTATTCGACCCCGCCCTCAATTTCGGTGGTGGAGCTCGCTGCAAACGCCGAGAAGATGGAATTGAAGGCGATCTGGGGTTTCCGGTAGAAGACGTCCCCCGTGACATCCAACGATGGCATCACGTGGACGCGAACGCCCCCCTCGCCCCTGGATGTTTCGGAGAAGTTGAAATCGTAATCGTACCTGCCATAGGCCGTCAGGAGGTCGCCGCACAGGTAGGAGGCATCAACGCTTCCGAGCTGGCGGGCCAAAGACGTCCCGGAGATATAGTATGGCACAGGAATGCCAAGGGAGTCTCGTGCGCGTGTCGTCCAGTAAGGATCGTACTCCTCGTGCCGGTTCATATAGCTCAGGCCGATACGGGCTTCGGGCACAAGCGTGGTAACGACCTGCCCGCCCACATTGATGTTATCGTGCCAATCGCTCCGCACCCCCGTGTACTCCTCCTTCACCGTCGACCCACCGTATCCGGTGACGGTGATTTTATCATCCAGAAGGCGTGCCCGGGCCGTGAGGCCGTCGATATTCCCGTTCCCGACCCCTGCGAACACCGCTTGGCGGCCGAGACTCAGGTCGAGGGTCCTGCTGAAGCCGGTCCACGTCGCATAGAGGTTGTAGAATCGGACGCGGCCCACGTCCCCGAACGAATTTGCTCCGTTCATCACACCCTGCGCGAAGGTGTGGAATACAAAATCGCCCTGAGCGACCGACAACTGCACGGTCTGATATGCGCGCAGGTACGCCTTTGAGACGCCGACGGTATCGTACTGCTCCCAGGAATAGAACGACGTCGTGAAACGTCCATTAACGAGCTGGGCCGGGAGCGATGCGACGGCCGTCACCAGCAAAAGCGCCAGAAGAAACAAGCGTTTCTCGTTCATGGTGTACTGCCTTTCAGTACGGCTTCGAGGAAAGGAAGGAAAAAACAGGGAGCCGGGGGAACACCGACGACCCGGCCCCGAGGAGAATGAGGCGACAGCGCTACTTCTTTGGTCCGCCATGTTCAATCTTCGCCCAGGCCTCTGCAAATTTGAATCCCTTGAACGAGGGGCTTCCGGAATTGTGGCACGTCTCGCACACTTTCTTGACATCGTCGCCGACGACAAGACCGGCAGCTTTTGCCTTTGCCTTGCTTTCGTCATCCTTCTTGTTGTGAAGACCGATAAAACCGGACGCAGCGCCATGGCATGCTTCGCAGGTGACGCCTTCTTCCATCTTGTAGGAGACATCGACATTCTTTGCTGTCCCGCCGCCGGACACATGGCACTTCAGGCATTCGGGGCTCTCAGAGGCGGGCTTCGTCAGACCCCTCTTCTTCGCAATCTCTTCTGCTGCCTTCGACTTCAATGTTTCAAAAGCCATTGCATGGGGGCTCTTTTCCCACACGGCATAGGCAAGCCCGCCCATCTTCTCGATTTTGTGGCAGGCCATGCATCTCTTGACCCCGACAAACTTGTTCTCCGCAGTTGTCACGCCGCTCACACAGGCCACTGCCAGAGCGAGAGCAACGATTCCATGGATGGTTTTCATGCTGATGATCCTCCTTCGATTGTTTCTGGTGCTTGCGATGCAATGCGTGGTCAGACTTGCTCCGCGGGTCAACGTTTCTCGATCCGGCGGATGTAGAGATACAACGATGCCGCCAATATACTGATTATCAGGGTCGAAATGCCAAGGCCTATCCTTCGAAAGATGTATTCATCCAGCGCTCCCTGAGCTTCGATCGCAACGGAAGCCGACACCACAAGACCCTTGTCGACCGCAGTCGCAAACCGGGGAGCGTTGAATGCGTGAACGGTGGTCCGGGCTTCGAGTCGTGCCTGATGGATATCCCGCAGCCGGTACTTGGCCTCCGAGATCTCCATCCCTTCCTGTTCTGCCTGCGCCACAAGTGCCTGTGCGCGCTGCTCCGACAACTCCAGGCTGTCAATCTGCAGGCGCATAACCTGCGCGGCAGAGTATCCCTGCGGATTGTCCGTCGGGGTATGGCAGCGGCTGCACACTGCATCGGACGACACGCCAAGCAGCGTGCTGGTTGCCGGCTCAATGTCATGATTGCCGTGGCACGTTTCGCACTCGGGGAGATGCCTTTCGTCGAACGCCTGCTTGTGCGGGCTTGCCGCAAAGAGATCGGCATTCAATGAATGGCAAATACCGCAGACCTTCGACACAGACTCGATGTCGGGCGGCGCCGCGCCGTGATTGCCATGGCAGCTATTGCATGCCGGGGCACCGAGATCGTTCTTCTTGAGAAGTGCAATGCCGTGCACGCTTCGCGTGAATTTTTCGTATTGATCCGTTGGAATGCCATACGGCTTCATGTACGCCGCGTTGCTGTGACAGTTCGCGCATGTGGACGGCAGGTTCACCGGGAATACCTTTGAACGAACGTCTTTGACGGGAAGGATGCCGTGCGTTCCGTGGCAGCTCACGCACTCTGCCACTTTCGCATCGCCACGCGCGTTCTTCATGCCGTGCACGCTCGTCCGGTATTTCTCCCTCTGGTCGACAGGGAGGGCGGGATTATATGCCCGCATATACGTCGCGTTGCTGTGACACGAGGAACAGGTCGCAACGATCTTCAGCGGGGAGACGGGTGAAGCAGGATCACGGACGGGCACGATGCCGTGCGCGCCATGACAGGTCGTGCACTGCACGATACGTTCCTTCCCGGAGATTGATTTCTGTCCGTGCACGCTCTCCTTGAGAAGCGCGAACTGGTTGGCAGGGAGCACGACATGATAGCCGGCCATCCGAACGGAATCCGCGTGGCACGCAGCGCATCGCGCGGAAATGACGTCGCCCTTCGGAACCCCGATGAAGTTCCCCTCTTTGTTCATTGCTTTCTCGGGGTCGTCCGTTGTCGCGTCTCCTCCGTGGCATCCGGCGCAGGTGACACCCGCACGGTGGTGAATGTCATGCGCGAATTGCGTCGAGGGTTTGTCGGCGATTGCCGTATGGCATTCGAAACACTTGTCCGCGCCCATTCCCACCCGCGTCCCCGCAAGGATGAGTGCCGCGACCGCGAGTCTCCGTATGCGCAGGATCATAGAACCCAGCCCAGGATGGTGAAGGCGATGATATACATGACAGCACAGAGTCCCGCGTAGGAGAGTGCGCGGTTGCGTTCACCCCGTGCGCTCCTGCGATCCCAGAACGGGATCAGCAGCCACAGGAGTCCGGCGAGGGAGAACACAAAGACGCCGAGAACTTCACCGTCGATAAACCCTATACGCGCCGGAATGAACTTCAGGGTCTGGAACATGAACAGAAAGTACCACTCCGGTCTGATGCCCGACGGCGCCGAGGCAAACAGATCGGCTTTCTTTCCCAACTCCCACGGGAAGAAGACGGCCAGGATCGCCAGCAGGTTCAGGACAATGAGCCAGAGGAGAAGATCGCGGAGGAGGAAGTTCGGAAAGAAGGGCATCGTCTTTCGGCCATTCGCAGGGAGAGCGGCCACGTGCAAGGGTTCGCTCATCCCTTGCCGCTGGACCAGCAGCAGATGAATTCCGAGCGCCACCGTAAAGATGCCTGGGAGCACCGCAACGTGAAAACCGAAGAACCGGGAAAGCGTCGCTCCGGTCACGTCCTCCCCCCCGCGGAGGAAAATCATCAGCGGCTTGCCGACAACGGGAATCACGCCCGCGATGTCCGTCCCCACTTTCGTTGCAAAGAATGCAAGTTCGTTCCACGGCAACAGGTATCCGCTAAACCCGAACCCGAGCGCAAGGAAGAACATGACCATCCCGGTCATCCACGTCAGCTCCCGCGGAGCGCGATATGACCGCTCGAAAAACACGCTGAACATGTGGACGAGCACTGCCAGGATGAACAGATTCGCTGACCAACTGTGAATCGACCGGATCAGCCAGCCGAACGACACTTTCGAAGAGATGAACTGGATGCTTTCGAAGGCCAGTTGCTCGCTCCCCTTGTAGTATAAGAGAAGGAGAATTCCCGTGACCACCTGAATCAGGAACAGGAAAAGCGATACACCTCCGAAATAGTACCAGATCGAATGCCGGTGCACCGGGACGTATTTCTTCCCCATGAACTCAACGAGGTTGGCGAGCTGGAGGCGCTCGTCAAGCCACGCGTAGAGTCTTTGCCAGGCACGTTGCACGGAGATCCTCAGACGTTTTTAGAAACAAACACATCACCCCCCTGAATCGATACCCGGTACGGATCGAGCGGACGCGGAGGCGGTCCAGCGATGTTGCGCCCGTTCAGATCATATCTACCGTTATGGCAGGCACACCAGATCGAACCAAAGTCCTTTCTGTATTGCACAGTGCAGTCCAGGTGTGTGCACGTCGCGGAAAATGCACGAACCTCGCCCGCCGCTGTTCGCACGACGATAACAGGTTTGTTCCCGAAGCGCACAATCACGCCGCTCTCCTTCGGGAGAGAACTCAGCGTTCCCACCTTGACGCTCGTGACTTCCACCTCCGCCTGTTTGGGAGGACGAAGGTATGAGAATAACGGATACGCGATAGCTGCGAGCCACGCGACGAATCCCCCCGCGAGGATGTACCCCAGGAAGGATCGACGACTCGTCTGCTGCTTGAGTTGGGGAGGATACTCCACGAATTCGTCCTTACAGGAAATTATCAGAAATCAACGTGGTCGACCCAAAAGACGAACTCCTTTCGGAATCCGCGATGCGCAGGGACCCGACTGCCGGAGTGTCGTGCAGGAGGCGCACCCTGCCTGGCGACCGCTCCCGCGGATGCCATTACTGAGCACTGTGGCAATCACTGCAGTTTGTTTCCTTCCACGCATCACCGATGTCCACGGGATGCTTGTACTCCACGCCGTCAAGCGACAGGCGAAGCTTGTCGTTGGACAACTCCTCCGCAAGAATCGTATGACAGGTATTACAGTCCCGGGACAACACTTTCCCTTCTTCCGAAAGGTGTTTCCCGTCGTGACACCGGAAGCAGCCCGGATAGTACATATGCCCGATATTGTCCGGAAATCTCCTCCAGCTCACCTGCATCTCGGGGAAGTAATTACGGGCGTAGATCTTCCTGACCTCGCCGATCGCCTGCTCGATCGCCGCGTGCTGCGTTGCGGCCACCTGGGGATACTGTGTACGATACGATTCTTCGATGAACGCGCCGATACTGTCCAGCGCCCCCTGTTGCGTCGCGTACGGCATTTCCAACGCTTTCACGGCGAGGCTCTTGATCGACGGGAGAGCGGGGTCCACCCATCCAAGTGCCATAACGTGATCAACTGATCGCGCAGGCGGATGGTAAATGTGGGTCGGACGGTTATGACAGTCGATGCAGTCCATTTTCCTTTTCGGCAGCTTCGCGACTTCCTCGTCGCTGACCGGGTTATCGCTGGAACGGTAGACGGACACGCTCCCATCGGGTCGACGCACCTGCACCCACGGAATCACCTGACGAGTCGAGTCGGCAGGCGCATACGTCACCTGATTCGCGATGTTCATGTGCCAGTGGATTCCCGATGTCGGCCCCGCTTCACTATTGCCCCCTCCGATTTTCACCAGGAGGTTCAGACTCCATCGTGTATTGTGCTCGTCCTGCAGAAAGTATGTGTTGACGAGAAGCTTTTCACTATAGAAATGCATCGGCCAGTGGCATTGCTCGCAGGTTTCCTGCGCAGGGCGGAGATTTTCGATCGGGGTCGGGATTGGCCGTGGATATTTGTTGAAGAGCGTTGCATAGACCTGATATGTTCCCGAAAGCTTGGAACGCACGAACCAGTCAGCACCCGGCCCGATGTGACACTTGACGCACCCAACGCGTGCGTGCGCCGAATATTGGTACGCAGTGTACTCCGGAGCCATAACCTTATGACATGTTTCCCCGCAGAACTGATCCGAATCGGTATGTTCGTATGCCTGATAGCTTCCGAAGGCCGAGAAGAGCAGGAGCAGAATCAATCCTCCGGCCACATAGAGGAAGGCCCTCCGGTGCCGCGGATCGTTCATGTCGACCCTGGGCAGGTGCATTTCCGACGGCCTCCCTGCGCGGAGTCTCCGGTGTTCGCGAATGACGCCGACCAGCGCCAGCAGAAGGCCGAGGACAAGAATCGCCGGCAGCAAGACAAAAGCGATCACCCCCATGTACGGTTTCGGCGCCGCGGAGAGCGATTCCAGAAGCATCAGAAAGAGCACGAGCCCGAAACTCACCGCAGCGACGGCGCCGCCGGCAAGGGTCAGCGAATTGTAAAATGACGAGGGTAATGCTCGTTTCACAAGAGACTTTCCTCCGTTCCTTCCTGTTCGGTCTGCGTCTCCCGGCGCAATTGTTCAAGCTCCAGCGGATGCTCCTCTTCCATCTCCCCTTCCGTCAGTGTTCCCTTCCAGAAAGCAAGATTGATCGGGTATGTGTCTGGATTGAAGATGACAAAGTACATGTGCCAGACCAGAATGGCAAGTGTTGCCAGCCAGGCCTCGTAGTAATGGATGGTCCGGGCGATATCCCAACCGAGTTTCGTCAGCAGACCAAGGAATGTGTTATCGAACCACATGATCACTCCCGTCGCTGCCATCACCACGACACCCCAGACAAGGGCCCAATATTCGCTCTTTTCAATGTAGCTAAACCGGCCGAATTGAGGTTTCTCTTTCGCGAAGCCGAGGTTGTACTTCAAGACCCCAAACGCATCAGCAATATCCTGCGGCACCGGTGCCAGGTCGCGGAGAAGCTGCCTGCCTCGGCGTGTACAGAAGACATAGAAGAGGTGATATAGACCTGCCAGCACCAGCACCACGCCGGCGCATCGGTGAATGATACCGCGGGCGGCAAAAGCAAACGGGATGACGTTCCGGATCGGCACGACCCACCAGGCATCGGGGAATTTCAGCGCGAACCCGGTGAGCGCCAGCAGAAAGAAGCTGACGAGAAGAAGGCCATGTTGGATCCTCTCCCCGAGTGACATGCGCAAGTACAATCGGTGACCCGGCCTGTGCGGCGGCAAACCACCGCGACGCATCAGCAACCGGCGCTTCGACTTCCAGACGAAATCGAGCGCGTTGTGGACCGCCATCCCCCCGATCACGACCGCAATCATGATGAAGTACGTCGAGGAGACGAGGTAAAGAACCCGGTCGTTCCCCGAACTTGCCAGGACGTGGACATTCCCTTTCGTAAAATTCTCGTTGGCGCCGGGGTGGCATGTCCCGCACGTCTTCGCAAGGTTCTTTTTGTTCACGCGTGAGGTTGAATCACTCGACGCCTTGATGTCATGAACGCCGTGGCAGCTCGCGCAATTGGCGACTTCGACATTTCCCGCCCGTCCCGCGAGACCGTGGTAGCTGTCGGCAAAACTCTGGAAGCGATCGCTCGCAAGCCCGTACTTTTCGGTCAGCTTTACCGACGCGTGGCAGGGAGAACAGACCTGGGCCGAGACGTTCTTCGCCGCAACAGGCGAGGCGGCATCCTTGGGGGAGAGGATGTTGTGCTCGCCGTGACAGTCCGTGCAGGTGGCCGACGCCGTGACGCCCCGCGCAAACGACGTCCCGTGGATACTCTCTTCATACTGCTGCAGTATCTCTCCATGGCAGGCGCCGCATGTCCCGGCGATGTGTGCACGGGAAACCCGGGAATCGGGACGTGATCCTTTCTTCAGGTCGTGGCTCCCGTGGCAGTCAATGCAGGTCGCAGCCGCGTCATTGCCGTTCTTCACGGCCCGTCCATGGACGCTCCCTTCATAGCTCGACACGAAGGCGACCGACGGTCCCACCCGCGCACGAACATCAGGGTTATCGACATGACACCGGAGGCATTCCACCTGAATGTTCTTCCTGTTGGTACGTGACGAATCGTCGCCGGAGGGAAGAACGTCATGCGCGCCGTGACAATCGATGCACGTCGGCGCCGCATTCACCCCGGCTGCCGCCGCAAGACCGTGGTCGGAGGCGGAATATTCCGCAGCCGCTGCGCCATGACAGCGAATGCACGACTCACGCACAAGCGTGTTCTTTGCCTCTGCCCCCCCGCCGGAAATCCTCTCGATCGCATGCTTCGTGTGGCAATCGGCGCACGTCAATGCCCCTTGCGCTCCGTGCATCACGCCATGGACGCTCTTTCCGAATTTTTCTGTCTGCTTGTCGCTGTGGCAGGTGAGGCACTGCACGGGATGGATCTTCTTCGCGTGGGGAAGCTCAGCGGGGCTGAAACCGAGGTGACATGCGACGCAGGCAACTTCGCCATGGGCCGACTTCTTGAAGGAGAGGGGATCAACATGCAGGGACACCGTTTTTCCCCTGCGCACCATGGTGGCTCCCTGCTCCCCGTGACATGCAAGACATTCGTCGTTCCCCTGCGCCCGGAGGCAGCACGGCAGCGCCGCCATGAGCACGGCCGCACATCCAAGCATCAACCCGATTCTCTGTCCTCGTGACCGAGTCATCATTGCGAGTATCAAAGGAACTTGGTCCGAACCATGAGCCAGATCATCCCAAAGCGCGCCTAAAAACGGGTCAATGAGCATGCCAAGAACAGGGTATTGAATTTGTAGAGAATTGCCACATTTGCGATTGAGAGTGGGGTTTTATTCTCAAAACTGCAAGAGCAGGGTGTGCCTCTTTTCAGGCATGGGAATGGAAAGAGAAAAAATGGGTAAGAAAGGGGAAAAGCGGAATAGTATTCAGCGATGAGATTAAACGGCGAGGAGTCTCTCTATCCGTCCTGAAACAGCGGAAATTTCGACCGGTTTGTAGAAGACCGAATCGACATGATCCCTGATCGCGCGGTCCAGCGCCGCTTCCCGGGTATTGTACACGTAGAGCATGATCACAGGAAGGCATCCGCGGACGGACTTCAGCGAGTCGAGTGTGCTGATCAATCGCTCAGAGGGAACGGCATCGACGATCAACAGATCGGCTGTGTGTTCGACGGCAAGAGACACCACCGTTGCCAGATTCGTCGTCGTGACAACGTGGAATCTGTCCTGAAAGAGCATGAACAGACTAAAGCAGAGGTTGAGGTCCGGACTGAAGATGAGGATAGTTTTCTTATCTCCAGCCTGCTTGTCAACCCGGGCGCCACCGTTCACGCCGTGAGAATTTCCCTTCTCGTATGTCACGCCATCCATAGCTTCCACTCCGGGGGCAAATCGTTCCCGAGAGCCCTGAACCCGGGCTGTTCGATACAAAAAGGCCAGTCGGCAGAACTTGATAGCTATCCGCCTCGGGAACGGTTCCCGGAGTTTGTTTTTTCAAGATATGTGCCAACGAGAACCGCCGGCGCAGCGCGTGGGGGGGGGCCTAATTGGCAGAGAAATGAAGCGGAAGGTGAGTTTCTCTACAGAGGGTCTTCCAAATTGTGGGAATCACCGAGGTGGAATTCTCATGCCTGCAAAGGGATATCGAGCTCTTCGATCTTCCGATAGAGGGAGGAGAGACTGATTTTCAGCGCACGAGCGGTTGCTTCCTTGTTGAACTGGTTCGTCCGCAGTACGTGGCTGATGTACTGCCGTTCAAACTCATCGACGGCTTCCTTCATGGACCTTCGCCCGTCAAACGAGTACAGGGAATCCTGTTTCTGTTCGATGAACCCGGGGAGCTCGTTCTTGGTGATCAACATTCCTTCGGCAAAGATGACGGCCCGTTCGATGACGTTCTCCAGCTCGCGGATCTCCCCTTTCCACGAATGGGTCGTAAGCGATTTCATCACCTCGTTATCAACCCCGCGCACATTCTTGTTCATCTCCAGCGCGTATTTGCTCACAAAGTGCTCGACCAGAAGGGGGATGTCGTCGGGACGTTCCGCCAAAGTCGGGAGTTTGAGTTCGACGATGTTCAACCGGTAGAAGAGATCCTCCCGGTAACGCCCCGCCTCCACCTCTTTGGAGAGGTTCTTATTGGTGGAGGCAATAATGCGGACGTCGATCGTGTGCGGCACCGCGGATCCGACAGGCGTCACCTCCTTTTGTTCGATCGCGCGAAGAAGTTTCACCTGGAGGTGGAGGGGTATCTCGCTCACCTCGTCGAGGAATATTGATCCCCCTTCCGCCGCCTTAAAGAATCCTTCCTGATCGGCGTTGGCACCGGTAAATGATCCACGCTTGTGGCCAAACAGCTCGCTCTCAAAGAGGTTCTCCACGATCGCACCGCAATTCACCGCGATGAACGGCTTGCCGTTCCTCCTGCTGTTATAGTGGATGGCGCGAGCGACGAGTTCCTTTCCTGTTCCGCTCTTCCCGTAGATGAGGACGGTCCCGTCCGTCGCAGCCACCTTCTTGATCGTGTCGAACACCCGGTGCATCGCCACGCTCTGCCCGACCATCTTGGTAAAGTCGTACTGCCAGTTCAGCTCGCTCCGCAGGAGCTTATTCTCGATGGTGAGGCGGCGGCTGGCGAGAAGCCGTCGCACCTTGACCAGCAGCTCGTCGAACTCCACCGGCTTCAGGATGTAATCCATCGCTCCCTTCCGCAGCGCGGCGATTGCTGTATCGATGGAGCCGTACGCGGTGATGATCATGACGAGCGTTTCCGGGTGCGTGTGCGCGACATGCTCGAGCAGTTCAATCCCCTTCATCTCCGGCATTTCAAGATCTGTGAGGACCAGGTCAAAGTCGCCGGTTTTCAGTATCTCAATGGCCGCCTTGCCATTGGGGGCTTCCTTCACGTCATAGCCCTCCTTGGTAAGGACGAACGAAAGCGACTCCCGGATGATGTCTTCATCGTCGACGATCAGAATCGATTCAGCCATTCTCGAATTCCCTTCCGTTCAATGGAAGAATCATGCAAAAGGAAGTGCCCATGCCTCGCGTACTCGTTACCGTCAGGTCGCCGTGAAAGCTTCTCACGATGCCGTAACTCACCCAGAGACCCAGTCCCGTCCCCTCCCCGACTCTTTTGGTCGTAAAGAAGGGCTCAAAGATTTTCGGCAGGTCTTCGGGGAGAATCCCTCCGCCATCATCCGTAATTACCACGCGCGCGTTTTCCTCATCGCATCCCACCTCCGAAACTATCGTGCCCCGCTTCCCCTCCAGGGCGTCGACCGCATTCAAAAGGATATTGATGAACACCTGTGAAATCTGATCCTGCACGAGTGCCATCAGGGGAATCTGCCGCCGGACGTTGGTAACGAAGGTGACGCTCTTGGCCTTTTTTCCCATCTTGACGATTTCCACCGCTTCCGACAGGGTTCGGACAAGATCGGTGGGCTGCACCTGGTAGTTCGACGGCCGTGAAAAATCGACAAGGTCGCGGATAATCTTCGTGATCCGGTGGACCTGCGACTGGACAAGGCCCAGCTTCTCCTTCGCAAAATCGTCGGACAGGGTGCGGAGAAGGACCTGGACGATCGACGAGATGGAGGCAAGGGGGTTCCCGACCTCATGCGCGATCCCCGCCGCCAGCGTGCCGATGCTCTCCATCTTCTGCGAATGCATCAGCTGCTGTTCCAGGTGTCTCTGCTCGGTGATATCCTGGTGCGTTCCGAGGAAGCCGACGACGCTCCCGGAGGAATCAATGATCGGGGAGATCAACAGATAGGTAAACAGCGGCGCGCCGTCTTTCCGCCTGTTCTCGACTTCTCCGGTCCAGACCTTCCCCTCGTTGATCGTCTGCCACATCTTCACCCAGAATTCCGGCGGGTATTTTTCGCTGGAGATCTTGTTGGGATTTGCGCCAATCAGCTCCTCGTTCGTGTAACCCGTCGTCTTCTCAAATGCCGGATTCACGTACACCATCCGGCCCTGCGCGTCGGTGATCTGGATGGGGTTGACGGTGTAATGGACGACGTTCGAAAAACGGAGGAGGTCAAGATCCTTCTTCTTCGACTCCGAAACGTCCCGTGCAATAAGATACAGAAAATCCCTGTCAACACCCCTGATCCTGCGGATTGAGAGAAGGGCATCGATGACCTTCCCGTCGGCCGCCTTGAAGCGAACCTCCGCCTCGGGAGCCACATCGTTCGCGGGAAGAACAGGAAGGAGCGGCCGGGGGGAATCGTCCGTCAGGAGCGAGTGGAACGGGATGGGCGCAACGGGGCTTTCCGGAAGCCCCAGAACTTCACGGGCCCTTCTATTACAAAGGAGCACGTCACGTTCTTCCGATACGACAAAGCACATATCGGGAATGATGTCAATGAAGATGTTCGCTATGTTCTGCTCGAACGGCATCGTTTTTTTACGTCTGGCAACATACCGATTTATCGACGGAGTTTCAAGGAGAACTCTGATTCGCTATATTGAAGCATGGATTCCTTCCGATCACTATTTGCGGACGCGTTGGGGAAAGCGCCTGTTGCGCCGCCTCCCGACTCCGCGGGCTTTTGCCGCTCCATTTCATCCCGGCTGTGCACGTTGTGTCATGCATCCGTGACCGCCTACGATCTGGAGGTCCCGGCACGCAACCGCGCATTGCAGGAGTTCTGGCGTCTCCTCCAGCCTGGTCCGCCTCTTCAGCCACTGATCCGCTCACCGCAGGGCCGCCACTATCGGACGACAACGAAGAGGAAACTCCAGATGCTCCGGGGTACTCCCGTTCTCTCCCTCATCGACTCCCGCGAGGGAGGCGGATCCCGGGCCATGGATGTCGTTCGGTGCGCGATCGAACCGGAATCGCATGCGCGCGTCTATACGCACGTCGCGGGGTTTATCGCGAAGCCCCCCGCGTTTCTCCTGACGGACGCGCTCCGCTATGTCGTCATCAGGGGCAACGAGCGCGAGCTGACCATCATACTGACCGTGCAGGAGATCACCAGCCAGATCGTCCACATCACGAACACGCTGTCGAAGGGTCTGACCCGGGCATGCCCCGAGGTCAGGGGNNTCGAAGAAGAGAGCCGTCCGGAAGATCTTCGGGACCACCGACGTGTACCAGCGATTCGGTGGGAGATCTTTTCTCTTTTCCTCGCTCGCCTTCTCGCAGGTCAATGCTTCACTCGTCGACACCCTGATCGGGACCGCGGGACGGCTCCTTCGGGTGGAAGGAGATTCGATTCTTTTTGACCTCTACTGCGGTTACGGTCTGTTCACGTTGACCTTGGGCGCGCACGCCGGAACCGCCGTAGGGATCGAAAGGTCTCCCGAGGCCGTCCTCGCCGCAAAAGCGAACGCACTCCGCAATGGCATCGGAAATGTCCGCTTCGTCCGATGCGACATCACGGCCGAAACTCTGGAACCTCTTCTCTCCCGCGCAACGCCCGGAGCTCTCTTCCTCCTCGATCCCGCACGGGGAGGGACCGCCCCCGGCGTCATCGAAGCAGTTGCGGCAACGCGGCCGGGCCGGGTCGTCCATTTGTTCTGCCGCATCGATCTCATGCCTGCCGAGCTGGAACGCTGGCGGAGCGCGGGGTACCGGCTGGCGGAAGCCGTCCCCTTCGACATGTTTCCCGGCACCGATGAAGTCGAGGTGATGGCCCTCTTCACGCCGGCGACAATCCCCGCAGGGAATCGCACNNTTATCGCACCGCAGCAGAACTTACCGGAGCATTTCGAAGGGGATATCGAGTATCGGGTATTTCCTCCAGTCACGATAGTTGAAGTGCCACCACTCGCCGGGATCCACGCGGAAACCTTCACGCTCCATCGCGCTCCTGAGGAGATTCCGCATCCCGCGTTGTTCGCTGGTCCCCCCCTTGTACCCCGGCGCCGCACGTGCGGTGAAGCTGTCAAACGGACTCGTCATCACAATCTCTCTCCCCGTTTTCAGATCGAAGAGCGAGAGNNGGAGGAGTCTCGTCCCAGAATGCCTTTGTGACAGACCAGGGGCGATAGGCGTCGAAAATCAAGAGACCCAGTCCCTTGCGGCGCAGTCCCCTGTGGACGCGCACAAGCGCCTCCGCGGCCGGACGCTGGAGGAATGCCCGCGCCTCGGTGTACATCGGGCGTTTCATGAAATTCCCGGACGTGGCGTAGCGGATATCGAGATGGATGGTGCTGTCAAGGAGGGAGAGTTCGACGAGGTCGGCCGCGTTGAATGGACCCCGCTCCTGCGGTTGGGCAGAAAGACCCCCAGCCGCGAGGCAGAGAAGGACGGCACAAGCGATGGACGAAAAAGAGCGGAGGAGCATCCTCTGGCACATAGTCACTTTTTCCTGCACCCGGAGAGCGGAGCGAGAGATACCTGGGGATCGACCGGTCATCGAACGCGTCGATGCCATCTTTCCCCGCGACAGCCATCAAGCAGGCTTGACTTTGCTCTCCTTTGGCGGTCGCTGCACTTTCTGCTGCTGCTGCCACTTCTTGAATGCCACATCGAGCTGCGCGAAGAACTCCCGCGCATCATTTGGCGCGATGCTCAGATCCTTGCTTCTGATGGGTGTGTTCCACCATGGAATCACGACCCGCATTGCCCGGTATCCCTGGACGAGGCGAATTCTGATCTCCCCCTGGGCGGAGCCGAACGTGAAGGAGTAGGGGGGAAGAAGATTAAGAACCACCTCTCGAAACCACATCGCGAACGTCAATGCCCCGTAGTCCGAGATGCGGCCGAACGGATCGAACAGTTTGTAGCGGAACGGCCGAAGTGAAGTCGTACGGTTGTTGACGAAACTCATCCCTTTGATCTCGGAAAAGTCGATGGACAGGGTTGTCCCGTCCTTGTAGATGACCCGGACCTGCTCTTCCGTCAGATCGTACAGTTTCGGCCTCCCCCTGAGGAATGGCACCACGCCCAGGTACCAGAGAGAGAATGCGTACCATATGCACAGCATGCTCGCGAGGATGCCGAAGAACAATTCCTGCATAACATCGACGTTGCGCGTCCTGCCGAGAATGCGGATGTACGCGAAGATAGGGAGAATCGGAATAAGCATCCCTATGAGGGGCGGGGTGATCGCCTTCAATGTCGCGCCGAGGCTCCCCTTGGCGCTCGCCGACTGGTAGAGCTTTTTGACGGCAACGTTCTTCCGCTCGAAGAAATCCTTCGATTCTTCCTGCGAGTACATCTGCCTGACCTTGTGTCCCGATTTGCTCAGGTACTCAGCGGCTTTATCCCATTGTTCCGCCTTCTCGTAGTGGAAGGCAAGCAGTTCATAGAACTCCACAAGGCGGTCCGCATAGAGCTCCTCGATTGCCCGGGCGATGGCGCCGTGCAGTTCCTTCCGCTTGTTGAGAAGAATCGTGTTATAAGCGACTTCCTGGATCAGATAGTGCTTGAAGAGATACTCCGCTTCATGCGCCTCGCTGTTCTCCAGAATGAGCTCCAGCGCCTTGAGTTCAGTAAGGTTGGTCGACACGTCGTTCTTCCGCTCCATCACCTGCTCCAGCAGGGGACGAGAGAACTCGCGGCCGATGACTGAGGCACTAAAGAGAACATCTTTGATGCTGTCCTGTATCCGGTCGATCCGGGCCATAATGATCCCCTGGATCGTCTCCGGCACCACCGCTTCGATATTGTCGGTAAGGATCTCGACCCTGCGCCGCCGGACGGCGATGTTCCGTTTGTCGAGCAGGGTCTTGACGATCTCCTGGATGAAAAACGGATTTCCTTCCGACCTTTTGAAGATGAGATCCTCCAGGACCTGCGGCACGGCATCCACATCCATTCGCAGTTTTATCAACTTCAGCGCTTCGGTCCGTGTCAGCCGGTTCAGATCGAGCAGTTCCGCCCCCTCCGACATCTTCTTGGAGTGCTCATACTCGTCCCGGTAGAGAAGGACAAACATGGAGAGAACCACGTTGGTGGTGCGGGAAAAAATGTATTCCAGCAGTTCCTGGGAGAACCGGTCGATCCAGTGCAGGTCCTCCAGGATAAACGCGATCGGTCTCCGCGCACCGATCGCGCTCAGGAGCGTCCGGGTCGCCTGGAAGACCCGTTGTTTCCGCAGCGTCTCATCGACCATCAGGATCTCCTCATAGCGGAGCGAGAGGAGCGTCCCGAGATACGGCTCGTGTTCATCGAGCGCGAGCGTGTGCGTGATCTGGTGGAGCCGTTTCCGCACATCCGCCTCGGGGACGTCGGGGCCCACTTTCAAGAGACTCCGCATCAGCGTCGTCCAGAGGTAGTACGGCGTATTGACCTCAAAGCTCGAGCACGACCCCTCGTACGAGGCGATGCCGGATTTGTAGGCAATCCTGATCAGTTCGGCCTTCAGCCGCGATTTGCCGACGCCGGCCTCTCCCTGAATACAGACGGTGATCTGGTTCTTATCGAGGACCGCTTCGAATGCCTTCTGGAGGACTCCAATCTCCTTTTCGCGGCCGACGAATTCGTCCTTCCCAAGAACTTCATACCGGTGGTCCCCTTCGGTCTTCAACGAGCGGAGCTTATAGACAGGGACGGGGGCCGTTTTCCCCTTCACCATCATCCGGAAGGGACCCTCGGCGACGGCGATGCCGCTGATAAGCTTGAATGTTTCGCCCGTCAGGTACACCTCCCCGCTCGGGGCGACCTCCACAAGTCGTGCCGCGAGATTGACGGTATCGCCGATGACCGAATAATTCATGCGCAGGTCGCTTCCGACATTCCCGGCGATCACCATGCCGGAATGAAGCCCAACGTGGAGACCGAGACGGGCGGGAAGCTGGATCGCCGTCGAATTATTGAACCGCTCGATATCGGCGATCAGCTCGAGGGCGCACCGGGCGGCCCGCTCCGGGTCATTTTCATGGGCCAGCGGTGCTCCGAAGATCGCCATGATGCCGTCACCGATGAACTTGTCGATCGTCCCCTCGTACTTCAGGATGCTCGTGATAAGATCGCGGAAGCAGTCGTTCAGGATGGTCGAAACCAGTTCGACATCCATCTTCTCCGAAAGGGCAGTAAAGCCGGTGACATCCGCAAAGAGGACGGTAACGTGGCGGCGTTCGCTTTCGATCTGCTTGCCGGCCTCGAGGATCTTGCGGGCGAGCTCGGGCGGAATGTAATTCTTGATGAGGGCGTAGCCGTCAACGATGGGACGGGCGGGCAGGGCCGTGCCGGATAACGTTGCACCGCAACTCGGGCAAAACCGGGAACCTTCAGGAACTTGGACTGAGCAGATTCTGCAGTTCATGCCACTCTCATTGTAAGAAACTGAGCCGTCTTGGCATCCCTGCATTCCAAACTCCCTCGACGGCCCCGGACCCCCTCGCAGGCGGGACACGCGGGGAACGCGGCTGGAACAGACTCATTCATCAGGAACAATATATCGGTACGGCGGTTCAGAAGCAAGCAACCGACTGATCGGTAGGGAAATGCGGACGCGTCCGTGAAGGGCGAATCGTCAGGCGAAGCTCTTCAGCGCTTCCTGACGACTGTCATGAACATCGAACACCAGCGAGAGCTTGGTAATGACGAACACGTTGTTGATGTTTTTGTTGATCCCGCAGAGCTTGATCTTCCATCCCTTGCGCGAGTAGGTCGTGTGCGCCGCCACGAGGACGCCGATCGCCGTGCTGTTCACGTACGTGACACCACTCATGTCAATCAGCAGCTTTGCATAGTTCCGCTCGACAAAGCCCGCCACCGCCTGCCGCAGCTCCACTGTTTCGTCTCCTCCGGTGAGCGAGCCCCTGGCTTCGATCAGTCCGACCCCATTGTCCAGCGTGCTTGATTTGATTGCCATGCTTGCTCCTCTGTGGTGTGGTAGGCGGGTGAACCTGTGCAAAGTACGCGGTTTCGCGGGGAATGTCAAGATTTCATGATTTGGTAATTTGTTTTTCAACCCGAACTTTTCATATTGGAACGACGCCATGCAGAGAAGAATTCCATGATCGATCCGACAGACCAGAATGCCAGGCCTGCGCGCAGCGATGGGGCGCGAAAGGAACGCCCTTCACGCACACGCGGGAGAAAGAAGGCCGCCGCGCACGCCGATATGGACCCCCCATCGGCGCATGGTCGCCTCGACGCCGCCCTGTACATCAACCGCGAACTCAGCTGGCTGGAGTTCAATGAGCGCGTGCTCGACGAGGCCCGAGACACACGTCACCCCCTGCTCGAGCGGGTGAAGTTCCTTGCCATCACCAGCTCAAATCTGGACGAGTTCTTCATGATCCGGGTGGCCGCCATCAAGGAACAGATCCTGGCAGACGTCTACGAGGTGTCACCGGATGCCCGGACACCCATGCAGCAGATCCAGGCGATCCACGAGCAGGTCGAATTCATGCTGGCCGCAATGTCGGCCTGCTTTTGGGACGACCTGCATCCGAAGCTTATGGAGGCAGGGATCCACCTCCTCCGAATGAACGAGATCACCGCACAGGAACGTCGGGCACTCGCCGACGCGTTCGCCAGGGAGATCTTCCCCGTCCTCACCCCCCTGGCGTTCGATCCGGGGCATCCCTTCCCGTATATCTCGAATCTGAGCCTCAGTCTTGCCGTCGTCGTCCATACCCCCGAGGGGGCCGTCCGTTTCGCCCGTGTGAAGGTCCCCGACGTCCTCCCGCGGCTCGTGCAGGTGCCGGGAACGGATGGGACGCCGTACCGGTATGTTTGGCTGGAGGATCTTATCGCGGCAAACCTCGGCATGCTCTTTCCCGGCATGACGGTGGCGGAATCCTATGCATTCCGCGTCACAAGAAACGCCGACATCGAGATTCAGGAGGACGAAGCGGAAGATTTGATCCGCACCATCGAGGAGTCCATCCGGATGCGCCGTTTCGGGTCCGTGGTCCGTGTCGGCGTTCAGCGAACGATGCCCGACCGGATCAAGGAGATCCTCATCGAGAATCTCGAGGTGAACAGGGACGACGTCTACACCATCGTCCCCCCGTTCGGGCTGAGCCACCTCATGGCGCTGCTGCGCATCCCGCGTCCCGACCTGAAGGACATCCCGTTTGTTCCCGCTTCACCGTTTGCGGAGGAAGAGACCGAGGATATGTTCGCGGCCATCCGTCGCAACGATATTCTTCTTCATCATCCGTACGATTCGTTCGGGCCTGTCGTCCAGTTCATCCGGGCCGCAGTGCGGGATCCGAACGTCCTCGCAATCAAGCAGACCCTCTATCGCATTGGCAAGGAATCCCCTCTTGTCCCTTTGTTCATCGAAGCGGCGGAGAACGGGAAGCAGGTTGCCGTTCTGGTTGAATTGAAGGCGCGCTTCGATGAGGAGAACAACATCGGCTGGGCGAAACAGCTCGAGCGGGCGGGGATTCACGTCGTGTACGGTCTCGTTGGATTGAAGACGCACGCCAAGATGGCGCTCGTGGTCCGGCGCGAACCGGATGGCATCAGGCGGTACGTCCATCTCGGGACCGGGAATTACAATCCGGTCACGGCCCGGATCTATACCGACGTAAGTTTCTTCACCTGCCGGGAAAAGATCACGGAGGATGCGACAGAGGTTTTCAACTATCTGACGGGGTATTCCAACAAGGACGCATTCCGGAAACTCCTTGTGGCGCCGGTCAATTTGCGCGAACGCTTGGGAGAACTGATCGAGAGGGAGATCGCGCATGCCAAGGAGGGACGACCGGCACGGCTCTTCTTCAAAATGAACGCGCTGACAGACACGGGGATGATCGAGAAGCTTTATGCGGCGTCGGCGGCCGGCGTGATGATCGACCTCGTCATCCGGGGAATCTGCTGCCTCCGGCCCGGACTGCCGGGAATCAGCGAGACGATCCGGGTCTTCAGCATCGTCGGACGCTTTCTCGAGCACAGCCGCGTCTTCTATTTCGAGAACGGGGGGAAGTCGGAGGTCTATCTCGGCAGCGCCGATCTGATGGGACGAAACCTTGACAGGCGCGTGGAGCTGGTCTTCCCCGTCGAAGATCCCGCACTGGCGGCGTTCGTTCGCCGGGAGATACTGGAGACCGCGCTGACGGATGCCGTGCGCGCGCGGCGGCTGCAGAGCGATGGGACCTACCTTCAACCCGGGAAGACGGTGGAAGGACTCGACAGCCAGCAGACCATCCTCCAATCGCGCGTCAAGGCCTCCGCGCAAAAGCCGCCTCTCCTGCGCGAACCGCCGGTGGGATGACGACGAGTCTTCCATCCCCTCCCCCTTCATTGTTTCACTGAAATCCCGTACATTGCTGAAGTATCTTTCCCTTCATTCTGCTCACTGCCAGAGGCCGCTATGCACAAAAAACTGTTCATCCCCGGACCAACTGAAGTCGCACCGGATGTCCTCGCAAAGATGGCCACGCCGATGATCGGTCATCGCTCCAAGGAAGCTTCGACGCTGCAGCACGAGATCAGCGACAAGCTCAGGAGGGTCATGCACACGCAGAACCCGGTCATCCTCTCCACCAGTTCCGGCTCCGGTTTGATGGAGGGATCCATTCGCTCTCTCACCGCGAAGCGGGCCATCGTTTTCTCCGTCGGAGCCTTCGGCAACCGGTGGTTCAAGATGGCCGAGGCCAACAACGTCCCCGCCGACAAGCATGAAGCGGAGTGGGGTCACCCGACAACCCCCGAGATCGTCGATAAGTACCTCGCCACCGGCAAATACGATGTCATGACGATCACCCATAACGAAACGAGCACCGGCATCATGAACCCGGTCGAGGAAATCGCCGAGGTGAAGAAGAAATACCCCGATGTCCTCTGGTTGCTCGACGCGGTGAGCTCCATGGCAGGCGCAAAGATCGAGGTGGACAAGCTCGGCGTCGATGTGTGCATCACCTCCACGCAGAAGGCGCTTGCCCTCCCTCCCGGCATGGCCATCGCATCGGTCAGCCCGCGCGCGCTCGAACACGGCAAGCAGGTGAAATTCAGAGGATGGTATCTCGACCTCCTCGAGATCTACAAGTACGTCGAGACGAAGGACTACCAGTACTCTGCCACGCCGTCCCTTTCCCACATGTTCGCCATGAACTACCAGCTCGACCGGATCCTGGCGGAAGGACTCGAGAACAGGTACGAACGACACCTCGCGATGGCCCGGTACACGCGGGAGTGGGCGAAACAACACTTCGCCCTCTTCCCGGAAGAGAAGCACGCCTCCGTGACGCTCACCACCATCACCAACACCAAGGGGATTTCCATCAAGGGACTGAACGACGCCCTCGGAAAGCTGTGGATGCAAATCTCCAACGGGTACGGCGATCTCAAGGAGAAGACCTTCCGCATTGCTCATATGGGTGAACTGACCATGGAGGATGTGAAAGAAGTCACCGCCGCGATCGAGAAGATTCTTCCGACGTTGAAGTAGCATGGTCCTGTGATCCTCCCTCGCAGAGGCTGCGCGGGAGGATGCATATCGACCCCCTTCGCGTTCCATTCGCACGAGAGAACCATGGCTACCATCCATCCCTTTAAGGGATTCCGTCCGCTCACCGAGCTCGCCGCCAGGGTCGCGGCCCGTCCGTATGATGTGCTGAACTCGGAGGAAGCGCGCGCCGAAGCGGCCGGGAATCCGCTCTCCTTCCTCCATGTCGGCAAGCCGGAGATCGATCTCCCGCCGGAAACCAATCTCTACGATGAACAGGTGTACCAGAAGGGGAAGCAAAATCTCGATCGGCTTGTCAGGGACGGAATTTTGAAAGCGGATTTGCAACCGAGTCTCTATGTGTATGCCCAGACGATGGGAGAGCACACGCAGTACGGAATCATGGGGTGCGCTTCCGTGCAGGAGTATCTCAACGATACGATCAGGAAGCACGAGCTGACACGGAAGGACAAGGAGGACGACCGGACGAAGCATGTGGAGGTGACGCAGGCGCATACGGGCCCGATCTTCCTGACATACCGCGCCCGTCCGTCGATCGATGCCCTCGTGACGGCGATCTGTAACACAAGAGCGGCGTTCGACTTCACCACCAATGACGGAATCAGGCATCAGCTCTGGGTGATTGCAGCGCAGGAGACGATCGGAAAGCTCACGACGGAATTTGCGCAGGTGGCAAACCTCTACGTGGCCGACGGCCACCATCGGTCGGCGGCAGCGGCACGCGTCGGAAAGGCAATGGCCGACAAGAATCCGCATCATCGCGGAGACGAGGAGTACAACTTCTTCCTCGCAGTCCTCTTCCCCCACAATCAGCTCCGCATCATGGATTACAATAGAGTCGTGAAGGATCTGAAGGGGATGACGGCGGAGCAATTCCTTGCCGCGGTCGCAACAACGTTCACCGTCCGGAAAGCGCGGGGACAGGTTCGGCCGTCACGGAAGGGGGAGTATGGCATGTACCTGAAGGGGGAATGGTATGCGCTCCAGACGCCGGCATCGCTGACAGCGAACGCTGATCCGGTCGAGCGGCTCGATGTCTCAATCCTCCAGCGCCATCTTCTGAGCCCCGTGTTGGGGATCGGCGACGTGCGGACCGACAAGCGGATCGATTTCGTAGGGGGGATCCGAGGATTGGAAGAGCTTGAGCGGCGGGTGAATTCGGGAGAGATGGCGGTGGCGTTTGCACTCTACCCGACCTCCATCGAAGAACTGCTGGCGATTGCCGATGCTGGAAAAATCATGCCGCCGAAGTCGACCTGGTTTGAGCCGAAGCTTCGCGACGGGGTGGTGGTTCACTTCCTTCGTTGACGGCAATCTACTGGAGGTCTTCCATGAAGCCCACGTCGTTCCCGCCATTGTAAACACCGCAGGAACGGACGGAGAACTTTCCCCCACTCTGCTCGTCGTCGGCGGCTTCCTCGCCACCCGGCGGGGTCAGAGCTCCTTGATCAGCTTGACCACCTTCCAGATGAAGTTGACGTCCCGCTTCCTTACCGTCACCGGATCGAACTCCGGGTTCAGCGGAATGAGATGAATATAGTTCCCCTCGAGCTTCACCTTCTTCAGCGTATCCTCGTCGTTCACACGAATAACGCAGATATCGCCGCTTCTCGCTTCCGCCTGGGGACTGACCACGACGATATCCCCGTCTTCGATCCGCGGCGCCATGCTGTTCCCCTTCACTTTCAGGGCGAACGCTCCCGAATCCTTCACATCGTCGACTGTTACATAATCGTCAACGTAGTCGGGGTGAAACATTGTCGCCACCTTGCCCGCGGGAACGGAGGAGATCACGGGAAGCTCTGCGCGACGCATGTTCCGGCGGCGATGCGACGGGGATAGTTCGTACATGTTCGCAGGACGGGCCGGAGACGGGTACATTTCACCATCCCCCGTGAGAAGCCACGTGGGTTGGACGTTGGTCACCCGGGCGATCGTCGTGATCGCAACTCCGTCAGGTACCTGGTCTCCCCGTTCCCATCGCTGCAGCGTGCGGGTCACCACGCCGATCTTCGCGGCGAGTGTCGCCTGGTCCATTTCCTTCCTTTCCCTTGCACTCCGGAGCCGGTCGCCAATCGTTTCTTTCATGATTACCCCGTCGACAATTATGTCCACTTTGCACTTGACAAGACGACAAATATGTCGTATTTTCTCGGAGGCAATGTACGGAAATTCAGAGCGTCTGTCAAGCACTTTTTACGGAGGAAGTATGGAGCGTGAGGGGACGGTTTTCGCCATCGGGACGGGAGGCTGGGAGCACGAAGTGTTCGATCACTGCTTTTATCCGCGGCCCGGAATGAGTTCGGCAGAGAAATTAGAATTCTACTCCCGCTATTTCTCGGCGACGGAAGTGCGGGCGACGTTCTGGGACGACCGGTTGACGGCAAAGGATGCGCGCGAGTGGGCTGAAGCCGTCCGTGGCAGGAGCGGCTTTGAGTTCAACCTGAAACTCCACTCCTCGTTTACGCACACACGGACGATCCGCCCCGAGGCCTCGCGGGGCGTGAGGGGCATGCTGCAGGAACTTTCGCGTCACAGCCGGCT
Source organism: Ignavibacteriota bacterium (assembly GCA_003162635.1). Classification (GTDB taxonomy): domain Bacteria; phylum Bacteroidota; class Ignavibacteria; order UBA10030; family UBA6906; genus Fen-1260. The sequence goes on from PMNE01000030.1 coordinate 96,674, forward strand.
CGGTTCGCTGTTGATCCAGTTTCCATACTCGTTCACCAACACGGGCGGAAATCGTTACCATCTCGTCCGCCTTGCGGAATCGTTTGCGGGATTTCCGCTCCACGTAGAATTCCGGCATGAATCATGGCACTTCAGCGGCCTGATGAATTTCCTGAAGGAAAACGGACTCGATATCGTCAGTGCCGACATCCCCCGGATCAGACGATACATGCCATTCATGGCAGGCACGGCAGGAGATGCGGCATACCTTCGGCTCCACGGGAGGAATGAAAAGGGATGGCTCCTGAACGGCTACGATGCGCGTTACGACTATCTTTACAATACGCGGGAGATACGTGAGCTCGGCAAGCGTCTCGACGCACTCACGCCGCGTTGCCGGAAGGCGACAGTCATCGCCAATAACAGCACGGGAGGGAAATCGATCCCTCTTGCCTTTCAATTGCAGGCGATTGTCAGAGAGGGGAAGCCGGTTCCCGTGCCGGCAGAATCGCTGAACGCCTTTCCCTTTCTTCGCCAGGTCGCGCAGCCGGAAACGGCGGAACCGCTCCTCTTGGATACAAACATCCGCAGCGCTGTGTAGCGCCGCCGCCTCACAAACTTCCTCCGTTTCCTAATAGTGGGAAACGGAAGATGGGCGACAGGCAAAAAGGGCCTTTTCCTCCCTCTGCCCCGCAGCTTCGCGCTGGACCAGCATGGCACGCCTGTTGCATCTCTCCGGGATTGATTCCCCTTGTGCGTGAAAGCTTCCCTTATGCCTGACAGTCCTTCAGCTTCTGTCCCGAGCGAGAGCACTATCCCTTCCCTGCCGGCGCAGCTTGCCGAGCTGACCCAACAGCTTGAGGATGCCCGGGCGATCATCCGGCGCCTCATGAGCACGGAGCCGAGATCCCAGCGAGAACCTATCACCTTCGGACCGCTTCTCACAGAGTCCGAGAAGACGCTCCATGGAACGCTCCGTTCCTCGACCGTTTTGGTCTTCACGCTGGATGACCGCCTCCGGTACACGTGGTTCTTCAATCCACGCGATCCAAATGTGAAGAGGGGGATCGGGTTCGTCGGAAAAACCGATGACGACCTCTTTTCCCCCGAGAACGCCCACAAAATCACCACCCTGAAGCGGCAAGTCCTCCAATCAGGCGTTGGATCCCGCAACGACATTGTCGTTCGATCGCCAGACGGCGAATGGGTCTACGAACTTGCCCTTGAACCCCTCAAGAATGCGGAAGGAACAGTCGAAGGGTTGAGCGGTTCCCTCCTCGATGTCACCGAACGTTCGCTGGCCGACCGTGAGCTCCGCCTGCTTGCGCAGACGGTGGCGTCGACGCGCGACATGGTGGTCCTGACCGATCTGAGCGGGACGGTCCTCTTCGTCAACGACGCATTTCTCCAGGCACTCGGGTTCACATTCGATGAAGCGATCGGCAAAGATTTTTCCTTCGCATCGCCCCTTGGAAAGGATAAGGAGCTCCGTCACGAGATTCGCGAGGCGGCGCTTCATGACGGATGGCACGGAGAGTCAGTGGGGCTTTGCAAGGATGGCTCCACCGTTCCCGTTGATGTCTGGATTTCACAGGTGGAGAACGACTCCGGGAAGCCGGTCGCGATGGTCGCGGTCGCGCGCGACATCACCGACGCCAAGAAGGCCCAGCGAATCCAGACCTCGATCTACAGGATCGCCGGCGCCGTCAACACCACAAAAGATCTGCAGGAACTTTACCGCGCGATCCATGAGATCGTGGGCGAACTGATGCACGCGGAGAACCTGTACATTGCCGTCAAGTCTGAAACAACGGGTCTGCTCAGTTTCCCTTATTTCGTCGACGAGGTGGATCCGCAGCCGCCCCCCCGCCTGCCTCACAAGGGTCTCACGGAGTACGTCATCCGTACCGGCAAACCCCTTCTTGCGTCCCCGGACGTGTTTAACGATCTCCTGAGCAGGGGCGAGGTGGAAAATCTCGGGACTCCCTCGCTCGACTGGCTCGGCGTTCCGCTGATCGCAGGCGGAAAGACGCTCGGCGCGCTCGTCGTCCAGACCTATGCCGGAGGAACCCGATTCCGCGACGAGGACCTGCGGATCCTGACGTTCGTGTCCACCCAGGTGGCGCTGGCCATCGACCGGAAGACGGCTGAGGAATCCCTACAGGAAAGTGAGCACCGCTACAGGAGTCTGTTCGAAGATGCGGGCATTTCGCTCTGGGAGGAGGATGCCTCCGCGCTGAAGCTCGAGCTCGACCGCCTCCGCCAGACGGGCGTGAGGGACTTCAGATCCTATCTCCTCGATCGCCCCGACGAGGCCATCCGGTGCATGCGTTTGATCAAGTGCCTCGACGTCAACCGGGCGACCGTGGCTCTCTATGGAGCCAGAGACAAGGATGAAATCCGGTCGCGCATGGGGGAAATTTTTCTACCCGAGGGGATCCCGCAATTCAGCGCCATTATTGCGTCCATTGCGGAATCTAACCTGCTCACGGCCATTGAGGCGGTCAACAGGACATTCGACGGCAGACTGCTCCATGTGGCGATCCACTTCTCCATTATGCCCGGACACGAGAACGACCTTTCCAAGATCATCGTGTCCATCGCCGACATCACAACGCTGAAGAATGCGGAGGAGGCGCTACGGGAGAGTGAAGCGCGCCTGCAGACGGTCTTCGAGAGTCTGCCGTTCGATCTCTGGGTGTGCGACGTCAACGGGCGGTATCTGATGCAGAACCCGGTTTCCATCGCCCACTGGGGAGACCACATCGGCAAGTATCCCCGGGACACCGGGCTGGATCCTGCCATTGTCAAGGTGTGGGAGGAAAACAACGGCCGGGCGATAGCAGGAGAACTTGTCACCGGCGAACATCACTACGAACACGACGGCAAGACGATAGACGTGTACAACATCGTCACGCCTGTCAAACGGGACGGCGCGGTGCTGGGAATCCTGGGACTCAACGTCGATATCTCGGAGAGGAAGGAATTACAGCAACAACTTCTCCAGGCGCAGAAACTCGAGTCCATCGGCACGCTTGCCGGCGGGATTGCGCACGACTTCAACAACATCCTCAGCATCATCATGGGCCACGCCTCGCTCCTGTCCGAGGTGGCCGGCAATCCTGCCAAACTTTCCCGCAGCGCCGCCGCAATTCAGAAAGCGGCGAAGCGCGGCGCCGCCCTGGTGCGCCAGATCCTCACATTCGCGCGCAAAGCTGATGCGACGTTCGAATCGGTCAACATCAACGAGATCGCAACGGAACTCGGGAAGATGCTCGAAGAGACTTTCCCTCGGACGATGAACATCGTTCTTGATCTTGCCGTCGATCTCCCCAGCATCGATGCCGACCGGACCCAGATGCACCAGACTCTTCTCAACCTCTGCGTCAATGCGCGCGATGCGATGCCCCAGGGCGGGGTCCTGACCATCTCCTCCCGTCTCGCGTTTCCCCATGAGATCGCAGGCAAAACTTCTTCTTCGTTCATCTGCGTGACCGTTGCGGACGACGGCAGCGGCATGGATGAGGCGACGCAGCGGCGGATCTTTGAACCGTTCTTTACGACGAAGGAATCAGGAAAGGGGACCGGATTGGGTCTCGCCGTGGTGTACGGCATCATGGAGAGCCATCACGGCTTCATCACCGTCGACTCCGTCTCCGGGCGAGGCACCGCCTTTCATCTCTTCTTCCCTGTTCCAGCCACACACATTGTCGAGCAACAAGCGGCAATAACGATGGAAGGAAAGGCGCAGGGGGGGACGGAAACGCTCTTGGTGGTGGAGGATGAGGAAATGTTGTGCGAACTCCTCCGGAACACCCTGGAAGCGGCGGGGTACACCGTCCTGAGCGCGAGCGACGGCGAACAGGCGGTCAGCATGTACGAATCTCTTGCGGATGACATCGCGTTGGTCATCACCGACATCGGGCTTCCGCGCATGAGCGGGCACGAAGTATTTCGCCGGCTCAGGGCAATGAAGCCGCAGGCGCGCGTGATTATCGCCACCGGCTACATCGAACCGGATGCGAAATCCAACCTCCTTGCGTTGGGAGCAAAGCACATCCTGCAGAAGCCCTATCTCCCGGAGGAGGTTCTCCGTTCGGTCCGGGAAGCTCTCACATCGAAGGGTTGATCAGCGCCGGGGGTGCCGGGGGCGCCGCGCCGTTTTGCCGAAGGATCTGCGGGGCGATTCTCCCCTCTTGCGGAAGTCCTTCCGTGGCTTCTCCGGTTTTTCCACGGAGGGATACACGAACGATCCCTGGAATTCATAGGCAGACGGACGCGCCGCCAATCCCGCCTTGACCGGCATGTGGAAAACCTCATCTGCCACGACTCTGGTCTCCTCGGTCTTTCGCAGCACACGCTCCTGATATCTTCGTGCGAACATCGAAGCCGCAGGCGCAACAGCCGACTTTTCCCTCCCCCGGAAGCCCGAGAGGAAGTTTTTCATATCCGATGCTTCCGTTTTTCCCCTCACGACCATGACGAGGCGCTCGGGCAGAAAGCAGTACGCAATGACATCAAACTCATGCTCCTGCGCCGATTCCCGAAGCGCTCCCAGCGTCACAAGCGTCGATTCGCGCCGGCAGAGAGAAACCGCTTTGTGCCGGGGCAGAAGAGTAATCAAATACCGGTGCATCCCCTTGTAGTTGAATCTCTCCTTCTCCGGTGCCTCCTCGCGGAGGTGCATTTCCGTCACCATGCCCATCACATCAATCCCTCCAAGAGTCCCCCATCAACGCTGGCCGTCGCACCACTCACGTCGTTTGCCCGTTCCACGGGTATCCCTTCCTCTTCGTCGGTCCGGGATGCCGGCGTCTCTTACGGCACCGCAGGAGCGCGGAGTATCCCCCCCAATTGTTTCCCTGTCAACGGTTTATTCCGTGATCCCTTTATCCTGAAGATGTTTCCGAACCGCCGCAACGGCCTGCTCCTCGCTAACGAGCAGCCTGGCCCCGGCGCTTCGTACGCACATTTCCAGCGGGTCCTTTTTTGAGGTCAGCCAGCGCCACACGTTATATCCGAGTCGGTCGCGGTCGTGCGGTTCAACCACCGGGATATCGCGTACGCTGGCATAGGCAATCGCCTCCAGCGTCGTTGCATCGGCGGCGGTTACCGCTGCGGGTTTTTTGGTCGACATGCGTCTCCTTCCCCTCTCGTGAGTTGCTCGCCTACAATGGATAGCCGATAACAAATGTAAACTCCAGCGGACCCTGTTGCAACGGGTTTTCCGGGAGACTTCCGCTGAAGAAGAAGCTCTTCCCCAGCCCGAAGGCCGCCTGTCCCACCGGGGTGTCAAACGCCAGCTCCAGGCCCAGCCCATGCCGGAGCGCGTCGAACTTGAACTCCTCGGGGACGGAGGAGATAGTCCCGATGTCGTAACGCATCCGCACATACGTATCAAAGAGAATGCGGACCGGAAGGAAATATCGCCATTCGACATTCACGAGAACGAGCTCCCGCCCTCGCCGGTCGTCCTCCCTTACCCCGAAGAAGTTCTCCCGTCCCCCAAGCCGAAATTGCTGGGCGAATGGCATGGTCTTGTCCGCAAAGCCCATGGTCAATCGCGGATGAAATGTGAAGCGCTCGCTCCAGGTCGAGTATGTTTCATACACAAACCGCACAGCGTTATACCCAACCGTGCTCCCGAACCCTTCGAAGGCGAATTCATACTGGAGGTTGACACCTACGCCCTTCATCGGGAAAGGATACTGATCCTTTGTATCCACGAGTGTCCCGAGCCGCACGATGGCCAGTCGGTTGTGCTCCTCGAGGGCGTCGGCGCCACTCAAGTTCTTGGTTCGGACATCCTCGAGGAGGAACTCCGCTGTCGCGTCTCCCAGCCGCTCGAGTTGTGTTCCAAAAGTGACAGAAATCCCGTACCTGATGTCCCGGTATTCGCCGACCCTCTGGCGCAGCCAATGGTTTGCCTCGGGTTGCGGAGCGTCGGCATACAGATAACTGTCCATGTCCCTGAAGAAGCCGCCGACACCAAGCGCCAGATACCAACTGAAGAGGCGCCGTGCCTTGTACTCAATGGTGGCGTCCACATTCCTTTCTCCCCCCGCAATCGTCATCCCCAGATCCATTCCCGATCCCTGGAAATTCTCGTCGCGGACGTCGATGAGTCCCTGCAGCTGCCGCTCATTGTCCGCCCGGATTCCGAATCGCACAAGTTGCGTGGGCCGGTCTTTGAGACGGATAGTCAGGATGGGGTGGCGGTCGCTGAACGCAACCTCGAGATAGACATAGTCGAAGAGCGTCGTGCTGCCGATGTTCGTCAATCCCTGGCGGGCTTTGTCGATCTGAAACACATCGCCCGGAGAAAGCGGAAACTCGCGCAGGACGAAGCTGTCCCGGGTGCGGAGACTTCCTTCCACGCGGATGCCGCCGATGATCCCTTCGTTGATCCGGACAAGGAGGGCGCCCGTCCGTTCTTCGAAATGCATGGTGTCGATCCTGGCAAGGGAGTATCCCCGGCTGCGGTAAAGTCGCAGAACCCGTTCGAGTGCTTTGCGCGTCCCCTCCGCGTTGACGGGCCTCCCCATGATCGGTGCGAAGACGGAGGTAACGTCGGCAACGGGGACCAGCTTCACCCCTTCGAAAACGACCGAGACAAGCGGAGGATTCGGAGTGGCGGTAAACGTCACTGTTGCACTGCTGCTGTCCGTGACAACGGCGGCCCGCACATCGCGGTAGTCCCCCAGCGCATAGAGATCATCCACGGATCTCCTGATCTTTCCTACGGGAAGATCCCGTTTCCGAAGCGCCGCTTCGATCCGGTACTTCAGCGAATCCGGAATGTTCTCGTCGTTGAAGAGAACATGCGCGACATTCAGCCTTTGTGGGAGATTTTCAGATTCCTTTTCCAGCACCGCTTGCTTCTCCTCATAGAGGGCTTTGATCGCAGGCAGGTTTTCTTCCGCCGCCCTTTCCCCCGCCTGGATGAGACTATCCATATTGGTGAAGTCCGAGGAGAGGTGTCTTCCAATTTCAGGCGTCAGAACAACGTCTGCCTCCTGCAGCTGCCGCTCATTCACCACCTTTATCATGATGCTCATGATCTGGTCGGCGGTCTGCCATGGGGCCTTCATTTCGTCCTGGGTCCGGAGCCCGCTCGTTGAATTCACTACCAACACAAGGTCGGCCCCCCAATCCCAGGCGAGATCCACCGGAATGTTCGACACAAGCCCGCCGTCCACCAATTCCATGCCGTCTTTTTCGATGGGACTGAACAGAAGAGGAACCGTGGAACTGCCACGGAGCGCCTCCGCCAGAGAGCCCTCCGAGAGAATGACCCGGTTTCCCGAGACAAGATCGGTGGCAACTACCCGGAAGGGGATCTTCAGGTCGTCGAAACTTGGATGAGGATGGTAGGGTGCCTGGAGCGTCTGAGCACTGAGGAAGTCGGTCAGGCGCTGACCGGACGAAACAGCCGGAGGAAGAACCGGCTCAAAACCCTGGAATCGCAGGGCGAAGAAGCTCCTGTCTCCTGCGATCTTCTGATCGACAAAGAGCTCGGATCTTTTCGTGTCACCCGTCAGAGAGAGAAGGTCATCCCAGGGGGTGTTGCGGGCCAGCGAGTCGATTTCTGCGACCGTGTATCCCGACGCATACAATCCCCCCACAATGGCTCCCATACTCGTTGCTGCGATGAAATCCACGGGGATACCATTCTTCTCCAAAACGCGCAACACGCCTATTTGTGCCATCCCCCGTGCTCCTCCTCCGCTCAGCACGAGGGCGACGTGAGGGCGTTTCAGCTCACGGTGGAAAGTGTACGGCATGCCGGAAGGGACCGAATCCTCCAGAAGGGGATGGATGGAAAAAGCCGCCCGCAGATCAGGCGGCTCCGCATGAGCAGCCATCACTGCGCCGGAAAACAGTATGATCAGGAGTGTGAGCCGGTACGGCATGGAATTGACAACACACGAGGGGTGTGAGAGATGGGCCTTCTCGAATCGAGTCTTTCCCATATAAATATATCCCACAGTGAGGGGAGAGTCAAGTTGCTTTTCGGTCGATTTTTACCCTTCTTTTTTCAATGACGTTCCTGAATCCCATTCTCCTTTTCGGTCTCGCCGCTGCTCTCGTCCCTCTTGTGCTGCATCTTCTTACCCTGCGCAGACTGCGGACAATCGATTTCAGCTCTCTTCGGTTTCTCAAGGAGCTGCAGAAGTCCTCCATCCGGCGGATCCGCTTCCAGCAGATTCTCCTTTTGATTCTCCGGACACTGCTGATGGTCTTTCTTGTTCTGGCATTTGCACGCCCGGCATTGCGCGGCTCGTTCGCCGCCATCGGCGGAGGCGAAGCCGCCAGCACAACGGTGATTCTCCTCGATGATTCACCAAGCATGGAAGTCCGTGATGAGCGGGGAACGTCGTTCTCCCGCGCGCTGCAAAGCGCTCAGAGGATCGTCGACCTGGCACGCGACAACGACCATCTCTCTCTTGTTCCGCTTTCGACGACCGCCGGCAGCGCAGCACTGCCTGGACGCCACACTCGCACTTCGGCACACGCCTTCCTTGCCGATGCGCATCCCTCCTCTGTCAGCGTACCGTTTCGTCACGCCCTCATGCGTGTGAACGAACTCCTCGCAGCATCGACGGACGCAAACCACGAGGTGGTCATCATCACCGACGGACAGGCGACGCAGTTCGGGGGAACCGTTGCCGGAGAGCATGCGGATACCCGGGGGCCTCTCCCGGGAGAACGTGTGATACAGCAGGGAGGAACTCCACGCAACGACACGACAGGAAGATTTGATCCTCTCGCCCGCCTGTTTGTTCTCATGTCTCCCCCCTCACACCACGGAAATGCCGGCATTCTCGATGCCGAAATCCTCACCCGTATCGTCGCTGGCAACAGACCTGTTCGCCTCTCCGCACAAGTGGGAAATTTCGACCAGGGAGCTTTGCACGGGGCAGTGACAAGCGTCTATCTCGGTTCCGACAGAGTCGCCCAGCGAAGCGTTGATCTCCCACCCGAGGGAGTCACCGCGCAGGAGTACGAGTTTTCCCCGCGCCGGCGAGGCATTGTCGGTGGATACGTGGAAATACAGGAAGATCTGTTCGAGCCGGATAACCGGAGGTACTTCACGCTGGATATTCCGCGCACCATTTCCGTTCTTCTCGCCGGCCCCGTTCAGGCTTCCACAACCCTCCCGCACCTGGCGCTCTCGCTTGCCGGCGATTCGATCCTCGCCGGGTATCTCGCAACGCAACAGATGACGACAGCCGAAATCCCCTCGGTCGATCTGGGTACATTCGACGTCCTGATCCTGTGCGGGGTCAAGAGTCTCTCACGGGCCGCCGTGCAGAACATCAGCGCATTTGTAAGGGGGGGAGGGGGCCTGATTCTCTTCCCGGGACCCGATGATCCTCCTGATGCCTACAACAACGAGCTGCTTCCCGCCCTCGGCCTCCCGCCTGTCGCCGGATCTCCCACAATCCAATCCGGAGAGAGCTTCCTGTCGATCAGCACGATCGATTATGCCCATCCTCTTCTGGAGGGCATGTTTGGCGAACGGCCGGGGATACGGAAGAGGGCACCCGCCATCGAATCGCCCCGCATCCGGACGTCGCTTCCGCTGACCACAGGGTCCAGTGGCAGCGCCATCATCACACTTTCCAACGGCCGTCCCTTCCTTTCCGAAACTCCCGTCCGAAGCGGACGGGTTCTTTTTTTTGCGGTCGAGGCGGGTCTCGGATGGTCCGATTTCCCGGTCAAGGGTCTCTTCGCGCCGTTACTTCATCGCGCCGTCCTTTACTTGAGCATGCGTTCCACCGCCGGTCAGCCACTCCTGACGGGCGAGCAGCTGCGTATCGCGTCGCGTCTCCGCGAATTCACGGAACGCGATGTTTTCTTCCTTGTCCGTCCCGATGGATCACGTCGTCGCGTCGTTCCCGCTGTGACGGCGGGGACGGGCATGGCGATCTTTGACGGTGGCATTGCGGACGAACCGGGCGTGTATGCCGTTCTCCAGGATTCGTCGGGACAAAAGGGAGCGGTGGAACGCATCCTCGCCGCGGCCGCGGTGAACATTCCACGGGAAGAATCCGATCTCCGTCCGGCTGCGGACTCGGACTCGATTCCCCTCTGGAAGAGCGTCGGCATTGACCCCTCATCGGTCCGCTTTGTCGCCACGGGGGAGGCAGCGGCGGAAAGTATCCGCCTCTCAAGATACGGAGTGGAGTTGTGGCAATGGTGCCTGATACTCGCCCTGCTCTGCGCGCTTGCCGAAATGGTGGTCGGACGGGTTGCAGGGAAGAACGTCCGGAGGGCTTTGCAGAGCAGCGGTTTTCGCGGAGAAACGGAAGGGAGCGCATCATGATGCAGGACACGAAACGCAGTGAACGGGCCCTCCTCGTCGGCGTGGTGACGCGCGACCAGAGACGCGCGAAGGTGGAAGACTACCTGAAAGAACTGGCGCTCCTGGCCGATTCAGCGGGGGCGGAAGTCGTTCACACCATCGTCCAGGAACGAAAATCGATCGACGCGGCGTTCTACATCGGCAAGGGAAAAGCAGAAGAGCTTGTGTGGCTCGCGGGGGAAAAGAAAATCGATATCGTCATCTTCGACGACGACCTGTCGCCGGTACAGGTTCGCAACCTCGAGTCCCTCATCCCGTGCAAGATTATTGACCGGAGCGGCATCATCCTTGACATTTTCGCATCGCGGGCGCGCACGAGTGAGGCAAAAACCCAGGTCGAGCTCGCGCAGCTTCAATACATGCTCCCCCGCCTCACCCGCCAGTGGACCCACTTGTCGAAACAGTTCGGCGGCATCGGGACCAAGGGACCCGGGGAGACCCAGATCGAAACGGACCGGCGCACAATCCGGACGAAGATCACACGGCTCAAGGCCCGGCTTCAGGAAATCAGCACAGAACGGGACGTCCAGCGGAAAGGACGCGAGAACCTTCCCCGGGCATCGCTGGTCGGCTACACCAACTCCGGGAAGTCAACCCTCCTGAAGAGACTCTCGGGGGCCGACGTCTTCATTCAGGACCGGCTGTTCGCGACGCTCGACCCGACGGTCCGGCTGGTTGCATTCACTCCGGCCCACCGCGTGCTTCTCTCCGACACCGTCGGTTTCATCCGGAAGCTCCCCCACCATCTGGTCGCCTCGTTCAAGAGCACGCTCGATGAGGTCCGCGACGCCGATCTGCTCCTCCACGTCATTGACCTCAGCCATCCGCTCTTTGAAGAGCAAATAGCCATCGTCAATGAGACTTTGGAAGAGATCGGCACCCAGGGAAAACCGACCATCCATGTCTTCAACAAAGTGGACAGGGTCGAGAACAGGAGTTTGATCACCTCTGTCCTGTCCCGTTTCGGCAATGCGGTCTGCATTTCTGCGGAGCGGGGAATCAACATGAACGGACTTGTCAGCGCCGTCGCGGAGCTGCTCGAAGGGACGATCGTCGAAGAGACCATACGGTTCAAGCAGGACGATTACGAGCTCATGTCGCAGGTACATGACGAGGGAGAAGTGTTGGAGAAACGTTACGATGGCACCAGCGTGTTCGTCCGATTTCGCATGGACCGTGCGCGGGCCGAACGGATCAAAGACGCCCTCGCCCGCAAGCGCTCGCGCCGTCGTCACTGACCCAGATCCGAGGACGACTCCCTTTGGGAGAATTTCTTCAAGTGCCGTGCCCCCGTCATCTTTGCTTCCTTCGCGTCGAGGAACATCATCGCGGCGTCATCCGTGAAGATGAGAGTGAGGTCTTTCCCCGCAGTGAGGGAAACGGCCCCGCGCCAGGCATCACCGTTTTCCAGTATCCAGAGGAAACTCACCTTCATCGGTTCGGGAAGATCCTGTGCGCGCAGGATGATCCGGCCCTCGCCGTGCGTGCGCCGAAGGGTGCCGTCGATCGGGTGGGAGCCCGCGTACACAGTGAACTCCGCCTCCGTCATATCGTCCGGAAGCTTGGGCTGGATCGTCAGGGTCTTGGTCGTAAAATCGACCCGAAGACCGAGATAGTCCTGATAGATACTTCGCATAAACTCAGCCATCCCGGTCAACGAGGCATCGCTGCCTCCCGAGCCGGGAGGAAGGATTTCCGGCAATGTCCCGGCCATCCCTTCGTTCAGGACGCAACGTGCCATGGACCTCGCCATCCGGTAGCTAAGGTCCTGCCTGTCGTACCGGGTGAGGGCGTAGGTCACCGGGCCCGCAAGCCAGCTCCAAACCTTTCCATCAAAGAGCGTCGCTCCGTCCGCCGCCGCGGGGGAGAGCGTCGCCACGCCCATCGGTGACATGAGAGTCCGTGCGGCCTGACGCACCACACCGAACCTCATTGACTCCTGTTCCAGAATCTCAAGGCACATGACGCCATTCGGCCGGATCTCCGTACTTCGTTTCCCTCCCGATTCGAGATGGTCCACCAGCGTGTGCGATACTGTGTCGCTAAATTCTTTTGCGAAGTTGCCGGCCGTTGCCGCCGAGGCGGCCCACCATGCCTCCTCGTGCGTGGAGTCACCCAGGAATGCCGCCACATACGAACTGATCATTTGCTGGAAATACCAGAGAAGCTGCAATTCCACCGCCCTGTTCCCCCTCGCTTTCTGCGTCATCCATGTTTCGTAGGGACCGTGCGTGAGAAAGTTTTCCTTGTCGGTGTGACTCGCATACGTTCCCTCCAGACTTCTCTCGATGACCGGAAAGAGCGATCGGACGAGGGACGTGTCGTTCGCGTACACAACATGTTCGTACAATTCCCTGACGAACCAAGGGGAGACATCCGCCCCACCGTAGGTGCTTTTTCCGCCAATGATCCTGTCGGGAATGCGCCCAAACGTCCGGCTTCCCGCACGCGTATCCTGGTACCGTGCCAGCGTCCGGATGATTGCCCCCGTACGTCCGTAATCGCCCGTGGCGAGCCCAATACCGGCGATCGATTGTGCGTTCCCTCTCGCGTCAATCGAACCATCCCACGGCACATTTCCGACTGCAAAAGTGTCACGTCCTTCAACGACGAACCCATCCAGTGACAGCTTGATCCATTGGATGGCCATGGTCAGCGTGTCATCCGATGTCCGTAGGTACGATGCGTTCAGGAAGCGCTCCATCCGTCCCCTGCGCATCGCTGCCGCCGTATCGAGCGCTGCGAGAAGCAGCTCCGCCGTCGCCGGGTCTCTCCCCCTGGGAAGGTCGACAACAAGAAAACGTGCCGGCCGCCCGTGCAGCGTCACGACATCTTTTTCCCCCTCCGCCGACGGCCCTCCGGTCAACACCACAGTCCTCCCCTCCGATGTCTTCCAGATCGCCCGCCCCCTTCCCCCTCCGTCCCCCCCAAAGACAAGCCCGCTCCCGGTGATCGGACGCACGGAGACAGGGCCATCCGATCCCCCATCGACCACCAGCGCCATCGCGTGGACGTCCCCGACGGCATCCAGAGACGCAAGCGTGACCGTCGTCCCGCCGGCGTACGACCTGCGGACCTCGAACGGCCGGATGATTCCCGAATCGAGCCGATCGGGCATCAGGGCCTTCCCATCGATCTCAATGTTCAGCCCGTCAAGGATGACGGTGCCGTTCACCGACCAGCGATCGCGATCCATGCTTCCCCTCGCAATCGTCCCGACGAGAAATCCCCCCTCCTTGTCGGACTGCATGTACGATCGTGGATGGTCCAGGACAGTGATGGCAATGTTTTCGATGCGGATCGCATCGCGAGCGTGTTGCGAGTAATCTGTTTTCTGACATCCCAGGAAGGAGATGGCACAGAGAAACAATGCAGCAGCGGTTCGCATGGAGGCCTCTGGTGGATGAATTGGAAAACAACCTACGGAAAACGACGCGGATTTCCAACAGGCACGGTGGCATCCGCGATGCGATTGTGGTATCTTGATGAGATCAACCATCACACAGCGGACAGAGAAGATGCTCAACACTGCCATGGAAGCGGCGCGCACGGCGGGTCAATTCCTCCGTGAAAACGTCGGTCGAGTTCGCTCCATTGAAGTGAAACAGGGACAGGAGCGCAACCTGGTGTCGGAAATCGACAAGGGATCGGAACGGAAGATCATCCAGATGATCAAAACCCGTTATCCGGACCACGCCATCCTCGCCGAAGAGAGCGGGAAGAGCGGTGCCGGAACCGATTGCACGTGGATTATCGATCCGCTCGATGGGACAACGAATTTTCTTCATGGTCTTCCGATCTTCAGCGTGTCGATCGCGGTGGAACAAAAGGGGGAGATCGTGGCGGGCGTCGTGTACGATCCGAACCGCGACGAAATGTTCACGGCGGAAAGAGGGAGCGGGGCATTCCTGAACGGACAACGCCTTGCCGTGTCCCAGGCAATTGCACTCATCGACGGTCTTCTCGTCACGGGTTTCCCCTATGACCTGTCGACAAATCCATGGCCGACAATCGATTACTTTACCGACTTTCTGATCGAGGCAGGGGCGGTCAGGCGCCTCGGCTCAGCGGCGCTGGACCTCGCGTATGTCGCGGCGGGAAGATTTGACGGGTATTGGGAGGTGAGTCTCGCTCCCTGGGATATGGCAGCAGGAATACTGCTGGTACAGGAGGCGGGAGGAAGACTGAGCAACCTGACGGGCGAACCGCAGAGCATCTACGAGAAGAGTGTTCTCGCATCGAACGGCAGGATCCATGACGCGATGCTGGCAGTCCTGAACGCCTCTCCTCGGAACATCCGGCGCTAAGATGCCCGCACAGCCCGGAACGGCATCGGGTCAGAACTTCTTGATCATGTCGAGAAAGATGTAGCCGAACGTCCCGAGGAACGCCACTCCAAAGAAGAGCGCCACTGCCGCAAAGGCGATGCGTTGTTTCGTCTCAACGGCATCGAGCGGACGAACCGGGTGGGACTTCACTGTGATGTCGCCCGTCACCTTCATTTGACATGCAAGTCGCACGTTCTTGGCGACGACACGCGCGACAACGAGGCTCCCTCCCAGTGTCGTCTCCTCCTCCTGTGTCCGGGGCGAAGCTCCTTTCCCCTCCACGATTTCCACCGCACACGTTCCACAGAAATTGTGCCCCCGGCAATTGATCAGCCGATCAAGTCCCTGGTAGGGAGACACCCCAACGCGCAGCATCACCAGGCGCAGATTGGACCCCGCATCCACTTCGATTGCACGGTGTTCCTCAGCAAACGTCACGGTCGGCATTCCTCTCCTTTTCGCGCTTATGATAAAGAACAGTTGCCCACCCCATGCCGGAGAAGAGCGGCTCTTTCGCCGGTTGTCAATATGTTGGGGGGGTTGTCCACGGTGTCACCCCATCTTTGCTGACGTACGCATAAATGAACGGGCGTTGGTCGACCGGTGAAGGGCTGATGGTGAGGCAAGATCGCAGCTCGTGTGCAGCATCTCTTGCGGCCTTTTCCCGGTCAGTGGAGATCCGTGCGAGAAGATCGTTGACGGCCACCCGGTCGCCGATTTTCTTTGCCAGAACGATCCCTGCTTTCGGATCGACCGCATCGTCCACCCGGACGCGCCCGGCGCCAAGCTCGAGCGCAAGAAGGCCGACCTGCATCGTCGCGAAGCCCGTCACATACCCGGAAACGGTCGACCGGACATCGATAACGAAGCGAGACGGCGGGTACTTTGAAGCGTCCTGGACAAAAGAGATGTCTCCCCCCTGCCTTTCGACCACCTGAAGGAATTTTTCATACGCTTTCCCCGACCAGATGGCGGACCTGCACTGTGTGATCCCGTCGGCGATGTCTGTCACCTTCCCGCCAAGGAAGAGCATTGCGCCCCCCAGGACGTAGGTGACTTCCATCAGGTCCGGCACGTTTTTTCCGCGAAGACATTCCACCGACTCCACAACCTCGCACCAATTTCCGATCGAGAGTCCGAGCGGTTGGTTCATGTCGGTAATGAAGCCCACGGTTTCCTTCCCATGAGCAGTACCGATCCCGACCAGGGCACGCGCAAGAGCGACGGCATCATCATACGACTGCATAAATGCACCGTTGCCGGTCTTGATATCCAGGACAAGCGCATCGATCCCTTCGGCAAGTTTCTTGCTCATGATGCTGCCCGCAATCAACGGAACGGACTCCACCGTGCCTGTCACATCGCGCAGCGCGTACATCCTTCTGTCGGCCGGCACAATCTCCGCCGTCTGCCCGGCAAGGACGAGACCGGTGTCCCGTATGACCCGCACGTATTCCTCGATGTCAAGGGCAGTGGTGAAACCGGGGATTGATTCGAGTTTATCGAGCGTCCCCCCCGTGTGTCCCAGTCCACGTCCCGAGATCATGGGAACAGGGACGCCGCACGCAGCAACCATGGGGGCGAGAATCAGCGACACTTTGTCGCCCACGCCCCCCGTCGAGTGCTTGTCCACCTTCCGCCCGGGGAGCGACGAAAGATCCACGGTCGTCCCCGATCGAAGCATGACATCCGTCAACGCGGCGGTCTCTTCAGGTTCCATCCCCCTGATAGTGACGGCCATCAGGAACGCGGACATCTGGTACTCAGGGATCGCCCCTGCAACGTAGCCGCCGATAAACGATTCAATCTCCTGCTGCGTCAGGACGCCGCCGGACCGTTTCTTCCGGATGATTTGCACCGGGTTCATATTATTCCACCACGCCGAGTAGAGCGGGAAAACCATCAATCACGTAATCGGGGCGCCACGCCTGCAGATCTTCCCTCCGCAACGCGCCGTACGTAACGGCACAAGTTGCCAGCCCCGCATTCTTGCCGGCAAGCACATCCCGGTCGGTATCCCCCACCATGAGCGTTCTCCGGATATCCCATCTCTGATCTTCCATGATCTTTCGCAGAATGGATGGGTCGGGTTTGAAGGGGAGCCCGTCGCTCCCCTGAAGCTGCACAAACAGATCGGTGACGCCAAAATGGTCGGTCGCCCGTTTGATCCCCGATCCCCGTTTCGTCGATGCAATCGCCATCGCCGCACCTCGTGCAGAGAGGATCTCCAGCGTTTCGCGGACTCCCGGGAACAATCTCGTGGTTGCAAGCGAACGCGAGGGATAGTATTCCGCATACATCTGTGCCGCCTCGGGGACGCGCCATCGCATTGAGAGCGGGAGGAACTGTTCAAAGGTTTCGTCGAGGGGTTTGCCGATATGGGGGTAGAGGTCTTCCTCCCTGACACCTTCCAGCCCGAGCTGCTGCATGACCCACAACTGGGCTCCCGCGATGTCCTGCCGCGAGTCGGCCAGCGTGCCGTCAAAATCGAAGATGATGCTCGTAAACCTCACGCTTTCCTTTCCTCATCCATCCTTTGACGGGCAAAGATGAGCCCGATGATTGTCTTCGCGTCGGGATATTCCCCCCGCAGGGCACGCCGGACCGCCTCTTCGAACGGGACAGTTTCCAGCGTCATCGACATTTCTCCCTCCTCCCTCCTGGGACCGTCGGGGTGAAGGAGCAGGTCGCGGGCAAGATAGACATGGAGCGCTTCGTTGCAGAAACCCGGCGTTGTGAAGAACGTAAGAAGGTGATCGAGCCGGCCCGCCACATATCCTGTTTCTTCGGTCAATTCTCTCGCTGCTGCGGCCTTCGGATCCTCTCCCGGCGAGAGCTTCCCTGCCGGCAGCTCGGTGATCCGGCGTCCAAGCGGATAACGAAGCTGGTTGACAAAGACGACGCTCCCGTCATCCAACAGGGGAACGGCGACCGCTCCTCCGGGATGCTGCGCGATTTCCCGCACCCCCCGCTTGCCGGAGGGATACTCCACCGTGTCGACAATGAGATCAAAGACGCGCCCCGTGTGAACGATTCGACGCGACACCTGCTTGAGTTCCATGATCAGTTCTCCCATGAAGTCGTTCTCTCAGGCGTTTCCCCGGCTCCCGGGTTTCATGACAGGAATTCCCTTCGCACACAGCGGACACAACGGGGGATCGTAGGCGACGACATCCAGGCGCATCAACGAAAACGGCTTTCCTCCGGGAGAGAATTCCACTGCGCCGCCGCTCCGGTCGACGATGCAAGCAGTCCCTGCGAGTTTTCCCCCCATCCGTGTCACGATCTCGATCACTTCCCGCACCGACCCCCCCGTGGTCACGACGTCCTCACAGACAAGGATCTTTTCACCTTCGGCGATGTGGAAGCCGCGGCGGAGCTGCATGACACCCTCTTTCCTTTCCGCGAACAACGTGCGAATGCGGAGCTGTCTCCCCACCTCCTGTCCGACAACAATCCCTCCCAGTGCGGGAGCAATCACGACGTCGAGGAAGCTCGCGCGGAAATGATGCGCGATCACGCCGCAGAGCAGCTCTGCATACTTCGGATACTGCAGCACCTTTGCGCACTGGAAGTAGCGATCGCTGTGCAATCCCGAGCTCAGTTGGAAGTGCCCTTCAAGGAGGGCTTGGGAATCGCGGAAGATGGCGAGGATTTCTTGTGTATCCATTTGTGTTGTGGGGATATGATTCGTTGAGACTGTATGGTTAGAAGGTGAATCTGACCCCGCACCGCATTGTCAGTGTTGTGCTGATGGCCTGGTCGTTCGCAACACCGAGCAGCCGCGCTTCCCCGTCGATAGATGTCTTCTTATTCACCACGTACTCAAGCCCGGCGGTGAGTCCCCCCGCCAGGCGTGTTCGTCCGGGAACGGCAAAGTACGTGGTCCGGACAGAATCGACAATTTCCCTGTAGACAGCATCGCTGGCCTTGGCCACGCCGAGCGAGAGGCCCGCGTACGGTCCGAGCCGTTTCCCCCGCATCAGATCAAATCGTCCGACGATCATGATGGTCGTGTGGGCGATGGGAAGATTCCGCACGGAAACTCCGGGGTACACGTCGGCAAAATGCGATGCGCGGAACCAGTATGCTGCGACGCCCACCTCAAGACCCAGCGATGCCCTGCGAGAGACAGGGACGGAAAACCCGACGGCTGCGGCAGGTCCCGATCGCCAAAATTCGGTCAACCCGGGCTTTGCCAGCGGCCATGACATCCCGCCGAAGACCTGGAGAGAGGGGATCCGCAACGGTTCGACAGCGCGGGAGGCGGCGGTCTGCGCCCATGCGCCCGCGGCACACATGCCAAGCACTGCAG
This sequence comes from Ignavibacteriota bacterium, assembly GCA_003162635.1. Lineage (GTDB taxonomy): Bacteria > Bacteroidota > Ignavibacteria > UBA10030 > UBA6906 > Fen-1260. The sequence continues at coordinate 115,665 of PMNE01000030.1, forward strand.
CGATACAAACCCGATGGCCCATCGACGGCCTGTGGGAATGGAATTAATTATTGTTGTGGAAGCGACATGAAAAAGGCACTACCAGCCCTTGGCGTTGCGCAGCCCCATGATATGTCCGACATGTTTGTCGCCGTGTCCCGCATACGTCTGCAACTGGCTTTCCAGCGTAATGCTCCCTCGTTCCGGATGGCTTGCTGTCCGCACCCACCCACCATCCGCGACGCCCCTGAGCAGGTGGTACCACCGGTCGTGGAGTCCGCGGAGGATCTCAAGTGAAACACCGATCGGCATGCCGGCGGCGTCGGGCATTGTTGCCCAGACGTCCTGGTCATACGGTTTCAGGTGAGGGTTCTCTTCCGCAAGGGTGAGTTTCATGCGGATGAATGCATTCATATGCGAATCAGCCAGGTGGTGCACCACCTGCCGCACCGTCCATCCCCCTTCACGATAGGGCGTATCAAGCTGTTTGTCGTTCAGTCCCCGCACCGCCTCCTCCAGCGCCGCCGGCAGATCACGGATCCGCTCGATTTTCCTGTCACGTTCCTCCGGTGTCATTCCGATTCCTCCTCTTTGGTCCATGTCAAATGCGGTTATCGCTCTCTCCTTTGAACGGCCTCTCCCTGTCGTCAAACTCCGGCTTATAGCACTCTGACGCTTCGAAGTCTTGTATCCATCCACGATCGAGGCCGAGACGCTCCAGAGAGGCCAGGACGCGGTGATACTCGCCCTCGCGGATCTTCCGGTCAAGGAGAGGCATCGTCACGGCTGCATGCGTGGGGAAGTACTGCGACATCACGCTCAGTGTCGTGTGCGCCCCCAAAGTCGATGCCACCCATCCCAACGATTGCTTGCTCCCCGCGATATCGTTGGGAAGAACGAGGTGACGGATGATCATGCCTCGTTTGACGAAGCTATCCTCGCCAAGAAGGAGATCGCTCCCCACCTGGCGGTGCATCTCGACAAGCGCCGCACGCGCGTGGCGTGTGTACTCCTTGATCTTCGAGTACTGCTCCCCCATGTCGTCGTCCGCGTATTTCAGGTCGGGGAGATAGACGTCAATCACCCCATCGAGGAGACGGAGAACCTCCACGGAATCATACGCATTCGTGTTGTACACGATGGGACGGTCAAGCCCCCGCCCTGCAGCGATGTCCAGGGCTCTGACGATTTGCGGGACGAAGTGAGTCGGCGAGACCAACCCGATGGCATGGCATCCACGCCCCTGCAGTTCCAGCATGATGCCTGCAAGTCGGTCGATGGTGACTTCATTCTTCCGTTCCTCGCGGTGGTTCTGACTGATCAGATAATTCTGACAATAGACACACCGGAGGTTGCAGTTGCCAAAGAAGATGTTCCCGACCCCGTTCGTCCCCACCAGCGAGGGTTCTTCCCCGAAATGGGGCGTGTATGCCGAGACAACAGGGAGAGCCCCCGAAGAGCAGCGGGCCAGCTCTCCGAGAAGGCGGTTATTGCCGCAGAGGTGCGGACAGATCGAGCAGGAGGCAAGCATGGCCTCGAGCGCGTCGGCCCGGCGGCCCAGCTCGCCGGTGCGGGAGAGAACTCTATACGAAGGAACAAAGGGCATGGAGGCGCTTTTCCGTTGCGAAAAATATACGGATTTTTCCGGGCTGAATCCAATTTGCGCCCGGGGTGTTTTCCCCGTATCTTTTTCTTTTTCATCCATATTCTCTTGCTGCGGGACGCTTCCTCTGATGCCCGAACACTTTTTCATCACCGGCGGGACAGGCAATGTCGGCCTGCAGCTCCTCCCGCGAATTCTCAGGAAGTTCCCCGGTTCCTCGATTACCCTTCTCGTCCGCGGCGCAAACGAGACCGAGGCCGCCGACCGAATTCACAACATCGCGGAAACCGTCATACGGGACGAAGGGATTTCCGACGCGGCCTCCCGCATTCGGGGGGTACATGGTGACGTGTTGCGGGAGCATTGCGGCCTTTCCTCCTCCCTTCTCGCACAGGTGATCCAGGAAACGACCTACATTGTCCATGGCGCTGCAACGATCCGCTTCGACCACCCCCTGAAAGAAGCACGAGAGATCAACTGCGGCGGCACTCGGCATATGCTTGCCGTTGCCGAACAGTGTGTGACGAAGGGACGCTTGAAAAGGTTCGTGTACATCGGTACCTCTTCCGTCTCCGGCCAGCGCGAGGGAATCATCAGGGAGGATGAACTTGAGATGGGGCAGACGTTCTTCAATACGTACGAACATTCGAAATGCGAATCAGAACGAATTGTGCGTGACCACTTCCCCCGCATCCCCGCCGTCATCTTCCGGCCGAGCATCATCATCGGGGACTCACGGACGGGAAGGACCAGGTCTTTCAACGTGATCTACATCCCGCTCCGGCTTCTTTCCCGCGGGCTCCTGCGCTTCATACCCGGCACGCGGGAGACGCGCCTCGATCTGGTGCCGATCGACTGGGTGGACGACGTGATGGTTCACATCATGGCTCTTGAGCGATCGGTGGGAAAAGTCTGCCACGTGACAGCGGGACCGGACAGGGCCGCGCGTCTGGGTGATGTTGTGGAGGGTGCAGTCGCATATTTTGCAGCGCATGCGCCGTCCCGGCGTTCGGTCGAAGTCCGGTTCGTGACGAGCGGGGAATTCGACCGAAGGAGAACCGCGGCACGGGGAATGGAGGAAGCGCTCCTCGCACAACTCGATACGCTTCTGCCTTACGTCGGCATCGAGCGCTTGTTCATCTCCGGGACAACCGACGCATTACTGGAGGGGAGCGGGATCGTCTTCCCCCGGTATGCGGAGTATGACGAGAAGATCCTCTCGTACTGCCTCAGAACCAACTGGGGGAAAAAACCCGCTTGAGATCACATCGCCCGGCGGCTGTTTCCGACTCTCTCCGCTACGATTTCCGACCGGTACACGATATGCCGGATATCGATCGCGCGGTCGAGAGCAAGGATGCCGTTGATGTGGTCGATTTCATGCTGGAGGAGCTCCGACATCGCACCGGTTGCTTTCAGGATGCGGCGTTTCCCCTCAAGATCCTGGTAACGAACCTCAATGGTCAGATGGCGCTTCACCTTGACGGCGAGTTCCGGGAAACTGAAGCAGTCATCCCACAGTGTCATCGTCGTCCTGCTGTGGCGCACAATAAGGGGGTTGATAAGGACGGTCGGCACGTCCACGTTCGTGACGATCACCCGTTGCGCCACGCCGATTTGCGGCGCCGCGATGCCCCGGCCAAACCCGCAGCGGAAGCGGAAATCCTCCAGTGTGTCACGGAGGTTTGCCACCAGCGCAGCAAGTGCAGGTTCATCAAACTTCTTCACGCGCGCGCAGTTTGTTCTGAGAACCGGATTGCCGAGCAGCATGATGGATTGAACACCCATGTGGATCCTCCTTGAAGGAGAAGGAACGCAAGACCTGCCGTGAAAGTACGACCATTCGACGCCAAGCGCAAGGAAACCCGCGGGATCGTGCGGCTGCTCACCGCCGCGGGAAGAAGAGGGATTTCAGAGGGGGACCCGTCGGACTCTCCCCATCTTCTGCCCGAGAAAGCGCTCTCCGATCTCGCTGAACTTCGCCGGGAGGTCGCTGACAAAAAACTGCAGGTTCGGCTTTTGTTTGCTCGGATTGCGAATGTCTTGCTCATCGAGCACCCTTTCCACTTCCAGCGCCGCCGCAGCGCCGGAGTCGATCAACGTCATCCGCGGGTCGAGAACCGCCGCGATGGAGGAGCGAAGGACTGGATAGTGCGTGCAACCGAGGATCAGTGTGTCCACCTTCTCGAGCGTCAGAGGGAACAGATACTCCTTCGCCACGAGCATCGTCACCTGATGGTCGATCCATCCCTCCTCGGCCAGGGGCACGAAAAGCGGGCACGCACGCGCAAAGACCTGCACTTCCTCGTCGATCTGGCGCACCGCATTCGTATACGCACCGCTGTTGACCGTCGCACTGGTGCCGATGATGCCGACCCGTTTCTTCCGCGTCGCGCTGACCGCTGCCCGGGCACCGGGAATGATCACTCCGACGACCGGCACCCGTGCCCGCTTCTGCACAATGTCCAGCGCCACTGCCGAGACAGTATTGCAGGCGACCACGAGCATCTTGATTCCCTGCGACACCAGGAAGTCTGCATCCTGCGCCGCATATTCCCGGATCACCTGCGGCGATTTCGTCCCATAGGGAACCCGCGCCGTGTCCCCGTAGTACACGATGTTCTCGTGCGGCAACTGTTTCATCAGTGCCCGCACGACGGTCAATCCGCCGATGCCGCTGTCAAACACTCCGATCGGCTCCGCTGTCATGTGTGTTCCTCCAGGCCCCTGTCCGATACTTCACGGATCGTTTCGAGGATCTTCTCCTTGATGATCCCCCGCTTTCCCCTGTCGGTGATCGCCTGTCCCGTCCGGTCGAGAACGTAGAAGGCGTCGACGATCCCGTCAAGACGCGTCGCGATTTTGGCAAAATAAATATCCAGGCCAAGAAGCGATATCGTTTCCGTCACACGGTAGAGGAACCCAACGCTGTCCGGCGCGTACACATCGATAATGGTGTAGCGGGGATTGTCCTCGAATCTCACTTCCATGCTGGTTCCGGGGTTGACCGGAAGTTTCGTCCGCCGCTTCCATTTCTTCCGGTGTTCCCGGAAGAGATGTTCGACATCGACTTCCCCCTGCATGACCTGCCGGAGATCGGAAGAGATCTTCTCGCACGTTCTCGGCTCCAGGGGTTGTTTCGTCGCCGCATCGGTGACGCGAAATCTGTCGATGATCAACCCGTCGCTTCGCGTGAAAATATTCGCATCGAAGATGTTCGCATCATTTGCCGAAAGGACGGCGCAGAACCGCGAAAGAGCGAACGGGGCGTCGCGGGCGATGACCGTTACATCCGTTGCTCCCGCGGATTCCGCAAAGAACGTCGACACGGGTTTGTTTTCCGCCCCCACAAGAATGTGCTGCGCGATCTGGTCCTCATCGAAGACCGCAAGATACGAGGCATTATCGATCCCCTGCACGTGCCGTTCCACTTCCTCACGAGGGAGTGTCGCACTCAGCGCATCCACAAGCACACCGGCCGCTTCGATATGTTTCTCCTGCTGGTACTCATCGATCTGATCCCCGGTCAGGTTCCGGCGCAGGATTTCCGCTGTCCTCTGGTACAAGTCCTGCAGCATGGCGGCCTTCCATTCCGTCCAGACGGAGGTATTAAGCGCGGAAAGATCTGCATACGTGAGGATGTACAGATAATCGAGCAATTCAGGCCGCTGAAACCGGGCTGCGAATTCCTTCAACGTGTCGGCGTCATCGATATTCCGGCGAAAAGCCGTCTGCTCCATCACGAGATGGTTGCGGACGAGGAAGCCGACGGCAGGGTACGCGTCATCCATGCCGATCCGGTGCAGTATCACGCGCGACATCTCGACACCGTTGATCTCGTGATCGGCGACCCCGCGGGGCTTGGCGATATCATGGAGGAGTATTGCCGCGTAGAGTATGTCCTTTCGCCGGAGGTTCCGGAAGACTTCGTGCATCACCCCCTGCTTTTCGCGGAGCCCCTCCGCGTTCGCCACTGCAATCAGCGTGTGTTCGTCCGCCGTATAATAGTGGTACACGTTATGCTGGAAGAAGGCCACGAGATCCCCGAATTCCGGTATATAGCGGGGAAGGATGTCGAGTTCGTTCATCGCATGGAGGGTCTTTGCCACGCGTTTCGATCCAAGGATGCGGCGGAAGCAGGCGGCAAGCTCGGCCGACTGCGCGTGTTCGGGGCGGAGAACACCCATGCTTCGTTCGATGGTTCCACGGAGGCGGAGGTCGATGTCCACCTCGTGTTCCGCAGCGCATGCAAACGCCTCGAAGATCTTCCCCGGGTCGGTGAATTCACGCACGGTCGGGACGATGGTCAGGACATCGTCGAACAGGAGGAATGTCGAGCCGATCTTCTCCCCCCGATGGCTTGGCTGCGCAGGTTCGATTGCCTCCTGGAAGCGCTGCCCCAGTTGTTGAAGCACCCGGTGGATCATCCGCGCATGGATATAGTACTCACGCATAAAAACTTCCACGGAGCGAAGACCCGTCGCCGACCCGAATCCAAGACCCTCGGCCACAAGGATCTGCAGCGAGTAGTCAAGGGTATCGTGCAGAGATTCCCGCTGATAGTGCATTTCCTGGCGGACACGCAACAGAAATTCCAACGCACGGACAGCCCGCTCGTGCTCGTCAGGGGCAAGGATCCCCAGGCGGAGGAGATCGTCGAGAAACACCTTCAGAGCTGTCGTTCCGGGCTCGAGGGGAGCGAAGAATCTGGAATCCGTGCCGCGGTGGAGCCAGAACGCCGCCTGCAAGTCGCGCATTCCCCCTGCGCTCTTCTTGATATTCGGTTCCAGCAGTTTAACGGAACTCCCGTACCGTTCATGCCGGTCGCCGACATCGGCAAAGACCCCTTTGATGAACCACACGGAGGAGGTCACCGACATGAGCTCGCGCATGGCATCATACAACCGCACGGCAAGTTCCTCGTTCCCCTCGACACGACGGCTCTCGATCATCGAAGTCCAAGAGTCGAACGTTGTTCCATAGAGTGCCAGCGCTTCGTCGATCGTTCGGACGCTGTGGCCGATGTCGAGCCCGGCATCCCAGAGAATATGAAGGATCGTCTTCGCCGCCTCCGATGCTGCCGCGCGATCGCTTCCGGAAGCGCAGAGAATCATGATGTCGATATCGGAATAGGGGCAGAGCTCTGCACGACCGTAGCCGCCGAGAGCCAGAACCGCAATATGATCCATCGTCCCCGGGGGGAGAGTCTGGAGAGCGGAGCGGATTGCTCCGTCCATAAGGGAGGTGAGAGCCGCGCAGGTTTCGAACCCTCCGGCACCCGCTTTGTGTGCGGCGGCGATCTCTCGCTTCTGGGCCTCAATGAAGGTCGCCAGCGACCGGGGGTCTGTTGACATGGGAGAGTGGGCGGTTTCTCGTTCGTTTAATATACCTATTGAGCGAGGGAGTTTCAACTGGACGAAACGGTCTGTTTTGCCTTCTGAGAGGCCTTCGAGCGATCCTCCTTCGTTGAAAAAATGTACAGTCCGCATCAAAGACTCAACGGTTTGGTCGCGGTCTCCTGATCGGTTCCTCATGGCAATGATTCATTTAGGGGAAGTTTTTCTTAGGCATAATAGTTGCCCATAAGTACGGAGGATTTTCATTTTGGAGACGAGCATGGCGCAACCTACTGCTGAGTCTCTGGCAGACTTTCTGCTTGCACGCCGCAAAATCGATAAGCAGCTTGAAGCGGCGACGGGGTTGTCTGCCCACGCCCTCCTAGTCCTCCTCGTCCTCCACTCCAGACATCCCGCCAGCGTGAAAGAGCTGACACATCATCTTGAAGTGAGCGGGAGTCGCACTTCGAAGCTTCTTGCCTATCTTGAGAAGAGAGACTGCATCACACGCCGTCTCAGTCCGGCGGATCACCGTACCGAAGATGTCTTCCTGACCCCGCATGGTGAGTACGTCATCACGCGGGCCTTGACTCTTACGACGCAGCCCCCGGCGCTCGCCGCGGCCGGACGGACGGACTCTTCGGGATGGCCGGCCGGTGTGCTCGGGCTGCTTCTCCTGTGCATGCACACGATCGTCTGTTGAGATCCATCAACGGGCGATAGGTTTCATCTCATCACCGTTCTGTCAGAGAGGACGGACAGCATGATGCTCCCTGTACCCCCTGCCATGCGGGCTTCGGCCGCGAAGTCTCCCCCGCCGATGAAGACCGTCGTCAGAAGAATCAAGTTCGAATCGGAACTTGATCTTGCCTTCGGCGAGCGCGTCGCCGAGCGGGCCTACGGCCAGAAACTCCTCAGTTGCATCCAGTGCGGCACCTGCAGCGCCACATGCCCGCTGAGCCATTACATGGACTACACCCCCCGCAAGATCATCGCGATGACCAGGGAGGGTTTCAAGGATGAAGTTCTGAATAGTCTCACGATCTGGCTCTGCGCGTCGTGCTACTCCTGTCAGGTACAGTGTCCCCGGCAGATTCATATCACCGACGTGATGTATGCTTTGAAGCGGGAAGCAATCGCACGCGGTTTCTACCCGGCTCATCATCCGATTCCCGTCCTTGCGCGGTCGTTCTATGAACGTGTGTTCGCCCAGGGCCGCAATACGGAAAGCCGCCTCCTCATCACTCTCTATCTGAGGACCAATCCTCTGGTCATGCTCCGGGAGGCGTTTCTCGGTTTCCATCTCTGGCGCAAAGGCCGATTGTCGCTCAAGAAGGAATCGATCGCAGGAAGGAAGGACTTGCGGAAAATGCTGAACGCGGTCGAACACGGGAAGAAGGAGGAACCGCTATGACCTATCTCTATTTTCCGGGATGTTCACTCCGGAGCACAGGCCGTGCATACGAAGAATCGCTCCTGGCCGTGTGCAGAAAGCTCGAAATCCCCCTTCACGAACTCGACGACTGGAACTGCTGCGGGGCAACTGCGTATGTCTCGATCGACGAGACGCGCGCCTTCACACTGGCTGCGCGAAATCTGGCCATCGCCGACCACCTGCCCCAGCCCGACGGCTCCGATCCACAGATCCTTGCGCCGTGCAACGCATGCTATATGGTCCTGGCCAAGACTCACCACTTCATGGAGTCGAACGCGGAAGTCCGCGCCCACGTGAGCACCGCCCTCCACGCCGGAGGGATGACGTACACCGGCCAGACGCGCGTGCGGCATCCCCTCGATGTTTTTGTGAACGACTTCGGAATCGACCGGATCGCAAAGAAGGTCGTGCATCCGCTCAAGGGGTTCAGAGTCGCCTGCTACTATGGATGCCAGGTCGTCCGCCCGTTCAGCGAATTTGATCACCCCGTGTATCCCATGACGATGGATCGGCTCGTCACGGCGCTCGGCGCGGAATCCGTGGACTGGCCCATGAAGACCCGCTGCTGCGGAGGAAGTCTCACAGGGACGATCCAGGAGGCCGGCTTCCGGCTGAACCGAGCTCTCCTGAAGGAAGCGACAAAGCGGAAAGCAAACATCATCTTGACATGCTGCCCCCTGTGCCAGCACAACCTCGAGTGCTACCAGCAGAGGATCAACCGGAGATACGGCGAGACGATCAACTTGCCGGTGGCATACTTCACGCAATTCATGGGGCTGGCACTCGGTATCCCGGCGAAGGAGTTGGCGATCCAGCGGCTTTTCAAACCCCCGTTGTCGCCGGCTCCCGCAGGAAAACAGGAGATCCACGCCCATGCCTGACACCGACAGCTCTCATCCCCTGCGCATCGGGTTCTACATCTGCCATTGCGGCCACAACATTGCAGGCACAATCGACGTCGCCTCCGTGGCACACTATGCCGCGGCCCTCCCACACGTGAGCGTGGCGCGGGAATACAAGTACATGTGTTCCGACCCGGGGCAGGAGCTTATCCAAAAGGACATTCGGGACCTGGAGCTCAACCGGATCGTCGTGGCATCATGCTCTCCTCTTCTTCACGAACACACATTCCGTCAGGCCGTGGAGAAGGGAGGACTGAACCCGTTTTTCTTCCAGATGGTCAACATCCGTGAAGATGTTTCATGGGTGAACGACAATCCGGCCGCGGCAACCGTGAAGGCGAAGGACCTCGCACGGGCGGCGATCTTCCGGGTGAGCCATCACCGCGCTCTCGACAAGAAGCATGTCAGTATTCATCCCGATGCGCTTGTCGTTGGGGCAGGCATTGCGGGAATCCACGCCGCGCTGACACTTGCCAACGCCGGCAAGAAAGTGACACTCGTGGAGAGGGAACCCACCATCGGCGGTCACATGGCAATGTTTGACAAAACGTTCCCGACCCTCGACTGCGCTGCTTGTATCCTCACTCCGAAAATGTCGGCGGTCAGGAACCATCCCAACATCCGTCTTCTTTCGTATTCCGAAGTGAAGGTGGTCGGCGGGTACGTCGGCAACTACAAGGTGACCATCAGGCGGAAACCACGCTACATCAAGGAGGAACTCTGCGTCGGTTGCATGGAGTGTATTGAGGCCTGCGTGTACAAGGAGGGGAAGACTCCCGACGAGTTCAACCAGGGGCTCAGCAAACGAAAGCCGATCTATATTCCGTTCCCGCAGGCGACACCCCAGGTGGTCGTTATCGATCCCGCAACGTGCATTGAATTCAAGTCGGGTCACTGCAAGAAGACGTGCGTTTCGGTATGCGATCGGGGCGCCGTGGACTTCTCGCAGAAGGAGGAGACGATCGACATCGATGTCGGGACGATCATCCTTGCCACGGGCTACGCGACGTTCGATCCCAAGCGGTTGCCCTACTACGGATACGGGAAATACCCCAACGTGTACAGTTCCCTCGAAGTCGAGCGCCTCGTCAACGCGTCAGGGCCAACGGCGGGCGAGCTGATTCTCCGCGACGGCCGGCACCCTAAGACCGTCGGGATCATCCACTGCGTCGGATCGCGCGACAGGAACACGAATCGATGGTGTTCCCGCACCTGCTGCATGTATTCGCTCAAGCTTGCGCATCTCCTCAAAGAGCATACGGAAGCCGAGGTATATAACTTCTACATCGACATACGTGCCGCAGGAAAATCATACGAGGAGTTCTACGACAAACTGTTGGAGGAGAATATCCACTTCGTCCGCGGGCGGGTGGCTGAGGTGACCGATTGGGCGGCCAGGCCTTCAGAGGAGGGGAAGCTGGTCATCCGGGTCGAGGATACCTTGATCGGGGTGGTCCGCCGGGTGCCGGTCGATATGGTTGTCCTTGCCGTGGGGATGGAGCCCAGCGCGGATGCGCAGGACGTTCGGAGAATGTTCAACATTTCCTGCTCCACAGAGGGTTTCTTCCTCGAACGCCATCCCAAGCTCGCCCCTGTCGATACCTTTACCGACGGCATTTTCATTGCCGGTGCGTGCCAGGGGCCGAAAGACATTCCCGACAGCGTGGCGCAGGCGGGCGCAGCGGCAGCCCAGGCGCTGACGCTGATCGACACGGGCGAAGTGGAACTCGAGCCAAACACGGCATACATCGCGGAAGAATTTTGCTCGGGGTGTAAGTCATGCCTTGGGATATGTCCCTACACAGCCATCACGCGGGACGAGATCAAGGGGAAGGCCTTTATCAATGAGGCGCTTTGCAAGGGGTGCGGCACATGCGTCGCCGCCTGCCCCTCGGGTGCCATCCGACAGCATCTTTTCGAGGACGACCAGATTTTCAGCGAGATCGACGGGATCCTCGCCGATGACAACCTCACAACCGCGGGGGTTGAACGATGAACGACAAGGAAATCCTGGAAGAGAAGAAGTGGGAGCCGCGCATTGTCGCATTCTTTTGTACCTGGTGCACCTACACAGCCGCGGATTTGGCGGGCGTCTCGCGGTTGCGTCACGCGCCCAATGCCCGGATTATCCGGGTCATGTGCTCGGGGCGCATCGATCCCCAGTTCGTGCTTGACGCTTTCGCGCGCGGCGCCGACGGCGTCCTCATCGGAGGATGCCATCCCGGCGATTGCCATTACATGGAGGGAAATACCAAGGCTCTCCGGCGTGTGCGTGCGTTGCAGCGTCTCCTGCGCGACATGGGGGTCCATGAAGACCGGTTCCGCCTCGAATGGATTTCGGCATCCGAAGGCGAAAAAGTCAAGACCGTCATCAACGATATGGTCGAACGGATCCGCGTTCTCGGTCCCCTCTCGCTCCCCGCGCACTGCGCCCAGTGGGACGCGGAGGTGGGATCGCTGGAGAGAGCCATCGCTGCGGAACAGAAGCAGGCCGACGGAGACGCAGGAGTTCAGATCCCATCGAGCCCGCCGGCTGCCGTGGGGGCGGATCAGACTCAGGAGAGTTCATCGCTCCCGCAGCATCACAGCGGCGCAAAGCCGAAGATCGCCCTCTATTGGTGCGCTTCGTGCGGCGGCTGCGAAGAATCGGTCGTCGATCTGGCCGAAGGAATCATTGGCCTCCTCGCCACAATCGATATCGTGTTCTGGCCGGTCGCGATGGACTTCAAAAAGTCTGATGTGGAAAAACTCGGCGATGGCGAGATCTTTGCATCCCTCATCAATGGAGCGGTCCGCACGTCGGAGCAGGAGGAGATGGCACACCTTCTCAGGCGGAAAAGCAGAATTGTCCTCGCATACGGCTCCTGCGCACATCTCGGCGGGATACCCGGTCTGGCAAACCAGTTCAACCGGGACGATATCCTCCGATACGTGTACGAAGGATCCCCGTCGACTGTCAACGAGGAGAAAACCCGCCCGCTCGTGACGACCCAGCGTGACACGCACACACTCACCATTCCGGCATTCCATTCGCAAGTGCGAACACTGAACCAGGTCATTCCCGTCGACTACTATCTGCCGGGCTGCCCCCCGGTTCCGCGTTTGCTGGCGGCCGGACTTGCGCAATTACTTTCGGACAATCCTCCGCCCCGCGGGTCGGTCCTCGCTCCGGATACCGCACTGTGCGATACATGTCCGCGGAAGGATACCAAACCTGCCGATCTGCAATTCACCTCATTCTCGCGGCCGCACCAGATCAACATTGATCCGGCAATGTGCTTTCTTGCGCAGGGAGTGGTCTGCATGGGACCGGGAACGCGCGGCGGCTGTGAGGCACAATGCATCAACGGCAACATGCCCTGCTCTGGATGCTTCGGTCCCCCCTCCAACGTCAAGGACCAGGGAGCAAAAATTCTTGCAGCCATTTTCTCCTCGCTGAAGGCGAAGGATGAAAAAGGAATCGACGAGGCTGCCGGCACCGTACCGGATCCGATCGGAACGTTTTACCGGTACGGACTCCCGGGGTCCCTCCTGCGGCGCAAAACGATGGAAACCCACACCAAAGGATAGCATCATGGCACCCTCCACCGGGCAAACACGCAGGATCACGATCGATCCGATCACGCGGCTCGAAGGTCACGGGAAAATCGAGATATTCCTCGATGACCGGGGGGAAGTGGAGAGGGCTTACTACCAAATCCCTGAACTCCGGGGATTTGAGTCCTTCGTGGTGGGACGACCCGCCGAAGAAATGCCGCAGATCACCAGNNCTGTTTAAGGTGGATCCCCCTCCTGTCGCGAAGAAGGTCCGCGAACTGTTGTATAACGCTTTCATGCTCGAAGACCACGCGCTCCATGTCTATCTTCTCGGCGGACCCGATTTCATTGTCGGGCCGGAGGCGCCGAAGGAGCTCCGCAACGTCGCAGGAGTCATCAAAGCCGTCGGTGTGGAGACGGCCCAACGCGTTATCACGATGCGGAGGCGGTTGCGCGAATTCATCGCCTCGATCGGGGGGAAAGTCATTCATCCGGTGTTTGGACTCCCGGGCGGCGTCGCCAAGGGCGTCTCCACCGAGGGGCTTCCTCTGCTGCGGTTGCTTGCCGACGACGGACTCGAATTCGCCCGGTTCACCCTGAAGATCTTCCGGGATATCGTCGTCCGGAACAGTGGATATCTCGATATCATTACCTCGGAAGGTTTCACGCACCGGACGTATTATATGGGGCTGGTCGACCCGGAAGGCAAAGTAAACTTCTACGACGGACGAATCCGCGTGGTAGATCCCCAGGGGAAAGAATATGCATCGTTTCCCGCGCGGGACTATCTCGACGTCATTGCCGAACACGTGGAGCCGTGGACTTACGTCAAGTTCTGCTACCTCCGGAAGATCGGATGGAAGGGATTTGCGGACGGTCCGGAAAGCGGCATTTATGCTGTGGCCCCGCTTGCCCGCTTGAACGCCGCAAACGGCATGGCAACGCCGGAGGCGCAGCAGGCCTTTGAAGAATATGTGACGGCCTTCGGCGGGAGGCCGGTCCACCACACGCTTGCCAACCACTGGGCCCGTGTCATCGAGATGATGCAGGCGGCGGAAACGATTCACCGTCTGGCGAACGATCCGGAGATCACCGGAACCGAGATCCGCACACTTCCTACGGCAACTCCGACAACGGGGATCGGGGTGGTCGAGGCGCCGCGAGGAACGCTCCTGCACCACTACGAAACCGACGAACGGGGAATCGTCACGCGGGCCAATCTGATTGTTGCGACACAGAACAACGCCGGCCGCATCGCGATGAGTGTCGACAAGGCGGCGAAGGCATTGATCCACGGGGGGAATGTGAACGAGGGCTTGTTGAACAAGATCGAGATGGCATTCCGCGCGTACGACCCGTGCAACGCGTGCGCAACCCATGCTCAGGGGAGCACCGCAGGACTGACTCTCCGGCTCCGCAATTCCGCAGGGGAGATCATCAGGGAAATTTCGTGGTGATGAGCGTCGAGAGTGCTCAATGCCGGAATCTCCGCCTTCGCGAAGACCTCTCTTGGCTTTCCCCGGGGCCCGCGTTCCCCTGAGGCCCTGACCTTTCTTTCTTTCGCCCATCTGCACGCAAACGCGTCTGTGTGATCCCTGACAGCGCGAGAGGTTCAGGCCTCCGCTTGAATCCCGGCCCCGTTTCACGTACCTTCCACCAGCGACCTCCCCTCCCGAACAGAACGAGCCATGCACGAGCTTTCGATCGCACAGAATATTCTCGACATCGTCCGGGAGAAGATTCCGCAGGGAGAAGAGGCGTTGGTCCGGGCGGTCCGCATCAAGATCGGCGCCATGGCGGGCGTGGTTCCGGATTCCCTCGCATTTTGCTTTTCGGCCATCACGCACGGAACACCGCTCGAGCGGACAGCACTGGAAATCATCAATGTTCCCCTGACAGTCCACTGCAAAATGTGCGGCGCGGAATCCTCGATCGAACAGACACTGTTCTTTTGCCCGTCGTGCGGGGGATTCGAATTGGATGTCCTGACGGGGCGTGAGATGCAGGTGAGCGAGATAGAATTGGACGACGAAGAGGAGAACCGACCATGAGTGTCATCACCATCGAACGAAAAGTCCTTGAGAAGAACGATGAGGTCGCCCGCCAGAACAGGGCGTTGTTCGGACAACATCGCCTTTTCGTCTGCAACGTCGTCAGTTCTCCGGGGTCAGGCAAGACGAGCATCCTGGAAAGGAGCATCGAGCACCTCGGCGGACGCCTGAAGATCGCCGTCATCGAAGGAGACGTACAGACCGACCTCGATGCGCAACGGGTGGCACGCTATGGAGTTCCCACCGTCCAGATCGTCACCGCAGGCGGATGCCACCTCGAAGCGGCGCTCGTCCGCGACGCCCTGAAGAACATCGACCTGACGGGAATCCAACTCCTCATTATCGAAAATGTCGGCAACCTCGTCTGTCCATCGAACTACGACCTCGGCGAGGCAATGAAGATCGTCGTTGCCAGCACCACCGAGGGAGACGATAAGCCGTTAAAGTATCCCGCCATGTTCCGGAATGCCTCCGTGCTTATCATCAATAAGATCGATCTCCTCCCCTATGTGCCGTGCGATCTCGCGCGACTCCGCTCCAACGCGCTCCAGATCAACCCTGCCCTCACCGTCTTTGAGGTTTCTTGCATCACGGGGGCCGGCATCCCTGCATGGTGCGAATGGCTTGTTGCACAATCGACACGCACCGTTTAGCCGCATTCACCTCTTGGCGCTGAGCAGCAGTCGCTCTTGTTGATATTCGCAACACTGACTTGTTTTCGGAGTCGGGAAACCCGCCCAATTTCTTCTCATTTTTGGCAACTATTGCAGGGGCATCCTTCCATTCGCCGGCATTTTATGGCGTTTTTGCGCGGTGGCACGCCTGTTGTAAGAAACCACATAGCACACCGAAAAATCGGGTGCAAATAACGCATTTCCTTTGCAATGACAATGCCTCCAATACCCCAACAGCAAGCTCATCCCAGCGGCGACAATCGGTTCAAACTTCTCGACCGCACCATCACCAAGCATCAATCACGCGGGGACGCACTCATTGAGGTCCTCCATGCTGCGCAGGGGATCTTCGGATATCTTGAGAACGATCTCCTTCTTTATGTGGCACACGCATTGAAACTTCCCTTGAGCCGCGTCTATGGAGTGGCGACGTTTTACCATTTCTTCGCGCTCAAGCCGAAAGGAAAGCATACCTTCGTCCTCTGCATGGGGACCGCATGCTATGTGAAGGGTGCGACCGGGATTCAGCAGGCAGTGGAACACCACTGCCACATCAAATTCGGGGAGACAACGCCGGACGACCAGGTGTCCCTTGTCTCGGCCCGTTGCGTCGGATCGTGCGGTCTTGCACCCGTTGCCGTCGTTGATAACAATGTTGCGGCGAAGCTCACGCCCGAATCGGCAGTGGCGCGCATTGAGGAATGGCAAAAGACGAAAGAAGAGGTGCCGGCATGACGGTCGAAGATCTCAAAGAGCTCGCCGAGCAGGAACAGGAGCGCCAGCGGCAATTCACGCATAGGATATTCTATTGCTCCGCGGCCGGCTGCGCATCGTGTGGAAGCAGCGGCGTCCGTAACGCGCTTCTGAAGGCCTTGAAAGAAAAAGGGATTGAGAAGGAAGTGAGCGCTGTCGGGACGGGCTGTATGGGGCTCTGTGGGGAAGGCCCCCTCGTCCGCATCGCTCCCGATGGGACCATGTACCAGCACGTCGACGAGGCGGTCGCGCAGAAGATCGTCGACCGGCATATCCTCAATGGGGAGAAGGTGAGTGAGAACCTTGTCGACACGTCGAGCCCCTTCTTCTCTTCGCAATTCAAGATCGTCCTCGAGAACTGCGGCAGCATCGACTCCGAGAACATCAACGAATACATCGCGGCGGAGGGTTACGCCTCGCTCGCCAAGGTCGTGACCGAGATGGCTCCGGGCGAAGTCATCGACGAGATACGGAAGAGCGGTCTTCGCGGACGCGGAGGTGCGGGATATCCCACGGGACTGAAATGGGGGATCGTCCGCAAGGCGGCAAGTGAGCAGAAGTATGTTGTCTGCAACGCCGACGAAGGGGATCCGGGCGCATTCATGGACCGGAGCGTCCTTGAAGGAGACCCGCACAGGGTGCTTGAGGGAATGGCGATCGCCGGCTATTCCGTGGGGGCCAACCAGGGGTACATCTACGTCCGTGCCGAGTATCCGCTTGCCATCGAACGGCTGCGGCTGGCGATCAAGCATGCGGAAAAGCAGGGACTTCTTGGCAACAGGATATTCGAATCGGGATTCAATTTCCGTATTGATCTCCGCATCGGTGCGGGGGCCTTCGTCTGCGGCGAGGAAACCGCGCTCATCCGTTCCATCGAGGGGAAACGCGGCAGGCCCCGTCCTCGTCCCCCCTACCCGGCGGAGAGAGGATTGTGGGGATCGCCAACGCTCATCAACAACGTCGAGACTTTCGCGAACATCGCACCGATCATCCGCCGGGGCAGCGCCTGGTTCGCCGGCATTGGAACGCCGAAGAGCGCGGGAACCAAGGTGTTCGCTCTCGCAGGGAAGATCAGGAACACCGGTTTGATCGAGGTGCCGATGGGCATCCCCCTCCGCAGGATCATTTTTGATATCGGCGGGGGGACTCCGGAAGGGACAGAATTCAAAGCGGCCCAGACCGGCGGGCCTTCCGGGGGCTGCATCCCGACGGAACACCTTGACCTCCCCGTAGATTATGAATCGCTCACGACCGTCGGATCCTTCATGGGAAGCGGCGGGTTGATCGTGATGGATTCCACATCGAAGATGGTCGAAGTGGCAAAGTACTTTATGGATTTCTGTGTAGACGAATCGTGCGGCAAGTGCATCCCATGCCGCGTCGGGACCGTCCAGTTGTACAACCTGCTCGACAAGATCTCGCGTGGAGAGGGAACCGTCGACGACCTCGCCCTGCTGCAGGAACTGGGGACGATGGTCAAGGAAACAAGTCTGTGCGGGCTGGGGCAGGGAGCACCCAATCCGATCTTTTCGACGCTCCGATTTTTCCGGCAGGAATACGAGTCCCTCCTCCGCCCGGTCGAAGGATTCGTGGCTTCCCCCAACGCCCAGAAAACGACAACGAACGCGTAACAGGAATCTCCCATGGCAATTCTTACACTCACGATCGACGGGGAACAGGTCAGCGGCAAGGACGACGAGTCGATTCTTGAAATCGCCCGCCAGCACGGCATCCACATCCCCACTCTCTGTTACATCGATGGGCTTGCCGCCGTCGGCAGCTGCCGTTTGTGCCTGGTGGAGATCGAAGGTTCTCCGAAGCTGGCTCCTGCATGCACGACGAAACCGCAGGAAGGGATGGTGGTCCGAACCGCCACGGAACGGCTCCAGCGGCATAGGAGGATGATCGTTGAACTCCTCGCCTCCGAAGGAAACCATCAATGCGCCGTTTGCGTGGTGAACAACCATTGCGAGCTGCAGAACCTCGCCTACGACGTCGGCCTGACATACGTCCGCTTTCCCTATCTGTTTCCCAAAAAGACCCTTGATGCGTCACACAAGGACTTTATCATCGACAGAAACCGGTGCGTCCTCTGCACCCGCTGTCTCCGCGTCTGTTATGAGGTGGAGGGGGCGCACGTGTGGGATGTGGCCGGCCGCGGCATCAACTGCGAGATTATCTCCGGACTCAACCAGCCGTGGGGAGACTCCGACACCTGCACCTCGTGCGGCAAGTGCGTGCTCGTCTGCCCCACAGGCGCGCTGATCGAGAAAGGCGAGGCCGTGGCGGAGATGGAGAAGAAAACCGACTTCCTGCGCTTTATCGTCACTGCGCGGAAGAAGAAGGAATGGATCAACATGGATTCCGACGAAGAATAATCACTGAGAAAGCAGACGATAACGATGAAACCACGAGTTGCAACAGCATGGCTGGGAGGGTGTTCCGGCTGTCATATGTCGTTCCTCGACCTGGACGAGCGTTTGATCGAACTGGGGGAGAAGATCGATCTTGTCTATTCGCCCATCGCGGACATGAAGGTGTTTCCCGCGAACGTGGACGTTACCCTCGTGGAAGGCGCGGTCGCCAACGTGGAGAACGAAGAGCTCGCCCACATCATCCGGAAGAACTCCCGGTGCGTCGTCTCTTTCGGCGACTGCGCCGTCTCGGGAAATGTCACAGCGATGCGAAACCAATGGGACCCGGAGGTTGTTCTTCACCGCGCCTACATTGAGCTCTCCGATGTCAATCCGCGCATCCCGCGGGAATACCCGACGATCGCGGAACTCATGAAGCAGGCGAAGCCCCTTCATGAGATCATTACGGTCGATGCGTTCATCCACGGTTGCCCTCCCACCTCGGATCAGATTTGGACCGCCCTCACCGAGCTTCTCGCGGGACGGATCCCTGCATCGACGCACGTGTTTCTCCGCTTCGGATAAGGGAAGCGCAGAAGCCTCTTTACGATCTGAACACACTTTGGCCACTGTGAGGACGCAATGTCGAAGACAGTAACAATAGCTCCCGTCACCCGTATCGAAGGACACGCGAAGATCACGATTCATCTTGACGATAAGGGCACAGTCACCGATGCGCGATTCCATGTCAACGAGTTCCGGGGTTTTGAGAAGTTCTGTGAGGGACGCCTTATGTGGGAAATGGCGGGGATCACGTCCCGGATCTGCGGGATCTGCCCGACCAGCCATCTGATCACGTCGGCAAAAGCCGGAGACGATATCCTCGCCGTCGCGATTCCTCCCACCGCCGAGAAGCTCCGCCGCCTCATCACGCTCGCGCAGTGGATCCAGTCGCACGCTCTGAGTTTCTTCCACCTCTCCTCCCCCGATTTTCTCCTCGGGTTCGATTCTGACCCCGCAACCAGGAACATCTTCGGTCTGATTGCAAAGGACAAGGAATTCGCCCGACGCGGCATACGGCTGCGGAAGTTTGGGCAGGAAATCATCGAGGTTCTCGGCAGCCGCCGAATTCACACACCGTGGGCCGTGGCGGGAGGCGTCCGTGAACCGTTCGAGGTCTCCAAGCGTGACTATCTGCTTGCATGGATCCCCGAGGCAAGGGAAACCGCGCTCCTCGCCCTGAAGACGCTGAAGTCGATTCACGAGAATTTCTCTACGGACATTCCCAACTACGGCAATTTCCGTTCGCTCTTCGTCGGTCTTGTGGCCCCGGATGGGGCACTGGAGTATTACGACGGGACAATTCGCATTATGGACGGCGGGGGAAATATCATCGCCGATAAAATCGACCCGCATTCCTACAGCGACCAGTTCGGCGAAGCAACCGAGGATTGGTCGTACCTGAAGTTCCCCTATTACAAGCCGCTCGGGTACCCCCAGGGGATGTATCGCGTGGGACCTCTTGCCCGGGTGAACATTTGCGACTACATCGACACTCCGCTGGCGGAGGAGGAACGGCAAATATTCAAAGCGATGGCGGGGCAAGCCGAGGCCGTGAACAATTCGTTCTACTATCACTATGCCCGCCTGATCGAACTCCTCTTCGCGGTCGAGAAAGCCGAAGCCCTGTTGAACGACCCGGAGATCCTCAATCCCCACGTCCGTTCCAAGGCGATGATCAACCGCCTCATGGGGATCGGCGTCAGCGAGGCCCCGCGGGGGACGCTCTTTCACCAGTATTGGGTCGATGAGAACGGCGTGTTGCAGAAGGTGAACCTGATCATCGCAACGGCACAGAACAATCTTGCGATGAACCGCACCGTCCGCCAGCTCGCTATGCGGTACATCGACGGGAACAAGATCACCGACGGAATACTCAACCGCATCGAGGCGGGCATACGGTGCTTTGACCCGTGTCTCTCCTGCTCGACGCACGCCGCAGGACAGATGCCGTTGCATGTGCAGTTGTTTGACGCTGATCACCGGCTCCTTGACGAGATCCGCCGGTGATACCGGCACTTGTCATCGGGTTTGGCAACACACTCCGCGGAGACGACGGCGCGGGTATTCTTGCGGCCGAACAATTGGCGGCCCGTCTGCCGGACCTGGCCGTGGACACCATGCAGGGACTTCAGCCCGAGCTCGCAGAACGCCTCCGTGGGTTCGGGCGTGTTGTCTTTCTCGACGCCAGTCTCCGCAACCCGCACCTTGCATTCTCGCTTCTCGGCGGATCCCCCCGCAGGACCCGGCCGGGATCCCACTCGCTGTCGCCTGCGGAAATTATGGACCTCTGCTTCTCCCTCTATGAGCGGAGACCGGAAGAGGCGATGCTCGTGGAGATTCCCGCATATGAGTGCGGGATAGGGACAGCAATAACGGAACCGACGCGGTCGGCGATCACGGCATGCGTTGAGGCCGTCGCCCGGATCCTCTGCAACGATCAGGCATTCAGCGCCACCCTCCCCTCCAACCCGGTCGAACCCGCCGCGTGAGCAGCGGGAGTTGATTATTCCTCCAATCTCCGTATTTTGCGTGGTGACCACGCGCGTTCATATCGTTGTCCGCGGCGTCGTTCAAGGCGTCGGGTTCAGACCATTCGTTTACCGCCTCGCAACCGGGCTCGGTCTTCACGGCGGCGTGCGGAATTCGCCCCTCGGCGTCTTCATCGACGCTGAAGGTCCGCAGGAGGCCGTTGAACAGTTTCTCCTCCGCGTGGAAAGGGAAAAGCCCCGACTCGCGTCTATTCAGAGTCTCGAGTCGATATTCCTTGATCCGAGGGGAGACACGACCTTCGCAATCGGGGAGAGTTCGCTCGAAGGAGAACCCACGACACTGGTCATGCCCGACGTGGCGACCTGTCCTGAGTGTCTTGCCGACATCTTCGACCCTTCCAACCGGCGGTATCTCTATCCCTTTACCAACTGTACGCACTGCGGCCCACGGTTCACGATCATCACCTCCCTTCCGTATGATCGTCCGAACACATCGATGCGCTCGTTTGCGATGTGTCCCGACTGCCGGCGTGAATACGAAGACCCGTTGGATCGCAGATTCCACGCGCAACCCATCGCCTGTCCGGCCTGCGGTCCCCGGCTCGCGCTCTGGGATCGCTCAGGAAGCGCGCTCGCCCACGACCATGAAGCCCTGCTTGCAGCCGCACGGCTCATCAGGGAGGGCGCCGTGGTCGCACTCAAAGGTCTCGGCGGCTTTCAATTGCTTGTGGACGCCCGGAACGAGGACGGGGTCCGCCGGCTGCGGGAACGGAAGCTCCGGGAGGAGAAGCCATTCGCACTTATGGCCGCCGACATCCCCACAGTGCGAGAATGGTGCATCGTCTCCCCGCTGGAGGCGCGTCTCCTCGGATCACCGGAAGCGCCGATTGTCCTCCTCCGGAAGAAAGAGAAGGTCGTGCCAAAGATGCCTTCGCCGGACGATGATCGCGGCCCGGCGGAAGGGGTCGCACCGGGGAACCCCACGCTCGGCATCATGCTCCCCACCACGCCCTTGCATCACATTTTATTGCGCGAACTCCGTTTTTTGATTGTGGCAACGAGCGGGAACAGGTCCGACGAGCCGATGTGCATCGAAGAACGTGAGGCCGTCGAGCGATTGCAGGGAATCGCCGACGCCTATCTCGTCCACAACCGGCAGATTGTCCGTCATGCCGATGATTCGATTGTGCGATTGGTGGCAGGAAGGGAGCTGCTCACGCGGCGCGCACGCGGGTTCGCTCCTCTTCCCATCCGTCTGCCGATGTCTGTATCCCCGACCCTCGCTGTCGGCGCTCATCTGAAGAACGCCGTTGCCGTCGCACAAGGATCCAATGCGTTCCTCAGTCAGCATCTCGGCGACCTGGAAACGAAGGAATCCTGGGACGCTTTTCGCGCGGCGGTCAGGGATCTCCAGGGATTGTTCGGGCTCACCCCCGGCCGGGTTGTATCTGACCTGCATCCGGATTATCTTTCTTCTCAATTTGCCTGTGAGACGGGTCTCCCTCACATCCGCGTGCAGCACCACCACGCACATGTTGCCTCCTGCATGGCGGAGAACGATCTGCAGGAACGCGTCCTGGGTGTCGCCTGGGACGGAACGGGGCTTGGCACCGATGGATCGGCGTGGGGGGGCGAGTTCCTTGTGGCAACACCGGATGCGTTCACGCGCTTTGCGGCACTCCGTCCGTTTCGGCTTCCCGGGGGGGACATCGCCGCACGGGAACCGCGGCGCTCGGCGCTCGGACTCCTTTTCGAGATTTTCGGCCCATCGGTTCTTTCGCGGCAGGAATTCGCGCCGGTGCGGGCATTCAATGAGAAGGACCGGGCAACTATCGGCATCATGCTGGAAAAGGGAGTTCACGCCCCTTGGTCGTCCGGGGCAGGGCGGCTGTTCGATGCTGCGGCATCCCTGACGGATCTGCGACAGGTGAGCAGCTTCGAAGGACAGGCAGCGATGCAGATGGAGCACGCCGCTGCCGGGTGCGGGACCGACGAAGCATATCCGATGCCATTGAGAGCGCCGGTGCCGGGTCGAGCGGGAGAACCTCTCATTCTCGATTGGGAGGAATTGATCGTTTCTTTGCTGAAGGATGTGGAAAGACATGTGCCGCTGCCGCTGGTTGCCGCACGCTTTCATAACGGGCTTGTGGAAGGGATCGTTGCCGTAGCGCAGCGCTGCGGCGAGGAGCGGGTCGTCCTTTCGGGCGGCTGCTTCCAGAACGCATACCTGACGGAACGAACTGTCGGCCGGCTTCGGACGGCAGGATTCCGACCGTACTGGCACCAGCGCGTACCGCCGAATGACGGTGGAATAGCGCTTGGACAGATCTACGCCGCCACCTGGCATCCGGCGAAAGAGAAAGAGGGGGATTATGTGCCTGGCAATTCCCGGTAAGGTGTTGTCCATCGATCAGGGAGGGACGCCGCTCATGGCAGACGTCTCCTTCGGAGGAATATCGAAAAAGGTATGCCTGGAGTGGCTCCCCGATGTCCGCGAAGGAGAATACGTGATCGTCCATGTCGGCTTCGCGATCAGCAAAGTGGATGAGGAGGAGGCATTGGAAACGCTGCGCCTCTTTCAGGAGATCGGAGACTTTGAGGAGGGGGACATGAAGCCCCCGGACGGCCCCGCACCAAAGGACGGCGAGTAGGGAGGGAGGAACAATGCGTTTTGTCGATGAATACCGTGACAAGGACAGCGCCGCGCGGTTCGCTGATCTTCTCCAACGAATCACAACCCGTCCGTGGACCATCATGGAAATCTGCGGCGGGCAGACGCACACGATCGTCAAGTACGGAATTGAGTCTCTTCTCCCCCCCGCCATCACCCTTGTGCACGGGCCCGGCTGCCCGGTGTGCGTCACACCTTTGGAAATGATCGACAAGGCAATCGCCATCGCATCGCAACCGGATGTGATCCTGACATCGTTCGGCGATATGCTCCGCGTCCCGGGCTCCCAGAAGGACCTCCTCACCGTCAAGGCGGAGATGGGAAACGTACGGATGGTCTATTCCCCCCTCGATGCCCTGAAGATCGCCCAGGAGAACCCGAAGAAGAGGGTTGTGTTTTTCGGTGTCGGCTTCGAGACAACTGCACCCGCCAATGCCATGGCTGTCTGGCAGGCACGGCGGATGGGTGTGAAGAACTTCTCCCTCCTCTGCTCCCACGTGCTCGTTCCCCCTGCCATGGAAGCAATCCTTTCCTCCCCTTCCAATCACGTGCAGGGTTTTCTTGCGGCAGGTCATGTCTGCGCGATCATGGGTTATGAGGAGTACATCCCCCTTGCATCCCGTTATGCCATCCCGATTGTCGTCACCGGTTTCGAACCGCTGGATCTCCTGCAGGGAATCGCAATGACGGTCAAGCAGCTGGAGGAAGGAAGACACGAGGTCGAGAATCAATACACACGAGCCGTGCGGCAGGAGGGGAATGTCCGTGCCAGGCGGCTGCTGCAGGAGGTCTTCACAGTCTCCGACCGGGCGTGGAGAGGGATCGGCATCATACCGTCGAGCGGTTTCGAACTGCGGGAGGAGTACGCCGCCTTCGACGCCGCCCGCGTTTTCGAGGTCGGCACGATCGCAGCGCAGGAGTCTCCCCTCTGCATTGCCGGCCAGATTTTGCAGGGATGGAAGAAGCCGTACGACTGTTCCGCTTTCGGGCATCAATGCACGCCCGAGCATCCCCTCGGAGCGCCCATGGTGTCATCGGAAGGCTCTTGTGCGGCGTACTATCATTACCGACGACGGCAAGGAACTCCTGCCGCAACACCCTGACAGAGAAAGCCGGACATTCATGACAAAACCCCCTCCGGTGGATTTCGGAGCAGGACTCAACTGCCCGATCCCCCTGACCGATTATCCCTCCGTCCTGCTCGCACACGGCGGAGGCGGGCGCCTGACCCAGCAGTTGATCCAAAAGATGTTCGTTTCTCAATTCGCCAACGAGATCCTGGAGCCGCTGCACGACGGCGCCGTGTTTGCACTGGACGGCGCCAACCTGGCGTTCTCCACAGACTCCTATGTTGTCGACCCGGTGTTTTTCCCGGGGGGCGATATCGGCGCACTCGCGGTCAACGGCACCGTCAATGATCTCGCGATGTGCGGCGCCCGGCCGGTGCATCTGTCAGCCGGATTCATCATCGAGGAAGGTCTCCCGATGAATGACCTCTGGCGTATCGTCGTTTCCATGCACAACGCGGCACAGGAGGCGGGGGTTCGGATCGTGACGGGTGATACGAAGGTCGTGGAAAAGGGGAAGGGAGATCGGATCTTCATCAACACTTCCGGCATAGGGACAATCCTCCCCGGTATCAAGATTCACCCGCGCAATGCGCGCCCCGGCGACAAGATCCTGGTGAACGGACCCATCGCCGTGCACGGCATTGCCATCATGTCCGTGCGGGAAGGGCTCGGATTTGACAGTGCGATCGAGAGCGATACCGCCCCCCTCAACGGAATCGTCGCGACGCTTCTGGCTGCGGGAGAGAAGGTACACGTCCTCCGCGACCCGACACGGGGGGGCGTGGCGAGCTCGTTGAATGAGATCGCGGAATCATCGCACGTCGGCATTCTCCTGACCGAAGAGAGCATCCCGCTGACGGAAGAGGTCCGCGGCGCCTGCGAACTCCTCGGCCTCGATCCGCTCTATGTCGCCAATGAGGGAAAATTTCTGGCATTCGTTTCGCCGGAAGGGGCCGACGATATCCTCGCACGCATGCGCGAGCACCCTCTGGGTCGCAACGCTGCCGTGATAGGCGAAGTGACCGCCGGGCACCCGGGGACCGTGCTCATGAAAAGCAGGATCGGTGGTACGCGTGTGGTCGATATGCTCTCAGGCGAACAACTGCCGAGAATCTGCTGATTCCGTGCACCGGCCGGAAACTCGGAGATTTTTCATTCACACAACCCGACATCCCGTGTCAAAGTCAAAAACGACCGTTCACATCCAGCGCGCGGAACCATCAGACGGCCCCGCTCTTCTCTCCCTCATCGACGCACTCGCCGCATATGAGAAGCTGAAACCGCCCAACGCCGCAGCGAAGAAGCGGCTTCTCCGCGACATGTTTTCGCCGCGACCACGGATCGAATGTCATCTCGCTGTTTGCGACGGGAGAAGCGTGGGTTACGCACTGATCCTCGAGACCTACTCGAGTTTCCTCGCGCTGCCGACACTGTACCTTGAAGATATATTTGTGCTCCCCTCGCACAGGGGCCGAGGAGTGGGCTATGCGTTGTTCCGTGCGATGGTGGCAGAGTCACACCGCCGCGGATGCGGCCGGATGGAGTGGACGGTGCTTGATTGGAATAAGCCGGCGATCGATTTCTACAAGCGCCTGGGGGCCGTCCACATGAAGGAATGGCATCTCTATCGGCTTGTCCAGTCGGACATGAAGAGAATTCTGGACGCATCCCGCTGACCGTCGTCCGTATTCTTGTCCGCTGGAACTACGCCGTCTCTTTTCTCTGCATCCTCGCCCCAATCCTTTTCGCCTTCAAGCGATTCTGAATGACCGACAGACGAAACACGTGCGGAGAAAGAGATGTGATTGTGCGCACAAAGACCAGATTTGGATATTCCGATCTTGTGTCCGGAACGAAGAACGAAATCTGCACAAACGACACAAGACGGCGATGGATATCCTGCTGGTTGACGACAATGCGGACTACCTTTCCCTTCTCGGAGAGATTCTGCGACGGAATGGGTACACCATCCACACAGCCCAAGACGGAGCGGAGGGATGCGAAGTCCTGGCAAAATCGGACATCGATCTCATTATCTCCGACATCAGGATGCCGCGTTTGGACGGATTGAAGCTCCACGCATTCGCCCGCGAGATCGACAGATACAAGAAAACGAAATTTATCTTCGTGTCGGGCTTCAAAGACTTGTACACAAACGCGATCAAGCTGGATCCGAAGATCGACTTCAGTCTTGACAAAATGACCCCGGTACACGAGATCCTCAGGTTGGTGGACCGGCTCATTTTCGGCGAATCCAAGGGTGTCTGGGCATAATCCCATCCCCTCTCGATGACACGTGTGTCCGCTCCTCAAAGTCTTCCCGCCAGAACGACCGGTGATTTCGCGGTGATGATTTCTCCGCTCTTCTGATTCACCGCTTCCAGCAAGATGACATAGATCCCCACCCTTCCCCGCATCCGTTCGTCGTCACGCCCATCCCACACGGCATCTCCCTTTCCCGCTCCGGGCACGGCAGTCACAAGACGGCGGATCAATCTTCCCCTCACGTCAAACACGCGGAGGGAAACGCTCCAGACGCCTTCGGGCAAGTTGTAATGGATGACCGTCGCATCGTCTTTCCCATCAGAGTCAGGCGAGAACGGATTCGGCCTGCAGGAAAGAGTTGTTGCCGACGTCGAGCGGGGAGCGGCGACGCTGTTCGCTGATCCCGGCGTTCCACCGATCGGAAGAACGCAAGACGTCCAGTTGGACGCATCAGAAGAGAGGCCGCGGACAAGGATTCTTTCGAGGGAGACTCCCGTTCTGTCCAGAAGTGCCGGATTGTGCCAATCCGGCACATAACGTACGCTGTCGACGGTATTGCCGAGGGGATCATGCAGGATGACATCGTCCCCTTCATTATTCAGCGTGATGAATCCGCCGCGGGGGAGAATGATCGTTCGCGGATCGAGAGCCACAATCCCGGGAAAAAATCGAAAGATGCTNNACCCTCGCAGAGTTCCACTTTCCATTGACCCCGGGGCGATCGGTCAGAGTCCACCCCGCCAGATTCATCGGACAATCACCGGCATTGAACACTTCGATGTACTCCGCTTCTCCAGCCAGCGGGGCGAACATGATTTCGTTGATCACCACATTTCCTGGGGGCGCGGGGGCCGAGGCAAGAAACCGCGCCGTGTCGTTTGCGCGCCGTTGATCAGCCGCCATCATCGCAATGGCAGCGACAGTATGATTGCCCGGCGCAGGCCCTTCCCACATCGCGGGCACGGGAAGCGAATCCCGCGGCCCGATCGGTCCCGGCACCTCAACGCGCGCGATCAGCTTTCCCCCCGGGGCGCTTGCAGTCATATCGATGAACTCCACCGCAACATCCTGGACGCTATGCCGACCCACGTTGCACACAGTGGCGCCAATCTCCATCATACCATCCTCACGCCAGCGCGCATTCCCTCCACTCATCCGAATGTCGTATTCCCGCCTCGCGATGGAGTTTTCCCGCCCCGGCGTTCCGCGGGCGGGGTCGTTACACAATCCCCAGTTGACTGGATCCGACGAAATCCCTCCGGTGTCCCAACGTTCCAACGAGAGTCCCTCCGGAGTCGATGCCGACACTCCCGCATACGCGACGCTGTCCAACCCTTCCCCCCGGCTGCTGAACAAGTGTACCTCGTCGCCTCCATTGTTAAGAGAGGGAAACCCGGCTACGCTGATGACGCGTCCGGGGATTCCAAGTCTCGCCCCGGCGAGGAGCACCGAATCGCGGGTAAGGACGACGTATTCACCCTGCGCAACAAGGAGGTCGACCGGGATGATCGTATGTTTCGATCCCGTTGAGGCATCCGAGATTTGCATCCCGCGAAGGTTGGTTGTTCCCGGGCCGGCGTTGGCGAGTTCAACCCATTCCGGTTCGCCTGATATGGGCGCAAACATGATCTCGTTGATCACCATTTTCCCCTCCTCTCGCGGGTCGGAAGGAGCGACCGCCACATCATCGAACCTCATGGTTCCGGTTGTCCCAGTCGCATCCGGGACGATCCTCCACCGGAACCGGACGCCTTCCCTTCCCGCCAATTCCCCGGGAAGAGGAGCCACCCACTGGCTGTACGAGGTCGACCCGGAATATCCCAGCGTGTCACCCACGGCGAATGGGAATGTCGCCCCCCCGTCGGAGGATCCCTCGCAAACCACGTGTGCCTTAAACGAAGCTGAGCGGCGGGTCCAGAGAGAAATCTCTCCTTTCGTGACTGCGGTAAGAGTGAAAACAGGGGAAGTCAGGGCCTGCGCAACAGTGGCGTTGACTGCCATGACGCACTGGGGAGATGAGCGGGGAGTACTCGTGCTGACNNAATGTCGCAATCTGGGCCTCGGCCGCGCTGAGCGACAAAGCCGCGGCGATGCAAACGAAACGCGTTCTGCCAGGCAGGAACCCGCCGCGGAAGACCATGGGCAAATTGTTTGACTTTTGGGGCAATTTTCGGTATATAGCGTTGACATTACTACACCTACCCATGGACCAATTACGAATTCTCTATGTTGACGACGATCCCGATCTGCGGACGATCGTCCGGGATCAGTTGACGCTCGTGGGTTACGTGTTGGACGAAGCGGAGGATGGCGCCGTCGCGATCCAAATGTTGGGGACTGGGAATTACGACCTGATGCTCCTCGATATCAACATGCCGAGGAAGTCGGGGATCGACGTACTGAAGATCATCAAGGACCAGGGATTGAAGTGCAAGGTCATCATGCTGACCGGGCGGGTGGGCTTCTCCGTGGCCACGGAGACGCTGAAGCTTGGTGCGGATGACTACATCACGAAGCCTTTTACCATCGACTATCTTCTCTTTTCGATCAAGCGGGTCATGGGACGATAACCCGTCCCCTGCGTGACGGCAGTTTCACTGAACGACAAAAGCGGCTCTTCGGCCGCTTTTGTCGTTTTGTTCTCTCCCATCCACCATGGAGGCTTACGTGCCGGCGCTGAAGTCCTCCATATAGGCTTCCTGCTCGGGCGTCAGTTTGTCGATCCTGATTCCCTGCGTCGAAAGTTTCACGTTGGCGATCTCCTGATCCTGTGCGGACGGGATGTCGTGGACGCCGTTCTCAAGGCGAACCCCCTTGCGGTGCAATTCCACAAGCCGGAGCTGCGACATGAACTGGTTGGCGAACGACATATCCATTACCTCCGACGGGTGTCCCTCCGCCGCCGCCAGGTTCACCAGACGGCCCTGGGCGAGCACATAGATCCTTCGGCCGTTTTTGAGCGTGTATTCTTCGTTGTTCATCCTGATCTCGCGTTTCCTCTTTGTGAACTTCGCGAGGTGGACGAGATTTACTTCGCAATCATAGTGCCCTGTATTGCATACGATCGCCCCGTTCTTCATGACCTTGAAGTGCCTATCAATGATAACGTCCTTCACTCCCGTGGCGGTAATAAACACGTCGCCGACCTTCGCCGCCTGGTCCATCGGCATCACGCGGTAACCTTCGAGGGTTGCTTTCAGGGCGGCAGTCGGTTTTACTTCGGTCACGATGACATTGGCGCCGAGTCCCTTTGCGCGCATCGCAACACCCTTCCCGCAATGACCGAACCCTGCCACGACGATATTCTTTCCCGCCAGCAGTACGCTGGTGGCCCGCAGCACGCCATCGAGGGTTGACTGTCCGGTCCCGTAGACGTTGTCGAAATCCCATTTCGTCTCAGCATCATTGACCGCGATCACCGGATACTTCAATGCGCCGGCCCCGGCCATGGCGCGGAGGCGGTGGACGCCCGTCGTCGTTTCCTCCGTCCCGCCGATGACGAATTTCTGGGCAAATTCCGGATGCTTGTTGTGAATCGTAAAAATGAGGTCCGCACCGTCGTCCAGGGTCAGGTGGGGGTGAAACTTCAGTGTCTCCTCGATGCACCAATAGAACTCCTTTGTATTCATCCCGTGCCAAGCGAAGATCGACGTTCCGTCCTTTGCCAGGGCAGCCGCAACAGCGTCGTTGGTGGACAGCGGATTGCAGCCGCTCCAGCTCACCTCCGCACCGGCTTCGATGAACGTCCTGACGAGGACCGCAGTCTCCTTGGTGACATGGAGGCAGCCGGCAATGCGATAGCCCTTGAACGGCTTTGTCTTCGCATATTTCGCGCGCAGTGCCGTAAGCACCGGCATGCGCGATTCCGCCCATTCGATCAGGAGGTTTCCCTGGGACGCAAGGCCCAGATCCTTCACCTTGTACTTCCCCGACTTGTGATTCATTCCGTTTCTGCTCTCCAGTGAGTAAATGTGATGATTACTTGATTGCTTTGAGGAGTTTATCGACGAGGTCAAGCTTCTCCCACGTAAAATCCTTGTCATTCCGTCCGAAGTGCCCATAGGAGGCCGTCTTCCGGTAGATCGGGCGGCGGAGGTTAAGCCGTCTGATGATTCCACCCGGCGTCATGTCGATCTCCTTGATGATTGCCTTGTCCAATTCACTGTCGGGAATGCGTCCTGTCCCACGCGTATCCACGTGGATTGACACGGGTTCCCGGACCCCGATCGCATAAGCGACCTGGATGAGACATTCATCCGCCAGTCCCGATGCGACGATGTTCTTGGCGATATGTCGTGCTGCGTAGGCCGCGCTTCTATCGACCTTGGAAGGATCTTTTCCGGAGAATGCGCCGCCGCCGTGGGGGGCCTTCCCGCCGTACGTATCGACGATGATCTTCCGGCCCGTGAGACCGGTATCGCCATGGGGGCCGCCGATTTCAAATCTCCCCGTCGGATTGACGAGAATCACCGTCTCCTTGTCCAAGAGACCTTCGGGGATGACAGGTTTGATCACGTAGCGGATCACGTCCTCTTTGATCTTCTTCTGCGTGACATTCGGATCGTGCTGGGTGGAGATCACGACGGTGTGCACCCGCGAAGGTTTCTGTCCGTGATATTCAATCGTCACCTGCGATTTCGCGTCGGGACGGAGGTACGGCATCAGCTTTGGCTGTTTCTTCCGAAGATCGGTGAGGCGCTTCACCAGTTTGTGGGCGTACATAAGAGGCATCGGCATGAATTCCGGTGTCTCGTTCGTCGCATAGCCGAACATCATCCCCTGGTCTCCCGCCCCGCCCGTGTCGACACCCCTGGCTATGTCTGGCGACTGTGAATGAATGCTGGAAAGCACCGAACACGACTCGGCGTCGAACCGGTATTCGGCCTTTGTGTAGCCGATGTCACGAATGACCTGTCGGACGATGTCCTGGACCTCGATGTAGGCATGCGTGGTAATCTCCCCGCCAACCAACACAAGCCCCGTCGTTGCGAACGTCTCGCACGCCACACGTGCATTCCTGTCTTGCGCGAGGATTGCATCCAAGATCGCATCGGAGATCTGATCGCAGACCTTGTCCGGATGACCTTCCGAAACGGATTCTGACGTAAACAGATATGACATGGTATTCCTCAAGAGTGGACGAATAGGTAAAAACCCAGGTTCAGAAAAATTCGATTTCGGACTCCCCGCCGATGTTGATCCGCTTGAAACTCCCTGTCAGCACAGAACCGTTTCCGATGATGGAATTATCGAGCAACATTCCTTGTACGCGGGCACCTTCGCTGATGATCGAGTTGCGTATCACGCATCCGCTCACTTCGGCATTATTTCCCACCGAAGTATTGGGGCCGACGATACAATTCGAAAGGTTCGCAGAAGGTGCGATATAGACGGGTTCGTTGATCACGACGCCGGGAATCGCATTGCTGGTGGAGCGTTTTTGCAGCAGGGCTCTGTTCGTCGAGAGAAGCGTCTCCGGTTTTCCACAATCATACCAACCTTCGACCTTGAACGGCACGATCATTTCTCCCCGATCGATCATCCCTTGGAGGGCGTCGGTGAGCTGGTATTCTCCCTTCGTCCGTGCATCGCGGGTCACCAGATCGTTGAGACACTCAACAAGAAGCCGGGGGTGGACAATATAATAGAGCCCCACAATTGCAAGATTTGTCGTCGGCTTTTCCGGTTTTTCGACAAGGCGGATAATCCTGCCATTCTGGATTTCCGCCACACCAAACCTGCGCGGATCCTCAACGGCTTTCACCCCGAGTGCGGAGACTTTTCCCTGCAGAACCGGCGCAAGGTCGACATCGAATATCGTGTCGCCAAGGATGATGAGGATCGGTTCTGCGCCGATCGTCTTTTCCGACAGGTGGATCGCGTGCCCGAGGCCGAGCCGCTCTTCCTGTTCCACATAGTCGACGGGAAAGTCCGGGTATGCACCGCTGACGTACTCCCGGATTTTCTCGCCCATATTCCCAACGACAATAGTCGCTTCGGTAATACCTTCGCCACGGACCTTGTCAATGATATGGCCGAGAATCGGTTTCCCGGCGACATTGAGCAGGACTTTGGGGAGAGCGTACGTATGAGGACGGAGCCGGCTGCCGACTCCGGCCACCGGTATGATTGCTCGCATGGTCTGTCAGTACTCTTGCAAATCAGGAATAAAAGTCATGTAAGGTAAAGAACCGGTCTCCCAGAAGCAAGATACTCATTCGCTGCGGCCGTTCAGGAGATCTGCGTCACACGTCCCTTGCGAACGATTCTTGCAATGAGCGGTGATGTTTGATTCTCAGGCGCTAAATTGGTATAATTTTGAGGATTTCCATTACCCCACCCACGATCCCATGCCCAAGAAGGCACGCACACACACCACGGCATCACGAAAGGAACAACACGTCGAGATTCTCTCACGGCGTGATATCCGTTTTCGCGGGAAGACGACCGGCCTGGAGCGTCTGGATTTCGTGCACAACGCTCTGCCAGAAATCGATCTCGCGGAAGTCAGGACGGGGACCGAGTTTCTAGGGCGGAAGCTCGCGCTCCCATTCATGGTCTCCTGCATGACGGGCGGCTTTGCCGGTGCGCTGGCGATCAACCGCGGCCTTGCGACTGTTTGCGAGGAAAAACGGATCGCTATGGGCGTGGGGAGCCAGCGGCAGGCGCTGGAGGATAGTCAATTCCACCGCACATTCCGTATCGTCCGGGAAGTCGCCCCATCGATCCCCGTTGTGGGAA
This sequence comes from Ignavibacteriota bacterium, assembly GCA_003162635.1. Classification (GTDB taxonomy): domain Bacteria; phylum Bacteroidota; class Ignavibacteria; order UBA10030; family UBA6906; genus Fen-1260. The sequence goes on from PMNE01000030.1 coordinate 149,588, forward strand.
ATATCGGGGCGGCCGAAGTTGCGGGCCTGAGAGACGCGGCGCCGATACAGAGACTCATCGAGATCATTCACGCCGATGCATTTGCGGTCCATTTGAACGCTCCCCAGGAGTTCATGCAGCCCGAAGGGAATCCAAGGTTCCGCGGCGTTTTGGAGGGAATAGCAATGTTGGTACGCTCCCTCCCCATTCCCGTCATCGTCAAGGAAATCGGCGCAGGCCTCTCAGCAGACGTGGTCGGCCGCCTGCTGGATGCTGGGGTTCGCTGGATCGACGTTGCGGGGGCGGGAGGGACGAGCTGGACCGGAGTGGAGACACTCCGCCGGAAGGATCGGACGGTGGGAGAACATTTCTGGGACTGGGGCATTCCTACGGCGGACGCGGTAAGGGATGCCGCAATGCTCCGCACGCAGGGACACAGCTTCACCCTCGTGGCTTCCGGTGGGATAACGACCGGACTGGAAGCAGCAAAATGCCTTGCACTCGGCGCAGATATTGCCGCAGCCGCAAGACCGATGCTCTCGGCACTCCACGCAAAGGGGGTTGCCGGTCTCCGAGAGGTGATTGACGCATGGGCAATGGAGTTGCGCGGCGCCATGTTCCTGACCGGCAGTCGCACCCTCGCCGACCTCAGACTCGCGCCCCTCGTGCGCCGATGAGGACATCGAAGAGATCGGCATATCGCCGCCGGATGGAAGAGTTGCGTCGAGAGGCAGGCCGGAATCTCCGGATTCTCCCGGCGGCGATCACGGCGCGCTCGCTGCGCAACGGATGCACGTATCTGCTCGACGGCGGGGGAAAGCATATCCGCTCCACCATCGTCGTCCTTTCCTGCCAGGCCGTCGGCGGCAAGGGCGCGGATGCGGCAGACGCCGCGGCCGCGGTGGAGATCCTCCATAACTTCACACTTGTCCATGACGACATTATGGACAACGCCGATGCGAGGCGCGGAAGACGAACCGTCCACACGAAGTGGGATGTGAATCTGGCTCTGCTGGTCGGGGACGTGCTGGTGGGCAGCGCGTATGAACGCCTGCTGAAGGGGGCCAGGGGGCATCACCGGGAGCTCGCTGCCCTCTTCACACAGGGGTTAATCGACGTCTGTGACGGACAAGCGCTCGATCTCGAGAATGAGCGCCGCAAGGATGTCACCGTCGCGCAATACTTTCGGATGATCGAAAAGAAAACGGGGGCCCTCCTGGGGATGTCGGCCGAACTGGGCGGGATCATTGGGGGCGGAACCCCGCGACAGCAGCGCGCCCTGCGCGTCTTTGGTCGCTGCCTCGGCAGGGCGTTTCAGCTCCAGGATGATCTGCTCGACGTCGTCGCGGACCCGGCAGACTTCGGAAAGACGATCGGCGGCGACATCATCGGAAGAAAGAAAACGTTCCTCCTCCTGACGGCAGTCCGAAAGGCCGCCGGAGGGGACCGGCGCCTGCTGGAGTCGGTGCTTCGCAAGGGAAACTCGTCCAGGCCGTGGAGGAAGCGGACCGGAGCGCTGACAGAGGCAGGGAGAGAGACCGTTGCGGCGGTCGCGGCGCTCTACGAAAGGTGCGGAGCTCTGGACGATGCGCGGCGCCTTATCCGCCGGAATACCGACGAAGCTCTCCGCTCGCTGTCCCGCCTGCCGGACACCGTCGCGCGCTCCATGCTCGTCCAGCTTGCCGAGGATCTCACCACGCGGGTGTCATGAGAGACGAATGATCGAACAAACGGTGACGATCCTGAACCGGAAAGGGCTTCACACCAGACCGGCCGCCCTGTTGGTAAAAACCGCGGCGCGCTTTCAATCGGAATTGACCCTGGCAAAGGATGGATTCGAAATCAACGGCAAGAGCATTATTGGGGTGATGACGCTCGCGGCGGAACAGGGTTCGCAGCTTACGATCCGTGTCGAAGGACCCGATGAGGAAGAGGCCGCTGCCGCCATTGTTGCGATATTTGAACGCAAGTTCGACGAGGAATAGATGGAATCCGAAATCACCATACGACCCGAAGTCGTCCTGAAGGGCATTGCCGCCGCACCTGGCATCGCCTGTGGCGCGGCGTACCTGTACAGCAAACACGTTCCTCAGGTCCAGGTCAAGTCGATCGTCCCGAAGGAAGTCGAGGGAGAGGTCCAGCGGCTGCGCAACGCCACGTCCCGTTCGGAAAAGGAATTGTCGAAGATCCATGCTTTCGCAGAGCAGCGGCTGGGGTCCCAGAACGCGCGGATCTTCGAGGCACAGATCATGATCCTCAGCGACCAGATCCTGATGGGATCGATCGAGAAGCGAATAGGCGCCGAGTTGAAGAACGCCGAAGCAATTGTGGCGGATGAGATCAATAAATACAAACGCGTGATGCTCGCGTCCCCTGATGAATACATGCACGAACGGGCGCACGACGTGGACGATATCATGAACAGGATCATTCGGAACATTCAGGATCAAAAGCTGTATTCGCGCCTGGAAGGCGAGTCTATCATTGTGTCGGAAACGCTTGCGCCGGCCGACACGGTGGTGTTCAGCAGGAATCAGATTCTGGGCTATGCAACCGACATGGGAGGCGTGACGTCGCATGCGGCGATCCTGTCGCGTTCATTGAAGATTCCCGCTGTCGTCGGACTCCGCACGGCAACGAAGTTGATCAAGACGGGTGATACGATCGCACTGGACGGGTACGCCGGTGTCGTCGTCCTCAACCCCACCGAAGAGACGCTGCAAACGCTGATGCAGAAGAGACAGCGATTCAAGGAGTTCGAAGAGCGCCTCGTCGATATCGCAGGACTGCCTGCAGAGACACCCGATCATAAGCATATCGAGTTGTCGGCCAATATCGAATTCGACGACGAGATCGAATTCTGCCGACAGCAGGGATCTGCCGGGATCGGCCTGTTCCGGACAGAAAGCCAGCTCATCGGGAAAGAGCGATATCCGACGGAAGAGGAACAATACGAGGTCTACCGGGCCGTTGCCGATGGAATCTCCCCGCACTCGGTGATCTTCCGCACTTTCGACGTCGGCGGGGACAAGATCGGGCCCGATACGGAACATGAGGAGAATCCGTTCCTTGGATGGCGGGGCATCAGGGCGATGCTCGACCGGCCGGAACTCTTTCTCGCGCAGCTTCGCAGCATTCTCCGCGCCAGCAGCGGGAAGAACGTCCGGATCATGTTCCCCATGGTCTCCAACGTTACGGAAATCCTCCGCGCCAAGGCAATGGTCGAACAGGCGAAGAAGGAACTGAACACGCGTGGCATGCCGTACGATGCGGGGGTTAAGGTCGGCGTGATGGTGGAAATTCCGGCGGCGGCGGTCATGGCGGACCAGATCGCCGGCGAAGTGGACTTTCTAAGCATCGGCACGAATGATCTGATCCAGTATCTTCTCGCCGTGGACAGAAACAACAACGCTGTCCAGTCGGTCTACCAACCCTTTCATCCCGCCGTGCTGCGCACCATCAAGCACATCATCGAGGCCGGGCACAAGCGCGGCGTTTGGGTCGGAATGTGCGGGGAAATGGCGGGCGATCCTCTGGCCACGGTGTTGTTGGTCGGCCTCGGAATCGACGAGCTCTCCGTCATCCCCGTGGTGCTCCCGGAGATCAAGAAGATTATCCTCTCCATACGCCAGCGGGACGCGAAGCGGGTTGCTGAAAAAGCTCTCTCTCTCCCGACCGATCAGGAGGTCCGCGATTACCTCTGGTCGGTCATGCGCGACAGGTTGCCCGAGATACCCTTCGAAGAACAATCCGACATAGGAGTTCCTCCATGACAACGGAACAGATACGTGCTGTTGATCCCCGCGGAATGTATGACCTGATCAGGAATTTTCCGACCCAGGTGCGTGAAGCAGTCGCCATCGGCACCTCCGCAACGATCTCGCTCCGGGCCAAAGGGATCGAACAGATCGTCTTGTGCGGTCTCGGTGGATCGGCGATCGCCGGGGATCTTCTCCGCAGCTACCTCGCGGACGAATTGAAGGTCCCCTTCCTCGTGAACCGGGCCTATGCACTCCCCCGGTTTGTCGGCCCGAAAACATTGGTGATCATCTCCAGCTATTCCGGCAACACCGAGGAAACGAACACTGCCCATCGCGAAGCCATCAAGAGGAAAGCGAAGATTCTCTGCATCACGTCGGGGGGAACGACAGCGAGACTCGCGAAGGCGCGCCGATCTTCTCTCATCATCGTTCCGGGCGGCCTCCCGCCGCGCGCCGCGCTCGGATATTCTTTCTTCCCCCTCCTTCTTGCATTGACAAGAATGGGATTCATCAAGAGCAAGTTCCGGGACATCAAAGAGACCATCGCCCTTCTTGAGGTGAAATCCGCCCTGTACGCGCAACCCGACGGCATCGATAACCTCCCCCGCACGCTTGCCGAGCAGCTGCGCCACCGTCTTGGCGTTGTCTATTCCTCCACCGAAAGATTCGACAGCGTGAACACGCGCTGGAGGGGACAGATCGCGGAGAATGCCAAGTCGCTTGCGTTCGGACACGTGCTTCCCGAAATGAACCACAACGAGCTCGTGGGATGGAAGGTCCTGAAGGAACAAATGCAGGAGATGCAGGTGTTCTTCCTGCGTGACAAGCAAGACCATCGAAGAATCAGCATCCGGATGGATATTACCAGGGGGATGATCGCCCAACACACATCTCACGTGACCGAAGTCTGGAGCGAAGGGTCGTCCCTCCTGGCCCGCATCTTCTCGTTACTCTACCTCGGCGACTGGATGAGCTTCTACCTTGCCGTGCTCCATGGGGAAGACCCCATGCCGGTTGCCGTCATCGACCATTTGAAGCAGGAATTGGCCAAGGTATGACCCGACAACAGAAAATTGCCGTCGTCGTCGCGCTCCTGACGCTGGGGCTCATAGTTTTTGTCACGGTATTCCGGAACGGCACGTCCTGGTAATGCTCTTCCGTGCGGGCCGGCAACGGCCCGCCGGAGCCGACAAAGGATCTGCGATGAGACGGTTTCTGCGGCTGCTACCCTTCTTCCTTCTCCCCTCATTTTTCGGCCCTGTACCTGCCGGAGCCCAATTTTTCTGGTTCGGGCACAACAAAGTGCAGTACACCGATTTTCAGTGGCGCGTCCTGACCACCGAGCATTTCGATATCTACTTCTACCCCGAAATGCAGGGGCTGGCCGAGCAGGGAGCCGCCCTGGCGGAGGAGAGCTACGCCGTTCTGCAGACCCGTTTCAATTACGCCCTCGGTGGCCGCGTCCCGCTCATCTTCTACAGCTCACACTTGCACTTCGAACAGACCAATACCACCAGTGGTTTCATTCCCGAGGGGGTGGGAGGGTTCTTCGAATATCTCAAGGGACGGGTAGTCATCCCGGCCGACGGATCCATTGCACACTTCCGCCACGTCATTCGCCATGAACTTGTTCACGTCTTCATGACTGCCAAGCTCATGCACGTTCTCTCCGACCACCGCAAAACGGCCGACCGCATGCCTCCGCTCTGGTTCACGGAGGGTCTCGCCGAATACTGGTCCACGGCGTGGGATGACCAGGCAGAAATGGTGTTGCGCGACCTGGTGCTGAACGGCAACGCAACGGGACTGGACAACATGGAGAGAATCTCAGGGACGTTTCTCATGTACAAGGAAGGGCAGATTGCCCTTCAATTCCTCTCCCGAACCTACGGCGAGGACAAGATTCTGCTTCTGATGGAGAACTTCTGGAAGGACCCCTCCTTCCAGGAAGTTTTCAGGATCACGACCGGGAAGAGTTTCCAGGAGTTCGACGAAGAATGGTTGTACGCCCTGAAGAAACAGTACTTCCCCCTTCTGGCCCGCAACGATGAACCCGGAAGGGCGGCGCGGAACATCGTCGAGGAAGGATTCAATTCCAAGCCCGTCGTTTTCGAAACAGACTCGGAACGAACCGTCTACTTCATTGGCAATAGGACCGGCTACACCGGCATTTATGCCAAGCGCCTCGACAGCACGGACCAGCAATCCCCTGCCGTCAATGTCATCGAGGGAGAACGAACCGACGAACTGGAAGCGTTTCATCCTCTCCAGGGGCGTATCGACATCTCCCCGGCGGGTCGGCCGAATGGCCGACCGGTCCGGCTTGCGTTCGTCACGAAGAGCGGAGAGAATGACGCACTTCACATCGCCGACATACGATCGGGTGAGATCGTTGCGACATATAAATTCGCAACGCTCGTCAGCATCGGTTCGGTATCATGGTCCCCGACCGGGGATTCACTTGCTTTCTCGGCGATCGATAAAGGGGGACGGAGCGATCTCTACATCTTTACTCCCGCTACGGAGGAACTGCGGCGACTGACCGACGATAGCTACGACGACCGCGACCCTGCCTGGTCTCCCGACGGCAGAACGATCGCTTTTGCATCCGACCGAACCCCGTACGGAAAAGATGGGACATATAACCTCTTCCTCTACGATCTCCCCTCCGGCCGTGTGGAATATCTCACGTACGGGAAAGAATCCACCGGTTCTCCTGCCTGGTCGAAAGACGGTTCACGGATCGCGTTCACATCGGACCTCGACGGCGTGCAGAACATTTGGGTGATCGACATGAGGCGCTCCCCTGTCCGGGGAGTCCGCAGCATGTCCCGCCTCACCCGTTTCACGACGTCGGCATTCGACCCTGCCTGGACGATCTCGGGGGGTCTCGTCTTCACCGCATTCGAAAAGCTCAGCTTCCGCATCAAGGAGATTCCCAACGTGATGGCGGTCATCGACACGTCCGGCGATGTCCGGATCATCGACCTTTTCGGGAAAGACAAGCCGTGGGAACCTTCGACACTTGCGGGATCGACGTCTGTGAAGACTCTCCCTTACCGGGGAGAGTACAGTCTCGACATTGCGGAAAGCGCGATTTCCACTGATCCGGTCTTCGGCACGTCGGGCGGGGCCATTGTAGCGCTCAGCGATCTTCTCGGCAATGACCAGTATTATTTCCTCCTTTACAACACCGCGGAGACGCAAGCCGATTTTCTCTCAAGCTTTAACGTTGCAATCTCGCGGGCATCGCTGGGACAACGGACAAACTATGCTTATGGCATTTACCGTTTCAGCGGTCGGCGATATGACCTGACGGTGCAGGACGACTACTTTTACGAACGGGTGCACGGCGGGTATTTTTCGCTCAGCTTTCCCCTCAGCAAATTCCAACGGATCGAGACGGGGGCAAGTCTCAGCAGTTCGACGCGGGACCTCCAGGGAAGTCTGCCCGAACGGCGCGCGTTGCTCCTCTCCAACTCGATCTCCTTCACACACGACAATTCGCTGTGGGGTCCAACCGGTCCGCTCGACGGCACCGTGTTCAACCTGACTCTCGCATACACGTCGGACATACAGTATTCCAACGTCAACTACTACAGCATCATCGCCGACTATCGGCATTATCTCCGACTTGCGACACGAAGCGCATTCGCCTCCCGGTTTTGGTTGTTCTACAATGACGGGCAGGAGTCGCGGCGATTCGTCATGGGGGGAAGCTGGGACCTTCGTGGGTGGCCACGCTGGTCGATCCGGGGCGAAAAGCTCTGGCTCACAAGTCAGGAGCTTCGCTTCCCCATGCTGGATGAACTGGGGATGCTCTTCCCCTTCGGCGGTCTTTCGTTTATGTCGTTCCGCGGTGCGCTCTTTGTCGATGCCGGCGGCGCATGGGATAACCAATACACGGAGACTCTCGGCAGCATTGGCGGCGGGATACGCTTCAATCTTGCCGGTGCCTTGGTCCTTCGTTTCGACGTCGGCAAGCGGATCGAGGATAATTTCCACCGGCTGCAGACCGGGATTTTCCAACAATTTTTCTTTGGGTGGGATTTCTGATGCGCCATTGGCAGTTCATCGCCGCCGCGCTGCTGCTTCTCTCCGGCTGTGGCGGTCTCCGGCTTGACCGCGCGCCCGTCCCGCGCCCCGACGATTGGCCGACGCTCGCACGGAACGCGGAGAGAGAAGCATCCGTCCCGGCTCCCCTGCCGCCGCCGCTGCGCAGGATATGGGCGGAAGATGTCTCTGCGGGAATCGGGAGCGGGTCTCCCGTGGTCGTCGGGGGAATCCTCTTCGTGGGGACGCAGAGGGGTGAACTGTGCGCATTCGATCCCCGCACGGGCGACCGTATCGGCGGAAGCCGCTTCGGCGAATCCATCGAGGGGAGTCCGGTCATCGATTCGAACCTGGCGTTGATCCCCCTTTCGAATGCGCGGGAGTCACTGGTCGCCTTCAACCTGGTGAAGGGAATAGCGCAATGGAAAATGAAGTGCGGAGATATTGAAGTCTCACCCCTTCTTTTCGGCGGCAGACTGTATTTTGGCAACACACAAGGAACATTCTTCTGCATTGAACCACGGTCAGGTAAACAGCTCTGGTCATTCGCATTCCCATCGAATGAGAAGCGTTGGGGAATTCATTCCTCTGCGGCGACGGATGGCACTATCATCGTTTTCGGCGCCGACAATGGAACTGTCTACGCACTACACCCGGTCGACGGCCATCTTTTGTGGAAACACGAGACAGGTGCCCCCATCTCCTCCCCATTGCTCGCTTCTCACGGCACGGTGTTCGTCTGCAACAGGAACGGTTCGGCGATCGCACTCGACGCCGCTACCGGAACCGTGGCGTGGCAGTGTACCCTCGATGCACCCGTGTTCGCCCATGCCGTCGTCCTCGACAGCATTCTTGTCGTCGGGACGGCAGCCGGGACTCTGAGCGGACTTGACCGCCGGACAGGCCACTGCATGTGGCGGAGCGCACTTGACGGCCCCATTGCAGCGGGCGGTGCTGTGACCGGTGACATCCTGTATATCGGAACGCTCGCGAAGCATCTCTATGCCGTTCGGGTGGGAGATGGCCGGATCCTCTGGAGGGAAGAAGTCGGGGGACGCGTCCGAACACCCCCCATCATCGCGGGGGGCCGCCTCATTGTTGCAACGGACGACCGGTCGGTGACAGCATTCGGCCCGGGCGAGCCATGACAACGAGACGCATTGTCGGTCTGATCGCCCTCTTTGTGGCTGCGGCCACCGCGCCTACGGTGACGACCGGAAGCACTGGAGGCACACGGTATGCTTCTGTCATGATCACCACGGGGGCGGACTCTGCCTGGCTCGTTCTTGACTCCGTCCGCGTGGGAACAACTCCCTTTGCATCCGATTCTGTTGCGCCGGGGAGGCATATTGTGCGGCTCGTGCCGTTCGACATCCTCTCATGGCTGACGACACCGGTCGTTGACACGGTGGATATTGCCCCTGGTGAACACCGCCAGCTTCGCTACACCATGCCGGGAGGGATCGCGTTGCTCACCGAACCATCGGGGGCGAATGTCATGGTCCGTGATTCGCTGATCGGTCAAACCCCTCTCCTTCTTTCCTCCTCCGGTTCGCCCACTCCGGATAGTCTGAACATCTCAAAGGAAGGATACAGCAGCATGTCCCTCCCGTTCCCTTCCGGGGGAGGCCTCGTTTGCCGAATCGCACTGAAGAGGGCTGGAACCAATTGCGAAAACCCGATGATCAAAGATGAAAACATCAACAGGAGTCCGGCGCGGCTTCTCTTCTGGGGAGGGGTGACGATTGCCGCAGGTTTTGCCGCTGCTTATTTGAAGATTCGGGCAGATGGGAAATCAACCGCATACCAGACAACGGGAGATCCCGACGCGCTTGCCGCCATGAGGCGACTCGACCGGGGAGCCGGCGTGTCGTTTGCACTGACGGAGATTTGTTTCGCGTTTCTGACCTATTTCCTCCTTATCGACTGACGAGATCTTGGACAGAAACACCCATTCGGCTCTGAAAAGCGGCAAGAGACGCAACGCCGATCCTCCCTGAGGGGAAGGGGAGCGTCCTCTCCCCGGGCTTGTTCGTGCGGACCTGAGAAAGGCACGTGGGAGAAGGGCGGGCATGGCGAAGAAGGCCTTTGAAGGGCGCACGGAGCATTCCTCTTGCGCAATCCGATTGTTCGTGGGCAACCTTGACTTTCTTCACGTCTACGGCTATATTTCATTAATTATGTGGATTGCTTCTCCACCTCGCGGCTGACGAGACTGCAGGGTTTCCCCGAACATGCGGTCGACTCCCAGCGTTGAGATGCTGTCGATCGACACGGCGGAAAGTTCTCGGTCGTTCGTCCGTTTCCTACCCATCCCCCATACATTTGAGTGAGGCCATTCTGAACCCGGTAGTGAAGGACGAGATAGAGTTTCTGAAAAACGTCCCCATCCTCTGCGATATGGAGCCGATGGACCTCGACACCATTTCAAAGGTTGGAGTGAGGAAGAAGTACAAAAAGGGGAGCATCATCCTTCTCGAAGAAGAAGCGGGAGCGGCGCTCTTCGTCATAGTGTCCGGCAAGGTCAAGATTGTCCGTATGGATGATGACGGCCGGGAGGTTATCCTCTCCATTCTCGGAGAGAGCGATTTTTTCGGTGAGATGGCGATCCTCGACGGTCTCGCACGATCCGCCAGTGTCGTTGCCATCACCAAGTCCGAACTGTTTATGATTCACCGCCGGGATTTCCTCAAGTTGCTGCACGATTTCCCCTCGGTGGCCATTGCATTGCTCAAAGAGCTGACGATGCGTCTGCGGAAAGCGGACGCACAGATCAAGAGTCTGTCCCTGAAGGACGCGTCCGGCCGTGTGGCGAATGTTGTGCTTCAGCTCGCCGACGATATTGGCAAAATTCGCAAAGGACGAGTCGAGATTGACGAACTCCCTCTCCAGCAGGACCTCGCCAACATGGCGGGGACTTCCCGCGAGACTATATCGCGCATGATACACTCCTTCATACGTGAAGGTCACCTGGAAATCGAGCGGGGGAAGTTGATCATCAACGACTATGAGAAGTTCAAGTCCAGGTACCTTTAAGCTGACAGATCCTTCATCCGTTCTTTCTTACCCGGGCCCGTGTTGCATGGTTGGCAAAGCGGATCTCCATCTTCACACAACGTTTTCCGACGGGGCCCTCTCTCCCAACGATCTCATTCACCGGGTGCACAAGGCGGGACTGACGACTGTCGCCGTCACCGACCATGACAACACGGGCGCGATTGATGAATCCCGTGCTGCAGCCCTCTCCCTCGGCATCGAAGTGATCTCCGGGGTTGAGCTGAGCACCGTGGTGGGGGAGCAGGATATTCATATCCTCGGGTACTTCTTTGATCACCACGACGCGGCCCTGCAGGATCATCTCGCGCTCTTCCGCGAGGAACGCCGCAAGAGAGCTGAACGGATCGTTGAGAAGCTCAATCGACTGCAAGTTCCGTTGACCCTTGAATCGGTGCTGGAACAGGCGGGGATGGGATCCGTGGGGCGGCCGCACATCGCCAATGCGCTGATGGAAGAGGGACTGACCGGCACGTATCACGAAGCGTTCTACAAGTATCTAGGTTTTGGCAAACCCGCGTACGAGAAGAAGTATCTCGTGACCCCGCAAGATGCGTTCCGGCTGATCGCCGATGCGGGGGGGCTGTCGTTCCTTGCCCATCCGGCACATGCAGTTGATGAATCGCTTCTCCGCAAGTTGATCGAAGCGGGAATCGACGGTATTGAGGTTGTCCATCCTTCGCACACGCAGGAGCGGGTGGCGCATTACAACGGTATCGTCAGTGAGTATTATCTTCTCGCCAGCGGCGGTTCGGATTTTCACGGAGGTCGCAGCAACGACCGGGAAGTTCTCGGACGATACTTCATTTCCACTGATACTGTCACCATGATGCGACGCCGGCTTCAGTAGCCGTTGCGCCCGGAGAAAGATCAAATGATTCATACCATCGAAGGAAATCTGTCCGCACGGGGCCGTTCTTTTGCCATCGTCCTGAGCCGCTTTAACAGCCTCATTAGTGAGGCGCTGTTGCGCGGCGCATTGGATTGCCTGGCCCGTCACGGGGCCGAGGAGAAGGACATTACCGTCATTCGTTGTCCCGGAGCTTTTGAGATTCCGCAGGTCGCGTTGCGCTTGGCGTCGGCGGGGAGTATCAATGCCGTGATCTGTCTTGGTGCTATCATCCGCGGCGATACGCCACATTTCGATTATATCGCGACGGAGGCGGCAAAGGGAGTGGCCCAGGCAGCGATGCAGACTGGGACTCCGGTGACATTTGGTATTTTGACGACAGAGACCCTTGAACAGGCGCTGGAGCGTGCCGGTGCAAAAGCAGGGAACAAGGGATGGGATGCAGCACTCTCGGCCATCGAGCTTGTTGACTTGATGCGGCAGCTCCCGGAGGGGAAAAAAGGGGCGACAACTTGACTGAAACGACGGGACCGCATGGAGCGGTTCCCGACCGACGATGACGGTGGATATGATGCTGCGAGGGAGGCGTTTCTGGGCATTCCTCCTCCTGGCAGCCGGCACGGCGACAGCCGTCGCTGGGACCTGGAGGAATTACACGTCGATGAAGGACGTGAAGGGGATTGCGAGGGACGGACATACGTACTGGGCCGCAACCAGCGGTGGACTGTTCCGGTGGGACGAAGGAACGACCCGGTACCAAAGCCTGACGAACGCGGAAGGTCTCCGCAGCATCGACCTCACGGCCGTCGATATTGACCACAATGGTACTGTATGGACCGGCGCATCGACCGGTGTCCTCCACGCGTACTCTCCCTCCGAAGGCATCCTCCGTTCCATCCTCGATATCGCCAATTTCCAGGGGAAGACCGACAAGAACATCAACGCCATTGCAGCGATCGGCGATACTCTTGTTGTCAGTACAGACTTCGGTCTGAGTATGTACAACCTCGCTCGCGGCGAATTCGGCGACACATTCACACGATTCGGCACCCTGGCGACAAATGTGAACGTCATTTGTCGTTCCGCGACAATCTCGACAGGCAGAATTTGGGTAGCCATCTCGGACGGTGCTTCCATCTCGCGGATCGCATCTGCAAGTCTCGCGAACCAAAATCTTCTTGCCCCCGATGCATGGACGCTGGAAGCTGTCGGCGGAACGACTGCCGTCCCGCTGGCTTTGGCAAGTTTCTCCGGGCGGGTGTATGCCGGAACGACGGCAGGGCTCTTCTCGTTTGACGGCGCCACGTGGCAGCCGCTCCCCGCACTTGCAGGGAAATCCATTATTGCGCTAAAAGCCGGGTCGTCCACCCTCGTGCTCTGCACATCGGCCCGCGAAGTGTGGACTGTCGACCAGGCAAACAACGCTCAGCAGCAAGGAACCGCCCTTCCTTTTGCGCCAACATCCATCACGACAGATTATAGCGGGAACGGAGTCGTCGGCGTCCTCGCAGGAGGGATCGTCACTCTGGAAGGACAGACGTGGACATCCCACTTTCCCAACGGACCGAATTCTTACCAATTTGTCAACGTCACCGTCGCACCCGACGGGACCGTTTGGGGTGCTTCAGGAAAGGACGCGGGAAAAGGGATGTACCGCTTCAACGGGAAGGATTGGAAGTCGTTCACAACGCAAAACAGCCCCCTGCCGAACGATGAGGTCTACCGGGTCTCCGTTGGGTGCAGCGGCTCCATTTGGGGAAGCACGTACGGAGGCGGGTTCGTCGAGATTCTGCCGGGAACCGACACGATCGACGCTTCGCACGTCTATGGAACCAACGTCGGGATGGTCGGCGTGTCAAACAACATCAGTTATATCGCCGCAAGTTCAGTCGCGTGCGACGCCGCAGGGAATGTCGTGATGACGTGCATTTCTCCGGCAGACCGCCGCACACTTACCATCCGCGAGTCCAATGGAACCTGGCGAAGAATGCCGGTCATGACATCTTTCGGAGGGACCCCGGTCACCAGTCTCGCGGACGGGCCTGTCGATCGATGCTTTGCTGTCGACGCATCCGACAACCTTTGGGCGATCATCCGCGATCCTGCCTATAAGGGTGTCGTGTCCTTGCATAAGGGCGCGAACGGCGAGTTTGACAGTGTCGCAACGTCGTTCGTTACATCTGCCAACGGACTCCCGAGCAACAATATCAACACCATTGTTGTGGACAGGGAAAACGACATCTGGGTCGGGACCGACCTCGGCATCGCCATCATCTCCGATCCTGACAACCCCACCCAATCGGGGGGGATCGCGGCGTACACCCCGCTGGATGGTTTGGTGATCAATTCGATTGCTGTTGATGCGCTCAATCAAAAGTGGGTGGGAACGAGTGAGGGAGTGATCCTCCTCTCCCCCGACGGGGTGCAGGAACTTGCGTCGTACACCGTGGAGAGCACAGACGGAAAGCTCATGGATAACAACGTCCTGAGCGTCGCAGTGGACGGAAGGACCGGAAACGTGTACTTCGGCACCGCATCGGGGCTTGCGAGTTTGACCACTTCGGCAGTCGAACCGAAGGAGGCATTCGGTACACTGACGTCCTATCCCAGCCCGTATCGCGTGCCGAACACCATCCCCCTCACGATCGACGGACTCGTTGCCAATTCCAGCATCAAAATTCTCACGAGCAGCGGGTCGCTGGTGCGCGAAGTCAAGTCGCCCGGCGGCAGGGTGGGTTATTGGGACGGTCGCGACACACGCGGAAGTGTTGTCGCTTCAGGGATTTATATCGTTGTCGGGTTCACCGATGACGGGAGCCAGACGGGAACGGGGAAGATTGCCGTCATACGAACGCAGTGAGGCCGACGTCCTCACACGTATCATCAAAGAACACGCGGGGTCACTCAAAAAAGGAGGGCAGGGACATTGGACAATAACGGCTACAAAGATGAGATCTTCACGAAACGAGTGAGAGCCGGCAAGCGGACGTACTTCTTCGATGTGAAGTCGACCAAGTCTGAGAAAGACTTCTACATCACGATCACGGAGAGCAAGCGGGTCGGTGAAGAGGAGTATGAAAAGCACAAGATCTTCCTGTACAAGGAGGATTTCGATAAGTTTCGCGAAGCATTGGAAGAAACCGTCGAGCACGTGCAGGCCGAGCTTCTCGAGCACGGTGAACCGGTAAAGCAGGAGTAAGAAAGGAAGCCGCCTGGCCAATGCCTGCGGCGGCTTTCCCCTCTTCCACACGCAGTGCCCGGATGGCCCCGTTGCAAGGACGGGGCCAGTTTCTTCCGGTCCACTATTCCCCCCCTCTCGAGATTCCCCGGAAGGCAATCTCTGTCCGGAGGAGGGGCAATTTGACTCTCTCCAGACCGTTGCCTATATTAAATGGCTTTTGCCAATCCGCCAGCGCGGGTTGAATATTGCGTTTTTTGGCTGATTTTCTTGAAAGGGGGAACTCGGCCCCCTTTCGGATGACCAGGGGGATGTTCCATGAAAATACAGGTTGGGGGGCTTTCCGAAGGCCTGCACACGTACGCCTTCGCGCCGACCCCCACCGAGCTGGGATTGCCGCGGGAATTTGAGGGAATTGTCGAGGTGGGCGCAACCCTTGAAAAGACAGGGAAGGATCTCTTCCTCAGAGTCAAAGCTGCGGCACAGGGGGTGTGGGAATGCGACCGGTGCATCACCGAGTTTCGATGCCCTCTCTCGGCTCACTACGTGATGTATTATGTGTGGGAAGAAGAAGCGGCAGCACAGTTTGATCCATCTGAAGTGCAGCTGATACCGGCAGGCGTAAGCGCCATTGATATCACGGAAGACCTTCGCCAGACCTTGCAGTTGGCAGTGCCGCTGAAGCGTCTCTGCCGTGAAAGCTGTAAGGGACTTTGCCCTCAATGCGGAAAGAACTTGAACGACGGACCGTGCGGGTGTACGCCGTTGGCACCCGACGGGCGGTGGGACAAGCTCAGAGAATTGATGACTGACACAAAGCACGATGCACGATAGGAGCACGCGATGCCAAATCCGAAGCGACGACATTCAAAGACCCGCGGACGGAAACGCCGCACACATTACAAAGCGACAGCGGCAGCCGTTGCGGAGTGCCCAAATTGTCACACACAGAAACTTCCTCATCGCGCCTGCCCAAATTGCGGGTACTATAATGGCCGCTCCATTGTCGTACCCAAGTCATCCTGACAGAAGCTGAGACGTTCAACGCCGGAAGTCCTGCGCTGCCCACGACGGACAGCGGCTCGTTCTTCCCGCGAAGACGATCCTATTGCCCACTCCCTTGATTCCCCACGAAGGATACATAACCATCGCGGTTGACGCAATGGGGGGAGATTATGCCCCCGCGGTTGTTGTGGAAGGTGCCCTTTCGGCACTCGCGACACCCGGTCATCACATTGCTGCGATACTGGTGGGGCGACAGGAACAGATCGAACGCGAGCTCGCCCGGTTTCCAGCGGAGGCCGCACGCCTTCGGAATGTTGGACGACTGAACGTTGTCCATGCGCCGGACGTCATCGAAATGCACGACCTGCCGAACGCGGCACTGAAGACGAAACGGAAATCGTCCATCAGCATCGGCCTGGAGATCCACAAAGAGGGAAAGGCGCAAGGGTTTGTCAGCGCGGGCAATACTGGCGCCGTTCTCTCTGCTTCCACACTCATTCTTGGCCGGCTCAAGGGAGTCGCACGCCCTACCATCGGCGCGCTCATCCCCACAGCAGATTCCCCCTGCTTGCTGATCGATTCCGGCACGAATGTCGACTGTCAACCGAGGCACCTGTACGAGTTTGGCGTCATGGGTTCGCTGTACGTTTCGACGATGCTCGGGAAATCCCGGCCAAAGGTGGCACTGTTGAGCATCGGCGAGGAGGAGACCAAGGGAAACGAAGCCAGCATTCATGCCTACGCACTCTTGAAGAAGAGCGAACTCAATTTCGTGGGAAACGTCGAGGGGCGTGATGTTCTGAGAGGAGAAGTTGATGTCGTCGTCTGTGACGGGTTTGTCGGAAACATCCTGCTGAAATTCGGCGAAAGCGTTCCCTCCTTCCTCAAGGCGAAGTTTCTCCGGTACGCGAAGACGGGCCTCCTGGCAAAGTTGTCCGTTCTCGTTGCCCGGAGCGGAATGCGATCCGTCTTGAAAGATATGGACTACCAGGAGCAAGGCGGAGTGCCGCTTCTTGGCGTCAACGGCGTGTCCATCATCGGACACGGCGGTTCCACACCCAAAGCGATCAAGAATATGATCCTGCGGGCCGAAGAAATGGTTCAGCAACGCGTGCATCACAAGATTCAGGAAATTCTCCAGGCGCAATCACACGGAGTGGCATGAGCAAGCGACGCGCAACGATCACTGCGGTGGGACATTGGGTTCCGGAGCGGAAGCTGACAAACGCCGACCTTGAAAAGATGGTGGACACGACGGATGAATGGATCCGGACCCGGACCGGTATCCTGGAACGAAGGATACTCGACAACGGCGCGACATCGGACCTTGCAGTCGGCGCACTCCGGGTGATGCTGGAACGGCGCGGCATAGGCGCCATGGACCTTGATTTGATCATTGTGGCAACGATTTCGCCGGACATGTTCTTTCCATCGACCGCCTGCCTTGTCCAGGAGAAGATTGGTGCGAAGAACGCGTGGGGATTCGATCTCTCTGCGGCCTGCTCCGGATTTCCCTTCGCATTGGTCACGGGGATGCAATTTATCGAGAACGGCACCTGCAAGAAGGTGGCAGTTGTGGGGGCGGACAAGATGAGCAGCATTACCGACTATTCCGACCGGAACAACTGCATTCTCTTCGGCGATGCCGGCGGTGCTGTTCTCCTGGAGCCTGCGGCCAATGACGGCGAGGGCATTCTGGATCACATCCTTCGAT
This sequence comes from Ignavibacteriota bacterium, assembly GCA_003162635.1. Lineage (GTDB taxonomy): Bacteria > Bacteroidota > Ignavibacteria > UBA10030 > UBA6906 > Fen-1260. The sequence continues at coordinate 167,182 of PMNE01000030.1, forward strand.
GTGATGGAGCGGGAGAAAGATACCTCCATATGCGCGGCGGCGGAAGCCTCAATCCCCCGACGCATGAAACGGTCGACAAGAAGATGCACTACATTTTTCAGGACGGGAAATCGGTCTTTAAGGTTGCCGTGGTGAAAATGGCGGATATTTCCGCGGAGATCATGGAGCGCAACGGTCTGACCGGGAAGGATGTCGACTGGCTTGTGCCGCACCAGGCGAACCTTCGCATCATCGACGCCACGGCGAAGCGAATGGGTCTCGACCCCTCCAAGGTGATGATCAACATTGAGAAGTACGGAAACACCACGGCAGCGACGATCCCCCTTTGTCTTTCCGAGTGGTGGGAGACGGGCAAGCTCCGGAAAGGTCATACCATCGTGATGGCGAGTTTCGGCGCGGGTTACACGTGGGGGGCAGTCCTCATGAAATGGACCGCAGAGAACGGGCGATAGGCATGGCCACGCGCGCTTTCGTTTTTCCGGGACAGGGATCCCAGTATGTCGGCATGGCGCAGGATATCTATGAGGCCGACAGCAGCGCACGGGCAATGATGGAGCGTGCCGACCAGATTCTTGGCATACCGTTGACCTCGATCTGCTTTCGCGGCCCGGAAAACGAGCTCCGGCAGACAGGGAACACGCAGCCGGCGATATTCCTCCATAGTATGGTATTGTTCGCGCAGATCAAGAAACGTCACCCGTCCGACGGAACACTGCCTGCCATGGTGGCCGGACACTCGCTTGGCGAATATTCGGCACTCGTCGCCGCAGGCGCTTTGTCGTTCGAAGACGGGTTGCGCCTCGTAAGGATCCGGGGCGAGCTCATGCAGCAAGCCGGGGAGAAATGCCACGGGACGATGGCCGCGGTAGTCGGTCTTTCCTCCGAAGCGATCGAGGAAGTGTGCGCTGAAGCGTCGGCCGCAGGCATCGTCCAGCCCGCCAACTTCAATTCGCCGGGTCAGATTGTCATCTCCGGATCGGTGGAAGGGGTTCGCAAGGGGATGGATCTTGCAAAGGCCCGCGGTGCGAAATTGGTAAAGGAGCTGGTTGTCAGCGGGGCCTTTCATTCACCTTTGATGGAAGGGGCCCGGGAAGGGCTGAAGAAGGCGCTCGACCTTGCAACGATACGCGATGCGGAGATACCCGTGTATGCCAATGTCACCGCGGAACCGGTCACGCATGCAGCCGAGATCCGCGATCTGTTGTACCGCCAGTTGACGCACCCTGTCCGCTGGGAACAGTCGGTACGTGCCATGGCGCGCGACGGCGCGCAGGCATTCCTTGAGGTGGGACCGGGCAAGGTTCTCCAAGGACTGATTGGGCGGACTCTTCCGGGGACGGCAACATCAGGAGCGAGCGCATGGAACGATGTCTTGCAGTGAGGAGGGGACGATGATTGCGCCGGACAAATCGCTGAGAATTCACCAGTACACATTCTCCGGAGAGCTCTTCTCGAAGGGATTCCCGGAGGGGGGCGGACCGTGTCGGTGTTCCTCCGCTTGTTGTGAAGGAGGCGTGTACGTGGATCTCCATGAACGCGACGTCATCATGGCGCATCAAGGGATCATTGCGCGGGAGATGGACGAGACGCAGAACAACGATCCTTCGTCCTGGTTCGAAGAACAGGTGGAGGACGACCCCGATTTCGCCTCCGGCCAACGTGTGGGAACGCAGGTCATCAACGACAAGTGCGCGTTCCTCGACAAAGAGGGACGCTGCGCTATCCAGCTGGCGGCGATAAACGCAGGCATGCACCGGTGGGCATTGAAGCCCTTGTTCTGCGTCCTCTACCCCATTGAGATCTCGAATGGGACGGTGGGGTTCGATGACATGCTCCAGGAAGAGCACTCCTGTTGCACGATCGGCTCGACGTTCATCACCCCGTTGTTCGCCGGATGCAAGGAAGAACTGGTGCATCTCGTCGGTGAGGATGGCTTCGCGATCATGGAAGCCCACTATGAGACTCTTCACGAATCGGAAAAGCAGCGATGACTTACCTGCAGGACAAGGTGGCGCTTGTCACCGGCGGGACCAGAGGCATTGGTCGGGCGATTGTCGAACGGCTTGCAGCCGACGGCGCAACGGTTGCTTTCACGTACAAGAACTCCGTTGCCATCGCGGATGAACTTGTGGCATCGATGCGCGCAGCGGGCCGGAAGGTTTCCGCTCACCAATCGGATGCTTCTTCCGGAGCCGACGCAGCGGCGGTCGTCGCCACAGTCCTCGCACAGCACGGCCGGATCGACATTCTCGTGAACAACGCCGGTGTCACCAAGGATGGACTGCTCCTCCGCATGAGCGAGCAGGATTGGGACGATGTTCTGACGACAAATCTGAAAAGCGCATTTCATCTGACGAAGGCGGCGTACCGGAGCATGATGGGACAACGGGCGGGAAAGATTATCTACATTACCTCGGTCGTCGGCATCACCGGGAACGCGGGCCAGGCGAACTACGCCGCGTCCAAGGCCGGCCTCATCGGCTTTGCGAAGTCTATTGCAAAAGAACTTGCTTCTCGCAATATTCAGGTGAATGCGGTTGCGCCGGGATTTGTCGATACCGACATGACCGGCGCATTGTCGCCCGACCAGAAGAAAGCGATGGCAGAGTTCATCCCGATGAAGCGCACGGCGCGACCCGAAGAGATCGCATCGGTGGTGGCGTTCCTTGCTTCCGACGCCGCGTCATACATGACGGGTCAGGTTGTTTGCGTCGACGGGGGCATGACCATGTGAGTCGTTTACAGCATCGTTGAACAAGAGTTTTCATTCCATCACTTATCAAGGAGGTCAGCGTCATGGCGGACATTGAAGGAAAAGTGAAAGAGATCATCATCAATAAGCTGGGGGTCGACGAAGGACAGGTGACGACGGAAGCATCTTTTACCAACGACCTTGGCGCCGACTCGCTGGACACCGTTGAACTGGTCATGGAGTTTGAGAAGGCGTTCAATCTCCAGATCCCGGACGAGGACGCGGAGAAGATTGCCACCGTGGGTGACGCAGTCAAATACATAACGTCCAAAACTGCCTGATGACAGGCACGGTTTTCCCCGCCCCCCGCACTGCTTTCCCTGGGGGGCGGGCGGAGAAGCAAGGAGAGATCGCAGGCATGACGACGAATAACAGACGAAGAGTGGTTGTGACGGGAATGGGGGTGATTGCGCCCATCGGAAATTCTGTCGACGACTTTTGGAAAAACCTTGTTGCCGGCACGAGCGGTGCGGCGAACATCACGTACTTCGATACTGCGGCATACGATACGCATTTTGCCTGTGAGCTAAAAGGATACAAAGCGACCGACTTCCTCGATCGCAAGGGGGCCCAGCGCATGGATCCCTTTTCGCAGTATGCACAGATCGCCGCCGACCAGGCGGTGGCCGCTTCCGGTGTCTCTGCAAAGGATGAGGATCCGGACAGATTCGGCGTCGTGTTCGGCTCGGGTATCGGCGGCATGACCACCTACGACACGCAGTTCAAGAACCTCATGCAGGGGGGGCCGGGACGCATCAGTCCGTTCTTCATCCCTATGCTTATTCCCGATATCGCCTGCGGGAACATCTCGATCAGACACGGTTTCAAAGGCCCCAACTACGCAACGGTCTCTGCGTGCGCGACGGCATCGCACGCCATCGGCGATGCCTTCCGGATCATTCAATACGGGGACGCAGAAGTGATGCTTTGCGGCGGCGCGGAGGCTCCCATCACGCCGATGGGCCTGGGCGGATTCAATGCGATGCGCGCCCTCTCCACACGGAACGACGCGCCCGAGAAGGCAAGCAGGCCCTTCGATGCTCAGCGCGACGGCTTCGTCATGGGCGAAGGCGGCGGAGCTCTTCTCTTGGAAGAGCTTGAGCATGCACAGAAACGGGGCGCGACCATCTATGGCGAAATTGCAGGCATTGGCTTTACCGCCGACGCCCACCACATTACCGCACCCCCCGAAGGGGGTGAAGGAGCTGTCCGTTCCATGCGCCGGGCGATCAAGGACGCCGGAATCAGTTCTGACGACGTGGAGTATGTGAACGTCCACGGCACTTCTACGCCTCTCGGGGACATCAGCGAGACCATGGCAATCAAGACGGTCTTCGGCGAGCACGCGAAGAAACTCAGCATCAGCTCCACGAAATCCATGACCGGTCATTTGCTCGGCGCGGCCGGTGCCATCGAGGCAATCGCGACGCTTCTCGCCATCAAGAACGGCATGATACCGCCGACCATCAACTACGAATTCCCCGATCCCGCCTGTGACCTCGACTACACCCCTAATGTCGCGGTGAAGCGGAACATCACCTATGCCATCAGTAACACGTTCGGCTTTGGCGGGCACAACGCAACGATCCTGGTCAAGAAGTTCATCGAGTAGACTGTTGCATGGCGCTGCTGCGCATACTGTTATCGCGGTTCTTCCGGGCGGCGGGCCTGCGGGCCCGCCGCGGGTCAGCCGCCGCCGGCGATGATCCGGGGCACCTGCGTTTCAACCCGAAGAAGCGCGAGTTTGAAGGCATCCTTCACTACCGCATCCGCAATACCGACCTGTTCGTGCACGCGTTGATGCACCGTTCCTCGTTGCAGCAGCACCACCCCACTGCCGCGTCGAACGAACGCCTCGAATACCTGGGCGACTCGATTCTCAATCTGATCGTCGGGGAATACCTGTACCACCACTTCCCCGATGCGGAAGAGGGCGAACTGACCAAGATGCGCTCGCGGCTCGTGAACCGGAAGGCCCTCGCCGCGTACGCCACATCGATCCGGCTCGGAGAGTTCGTGCAGACCAGCCCGAGCGCTTCGGGTACCCTCGGGAAGGGGCGGGAGACAATTACCGCTGACTGTCTCGAAGCGGTCGTCGCTGCATTGTACCTTGATGGCGGATTCGCCGCCGCCCGCAGGTTCCTCGAGAGGCTGATCTTCGAGGCCATCGATCTCGGTGACGTTGCAACCGCCGACGACAACTACAAGAGCCGGCTCCTGGAGTACTCTCAGGGACGGGGATTCGGCGTCCCCCGGTATGCGATCATCCGCGAGGAAGGTCCTGACCACGATAGAACGTTTACCGTCAACGTGATGCTCGCCGGCATCAGAAAGGGAACCGGCAAGGGAAAGAACAAGAAGGAGGCCGAACAGGCAGCCGCGGAGCAGGCCCTCGAACATCTTTCGTGATCACCCATGCCCATCCTTGAGGACGATACCGCGATTGCAGAGCGCCTTCGCAATGCCACGACCATCGCCGTTGTTGGACTCTCGGCCAGGCCGGAGCGCGACAGCCATCGCGTCGCACTCTACCTCCAGCGCCACCGCTACCGGATCTACCCCGTCAACCCGTCTGTCGCCTCCGTTCTCGGAGAACCTTCCTACCCCGATCTTCTCTCCATCGGCGCGCAGGTCGATATTGTCGATATCTTCCGCCGGCCGGAATTCGTCCCGGCCATCGTCGAGGAGGCCATCCGCGCAGGCGCCCGATGCGTATGGATGCAATTCGACACCGCCCATGAAGAGGCCGCCGCCGTTGCTGCTGCTGCGGGACTGGATGTCATCGTCGACCGCTGCATCATGGTCGAACATCGCCGCCTCATCGGATGAGAATCTTCCCGCCCGGCGCGGCAATCGCCGCACTCATGACACTTCTCACCGCGCCGCTCGCAGCCCAGGATACGACAATGCAACACCATCGCGTGGTCCTCGGTCTCGTCGATACCGTCATCGTCTCCGGCAATGAAAAGACGAAGAGTTATGTGATCCTCGACGAGATGGCTCTTCGGCCGGGATCGCTCGCCACGCAGGAGGCCATCGAGTATGATCGGGCGCGCATCTACAGTCTCCATCTCTTCACCAGCGTGGACATCTACTACGACTCCCTCGACACACAGCATTTCCTCTTCGTCAGCGTCCGCGAGCGCTGGTACATCATCCCTATCCCCATTGTCGGCTTCCGCGACGGCGACACGAAGAAGCCCTATTATGGCGCGGGGGTCACACACACGAACTTCCTTGGGAGGAACCAGCGCCTCTCCGGCGCTTTGGTCTTCGGATTCGACCCGGAGGTCTCGTTCGCGTACGAGGACCCGCTCTTCGACCGTGACCACAGCGCCTATGCCGGTGTCTCTGCCGGCCTCGCCACCGTGAGAAACCGGAGTCTCGTGGAATCGGCCTTGACCGGCGACTTCGATGAACACCATAGGGATATCGATGTCAATGCCGGGAGACGATTCACTCTGTTTGAAACCGCGGGAATCAACGGCGGCCTCCATTCCGTCACGGTTTCCTCTTATCGCGCGGGGAGGACTGCTTCGCCGAGCGGAACGGACGTTTTCCTCTATGCGACGATCAGCTACAGCTATGACTCCCGGGACCTCCGCGAATATGCGATGCAGGGCGCGCTCGTGACGCTGTTTGCAACGAAGAACGGCTTTGGCGAATCGCACGTCGACTTCTCCCGCTTCGGTGTAGACTTCAGGAAATTCATCCCTCTCCTCTCCGAGGTGTCGGTCGGCGTACGTGCCTTTACGACCCAGGTGTCGGGAACGATCATCCCAACGTATGCCCGCTCGTATTTTGGATTACAGGAACGGGTCCGTGGGTACTATGAGGCGCTCTGGGAAGGAGAAAACCTTGCGGGGGGTACAATCGAATTCCGCTATCTGTTCCTTTCGCCCCTGACGTTCCAGGTTACCAGTCTCCCCCTCCCCCAGGAATTCGCAGTCTGGCGGTTCGGAGCCGCTCTGGCCCTTTTCAGCGATGCGGGAGCGGCATGGTACCGACATGATAAACTCTCGCTTCCGCTCTTCGGCCTTGGATACGGCGGCGGGCTCGACTTCCTCCTCCCCTACAGCTTCATCCTCCGAACCGAGTATGCATGGAACGATCACGGCAAGGGGGAGTTCATCATCGACCTGCGAGCATCCATATAGCCATGGACCAGTTCTATACACCCCCCCGCCTTGTTACTCCCCCCTCTCTTACCATCGAAGGCGACGAGTTCAATCATCTCAACCGCGTGATGAGACTGGGCCCGGGCGATGCCGTGCGCGTGGCAGACGGCGCGGGGAACATGTACGAGGCCGTGATCGCAAGCGTCTCCCGCCTGGCGGCTACTTGCACGATTGCGTCGCACAGCAGCCGCGTTCACGAATCCTCCCGCGAAGTGACGCTGGGGATTGGCATCCTGAAGAACCCGGCGCGGTTCGACTTCCTCGTCGAGAAGGCCACCGAACTCGGCGTATACGCCATTGTCCCGCTCCTGACGGAGCGGACCGTCCCCCGCTCCGCAAAGATCGACCGGTGGCAACACCTCTGTCTTGCCGCGATGAAGCAGTCGGAACGGTGCGTCCTCCCCGAAGTGCGCCACCTTACGACGTTCGACGAATTCCTCGCGTCAGCGCCGAAGGATGGCGACAGGTTCATTGCCCACGAAAGGTCGACCCTGCCATTGCCATTCCCAGGGGAGTCAGCAAATGCGTCGGCGATCATGTGCGTCGGGCCGGAGGGGGGATTTAGCGACGCTGAGATAGGGCGTGCAGAAAACGCGGGGTTCACATCAGTTGCGCTGGGACCGCGGCGCCTGCGCACGGAGACGGCGGCGATCAAAATCCTTGCGCTCACCCTCCACGACTGACGGTCCCGCGACGAGGATCGCAGCTACCGCGACGCAGATTTTGACACGCTCCCCCGGCCGGGAGGAAGCGTGTGCATGACATACGCAAAGACCCCGAAGGCGCGCACCGCTTCCGCCTGGGCGTGTACCGTCCCCACTTCATTTACGCGGTATCCGTCTTCTCCCCCGTTCGGATTCCACCCGTTCCGTATCCCATGATCCGCTTCCCGGTGGAGAAGAACCCGAGCCCTCCCGTGACCGTTCGTCCAGACGTGTTCGAGCATCCGGGTGATCTTCTCCGGCATGTCGCGTAATTCATCCGGCGCAATCTGATACGCATCCAGCATGAAGTGAACGAACGCCCCATTTCCGTCCATGTGGATCTGATAGAAGTCCTTTGCATCGACCCAACCCGTCGCGGGGTTCATCAGCCGCCGCGCCGTGGCAACAACGATCGACTTGTATTTCGGATCCTTTGTCACCCGGTAGAGTGCGGACCCAATCGAGCAGTACTCTCCTCCCTCCCACGGAAGCTGCTTCCCGAACGCCGCGAGTCCGCGCTTTCCCTCCCAGCGGCCGTTTCCCTTGTAGAGTGTCTTCTCAACGCCGGGAATTTTCCCGTCTCCGTTCCAGACGAGAAGCGCGTCCCTGAGAAACTGTTGCTCTCCGGTCGCCTCGTAGAGCCAGCATGCGACGGAAACCATCTGGTTCATGTTTCCGTTTGTGAAGATCTGCTCATGCACCGCCGCACGGGGAGGCCAGTTGTACCAGCTCCAGAATCCTTCATGGCCGGAGAGGCGTCCTTCCTCACGCGCTTCGATGTAGCGCTGCCGCGCATCCGCCACCCAGCCCATCGCCTTCCCGCCGGTGAAACGCCACCAATACATCTCCGCAAGACAGACCCAGGCCCGGTCGTCCACCCAGGTCCCCGTGCACATCATGGTGAGATCATGCTCGATCGTGTGGAAACGGAGGAGAGAGGAATCATGTGTGACGGCGAACAGATGCGCGTCGCCGATGGCGCCATACGCTCCCTCCCAGCACGGGGTGTAGACACGGTGGAAAAGGCCGTCGATTGCCATGGTCCGCTGCACCCAGAGTTCATCGGCGTGGTCAATTTTCCCGGGGGCGGAAGCGATGACGGGATTGTCGTTGGGCGCGCGTACCGGCGGTCGGGAAGTTCCCCGAGGAAAGAGGCGGAACAAGAAAACGGCGGCAACGACGAGAATGCATGTCGTTGTGATCCACCGGGACGAGGAACGTCGCCGTTTTCCCCTTTTCTTGCTCATGGCACCGATATCTTACCACGGAAAATGGTGGATTGCAAGCGGGGAATCGATGCGTGGGGGGAGTAAACGTCTCAGCAAAAGAACAGAAGATGCTCACCTCCGCTTGTCGTCAACCGCGGGCGCGCGACAGATCGAACGCCTTTCACTTCGTCGGGAGTTTTTCTCCTTCGATCTTGCCGTCGACGACTCCCTGCGTCTCCGTCAGCATCTTCCGGCAGGTCTGCAGCAACGATTCCATTTCGCCGCTCTTCCAGCCGACAAAGTCTGTATCGTTCAGCGTCGACAAATTGATGCGAACATTGAGCGCCGCTCCCTCTGCGGCAGCGTGGAGCATCAGCGCCGCCACACCGGCATCGCTGACCGAGTTGTCGTTTCCGGCGGAGGCGACCTGGCGGGTGAGGGCAAGTCCGTCGATGCAATGCTTCATGACCTCCAGTGGAACGAGAGTCGCCTCTTTGATTGCTTCCCTCACGGCGCTGAACCGGAGCGCCTTTTGCGGGTCCGTCTCCTTCGGAAGGGAATATGCTTCCATCACTTTCGAGAAGGCCGCGGTGTCCAGCTCCTGCAAATCCACAAACCGGATCCGGAGCTTTTCTGCCTGGCGCAACACATTCTTCATTTCCTCTTCGACGGAGGCATATTTCTTCTTGCCGATCGTCAGCCGGCAGACCATAGCCGTCAATGCCGCGCCGAGCGCACCGCTCAACGCTGCGACGGACCCGCCACCGGGAGCCGGCGAAGAAGAGGCCAACTCATCGAGATATCCGTTCAAGGTCACCTTTGCAGGCATGGAGACACCTTCCCGTCGTTCAGAGCAATTGTGCTTCGATGATTTTCTTTTGTGAATCAAATGGCTCAAGCTGGCTCAGACCGAGCGCGTCGATCGCCGCCGCAATGAGGGCGTCGTCGGACGGGGCCTCCGGCGCGTAGAATCTTCCGGCCATGATGAGAGCTTCCTGTGGTGTCAGGCCGACGATCTCGCTCCCCGCCACGCCAATGCCGAGTGCTGCCGCCTGTTTCTTCACTTCTTCGAATGCCACGTGAGGCGGTGTGACGTGATAATTCACCAGGTTCATCGACACCTGTGCGATATCGTTCGCTTCGAGGAAAACACCCATCGCCTTGACGGATTTCAACGTCCCGGAGACTGTAACCTTCTCTCCTTTGGCGTTCAGGACCTGCTTTCCGGAGGAATCCCTGGCCAATCGTCCGCTTTCACGGATCCGCTGGGCGATTTCGGTTGCGAGCTTTACATCGTTGGTTGTCAGATTGACATTGTACGCGATAAGAAACATGCGTGCCCCCGTGACTGTGGCGCCGGAACGTGCATTGAACACCGCCGCGCCGAAGTCCGGAGTCCAGACGGGGTCCTTCAGCTTTTCTGCAAGCCCTTCATATTCCCCCTTGCGGATCGCGGAGAGGTTCCGCCGTTCCGGGCGCGATGCCGCTTCCTCATACAGATACACCGGAATCTGCAGCTCTTCGCCCACCCGTCTCCCGAATTCCTTCGCCATCCGAACGCACTCGTGCATCGTCACGCCCGAAACGGGGACAAAAGGAACAACGTCCGTCGCGCCGATACGGGGATGCCCTCCCTTGTGCCGGGTCATGTCAATCAGTTCGGCGGCCTTCCGCGTGCCGAGGAACGCCCCCTCCATCACGGCGGCGGGCTCGCCAACGAACGTCACGACGGTCCTGTTGTAGTCCTGATCCGGCTCGGCGCTGATGAACTTCACGCCGGGGACCGAGCTGATCGCCCCTGCAATGGCGTTGACAATCTTGATGCTCCGCCCTTCACTGAAGTTCGGCACACATTCAACAATGTGTTTCATCCTATCTCCGTTGTCACAATTCCAGGATCGTCCCGTTCTTGATGGTCGTCCGGACATGATTCGTGCCAAAATGATATGCCAGGAAGCGATAGTCGGGCACATCGGCAACGATAATGTCGGCGTTCTTCCCCACCTCGATGCTGCCGACCGTGGAGGAGATGCCGAGAGCGGCGGCACCGTTCATCGTCGCTGCCGTGATCGATTCTTCGGGTGTCATGCGCATTTGTGCACAGGCGATGGTCATCATCATTGGCATCGAGTACGACATGCAGGAACCGGGATTGAAGTCGCTTGCGATCGCCACGGCGACCCCCGCATCGATAAGCGCCCGTGCCGGCGCGTAGCCGTGGCCGAGAAAGAACGAGACGCCCGGGAGAATGCCGGCGACAATCCCCGCATCACGCATCGCAGCGATACCAGCGGGGGAAATCCGCTCAAGGTGATCCGCGGAAACCGCACCGACACGCGCCGCAAGTTCGGCGCCGCCCCCCGCCGTCAGTTCGTCCGCGTGGATCTTTGGTTTCATACCCCACTGTTTCCCTGCCTCCAGTATCCGCTCCGCCTGCGCCGGGGTGAAAAACCCCTCCTCACAGAAGACGTCGCAGAAGGCCGCCAATTTCTTCTTCCCCACATACGGGATCATCTTGTTGACGATAAGAGCGACATACCCCTCCGTATCCCCTTTGTACTCTGGAGGAACGGCGTGCGCGCCAAGGAAAGTCGGGACTACCGTCATAAGCTCTTCGGACATCAGTTCGTTGATCCCCTCCAGCATCATCATTTCCGCATCCATGGTGAGACCGTATCCCGATTTGATTTCCACGGTCGTTGTGCCATGGCGCATCATGTCCGACATGAAGCGTCTCGTGTGCCGCTTCAGCTCCTTTTTTCCGGCGGCCCGGACATGAGTAATCGTGTCGAGGATTCCTCCCCCCTGTCCGGCGATTTCTTGGTATGACACGCCGTTCGCGCGGAGGGCGAATTCCTTCTCCCTGCTCCCGGCAAACATCATGTGGGTATGAGAGTCCACGAACCCCGGGAGTGCCACCATGCCGGAAGCGTCGAATTCGCCGACGTCGTCGGGAAGCGTTTCATGCCATTCCTGCATCGGACCGACCCACGCGATCTTCCCTTCGCGGCAGAGGACGCCCGCATCGTTGATGACGCCCAGGTCGCGCATTGCGGCTCCTGTTGCGGCGGTTTTTCCGTTGGCAGCAACCGTAACGAGCTGAGAGATATTCTTGAGAAACAGATTCACGAGGGATGGGGGGTTGTGGAAGTGCAGAAAGATACGAAAACGTCTTCCGACGTGCAAGGCGCAAAGGAAGGCGCAGATTGTCGCAAGAGCAACAATTGCCTCGCAAGCGATATCACATCACCTCCAATGCAAACGCGAGAACGCCGGCACAGAACAGAACGGGAAACGGCGCTGGGGGAGCCTATCGCGCGCTGCTGAGCGCGCCGACCACCTGGGGAGAGAATTGCGGGAGACCGGGGTCGCGTCCCATCAATTCGACGTACTTTCTGAAGAACGCCCCCGGTCCGTCAATGACCGTGCTGACAAGGGCCTGACGACCGAGCGTTTGGTCAACCTGGCGCGCAACGATCATCCCGGTAATCGCCCCATAGTTGTCCCAGTAGCCCGAAGTGTTGGAGGCCCGGATGATATCGTCCGCCCGCCGGGCCGGGGTTTGGGGAGAAAGCAGTTCGGTCGAGGCGGCATTGAATGAAGCAAATGCGCGCTGTGCTCTCGCCAGTCCGTCGGCGGGAAGATGCCCGCGCGAGGATTGTATCAGGGAGAGATAGTATGCGATCCCTTCGTTCTGCGCGAGATCGAGAAGTTGGTCGAACGGCGTCCTGCCGGAAGCGTAGTACCCGCGCCACTCGGGGGATCCGTCCTTGTACACCCCGAAAGCCGCGTGAAACACCTCATGCGCGACAACGCTGAGCATTGCAATGAACCGCTCATCGGTCGAGCGGCCGTAATTGACCGCCTTTGCGAGATTCACCACGATCGTCAGTTCCCCTTCCCCTTCCCCGACGAAAACCGGCACGTTCCCATGCCACACCACCCGGCGGACGAAGGCATCAATGTTCTTGTCGCCGAAGGCGACGAAGTACACGGGAATCGTCGTTCTGATCCGAGTCCCCGCCGGGAAGAGCTGCGCGACGGTACTCACCACCTTCTGACCGAAATTCCGCTTCTGCGCTTCCGTCATCAGGTCGTTGATGTCCGCCACGCTCGCACGCGCTTCCTTCATATGGAAGACATCGTCTCCCAATGATTGGTTGAATTTCACTGCTTCAAGAGCGTTCTCAAGGGCGGGCGTATCGAGCCGGCGTTGTACCAGGAGAGCTGTTGTGGAGAGCGCGATCTGGCTGCCGCGCAACGCTGCAATCGATGCGGGACTGCCGGAGAGTCCGCCATAAAGTTCAAGCGTCCTCACCGCCGATTCATAGTTGCTGATCAGCGTCACGTCGAACAAATCCGAGGTCTGGCCATGCGCCTGACCGACACAGAGAGCGAGGAGAACGAGGAAGGAGGAACGCATCAAAGGACCTTCACGACAACGATGGTCATGTCATCGTGCTGGGGAGCGCTCCCGGCATGGGTGCGTACCGCAGTCCTCAGCCGATCGATGATGTCGCGGGGCCGGAGAGTTTCGACGTCCGGCTGCCGGAGGAGGTCAACGACGCGGTCTTCCCCGAAGACTTCCTGCTGTGGATTCATTGCTTCGGTAAAGCCGTCCGTCAGCATGAGCACGATATCCCCCGAATTGAGCTGCACGTTTCGTTCTTCGTAGCGCGTGTCTTGCTGCATACCGAGGGGAAAACGGAGGCCGGGGGCGTCGAGCCAGGTGACGCTCCCCGCACTCCGGAGCAACGGCTTTGTCTGACCCGCATTCGCAAACGTGATCGTGCGCGCAACAGGGTCCAGCGCGGCAAGAAGGAACGCCACAAAATGTCCGCGACGCGAATGAGTGTAGGTCCCGCGATTCAGCTGTGAGAGGATGGCCGCGGGAGAGGATGTGTGCCGGCACTCGCATGCAAGCGCACCGCTGGTGAAGACGGCCGACATGGCGGCTTCCATCCCCTTGCCGGAAACATCGACCACGGAGATGCCGAAGAGATCATGCCCGGACATCCCGAGGCATGAATACTCGAAAAGATCCCCCCCAACATTTGCTGCGGGTACGGAAATACCCGTGATCTCGAATCCCTGCAGGGAGGGATCCTCCTTGGGCATGAGCGACATCTGCACGTCCTGGGCCAGCTTCAACTCGGTCTGCAGCGATTCCTTCGCTCCCCGTTCCAGGGAGATAACCCAGGTGACGAGGTTGACAGCGCCGAGGACGAGTGCACCTGACACCACCAGGGGCATCAGACCGGGGCCTATGTTCGCGAACGCGGCCACGAGACCGAGCGCGATCAGTGTGTACGAAATGACGATCAACCGGAGGCGGTCGGGGGGGATGTTCTCATAGATCGTGTCTGTCGAAAGAAGGGAGAATGCAAGGGCATCCAGGAGCCGGATATCCTGCGGGGCCCCCTCGATCTTGCGGCGGAACTCTTCCTTCCTTTCGCCCACGGCGGCAGTGAGCCGTTCCCACATGACGTAGAGAACGCCCGCGACGATCAGATCGACGCCGAACCGGGCCCATCCCTTCCCTGCGATCCCCTGACCCATGGCACCAATCAGTTCCACGATGACGAGGACCTTGAGAAGCGCGGCGAGGATTTTTTTAAAGCGGACTGGATCGATCATAGCTCTTGTTCACGAGGCGATACATCCCGGCAATGCAGCCGGTTCACGCTTTCGGCTCTTCCTTTATGAAACCATCACAATGGAGAACCGGAAGCCGCGGATACTTGACAAATCGAGAGTCGGTCGCGGCCAGTCGACACAGGAGAAACCGACTCCCCCTTCCACTAGCGATGATCTGCGCGTGCCGGCACCGGACACAGAGCCCGCTCCCGGCATCGCGCGATTGTCCCTCAACGATCGGCACAGATCACACCGCGGGCTGCTGCGGAGGCGCCTGCCAGAGAAAGAGCAGACATCCGTCCGGAGTCGCGAATTGCGCCCACCATCCCATGGCAGGGATCTCTGATTTCTTCGTCACCACTTTTCCCCTCACTCTTTTGATCGCCTTCAGCGTGGCGTCGATGTCTTCCACTTCGATATAGACATTGACCTGCCCCTTCTTCGGCATCTTCTTCACAAGGAAGAACCCTCCGTTGGGCCGGGTCCCCGCATGGAAGACGACATAGTGCATGTCCGGGATGTCATCGAACGTCCAGCCGAAGACGGCGCCGAAGAATTTCTTCGCCCTGGCGAAATTCGTTGTGGGGATTTCGATGTGACCGAAGCCGTTCATGATCTCCTCCTCGAATGATTGGTTATGAGTGGCGTACCATCGGAATTCTCACATTCCAGCGGTTCGCGTTGGCGACCGCCCGTTCGTATCCTGCATCGGCGTGGCGCACGATCCCCATACCCGGATCGTACGTCAATACCCGTTCGAGGCGCGCTGCAGCCTCTGCGGAGCCATCGGCCACGACCACCATGCCAGCGTGGATCGAAAGCCCGATCCCGACACCGCCGCCATGGTGAACGCTGACCCAGCTCGCTCCTCCCGCCACGTTGAGCAGCGCATTCAGGATCGGCCAATCGGCGATCGCGTCGCTCCCGTCTTTCATCTTTTCCGTTTCACGATTCGGCGAGGCTACCGATCCGCAATCAAGATGATCCCGGCCGATCACCAGCGGGGCCTTGACTTCCTTCCGCGCGACAAGGTCGTTGAAAATCTTCCCCATCGCCGCCCGCTCCCCGTAGCCGAGCCAGCAGATCCTGGCGGGAAGTCCCTGGAACTTCACCCGCTGCTGCGCCTGCGTGATCCAGCGGCAGAGGGGCTCATTGTCAGGGAACGTCTCCAGCACCGCTCGATCAGTCCGGAAAATGTCCTCCGGATCGCCGGAGAGCGCTGCCCAGCGAAACGGTCCTTTCCCGTCGCAGAAGAGCGGACGGATGTATGTCGGAACGAATCCGGGGATGTCGAAGGCATCCTCCACCCCTCCCGCCTGCGCCTCGCCGCGGATGTTGTTTCCGTAATCGAACGTCACTGCCCCGCGTCGCATGAGGCCGAGCATGGCGCGGACGTGGTCGGCGATTGATGCGCGGGCACAGGAGACATACTTTGCGGGATCGCGACCGCGGAGGTCAAGCGCTTCGCGATACGACATGTGCGCCGGGACGTATCCGTCCAATGTGTCGTGCGCGGATGTTTGGTCGGTCAATACATCGACGACAATACCCCTGGCGAGGAGTTCGGGAAGCACTTCGGCAGCGTTCCCCAGGAGCGCCACCGAGCGCGCTTCCTTCAACTCACGCGCAGTTTGCAGGATGCTCAGAGCTTCATCGAGCGTCTCCGCCATTTCATCGACATACCCCGTCGCAAGCCGCTTCTCGATCCGTTCCCTGTCAACCTCGATGGCCAAACAGGCCGCACCGTTCATCGTCGCCGCCAGCGGCTGCGCCCCACCCATTCCGCCGAGCCCGGCGGTGACCAGCAGGCGCCCAGCGAGGGTTCCCCCGAAGGAACGCCTCGCACATTCGGCAAACGTCTCGTATGTTCCCTGAAGAATCCCCTGTGTCCCGATATAGATCCAGCTCCCCGCCGTCATCTGCCCGTACATCGTGAGGCCCAGCGCATCCAGGCGCCGGAATTCTTCCCACGTTGCCCATTTCGGCACAAGCATTGCGTTGACGATCAGGACACGCGGCGCGTTGGTATGCGTTCTAAAGACCGCCACCGGTTTTCCCGATTGCACCAGGAGTGTCTCATCATCGGCAAGGTCCCGGAGACAGCCGACGATGGCATCGAAACATTCCCAATTCCGCGCCGCTTTGCCGGCACCCCCGTAGACGATCAGATCCTGGGGTCTTTCCGCGACTTCAGGATCCAGGTTGTTCATCAGCATCCGCAATGCGGCTTCCTGGATCCAACCCCTGCACGAGAGCGATGTCCCGCGCGGGGCACGCACTGTGCGCGCACCGGCAGTCATTTCAGTCCTTTGACAAAAACCGAATTTCGATCTTTCTATCCCCACCCTCTTCCGCTTTCAGGAATTTTATCCCTTGCAGCGAGTGGATGGGAAAGCAGAGAGTGTCGCCTTCATGCTCGAATGTCACGAAATCGGATCCCACTTTTAACAGGAGACCCTGGTTCGTCTGCATGCCCTGCAATCCTGCAAGCACTTCATGGATGGACGATTCCATCTTGACCGAATGTGCCTGCTCGGCCGCCGCTCCCGCACGCTTCTTCTGCGCGAAGGTCTGGGATGATTCTCCCGTAAGGAAAAGCAGGGCACTTCCCAGCACGATCATCGAGATTACCGTGAACCGTCGCATAAGCAATCCTCCTCTCATAGTTTGTAACCGATTGTACGAAGAAATTTCAATCTTGTTGCCACATCCGCTTCTGTTTCAACGCCTTTCGGGCGCACGCCATCCACCACCCCGAGGATTCCTCTCCCCTGGTCCGTTTCCGCCACTATGACCTGC
Organism: Ignavibacteriota bacterium; assembly: GCA_003162635.1. Classification (GTDB taxonomy): domain Bacteria; phylum Bacteroidota; class Ignavibacteria; order UBA10030; family UBA6906; genus Fen-1260. Next base: position 184,460 of record PMNE01000030.1, read on the forward strand.
GTGGGATTGGAAGTCGCGCAAAAGACATGGCATACTTCTGTCACGTTTTTGATCGGGTTGAGAATGTTGACGGGAAACCCCCCTTCCATGAAAATAATGAAGGAATGTCCCGCACCGACAGCAAGTGCATTTTTCTGTGCCAGCAAGATGAGGGCGGGGTCGTTTCCGGCCGTACGTACGAGTGCCGGGCCCGATGACTCGCAGAAAGCGATGCCGAACTTCATCGAGGGGTTGGCCTGCACGATGGCTTCATAGAGATCCTCGACGGACTTGATGAAGTGGGTTTGCCCGAGGATGAAGTTCATATCGGCCGGTTTATCAATGGCGACGAGGAATAGCTCCATAGGAAGAATCCTTCTGGTTATGCCGGAAGCAGACGGCGAAGGGTCTCCGGCGTCAGGAGCCACTGCAGCGTCCCCTCCCGCGCGCCGGTCGCGGAACGAAGCTCGATTTTTGCAACGGCCCCCGCCGGAATCGCGATAGAGGTCTGCGATGCGTCGGCGACGAGATACGAGAGGAGGAAGCCAAGGTCGGGCTGATGGCCGACCGCAACAACACCCCCGTCGTGCCCCGATGATACGACATCGTTGATGAACGCCGATGGCCGAAACCCAGGAGCGAGATTCCCCGTCACCCGAAGGTCGGGCGGTCCTGCGAGCCGCTCCACAAGGATGCGGGCAGTTTGCTGCGCGCGCAGGAGCGGACTCACCAGGACGACGGCGATCTTTTCGTCGAGGAGGGCCAACGCCCCCGCCACCATCGCCGCTTCCTCTTCTCCCCGCTCCGTCAGCGGCCGATCTCCATCCCGGAGAATGTCGCCACCAACCGGCGCCGCATGCCCATGCCGGACCACAAACAGATTCATCGCCTTATCCCTTCTTTGGTGGTCTTGCGGCTTCACGGCGGGAGAGTTGACCGAGACTACGCCGCGCACGTGCATATCCGGGCTTGATCACATCGTAGATGAGTCGGATGCGTTTGTAGTGCGGCGTGAAGGCACTTTTCATTGCATTGATGGTCAGCTTCTCCAGATCGGCCAGGTCCAGATGAAACACGCGATTCGCAATCCGGAATTCCTTCGTCATCGTTGTCGCACTCATGAGCCGGTCATCGGTGTTGAGTGTGACACGGAAGTTGTACTTGTACAGAATCCCGAAGGGATGGCTCGGGAGATCGCGTACCGCGCCAGTGTCGACATTGCTGGTAAGGCAGATTTCCAGCGGGATGCGTTTGTCAAGGATATACTGGGCCAGGTAACCCATCTTGACGATCTTCCTTCTGTTCCGTTTATCCATGCTGATGTCTTCCACCAGTCGCGTCGCGTGTCCGATCCGGTGCGCGCCGCACCATTGGATGGCCTGCCAGATGCTTTCCTTACCGAAGGCCTCCCCCGCGTGGATGGTAATATTGAAATTCTCGCGCTGGATATAGTGGAAGGCGTCCACATGTTTCTTGGGCGGAAAACCACCCTCTTCCCCTGCGAGATCGAACCCGACGACGCCACGCTCGCGGAAGTCGACTGCGAGCTCGGCCATCTCCTTCGAGAGCCTCATGTTCCGCATCGCGCAGATGATGAGCCCGTACTCGACACCAAAGTCCTTCCTCCCGCTCTCCAATCCTCTCAGAACGGCGTTGACCACTTCATCCCAATGAAGTCCCCGCTGGGTATGAAAAACAGGGGCGAACCGGGTCTCCACATACACCACGCCATCGTTGTGCATGTCTTCCATCATTTCGTACGCAACGCGCTCCAGCGCCTCTTCTGTCTGCATCACGCCGCACGTGTGGACAAACCCCTCGAGGTAGAGCGGGAGGCTCCCCCGCTTCCCCCCCCGGTGGAACCAATGCGCAAGAGCATCAGGATCCTCCGTCGGGAGTGCGTGATACCCGATTTCCTTTGCCAAGGCGATAATAGTGGACGGACGAAGGCCGCCGTCCAAATGGTCGTGTAACAGTGCTTTGGGGACAACTTGCAGGATTTTGTCGGGAATTCGCATGAGGTTAGAGAGATTCTGCCGCATAGCACGGGATCCGTGCCTTCCCCGCCAGGGAAAACCGGTTGGCTTGACGAAGCCCGCGCACATTGACATCGGACTCCGGAGAGTCGAGTCATTCGATGGGTGTGACCAAAGTAACAACAAGACCGTTGAAAATCAACGGGTTATTGACTTTATGAGATGATTGTCGCTATTATTCGTGTTATGGTATCCGCGGGAATGCTCATTCCATTTCTCCCATCTCCGACTTCTACCGCTCCATGACAAAAAAAGATGTCTCGGTGCTCGTGGTTGACGATGAGGAAGCTCTCCGCTACATGCTTTCCGCTCTGTTGACCAATGCAGGATATTCCGTTGATACGGCGGTGGATGGTGTCACTGCGATCAATGCGATGCAGGCCAAGCTGTATCATGTCGTCCTGTGCGATGTGAAGATGCCCAAAGTGGATGGCGTGGAAGTCCTCCGGTTCATCAAATCGAATTTCCCCGGCGTCGAGGTGGTCATGCTGACCGGGATGAGCGACGTGAAGATCGCGGTGGAGTGCATGCGCGCGGGAGCGTACGATTACATCACCAAGCCGACGACCTCCGATGAACTGTTGGGGACATTCCGTCGGGCCCTGGAACGGCGCCAGTTGCTCATCGACAACATTGTGATGAAGGGAACGTTGGATCGCCTGCAAGGTCCCTTCCAGATGGTCGGGGAGAGCGAGGCCTTCCGCCACGTTCTCGACATCGCGGCAAAAGTGGCTCCGACGGAATCGACGGTCCTGATTCAAGGGGCAAGTGGGACGGGGAAGGAACTGGTGGCCAGTTATATCTTCCAGAAAAGCGACCGGTCAGGGGAACCCTTCGTGACGCTGAACTGCGCCTCCATCCCGGACACGCTCATCGAAAGTGAATTGTTCGGCCACGAGAAAGGGGCCTTCACCGACGCGCACCAGACAAAACAGGGAATCGTCGAGATCGCCAACAAGGGGACTCTTTTCCTCGATGAGATTGGCGACATCAGCCCTGTCGTTCAGCCGAAGATTCTCCGTTTCATTCAGAGCGGCGAATTCCGCCGCGTCGGCGGGAACACAACGCTGAAAGCCGACTGCAGAATCCTCTCGGCAACAAACAGGAATCTCGTGGAAGAAGTCAAAGAGGGACGCTTCCGGAGCGATCTCCTCTACCGCCTCAACGTCATCACGATTGAAGTCCCTCCGCTCAAGGCACGGAAGCACGACATCCCCCTGCTCGTCGCATCGTTTCTGACGTCGAGGATGAAATCAAAGGTCAAAAAATCCATCTCCCCGCGCGCCGTCGAAATGCTGATGGAATACGATTGGCCAGGCAACATCCGCGAGTTGGAGAACGTCATCGAGCGGGCCGCGATTCTCTGCCGGAACGATTTGATTGAGCCGCAGGATCTCTCACTTCCCAATTCGCCTTTCGCTCTCCCCGGCACTGCCAGTGCCAACGAGAAAATCGGAACCGCCATTCCCTTGAAGGAAATCGAACGGCTCCACATTGAAGGCGTTCTTCGCAGTTTCCGCGGCAACAAGGCGGAAGCAGCAAAGATCCTCGGCATCAGCCTCAAGACCCTTTACACAAAGCTGCAGCAATACCAAATCAAACTCAAGCCCTGACATCTGCGGATGTTGCAGGATGCCCCGGAGAAGATTGCACTCAGGGACCGGCTTCAGCGACTTCCCACGCTGCGGCAAGCCGCTCTTCCTACGCCCCACACAACCAGCGACGCGAACAATCCCGGATACATGGGCTCGATCCCAAGAGGATAGGCCGTCGAACTCCCCATTGCCGTGCTCCACCCTGCAATCAGCCAACCAAGCGATACCCCCCACCCCAGGAGCATCGAAAGAAACGCGTACCCCGGCGGGCACTTCCAGCGTTCGAAGAACGACGACACCAACGGAACAAGCAAACCGGGGACGATGACCGTCCCCACAGTGTACCAAAGCTGGATCACGGAAGGGATGCCGAGGGCGAGAACCACCGAAAGCACTCCTGTCACGAGAAGTCCCCACCGGACGTGCGCGTTGGATGGTGCATCGTTCAACCTCCCCCGCACCCGTGCAACGATGTCCCGCCCGAGCGTCGTGGCCGACACAAAGGCAAGTGTGTTCAGCGTGGACATGATGGTCGCCAGCATGCCGACAAAGAACATCCCTTTCGCGCCGGACGGGAGCGTCGCCTCTGCGAGCAGTGGATACGCCATCACCGGCTGCTCCAGTGCCGGGAGCGCCGCCCGCGCATACAGACCAGCCGTCGCAGTCATCGCGTCAAAGATGAGCCAGAACACAATGGAAATGAGGATCCCCCGCTGGGCAACCGCTCCCGACTTTGCCGCGTAGCACCGCTGGTAGAACGAAGGGTCGATGAGGGTCCACAATGCAATGAAGAACCAGACAAGAACGAACTGCATTGAGTTTCCGCCGTTCCATGTCAGGTGCCCCGGCGGCACATGCTGAACAATAAAATCCCATCCTCCGAATTTCACCACGGCATAAGGGATGATGATACCGATCCCCGCAAACATCAGGAAGAACTCGAGCACATCGGAGTTCACATCCGACCGGAATCCGCCGGTAAAGAGATAGACGGTCGTCGCAACCGTCCCCGTGATGACACACAGGGTGAGCGACCAGCCCGTGACCATCTGCAGCAGGACGCCGATCATCAGCACATACGGTGCCGGAGTCATCAGCAGGAACGTCAGCACGCTGCCGAGGACGGCAGTCTTCCTGTCGTAGGCCTCTTCGAGCTTGTCGGGGATCGTCGTGAAGTTGGTCTTCCGTATCCGCTTCGCAAGAAGGAAGGCGAAGATGATCGCGAAGAAGTAATACGGCACCCCCTGCACAACCCAGTTGGAAATTCCGTAGCGGTAGGAAAACTCGCCCACCCCGAGGATCCCGCCGTACCACGTGGAGACGAGTGTCATGACGAAGATCGGCGTGGTCAGCGAGCGGCCGGCAAGGAGAAACTCGATCTCTCCGCTTCCGCGGCGAGATGCAAGAAATCCGACGATGAGAACCGCGACAAAGTATGCGGCGATCACACCGATATCCAGCGGGGTGAATGTCACCATCGTCGGGANNACGGTAAAGGGGGATTTCTCCACGACATTACTTGCCCCGATCCGTCCGACCGGAAGAGCCGCCTCGCGCAATGGATAGTGGAGACCGCGGAGCGTCACGCCGCGGCATGCGCCGAACGGGATAATGCTTACCAGCGCGCCCCGCTTTCCTTCAATGCGCATCCGTCGTGTCACGGTTAGCGCATGCCAGCCGTCACCCCGGACGACAATGGGAAACCTGCGTACGTAGCGCCAGAGGACAGCGAGATTTCCCAGCGTGAAATCAAGACGTCCCCCCGTCGCTCCGGCGAGCACAACACTTCCCGCCTTCATTTCCGAACAGAAATCGAGCGCTTTCTCCAGATCGGTGGAGTCCTGGCTCCCGCGATGAATGAAAAGAGACGAAGCACACTCCCGCCGTGTCCGTGGTGTCACGGAGTCGAGGTCGCCGATCACGACATTCGGAACAAGTCCGGCGTCTCGGAGCATGTTGGCACCGCCGTCTGCGGCAAGGACGACGTCGGCAGCACGGGCCCAGCGGCGGAGCAGGACCGACGGAGGGGGCTCGCCGTTACAGACAACCAGCACATTGCTGCCCGGGGCTACAGGCCCGAGTTTCCCAATGGAGGAAGCGTTGAGGGCGGGAGGTCGTTTCATAATGCGATCCGTGTACCGATGAGGTAGTTTCGTTCGGCGGCCGGGAAAAAAGCGTTCCCTTCGCCGTTCATAAAATAGAGCGAGTTAAAGACGTTTCGCACTTCCCCCCGCAGTTCGATCACCATATGCGAGGCGAAGGGAATCCGATAGAGGAATTCGGCGTTGCAGACCGTGTACGCATCGTTTCTGTTTGCCACATTCCTGTCGTTGTCGGTGTAGAACGGGCCGACGTACCTGGCCGCGACCGACCCGCTCCATATGCCGTCGTCGTATGTCAACCGAAGGTTCCCGAGGACGTCGGGGAATCCGGCAACAGGATTGCCGTTCAGAGTCACGCGGTTCCCATTGTCGTCGATCACGCTGTAACGCACCAGTCGGTTCATGGAGAATGTCGCATTGGCGGAGACCGAGCATTGGAACGGAAGGGCTGCCATCCCCTCAAGCTCGATCCCGACATGGCGCGAGCGGTCCGCATTTCCGGTCACCGGCTGTCCGAAGATATCGACTTGGCCGCTCTTGACGAGTTCATCTGTGAACTCCATCCAGTAGATGCTTGCGCCCCCCTGAAAGCGGGTTGACTGGTGGTGGGCGCCAAGCTCAACATTGAAGAGGCGTTCCGGCTTCGCGAGCGGCTGAGCGAAATCATACGTAATCTTCCCCCCGGTCGTGTCAGCCCTGAACTGGGGCGTCGCGCCGAAGTACGCATCTTCGGCTGCGTAGAGATTCCGCAGTTGGGGCTCCCGCGAGGTGTACCCGAACGAAAGATACAGGTTCGCATTCTCGTTGATATTATAATTGAGTCCGCCGCGCGGGTTGACGAACATGTACGGGACGGAGAATGAATTACCCAGGAACTTCTCGTTTTCGATCCGATACCTGTTCCAGACAAACTGCGCGCTTCCCATGAGGGAAAGCGCGTCGGTCAGGTGGAAGATCTCGTGGCCGTAGAGGGAAAGGATATCCTTCGCTCCATTGTATTCATAGAAGTGATAGTCGGGATCGAATCCCGCCGGGAGATTGCCGGCGCTCTGGATCTTCCCCCAGTGTGTGGACCGGTGGAAGCGGAACTCCGCCCCTACGGTGAGCGAGCCGTCCCCATGGTCCACTTCGACGCGCGGCAGCCAGCCCCACTGGTGGTTGCCGACGAAGGCCCGGACAATGGTGCCGGTGGGGTTCCCCGTCACGGGGATCCCGTAGGCATTCCCCAGCCGCAGGTTCGTCGTGTCGGCCCACGAAGCGTCGTAGTCGAAGTATCCGTCCCCCTCATAATAGAAGAGCGTATTGTACAAGGTCGCGGCGGGTGATATTTTCCAGTCATGAAGGACTTCGTAATGCGGCTGGCTAAAGGCTTCCGACTCCTGCGGACGGCGGGGGGTGACGTCGGCATAGGAAGTCCCGCCGGGCGCAGCGGTCCAGTCGGCAAGATTCTGGCGTCTCAGCGTCAGGTTGTTCCCGGCGAATTTCGGCAGACCGTTATAGGCAAGCCCGTCGGTGATCGGACCGCCGAAGAAATGAAAGCGCGTGGTCATAGCTCCGTCGATCCTCATGGCGCCGAAGAAGTAGGAGTCCATGTTCACCCAGGAATTCGTCCGGTAGCCGCTGCTCTCGATGGTCCCCAGACGGCCGTAGAACATGTATTGTCCGCCGACGAGACCCGAACGGAAGGACGCGCTCAGTTTCCGCGAAGCCAGTGGGAGCGACTTGCTGCTGTCGCCGAATTCCTGGAATCCGAAATACGATTCCAGAACGATGCCGGGATCGCCGTGAAACGGATTCGTGACAAGATTGATGGACCCGCCGATCGCCGCGGGACCGTAGAACGCGCTCCCCGCCCCGCGCTGCACCTGCACGTTTCCCACACTCGCAAGAAGGTCGGGGAAATCGAGCCAGTACACGTTGTGGTCTTCCGGATCGTTCTGCGGAATCCCGTTGATCATGACCGAGATCCTTCGCTGGTCGAATCCACGAAGCGTCACATAGTTATACCCGATCCCGTTCCCGTTTTCGGAATATGTGGTGATGGATGGAAGCTCCGAGAGGAGGACGGGAATATCCTGCATCGTGTAGCGGGAGTGAATCTGTGCGGCGGTCAGATTGGAAAATGTCACTGGAGTCTCCCGCTCCCGAGCCTGAGTTGCCGTAACGACAACCGGCGACATCTGGTAGACTGTGTCACGGGGCGCATCGGGTTGTTGCGCGCGTGAGAACACCGGGAGCGCGCAGAGCACTCCCGCGACAAAGGATGAAGCATGATACGGCATCATGGTTGTTCTCCAAAAAAAATCCCACTACCGGCATCATGCCGGAGCGGGAAGGAAAATGACATCGGATGAACAACCATCCTCCGTTTCCCTACGCTGGCATGATCCAGATCAGGTTGCAGGGTGTATTCTCAGTCCCGCTGTTCTGTTGAGCGGGACACCCCTAACGGTACGGCGGTAATATATGAACTTTGAGGGGGAATGCAAACCTCCACTTTGCCCTTGGCTCTTTCACGCTCCGTGTGCTCTGGAGCACACCTGCACGGTCTAAATCCGCGTAAAAACTGCGATTTCGCATGAGTTTGCGCCCCCTGCGTTGCAAGAGTCTCCTTTACCACGTATATTGGAGTACTTGGGAGTTTAGCATTTTCTCCGGAGTTCGCATGGACTTGAGTGATTTGCTCCACCAGCAGACGAACGCGATCATCGAGGATGCCGTCAAGGGCATGTCGCGGGCCCATCTGAGGCACTACCAGGAGGCAGGAGAAGCCCATCTCCGCCAGCGGCTCAAGGCGCTGTTTGTTCTGTCCGCCCGGGCCGTGAAAGAAAAGAACCTCGGCCCCATGGTCGCCCATGCAGACGTGGTTGCACGGGAACGATTTGAGGCGGGGTACGATCTCTCCGAGGTGCTGACGGCGTTCAATGTTCTTGAGGAAGCGATCTGGACGCGTGTATTGGCCGAACTCCCCCCCTCTGAGTACGCCGAGGCACTCGGATTGATCAGCACCGTTCTCGGCACAGGGAAAGACGCTCTCGCCTGCCGTTACGTCACATTGGCAAGCAAGGTGAAGGCGACATCCCTTGACCTGCAGTCACTCTTTACCGGTCTCGGAGGACTTTGATACTGCCCCGGTGCCTACGCGGGGCAAGGGCGGTACTCACGTGACACATTCTTGAGAATGGGGGATAGGCGATTGATGCAGCCGCGCGGACATTTGCTTTCCGCGGTGATGATTGCGGTGTGCCTGACCATGGCACACGCCGGTGCAATGGGGCAGGAAAGCTACCGGACACAGCTCTTCCGGGATGTGGATGCTGCGCGCGCGCGCGCGAAGGAATCCAATGCGGATGTCTGCGCACCGACAAGCTTTTCGAAGGGACTTGACGCCTATATCGAAGCGCAGAATTCCTATCAGCGCGGACGTCCCATTGACGAGATCCAGGAACGGATCCGTTCCAGCATGAAGTATTTCAACGCGGCAACCGAAGCAACCCGCGCGGCAAACACCCTCTTTGCGTCCACCCTCGCGGCAAGAAACGATGCGATGACGGCCGACGCAATGCGTTCTTCTCCTGATAGCTGGACCAAGGCGGAAGGCCTCCTCCGCTCTGCAGCAATGTCGTTGGAAGAGGGAAATGCCCGCAGCGCGCGCGACGACGCCGGCGAAGCCCAGGGACTCTACCGCAAGGCGGAACTCGAAGCAATCAAAGCCAACTTCCTTGCCCCCGCACGAACGCTGCTCGACCGCGCATCGGAGATGAAGGCGAAGACCACTGCACCGCAGACACTGGAACGAGCCCATAAACTCTTGAACCTTGCCGAGGCGATGATTCAGCAAAATCGCTACGACAACGGAGAGGCCCGCCGCCTTGCCGAGGAAGCAAGTTATGAGGCTGCGCACGCGATTTATCTCCATCAGCTCATCACCAGTATGCGGAAAGACGGACGGGACGTCGAGGATGCCTTCCTTCAGTCTGAGACGGCGATCGCCAAGATCGGACAGGCGCTCGACACGCATGTCCGATTCGATTCAGGCTTCGTGGCACCGGTGCAGCAGATCGTCAATGCGGCCAGGACAAAGGACTCCACCATGGCGCGCATGGCCGACAGTCTCAAGCTGATGGAGAGCCAGACGGAAATCCTTCGCCAACGCGTTGCGACGCTGGAAACCCGCGCAGGCCTTGCGGGGAACGCGGATCGTGAACGCCAAGACGAGGAACGGCGCAAACACGATCAGACGGTCGCCCTCGCAAGTATTTTGTTTACTTCGGAGGACGGTGTCGTCCTTCGCGACGGAAGCAACGTCATCCTCCGCATCTACGGGCTGGAATTCGGTCCGGGAAGAACCACCATCGATCCGCAGTTCTCCGGTCTTCTGAGCAAGATCGCGCGCGCCATCCGGATGTTCCCCAACTGCCAGCTCACCGTCGAGGGACATACCGAGGCGGGAGGGACGGAGAGCGTCAACCTTCGCATTTCCGAGGGACGCGCCGAGGCCGTCGCGGCGTATCTTCGCGGATTCCTTTCGCCATCGACACCCATCGTCACCCAGGGATACGGAAGCAGCAGGCCATTGGCCGACAATGACACGATGGAGGGACGGGCGCGCAACAGAAGAATCGACATCATCATCATCCCGGAATGGGCAATCGTTCGCCGCTGACACACCGCCCGCCCATGGGCAAAAGTCTCTTTTCCTGCACAACTTCTCCCCGGAGGGTTCACTCCTTATGATCAGGACAATCAAGGATTTTGAGTTCCTGTGGTCGCGCGAACTGGAGGCGACACAGAAGCTGTTCAAACACCTCACCGACAAGTCCCTGTCGCAGCAAGTGAACCCTGAGGGGCGCACTCTCGCCCGTCTTGCGTGGCACATCACCATCAGCGTTGTTGAAACAATGTCCGGAACCGGGCTCGATGCCGGCACGCTCAAGAAAGACAGTCCCATCCCGGCATCCGCGAGGGAGATCCTTGCTGCATTCAGCAAGGCCTCGCTGTCCCTGCTGGAGCAGGTGAAGACGAAATGGACAGATGCGACGCTCGAACAAAAGGACAACATGTACGGGCAGCAGTGGACCCGCAGCGCCACCCTGACATCTCTCCTCTTCCACATGGCGCATCATCGGGGTCAGATGACTGTCCTGATGCGCCAGGCAGGTCTGGAGGTTCCCGGAATCTACGGCCCTGCACGGCAGGAGTGGAAGGCCTTCGGCATGCAAGCGCCGGCGCTCTAAGAAACAACACATTGTGACGCGTACGCCACTCCCAACACCTCAACGCTCAGGGAAGACGCGCTGCGGCAGCATCCGCCGGATGAACCGGCATTGCACCCGCAATGCGCCCGGCTTTCCCTCCACCCTCCCGGGTGCGGCATGACAAACGTCATCCTTCTCGGTCTCACGTCGCTCCTCACGGACATCGCGAGCGAGATGACGTACCCCATCATTCCTCTCTTCCTGATCTCGACACTCGGAGCAACGCCCGCCGCCCTGGGTCTGATCGAGGGGATCGCAGAGAGCATCGCGGCTCTTGTGAAGATCCTTGCCGGCCGGCTTGTCGACAAGAGCTGGAGAAAAAAATCGCTTACCATCATCGGCTATGCTGCATCGGTGGCAGGGAAGGCGTTCCTGCCTTTCGCACACACCTGGGGGGTCGTGTTTGTCGGGAGAGCGGCCGACAGACTGGGAAAGGGAATACGGACGGTGCCGCGCGATGCGTTGATCGCCGAGAGCACTGAATCGGAATCCCGGGGGAAGGCGTTTGGGCTCCATCGCGGCATGGACACCGCAGGAGCAGTTCTTGGGGTCGCTTTCGCTCTCATCCTCCTGGGGCAGTCGGGAAAGGACTATGTCCGCATTTTTCTTTGGTCGCTGGTCCCGGCCATACTCGGCGTTGTGGTCCTCGCGTGGGTACGCGAACCCTCACGAAAAGGCGTCCGGGTTATCACGCACCCCGACTTCCGATGGAGCGCCCTTCCGCCGCAGCTCAAGAAATTTCTTCTGGTCGTCCTCCTCTTTTCCCTGGGGAATTCCTCCAATGCCTTCCTGCTCCTGCGCGCATCCGGGAATGCAGGAACCAGCACCGTCCTTCTGTTGTATTTAACATACAACGTTTCCTACATGCTCTTCTCTTACCCTGCCGGACGCTGGTCCGATCGCGTGGGAAGGAAGGTCGTTCTCGCGACGGGTTACACCCTGTACGGGCTGGTGTACGTCGGCTTCTCGCTCCTTTCCGCAGGGAGCCCCTCATGGATTCCCTGGATCCTCTTCATCGTCTACGGCATCTACAGCGGGTCTACGGACGGTGTGGAGAAAGCGCTCATCGCGGACCTTGCACCGGGCAATCTCCGGGGGACTGCGCTCGGGATCCATGCCATGGTGGTGGGCGTCGGCGTGCTTCCCGCATCTCTTCTCGCCGGCTGGCTCTGGGAGATTTCCGGTCCCGGAGCAACCTTCGGTGTGGGAGGCGCAATGGGGTTGATCGCCGCTGCGGGGGCCACGTTGGTTCTTCGCCAAAAGCGTTGATGGCGGAGAAGAGCCGTCGCCGCAAAATTAGCTGATCGGGCAAGACGCAACGCACACGGGCCGGAGAAGATACCGGCACGTGGAACCATGCATTGAAGCTCCTGCGTCAATGATTCATCGATTCCTGCCGCACCGGCAGGCCGGTAGAATTCTCCTTGCTAATTGTTCCCATGTGTGATATGTTAAGGGTGCGGTTCTCTCCCGTGCACACCATCTGGAGCATCCCATGTTTTGGTTGAAACTCGTCAGGGACTTCTTTAAGGTCCTGCGGGACGGACAAACTCCGCGTCAGATTGCCGGAGGCTTCGCCCTTGGATCGATCCTCGGCCTTTCGCCCATGCTGACGCTTCAGGGGGCGCTCGTCTGGCTCATTCTGCTGGTCCTGGACATCAATCTCTCGGCTGCCCTCGTTTCTCTCACGATCTTCAGTCTTGTTGCATATCTGTTCGATCCCGTGTTCCACTGGATCGGATTCCAGCTCCTTGTCAATGTCGACTTCCTGAAACCGGCATGGACCTGGATGTACAATGCCCCGATCGCCCCGCTGACGCGCTTCAACAATACCGTGGTCATGGGGAGCTTTGTGGCAGCGCTCGTGCTTCTCCTTCCGGTCTTCCTGGGGATGAAGCACTTCGTCCTCGCGTACAGGACACACATCCACGCGAGGGTTGAAAAATGGAAGATATTTCAGATCATCAACCGGAGCGTCCTGGTGCAGTGGTACCAAAAGATCAGGGATCTACGAGGGTAGCCATGCGAAAGAAATTCGTTTATTTCGTCCTTCTTCCCTTTGTTGCCGTCACCCTGGTGGTCTATCTCTTTATCGACCGTTGGGTCGAAGCCGGTCTGGAGGCTGCGGGAGAGAAGATCACGGGTGCCAAGGTCGAGATTGATCATCTTCGCCTGACTCTCTCCCCACTCGGGATGCAGTGGGAGCGCCTCCAAGTGGCCGATAAGAATGATCCGTGGCACAACATGTTCGAAACCGGGCGCGTTCGGTTCGCCGCAGATTTTGGCCAGCTTCTCCGGGCGAAGTACATCATACAGACCATGGAGATCAACAGCCTCGTTCTCGGCACAAAGAGAACGACGGATGGATCGCTCCCGAAGGCGGCAGCAGACGAGACCCCCCCTTCATCGGACTCCAGTTCCTCCTTTCGCGCGCTTGCATCGCAGGCGATTGACAAGTCTGTCGCAAAGACGCCCGCCTCCACATTTGGTCTCTCCACGGCGGGAATCAACACCGATAGTCTTCTCAAGGCGCTCGACATCCATTCGCTCAAGCACATCGACTCCCTGAAGCAGCAGGCCACCGCCGCCTCACAGCAGTGGGATGCGGCCATGTCGGACTTCTCGACGTCGAAGAACCGCCTCGCGGATATTCAGGCGAGCGTCAGCGCCATCCAGACCTCGCAGCTCAGCAATGCCGCCGCGATCGTTTCTGCTTTGCAGACGACCGACAACGCCATCAAAGGGGTGAATGAGATCGCGGCAACGTTCAACGCGAGACGAGCTTCCATCGAAAACCAGGCTGCCGCGCTTACAGCGTCCGCCGGGGCCATCGACGATATCGCCGCAGACGATTTTGCGCGCCTGAAAGGAATGGCCAATCTCCCCAACCTCAATACCACGGGTATCGCCCGCATGCTCGTCGGCGATGAGATGGTCAAACGCGCCTTGACATATCTTCACTGGATTGACTTCGCCCGGTCGCACATCAAGAACTCCAGCGCAGCGCCCGCGAAGGAGAACCCGCCACGGATGAAGGGACAAAATATTCCGTTCCCGGTCGAGAGGGCATATCCGAAATTCTGGGTTCAGAAGGTGCTTGTGTCCGGAGGAACGGACAGCGCAGGCACCGACGAGTACATCAGGGCGCAGGGAGAGATCCTGAACATCACGAACGATCAGGGCATCACCCACGTCCCTCTCACAGCCTCCCTGTCCGGACTGGAGGGGAAGGGAAGGGCGTTCTCGCTAAAGGCGACACTCGACAGGACCAAAGACATACCCTATGATGCCTACGCCGCAACGCTGAACGGCGTCCCGTTGGCTGCGTTCGATCTCGGCGGAGCCGGATTCCTCGGCGCAACCATGACCAATGCACGGATGAATTCTTCTGTGAGGGTGGAGGTTCCCGGAAGCAATTTTGACGCAGTGACAACGATGACCCTCTCCAACTTTACCATCCGGTTCGCACGGGAGCCGCGGAATATTCTTGAGCGGATTGTCATGGAGGTCTTCCACGACATCCAGACATTCCAGGTCGGCCTCCATCTCTGGAACAGCGGGAAAGGGTTCGATATCGCGTTCTCGACCGACCTCGACGAGAAGATCTCCGCGAAGGCCCAGGCAGTTCTTGGTGCGGAGCTTGCAGGTGTGCAGAATGAATTGAAGGCCAAGCTCACCAATGCCATCGCAGGGAAGAGGGCGGAAGTGGTGAAACTGATCGCCGACAAAAAGGCCGAGGTGGAGAAGAATCTCGGAGCTGTCCAGACACTCCTGAATGATAAGCTCTCCCTGGTGAACGGGAAGAAGAAAGAGCTCACCGACCGCCTCGCAAAAGAAAACCAGGGAAAGGTGGAAGATCTCCTGAAAGGGATTATTAAGAAACCGTAGCGCATGGTGAACACATTCTCCGGCATCCTCGAAATCGACGCGAAAAAGTTCGGCTTTGTCCGCACTCTTTCCCACGGTCTTACGCGAACTGCACAGGATCCGTTTATCCCCTCCGGTCTGATCACCCGGTATAATCTCCGCGAGGGGGTTCTCGTGGAGGGGGCGATGACCGAAAAGCATGGCAAGAGTCCTGAAGTCGTTTCGCTCACCACGGTGAACGGTCTGATGCCGGAGGCCTGGGCCGGCGTTCGGGAATTCTCCGCACATGAAGTCGTTTCCCCCAACGAGCGGCTGCTGCTGGAAGGCAAGGGAAGTCACCGAGCCATGCGGATCGTGGAGCTCTTCTGCCCCGTCGGCAAAGGCCAGCGCGCGCTCATCGTCTCCCCTCCGAAAGCAGGGAAGACCATGCTCATGCAGCAACTCGCGCACGCCATAAGTCTGCACAATCCGGATGTCGATCTCCTTGTCCTCCTCATCGACGAACGTCCGGAGGAGGTCACCGATATGCGCCGGTCGATCAAGGGAGAGGTCTTTGCGAGTTCCAGCGACAGTGAACGCGGTCTGCACGTACGACTCGCCCAGCTCGTCCTGGAGTATGCACGGCGCAAGGCGGAGACCAACCGCGATGTTGTCCTCCTCCTCGATTCCCTCACGCGCCTCGGAAGGGCGTTCAATATCCACCAGAAAAGCAGCGGCCGGACGATGTCGGGTGGGATCGACATCCGGGCGCTGGAGATCCCGAAGCGGATCTTCGGCGCGGCGCGAAATCTCGAGGACGGCGGTTCGCTCACGATCATTGCAACGGCCCTGATCGACACCGGCTCTCGCATGGACGAGCTGATCTTCCAGGAGTTTAAAGGGACGGGGAACATGGAACTCGTGCTCGATCGCGATCTTGCAAACGAGCGCATCTTCCCTGCCATCAACCTTGGGGCATCGGGCACACGGCGGGAAGAGTTGCTTTTCGGTCCGCTCGTCGGGCAACACCAGGCCCTGCGGCGTTCCATCGCACGGATGACCCCCCGCGACGCGATGTTGGCCGTGACGAAACTGGTTGAACAGTATCCGACGAATGAGCTCCTCCTCTCGCGATTCTGATTCTCTCGTGTTGGCTGTCCCGCCCCGCTTTCATTTCTGGCGTACGGTCTTCAGCCACGGATGGTGCAGTCTTCCCCCCTTTTCCTACGATCCCGGATCACATACCCTGTCCCGGGTTTTTTCTGTTGCGGGAAACCGTTCCGTTTTCGCCCTCCTCCGTGCGGGGAACCGCTCGGTCATTGTAAAACCGGCGGACCCGCATCTGCTCACTCCGGCAATGAAAAAAGAACTGGCGACGCAAGCCAGAACCTGCCTCCGTCTTGATGATGATATCACGGAATTCTACAGAACCGCAGCGCGCATTCCTCAATACCGATGGATTGTTGCAGCCGGTGCGGGCCGCCTTCTCCGCGCCCCCTCCGTCTTCGAAGACGCGGTAAAGACGATCTGCACGACGAATTGCACCTGGGAGTTGACCACCCTCATGGTGCATAACCTGGTGGACGCCCTCGGTCACATTGATACCCTCGGGAAGCATCGTTCGTTCCCAAGCCCGGAATCCATTGCAGGAGCGACGGAGATGTTTATGCGGTCGGAGATCAAATCAGGTTACCGATCTCCGTTCCTCGTCGAGTTCGCGGAACGGGTGGCAGCAGGCACCCTCGACGTTGAAGCATGGAGGCACTCTCCTCTTTCCACCGAGGATCTCGTCACCGCCATGAGAGATGTGAAAGGGATCGGTCCATATGCTGCGGGGAATCTTCTCAAACTGGTCGGCAGGTACGACGAATTGGCGCTGGATTCGTGGGTCAGGAGCAAGTACTACGAACTCCACCACCGCGGGCGAAAAGTCAAGGACGCCACCATCGAGCAGGCGTATGCCCCCTACGGTAAGTGGAGGGGGCTTCTGTTCTGGCTCGAAATGACCCGTGATTGGCACGACGAGAAGTTCCGGGTGTAACTTCCTCCCGATGAAAGGGGTATATAGGAGGAGGAAACGGAGAAATCGATGAAACGCGTGACCTCTGCCATCTTGTGCATCTTCCTCCTCACCGGCGTGGTGGCGATCGACCACGTCACGAAGCAGGCAGCCAGGAACACATTCAGGGGTGCGCACCCGTACTCATGCGCAGGCGGTCTTGTCATTTTCACGTATGAAGAAAACGCCGGCGGCCTCCTCAGCATCGGCGAATCCATGGCGGCATCAACGCGATTCCTGATCCTTACCGTCGGCGTCGGAGTCGTCCTCCTCGTTCTTGTCGGAGTCCTCCTCTTTGCACGCAGCCTCGCTCCTGCAATGGCATTCGCGTTCGCACTCATTGCCGGGGGCGGTCTGGGTAACCTGTACGATCGTCTGACAAATACCGGCCGCGTTGTTGACTTTCTGATGGTGGGGATGGGTTCGTTGAGAACGGGAATTTTCAATGTGGCCGATCTTGCGATCACCTTCGGCGTAGGTCTGTTCGTCCTTGCGGCAATACAGCGAAAACGGGAGACCGGATCATGACGCACCGAGGCAATTCCACATCACTTCCCCATGCTTCATCCACCGGCGCCATGCACATCCTTCGAACTTTTTTTATTGCCGCCGCCCTCCTCTTTGTGCTCGGTTCATTGGCGTTTTTCCTCCAAGGTCGGGAAGTTACATGGATCATGTGGCGCGACGAACCGGTGTTGGCAGGGACGCTCATTCTTTTGGGATGCTTGATGGCAGCAGGATGGTTCCTGACAGCACGCATCACCCGGCGCGAGAAGGAAGAGGAGGATGCTCCGCGATGGCGCGGTCGCGTCCGGGCTGCAAGGGAGGACAATCCGTACAACATCTGGAAGAAGATGGAAGCCCCCGGCCGAAGGCGGCTTGCCGTCGCGGTGTTTCTTACTTTTGCTGCGCTGGGCCCACTTGCCATGCTGATTGCGGGACTGTCGACTCCTTTGCATCCGCTTGCGGTCGTGCTGACAACCGTCGGCAGCGGCGGGTTTGCAGCGTCCATCATTCTCTTCGGGAACCGGCCGTTCCTCCTGGTGGCAGCCATGGCGTTCTGCATCTTTCTCTCACATTATGGGAACGAGATCAGCGAGCGTACGCAGGGAAAGCAATCGTCCGACAGGAAGGAAGAGTCTGCCGTGCGGGAAGCAGCGTCCGATCGGAACGGCGGGACGCAGTCGGAACGGATGACCCTGGGCTTCATCGCCGTCGCGGCGATAGGTCTCGGATACGCATCGTTCGTCTACATGCTCGCGAAGGAGGGCCGCCAAAGGGCTCGTCTCGAGTCCGAGGTGGCGGTTGCGCGGAAGATCCAGCAGACACTCCTGCCGGGGGAGGGAATGAAAACCTCCTGGTACGAGGCAGCGGGAGACACGGTCCCGGCCACCGAGGTGGGTGGAGACTTCTTCGATTACCTGGAACTCTCCGGAGAGCGACTCGCCATTGTGGTGGCAGATGTGGCTGGACACGGTGTGGGGGCGGGGATTCTTTCCGCAATGACAAAAAGCGCGTTCCGGGCGGAAGTGATGCATGATCCTTCACCCTCCACAGTCCTTCGACACCTTAATGCAATCCTCTATGACCTGACAGAGCGAAAGATGTTCGTCACCATGGCATACGTTCTTGTCGACCGGCGTACTGCGACAGCACGCATTGCGACGGCCGGTCATCCACCCGTCTTGCGATGGCGGAGTGGAAATGGGGTCGGTTGGCCCAGCGTGGCCCTCTCCCCTCCCGGAGGGCGGAGCGCCGCGTTCGCCGAATTTCGGACGCCGAATTTGGCGCTTGGCATGCGGCACGACACAGAATTCTCCGAGGAGACGGTTCCCGTGCGCCCCGGTGACATGTTCATCATGTACACCGATGGCGTGATCGAGGGTCTCTCTCCGCATGGGGAGCAGTTCGGGGCACAGCGGCTGGGTGACGCTATCGAGGATCAGGGATCAGGATCCGCGACAACCATAACGCGCCAGGTGGTTTCCCGGTTCCTTGCGTTCACCGGTTCCGCGGAGGAGCGCGATGATGCAACGCTTGCCGTCGCGAAGGTGACCGATGGTGGATAAGGAAATTTGCGAGGAGATAAGGAGGGAGCTTGAGGGGGCACGGAAGGCCGCTGCAGGGGGGAAGGCGCCCCTGGCGCGGGTCTGTGCGAGAAGAGCGGCGGGCACGGCCGTCAGGGTCTGGTTGGCCCACAACCCCCGTGAAGGTTGGGGATCAGGGATGGTGGCCTGTCTTCAAGCGTTGGCGGAAGATCCGAAGATGCCCGAGGAGATTCGATCCAGCGCGGCGCGCCTGACGGCCCGGAGGCAGTCGTTTGAAGAAACCGGCGACCCGGCCGCACCGATCGATGATGCGGCTCGCATCATCGTCCATCTGCTGGGCAGAGAAGCACTCCCCCCGTCTTCGGAACAATGAGAGGGTTGTTCCCTGTTAGTCGCCGAAGCAGGTCCCGACCGCTCTCGCTGCAAAGACAAGCTGTGAATCCCGCGGGACGAGGCGCTGGCGGCCAACGGCATCGGCCAGCGGCACTGTGACGACGTACTGGTTCTGCAAGCTTGCCATCACCCCGAATTCGCCTCTCGCCATTGCTTCGAGGGCAACCGTACCGAAACGGGTGGCGAGGATGCGGTCGAAAGCGCTCGGACTGCCACCGCGCTGGGTATGTCCCAGAACCGTAACGCGGGTTTCCAATCCTGTTTCGTCCTCGATCCTCTTCGCAATCAACTCTCCGATCCCTCCCAGCCGCACAGGATCGGTCCTTTTCTTATCCATTTCTCGTACGGAGACATCGCCCCCCTGCGGCTTTGCCCCTTCGGCAACGCACACAATACTGAACTTCGCCCCCTTGCTTCTCTTGAGAACCGTATCGAAGATCTTCTCCCACGAAAAAGGAATCTCGGGAATCAGGATGATGTCCGCCCCTCCCGCCAATCCCGCCCCAAGCGCCAGCCAACCGGCGTATCGCCCCATTGTCTCGACAACCATGATGCGGTGATGTGCCGACGCCGTTGTTTGCAGACGGTCGATGGCCTCTGTTGCCACTGCACGTGCGGAATCATGGCCAAATGTCAGGTCCGTGGAATCGAGGTCGTTGTCAATCGTCTTTGGTATGCCGATGACATTGAGCCCCATCTGTGAAAGCTTGTGGGCAATGATCTGCGTCCCGTCGCCGCCGATGGTGACAAGAACATCCAGCTTCATGTCCCGGTAGTGATCGATCACTTGCTGCGAGGCATCGACGATACGAATGTTGTTCCGCTCTCCCATCGGAAAGTGGAACGGATCTCCTTTGTTCGAGGTCCCCAGGATCGTGCCTCCCTGGTTAATGATCCCCAGAACATCCATCGGCGTCAATTCGCGATGGCGCCCCTCCACCATCCCCTCATAGCCGTCCAGAACGCCGATGACGGTCGCACTGTAATAGTTCATTGCAGGTTTCGCAATACTACGAATGACCGCGTTCAGGCCTGGACAGTCGCCTCCCCCGGTCAATATCCCGATGCGTTTGAGTTTCATGGCTTCGTGGGTTCTTCCATCAATGATGAATTGAGGCACAACAAGAGAAATATACGAAAAAATCGCGAGATTTTCACGTGCGGGCAATGATCACCAAAGGCGAAAAAACCCGTGTCGCTTGCATTTTTCGCGGTGTGCCTCTACAATGAGAGATGCCCCCCTCCTATTCCTATCGTGCATCGGTGAAGTCGGACGTCTCGGACGAACGCATCAACGTCTACCTTCTCCGCCCCGCCGCCGGTCTGCTGGTTCGCATCTTGTTTGACACGCGCATGACACCCAACCAGGTGACTATTGCCGGAATCGCCATCGGGGCGCTCGGCGCGGTCCTCTATTCGTGGGGACACCCGCCGACGACGGCACTCGCGGGTATTTGTCTCACGCTGAAGGATCTCTTCGACTCAGCTGACGGGCAGTTGGCACGGGCCAGGAAGACGTACAGCCGGCGCGGCCGTTTTCTTGACTCCATCGGTGATATGTTGGTCAACGCATTGGTCTTTGCGGCCATCGGGGCCGCGTTGATGCGCGAGGGGGACGGGTGGTGGGCTGCCGTTGCAACTGCCGCAGCGTTCCTGGGGATGTCGCTCCGCGTGTCGTACCACGTTTTCTACCATACATCGTTCCTCCACGTTGCACATTCCTACGAAGTGAACAGGACCTCCGAAGAAATGCGTGCGGAGGATTGGGAGGCAGACCGGATCACGGTCATGCTTCAGCGGATATTCCAGGTCTTGTACGGCTGGCAGGACCGGTTCATGTTCTCGATCGACCGGTGGAGCAGGGGAGAATTGCCCGGGGACGAGCGATGGTTCGGCAATCGCCCCGCGGTGCAGATGTCGGGATGGATCGGCCTGGGAACGGAGCTGTTCCTGCTGACCGTCTGTTCGCTCGTCAACAGTCTCCATCTGTACCTTGGTCTCAACCTCCTCCTCATGAACATCGTGTGGGGAGGATGCATCCTGTACAGGCGGGTGATCGTGCGCCGGAGAATTGCAGGAACGGGATAAGGAGAGAAAACAAGGAGGGGGATACTTCGTTCGGCCGGACGATTGCCGGCCGGCCCGCTGATACTTCCTCTGACAGGCAGATGGACCTCGCGCTACGTCTCTGCTTTCAGGCGCGAGAGGATGCGTTTATGATCATCCATCTTGACATTAAAGAGCTTCCGCAGTTGTTCATAGGCCTGGGTGTCGCTCTGCGTCATTTCTCCCGATTTCCATGCGTCCCCCAGGACCTCGGCGTATATTTCCAGTTGGACTTCGCGTTCGATCACCCGGTGCTCGTCCGTCGTAATGCCCAAGGAAAGACGGACGACATCGAGCATTGATTGATCGTCCGGACTCGGCACTCCGCCCGCCCACACCTGCCGGATCATTGCACGATACGTGTTGTATGATTCCGCCCGGAGCACTTCGCGTCCCTCGTCTGCCGCCTTCTGCTTTTCCTCCTCCTCTTTGCGCCACGCATCCCCCTGCTGCGAACGCTGTTCGGAAATGCGCTGTGCCTGTTCCGCGTTCCGTTGGATGGTCAGGATATTCTGTTCGAACTCCTGCGCCTCAGGGTTCCCGGGATCCATCGCATAGACTGTTTCAATTTCGTTGAGTGCTTTGTCGTAAATCCCGTCCTTGATGTACTCGCGCGTCTTCTGCAGACAGCCCGCGATCTTCGCTTCGCGGATCGCTTTTTGCTGGGCCTGTTCCTCTTCGAGCCGCGCCTGGTCGGCCAGTTTCCGCTGGAGTTCTTCGACCTTTCGCCGCTGTTCTTCCTGAACGGCCCGAGCTTCCTCTTCGCGGCGGACGTAATCCTCCCGCGCGGCGTACACCGTCTGCTCGAACTCCCGCGCCTCGAGGTTCGTCGGATCCAGCCGGAACGCCTTCGTCACTTCCTTCAACGCCTCTTCAAACTGCGCGTGCGCGACGAATTCCTTCCCATGCTCCAGATAGGCGCGCACCTTTTTCGACTGCGCAAGGCGTCTTCCCTCCTCGATCGCCTGACGTACCGCTTCCTCGTACTGGCGCGTTTCGTCCTGGTCGTGCTGCGCCCGTGCAGCTTCTTCTTCACGCCGGCGGCGTTCCTCTTCTTCCGCTTTTCTCTTCTCCTCTTCCAACCGGCGGCGTTGCTCTTCTTCCCGGCGTTGACGTTCCTCTTCCGCCTTCTGCCGTGTCTCTTCCTCTATTCTCAGTCGCTCCTCTTCGTACCGGCGCTTCTGTTCTTCTATAAGACGCGCCCGTTCCTCGGCAAGGCGTCTCTCGTACTCTTCCTCAACCTGTTTGCGCGCTGCTTCTTCCGCAACACGCCGTTCCTCCGCTTCCTTTTCTTGTTGCCGCTGGTGTTCTTCTTTGGCCCTTCGCCTTTCCTCGTCGACCTTGCGACGGATCTCCTCTTCCACCCGTATTTTCTCTGCAGCAAGCCGCTTCTTCTCTTCCTCAAGCCGCTGCTCCGTTTCCAGGGCGGCGCGCTTGAGCCGGTCCTCCTCGGCCTTGCGGCGTTCTTCCACCGCCTCTTGCTCTTTCCGGTGGATCTCCTCAAGGCGGCGGCGTTCCTCCGCTGCCCTCGCCGTGATCTCCTCTTCAATCCGCTTCCGTTCCACCTCGAGACGCTTGCGCGTTTCCTCTTCGATGGCCTTCAGCCGTTCTTCCTCAGCCTTCCGTTTCACCTCGGCTGCTTCACGTTCCTTCCGCTGCTGTTCCTCAAGCTTCTGGCGCTCTTCGCGCAGGCGGGAGAGCATTTCTTCTTCTATTCGCTTCCGTTCCGTCTCGAGTTTCTTCAGGGTCTCGGCTTCAAGCCGCCGTCTTTCTCCTTCCAGTTGTTTTCGCGCTTCCTCCAGTTGTTTTCGCGCCTCTTCCTGAAGGCGCTTGCGCTCCTCCTCCTCCTGCTTCTTTCGGGCCTCCTCCTCCTGCTTCTTTCGGACCTCCTCCTCCCGCTTGCGGGCCGCATCAGCTTCAATTCGCTTCCGGTTCTCTTCTTCGAGCCGTTTCTTTTCCTCTTCCAGCCGCCGGTTGGCTTCCTCCAACCGGTGTTTGATCTCGGCCTCCGCTTTCTTCTGGGCTTCATCTTCGAGCTTTTTGCGCTGCTCTTCCTCGGCCTTTCGCTTTGCTTCGGCGATGGCGTACCGGCGCGCCTCCTCGTCGATCTGCCGGCGCTGCAGTTCCGCGGCGTCGACTCGTTGCGCTGCGGGGACGGGACGGGGGGCAGGATCGGCGGCCTTTGCCGGTTCCCCCTGGCCTGGCTGCCGGTGCCCCGATTCATCGAGAGGACGGGCCGTCACGGGAGAAGGGGCAGGCGATGACGAAGAGGGGGACGTCATGGAGGGGGGAAGCTCAACAGCGGGGGGGCGAGGTTCTTTCTTGCTGTCCCGCTGTTCAATGACGAATTTGATCCGCTCCATGTATGCGACGGCATACGGATTCTGCGGATCAGTCTTCATCGCAAGATCGACGAGGCGCGCCGCTCCCTCGAAGTCGGATCCCTTGAAGAGCTTGTCGGCCATTTTTAGAAAATCGCCGGCTTTCTTCCTCTGTTCCTGTTTTGTAGCGTCCTCGGGTTCAGGCACGGTCGTCTTTTGTCAGAACAGCAATGGCCTTTTGATGCAGGATATCTAATATATCCATTGAGCTTTTGATTGTCAACGCAGACGCCCGGCATTGACAGCGCCCACATGGAAGCGGATCGAAGGGGAAGAAGGGCACCGTGGCATGGGAGGCGAATTCACTCAGAGAAGAGGAATCACACGGAAGGCAAGAAGGAGCAGACCTGTCGGCGTCCGGGGACCGTTCACCCCCCGTTGGATGGCCTGGTCAGAACGGTGACAAAATCCGGCTCGGAGTAAAGGTTGAAGTAGTCCAGGTCGAGAATGCGCGAGATATTGAAGCGGCGATCCAGCGCTTTGTGGAGAAACTCAAGCGCCTTTGCCTTGTCTTTCTGGAGGGCATACATCCGTGCTGCGAGATGAAGAACCTCGATATCGCTAGGCGCAAGTTTTTGCGCCCTGTCGATCGCCGCAATGGCCTCCTTGAATGCTCCCAGGCGCGTATGGACAAGCGCAAGGTATGCTTCCGCAACCGCATCATCGGGTTGCACGCCGAGATGTGTTGTGAGGATCTCACGCGCGCGGAGGAACGATTCGCGCCACTCCGTACTCGGTCTTCCCGCCGATTGCTGCACGCGCCCAAGTTTATAGAGATCGACGTAGCTCTCTCTTACGCGCGCGACGCGATCGAGCATGAGGTCCAACGCACGTTCAGATTGCTGCAGATTCACGAGCACATCGGCATAGGCACCCGCGCTGTACTCGCTCTTGTCCCGGGCGACGCGCATTCCCTGTTCATATGCCCGCAGCGCGGCCCTGTAATCGTCACGGTTGTCAACCATATGAACGGCGCGGAACTGGTAGATCTGACCAAGCAATGTTTGTGCGGTGATATTTGCCGGATCGTCGGCAACGCTCCGCTGGCCGGCCTTCACAGCGAGGTCAAGTTTGCCGGTTGCCGCATAGGCAAGGGCAAGGCGTCGCTGCGCTTCCGCATCGCTCGGCGAAACGTTGACGGCTTGCTCGAACTTCTGAATTGCTTTCCCGTAGTCGCCGCGGTATTGCTCCAGAAGCCCGTTTACCCGGAACACCTCCGAGGAGCGAAGGCCGGACTCCATGGCCTTCTTCAGAGCAATAGACGCCTCTGCAAGATGCGCGGGAGGCATCTCGATAGAGGTTTCGTAGGCAAGGATATGCGCCCATGCGAGGGCTGCATAGGCATCGCCAAAATCAGGATCAAGACGGATCGCTTCCTTCAAAGCCGCAATGGCTTCCTCCGGAGCAAAGGAGTCCCCTGTTCGCAGGTACGCCCGCCCTCTGGCGTAGAACCCGAATGCCGCCTCGCTGTTGGTCGTCGCCACACGCAGCGCTTTGCCATCGTTCACAACCAACTGTGTTCCCATGCTTGCAGCGATTCCCCGCATCAGCTCCAGCATCAGCGACGGGAGTTCACGCAGCGAGACCTGCGTGTTCGATGACCACTGTGTCCCCCCCGACGCCGTGTCGACGAGTGCGCATTGCACGAGCACCTTCTCGCCAACGCGTTTCATGGACCACGAGAGAACATCGTTGGCGCCCAAAGCCCTCGCAATCTGCACCGCGGGAGCATTGGAAGCGCTGAAAGCAAACGAAGTGATTGGGGCGATCACGCGCATATCGGCCACTTGCGCCAGTCCGGCCATAAGATCTTCCGCACAGCCATCCGCGATAACCGCAAGCGAGGTATCACCGGGCGTGGTCGCAGGAAGAATGAGAAGCGAGTATCGGGCGGGGGCTAAGCTATTGTGAATCGTGTCGTAGATGTACCATGCCGCAACGGCGAGAACTGCAACAACGGCAATCGTAAGAAGCGGCTTGACCGGTACTTCAAAGGAAGAGATGCGATCGCTGAACCGTTTGCTGAATGGGATTGGAGGAGGACCCACCGGACCTTTCTCCTGCGGGATGAGGTCGTATTCCGAGATGACAGCAGGACCGGTGAGCGATGCGCCCCAAAAGTCCGTGGGCCTGCCGGAGGTTGGTGCCGCCGGTTCCGGGGGGGCGGCGCTGGAAACGCCGGCCGCACGTTCCTTGGCCCGTCCCTCCTCTTCCTCGCGGAGGATCTGCTCGGCGAGCACCTTTGCCTTTTCGACCATGTCTCGGAGGGCGATTGCCCCGCCATGGGTCGGATCGAGCTTCAGAACCTCGCTCACGTACTGGGCGGCCTTGTCGTACTTCTCCTGCTGGTAATACGAGTCTCCGGCCCCCATCATGTCGGCGATACGCTTTCTCTTTACCTCACGCTCCGCCCTTTCCGCCGCGGCATCACGGACGGGCGCCTGCGGCAGCACACTCTGCTCCGGGGCCGGAGGTTTCTGTTCCTCAAGCACCTGAAGTTTCTTCTTGAGCACCGACAATTCCGGGTTATCGGGATCTGCCTTGCTCAATTCGAGGAACAACTCGGCGGCCTTTTCCTTTTTCCCCCTCTCAATGGCGCTGAGGAGCCGCTCCCGAAGGACAAGAATCTTCTGCTGGGTGGCTGCTTTGTTGGGTGCAACCTGGGAGGCTGCGGCGGAAATGGGGAAGGGTGACTTGGTGGATTGGCGCAGCCGGGCGCTCATTTCGCTCCCCGGGCGGTTCCGTTCTTCCTGGTCGAGACGGCTCATCTCCGCTTGTTCAGCGCGCTTCCGGATTTCGTCGAGAAGCTGCTTCTTTGTCGACCCGCTTTGATTTGACTGATCGTCCGAGGCCATATTCTATTCGTATGCAGCCAGCCCGAATGAACCGTAAGGAGAGACATCAAGAGAACAAGAATATATCCAAATTGGTCCCGATTGTCAACCGACGGGTCTTGACTTCAATCACACTTCTTTCTAAGTTTCCTGTGATTGCTTCTCACATACCGAATGGAGAAATTATGGGTATCTTGCTTCTTATGGTCCTCATCGCGGTTGTGCTGCTCGTGTGGGCAATCGCCAAATACAACTCTCTGGTAAACCTCCGGAATCAGGTCGCCAACGGCTGGAAGCAGATTGACATACAACTGAAACGCCGGCACGATCTGATCCCAAACCTCGTGAACACCGTGAAGGGGTACATGGAATTCGAGCAAGAGACGCTGCAAAAGGTCATTGCAGCCCGCAACGCAGCAGTGGGCGCCACCGGGGTGGCAGACGCCGCGTCCAAGGAGGGAGAGCTGACAAGCGCGCTTTCCCGTCTATTTGCCCTCTCGGAGAGCTATCCGAACCTTAAGGCAAACGAAAACGTCAAACAGCTCCAGGAAGAGCTCTCCAGCACCGAAAACAAGATCGGTTTTGCACGCCAGTTTTACAACGACATCGCGACGAAGTTCAATATCGCCCAGCAGATGTTCCCCGGTTCCATCGTCGCGGGAATATTCGGGTTCAGTGCTTCCCAGCTTTTCGAGGTCACTGACCCCGGGGAGCGGGCGGTGCCGCAGGTTGACCTCACGATGAAGAAGTAGCGGTGCCCCATGGATGCCGCTCCCAACATCCTTGAGCAGCAGGAGGCCAACAGACGGAATACGGTTGTGGTGATGGCGTTGTTCATCGTCTTCGTAGGACTGCTCGGTTTCGGCTTTGATGTCTTTGTCCTCGGTTTTGGCGAGGGACGCCACTCTTTGGGTTTCCCCATCGCCACCGTGCTTGCGATCGTCCTAGGCACCTTCGGCGCCATCAACGGTCTTGAGAGCGGGGCTGTCTCCGTCTTGAATTCCTCAGGAGCTGTCCCCGCCGATCCCTCCGATCCCCGCTACCGGCAGCTCTTCAACGTCGTCGATGAAATGGCCATTGCCTCCGGCCTCCCCAAACCCGCGGTCTTCGTCATCCCTGACCCCGATCCCAACGCATTTGCGACGGGACGGGACCCGGAGCATGCCTCGCTTGCAGTAACACAAGGACTTCTCAGTTCCCTCGACAGGGACGAATTGCAGGGAGTGGTGGCCCACGAGATGGGACACATCAGGAATTACGACATTCGATTGATGACCGTTGTCGCGGCGTTGATTGGAGCAGTGATGCTCCTCGCCGAGGTGGGATTGCGGACAGCGAGGGTTGGGGGAACCGGGAAGCGGGACTCATCGCGCGGGGGAGCGGGAGGAGCATTCACGTTCGTTCTCTGGCTGGTGGCAATGATCCTTGCCCCTCTCCTTGCGCGCCTGCTTGCCATGGCCGTTTCCCGGCAACGCGAGTATCTCGCTGACGCTTCGGGGGCGGAACTCACGCGCAACCCCATGGCGCTCGCTTCGGCGCTGGAGAAGATCGACGCGGCCGTCGAGCCCACGCAGTCCATCAAGAAGGGAACGGCTCCTCTCTGTATTGCAAACCCGCTGGGAAGTGACGTTGATGACAAGGAGGGATTCTTCGCCGACCTCTTCGCAACCCATCCCCCCATCCGAAAGAGGATCGTGCTCCTCAAGGGGATGGCGTACCAGCGTGGTCCGGGTTCTTCGCTTCCGCCTTCTTCCCGAGAATCGTCAGCACGTCCGCTTCCAACGTCGTTGCCGGGCTCTCGGTGATCCTCCCGATCTCTTCGCCCCCCTTCAGGAAGATAAATGTCGGCACCGCCGTGATCGCGTAGCGGTCGGTCAAGCCGTCACCGCTCTTCTTCGTCCGATCCAATGCATAGAGTCTGATGCTGTCCGATGACATGCCCGCCGCATCCATGATCTTCAGAAAATGGGGAACCTGGCGCTTGCTGTCTCCGCACCAGCCGCCGAAAAACACGGTAACACTCGTGCCGGGGGCCAATATTCTTATGAGCGGGACAAACTCCCCTGCAACGTGTGCAGTATCATATCCCGTCCTGAACGGCTCATAGAGGGGTCTCTCAAAGACGCCCCGTGTCACCCACCCGACATCCGACGGCTCTGCGCGGTGGGTCCCGGAACCAGCACACGCCGTCAGGAACACCGCAAGAAGGATGGAGACCAGTTTCATTTCGGTCCCGATTCGGTTATATTGCCGGAACATTCCACTCCTCCTTTTCTGTCCACTGCCGGACAAACGTTCATGCCCAAGCCCCTTGACCGACGCTACGATGTGGAAAACGCCTCGACGATCGACGTCGAGGCGCTGGAGACGTTCCCGTATGAGTATCCGGGGAAAGACATCGTTGTTGTCATCGACACGGATGAGTTCACTGCAGTGTGCCCATGGTCGGGGTTGCCGGATTTCGCGGCGATCAGGATCGAATATGTGCCCGGGCGCGTTCTCGTCGAGCTCCGTTCGCTGAAATACTACCTTCTTTCATACCGCAACGTGGGGATCTATCAGGAGCATGCTGTGAATCGGATCCTCGAGGATCTCGTCCGGTGTGTGAAGCCGCGTTGGATGAAGGTGGCGGCCGATTACCGTGTTCGTGGCGGCATACACACGGTAGCGAGCCGCGAGTACCGTTCCCCGCGGAGGAAGCGCTGACGTTTCCCGGTGCCGGTGTCAGCCCCGCGTGCGTCGTGCCTTCACGGATTTCGGTATGCGGAGGGATCGGAGAACGACGGCTTCTTTCAGGTTCTCATGCAGTCGTCGTGCCTCCGCCAGCGCGCTCAAATCGAGTGTCACCGCGTGTGCAGTGCGGCCATTGATCCGGCCGGCATAAAGAAGTCTTCCCATGGGGTCAAAGACATACGATGGTCCCCCTTCCTTCCCCAGCGCATTGCAACCCACCACGAAGATCTGATTCTCAATCGCTCGTGCTTTCAGGAGTGTCCGCCAGGCATCGTCCCTGACAACAGGCCAGCGGGCGGGAACAAAGAGCACATCAAGACCCCGGAGGGCCATTGCCCGCGGAAGTTCGGGGAACCTCAGGTCGTAGCAGATGACGACGCCGCACCGGACGCGTCCCTGCGGCAGGGAGGCAGTAAACGTCCCCATGGTTTTCCCGGGACGGAAGTAGCGGTGGTCTTTCCCCGGACGGAAAAGATGGATTTTATCGTAGCGGTGGACGAGACGTCCGCGGTGGAACACAAAACTTGTGTTGGAAGGGGACGGGGTTCCCCCGTCAAAATAGACGCTTCCCGCAATGCAATAGCGGGTCAACGTGCGGGAAGCGTCCGCAAATGTCCGAAGAACTGCATCGCCGGCGTGGTGCGGCCGCGCGCCGGCTTTGAGGGCCGCGTAACCGCTGTCAACCATCTCGGGAAAGACAAGAAAGTCGGATGCTGCCACGAGGCGGCGGACTGCCGGGTGCGAAGGAACAGCGGACCCAAAGCAAAGACCGATCTGAATTGATGCCATGCGGAGTGTTACTGCCGGACGACGTTGATCGCCCGTTTCCCTTTCTGTTCGCTCTTGATTTCAAATGAGACCAGATCGCCCTGCTTCAACGTGTCACGGAACCCGGTCTGTTTGACATTGCTCTGGTGAAAGAAAATGTCTTCCCCCCCATCAACTGTAATGAACCCGTAACCTTTTGCACCATTGAAAAACTTTACTGTCCCCGTCATTCGCTTATCCTTTGTGAAAGTGACTCGCCGCACCATGCGGGAGAAAAAAAAGAAGGCCCCGGCACAAACGCCGGGGCCCGCATTACACAGCCGCGACGACGTCAGATCTTCGAGACGTTCGATGCCTGAAGGCCCTTGGGCCCCTTTTCAACATCGAATTGTACCTTGTCTCCTTCGTTCAGCGTCCGGTACCCTTCACCAACGATCGCCTTGTAATGAACAAAGACGTCTTCGCCGGACTCGCGCTGAATAAATCCGAAGCCTTTTGCTCCGTTGAACCATTTCACGACTCCCTTTTCCATGGGAATCTCCTTTCAGAAAGATAATCCTGAAAACGTACGGCAATGCCGCCTCGTGAAGAGGCACCTGGTTGATTGCTTCTAAATAGCCAACAGGCCGGGTAGCGGGTATTGTCCCTCACTCTCCCCCGCTGTTACGAGCACTTGCTGTCCGCTTCAGAGGTTTCCCTCCGGATCAACGGAACCATTAGAACCGCAACAAACCGGTGTACTAGTAATTTACGGGCGTAAGATACCATTGATGAAATAAAATAGCAAGCGATTTCTTCTGATGGGAGATGGGTTTAGGGAAGAATCATGCAAAAATCAACAAAAAAGGGGCGCCCCACCAAGCGCCCCCCTTGTAGCATGCTCAGAAGCCCCCCACCCTGAGGCGGGCGACTTCCGTGATTTCAGAATCATCCTGCCTGAAGAAAGTCCGATGTGTCATAACGCCGTTCGTCGTCGGAAGGACGGACGCCGGACCCTGCGCGAGCAGCGCAAACCCGGATCCGGCGCATTTGGAGGAATAGGGGGATGGCGACAAAAGCCGCCATGAGAGCCGTCATCTTCAAAGTCGCTGACATACATGTTCCGATCATTCTATTGCAAAGGGAAGAATATCTCGCGTCCGAACGAGGCGCTGAAGGCGATTGAGAACCAGTGCTGAATTTCCATCTCTTCCCAAAGGACTGTCTCGAGGAGCTCTTTCTGGTTCTTGGAGAGTCGGGCAAATCTGTATTGGATTCTCATCGGCTCTTTCCTCCCGCCTGTTGTGTCGCTCCTGTCTTTCATACGATTTCTATGCCAAAAAAGTTATGTCGAAATGATCGAAATTTCTTCGCTCGCTGACCAGAAACAGGGACAGAGGTGTATTTTTTGCTGGAATGCCAGGAACCAGGAGGCAATTTCTACCATTGTGAGTTTCCCCTGATTTGGGTATATTTGTTACGAAGATGAGAAAATGAAAAGCGGCCAATATCACCTTTTGTGAAGGAGAACCAGTCAATGCAGATAAAGGAAATAGAACAGCTTCTGGGAGCGGAGGCAAAGGGCCTCCTGGAGCATCAATGCAAGACGATAGCCAAGGAGTCCCTGCATCTGCCGGGACCGGATTTCATCGACAGGGTCCTGATCCCCTCCGACAGAAAACCCGGCGTTCTCAGAAGCCTCGGTTCGATGTTCAACACAGGACGGCTTGCAGGAACAGGGTATCTTTCCATTCTTCCCGTCGACCAGGGGATTGAACATTCTGCCGGTGCATCGTTCGCACCCAACCCCGCGTATTTCGATCCCGAGAACATCGTACGGCTCGCCATTGCGGGAGGCTGCAATGCCGTCGCCTCGACGTTCGGCGTTCTTGGTTCGGTTGCCAGGAAATATGCCCACAAGATCCCCTTCATTGTGAAGCTCAATCACAACGAATTTCTTTCCTACCCGAACACGTACGATCAGATCATGTTCGGCGATGTCGACCAGGCATTTGATCTGGGCGCTGTCGCAGTCGGTGCCACCATCTATTTCGGCTCCGAGGAATCGAAACGGCAGATCCAGGAGGTGAGTTCCGCGTTCAAGTACGCCCACGAGCTCGGCATGGCCACGATCCTCTGGTGCTACCTGCGGAACAACGCGTTTAAGACAAAGGAAACAGATTTCCATGTTTCCGCAGACCTCACTGGTCAGGCGAACCATCTCGGCGTGACGATCGAGGCGGATATCATCAAACAGAAGCTTCCGGAGAACAATGGCGGCTATACGGCGCTTAATTTCGGAAAGACGAGCAAGAAGGTATACTCTGAACTGACGACGGACCATCCGATCGATCTGACCCGATACCAGCTTGCAAACTGCTATATGGGAAGGGCAGGCCTGATCAACTCCGGCGGTCCCTCGGGTGCGAACGATCTCGTGGAAGCGGTGAAGACTGCGGTGATCAACAAGCGGGCGGGCGGAACAGGATTGATCTCGGGCAGGAAGGCATTTCAGAAGCCGATGAAGGACGGCGCGACACTTCTCAACGCAATTCAGGACGTGTATCTCGCCAAGGAGATCACCGTCGCGTAAGCGGCATCTGTCTCGTTCACCATGTTCATTCCGGCCCCGCGGCAACAAACAGTCGCGGGGCCGGTTCTTTGTTACACTTCGCTGATCTCGTCCCGGACCAGCAGCAGGACCGCCGATTGGGGGACGATGAGGTACTTCTTTCCTTCAAATTCCACCTCGACCCCCTGTTCACGAAGGAACATGGCATAGTCCCCCTCCTTCGCCTGCAGCGGAATGTACCGCATCGGCTCCCTGGGTGTCGACCACGGCTCGTCATCCGTGTAATTCGGATTCGGGATCGGATACCCGGGGCCGACCCTCACCACGCGCCCGGTGGCGACCTTTTCCCTTTCTCGTACGGACGCGGGGAGATACAAACCCGACTTGGTCTTGTCTTCCCCGTCGTCGAGCTGAAGCAGGATTCTGTCTCCCACGACAAGCATTTGTTTTCGGTATTCCAACGGGCCTCCTCTCTTCCCATGATGACTCTAACGTAGCCAATTCCCTCTTCAAGCTCAATGTTTCGATTTGCCTCTGCAGCCGGAATTTCCTATCTTTCTCAATATCGCCAGAGAGCAGGAAGGCAAAAAACACCATGAAGAGGCTACGTCGGTCCTCGACGGACAGGAAGATCGCGGGGGTGTGCGGAGGTCTTGCGGAGTATTTCGAGGTAGACCCAACCATTGTCAGGTTGGTGGTGGTCGCTGTTGCCCTCGTCACCGCCGTGATTCCCATGCTGGTAGGCTACCTCCTCTCGTGGATGATCATCCCGCGATAGGCGGTACAGCGGCAGAGGAAAGACGCTTCCATGGTACGTGTCACGTGCATCACGATCAATGCCCTCGCCGGCATCACCTCCTTTGTCCTCGGCGTTGTTTCACCTCCCGCGGCGCAGACGTCCCACGTTTCGGAAGGGACGTTTTACGCTCTGGCAGGAGTCTTCTTCATCGCCGCCGCGTCAGGGCTCTTTCTGCGCATTCGCTGGCTTGTCGTTGTTCCCGCGCTCCCTCTTCTCCTCGGCGGTATTCTCTTCGCCCTGTTGATTGTCGCGGACCGGTCGGTGTGGAACGCAGCTCATGCATCGCAAATGACGATCTTCCTTCTCCCTGGACTGGGCGTCGCCATACTGGAAACGGGGACGATATTCGCGGCTCGGCGTATGAGCCGGTCGAAACCTCCCCGCCCTCCCACACCCAGTTGATTCTTCTCTTCTTCGTGAATATACTGACCTCCTGCATGCATCTTCTCATGCCACTATCCCTGACACATTCTTGCTGACTCCATGTCTATCGGTGTGCGTAACCTTGTGAAGAGATATGGGGACCGTGCGGCCATCAATGATATCTCCTTTGATGTCAAGACCGGCGAGATCCTCGGTTTTCTCGGTCCCAACGGGGCCGGGAAAACAACAACGATGAAGATCATTACCTGCTATATGCCCCCGACATCCGGAACGGTCGACGTCGACGGCATGGACGTCAGGGAGCATTCGCTCGAGGTCCGGAAGAAGATCGGCTATCTCCCGGAGATGAATCCGCTGTATTTCGATATGAATGCCCTCGACTCCCTTGAGTTCGCCGCCGAGCTCCATGGACTGCGGGGGAACGCCATGCAACAGCGGGTCAAGGAGATGGTGGACGTCTGCGGTCTCGAAGCCGTCCGTCACAAAGACATCGGGGAGATGTCCAAGGGATACCGGCAGCGCGTCGGCCTCGCGCAGGCCATGATTCACGACCCGGACGTCCTCATCCTCGACGAGCCCACCAGCGGCCTCGACCCGAATCAGATCGTGGAGATCCGTACGCTCATCAAGGAACTCGGCCGGGCCAAGACCGTCGTTCTTTCCACGCACATTCTTTCCGAAGTTCAAGCGACGTGCGACAGGGTGCTGATCATCAACGACGGCATCATCGTCGCGAATGGGACCCCGGAGCAGCTTCAGCGAACATTCCAGGGAGCAGAAGAGATCGGCCTGGAACTGAAGACCTCATCGATCCGTCCCATCGAAGAGATTATACCGAAGCTCAAGCTCGTCGCCTACGTCAATGACGTTGCACTGCTGTCGCACACCGGCGATGTCAGCAAATTCGAGATCCACGCGGAGAAGGGGAACGATGTCCGGGAATCGCTCTTCCGTATGGCGGTCTCGGAGGGATGGATTATTCTGGAAATGCAGCGCCGCATCACAAGTCTTGAAGAAGTGTTCCACACCCTTACGACGACATAACACACCCATGGCAACTTTTTCGCTTTCCAATGTCGGCCCGATCTACCGCCGGGAAATCCGGTCGTACTTTCAGTCACCGGTGGCCTATGTGGTCATCGTGGTTTTCCTCGCAATCGTCGGGTGGTTCTTCACCAGCGACCTCTTTCTGATCAATGTCGCCTCTCTGCGGATCGTCTTTGAACTCGTCCCCCTCGTGTTTCTCTTCTTTGTCCCGGCCATTACCATGCGCCTCCTGGCAGAAGAGAAGAAATCAGGGACCCTTGAGCTTCTGGCGACGAGGCCGGTGAGAGACGTGGAAATTGTTCTTGGGAAGTTCTTCGCGGCCTGGACTCTTCTCGCGGCTGCGCTCGCCCCGACGCTGATCTACCTGATAACTCTCTCGGCGCTCGGGAGTCCTGACCCCGGACCCGTGATCACCGGCTATCTCGGCCTCCTGTTGATGGGAGGTGTCTACATCGCCATCGGCATTTTTGCTTCGAGCATCACAGAGAACCAGATCGTGGCGTTTATTGTGAGCCTGTTGATCATCCTGGCGCTTTTCATGGCCGACAAGGTCCTGGTGTTCGTTCCTCCCGCGGTTGCCTCGACGTTGGAATTCATCTCCATCGACTACCATTTCGAGAACATCGCGCGGGGCGTCATCGATTCCCGGAACCTCATCTACTTCGGATCAGTCCTGGGATTTGCGCTGCTCCTCGCGACGACATCCCTCGAACGGCGGAAATGGTGAGGAAACGACTATGAAAAGACGTTCGATGAAATCGCAGTCGCTTCTGAGGATTGCCCTTGTCTTTGTTATCCTCATTCTCCTGAACATCGTCTCAGTCCGCATCTTTGACAGGATCGACCTGACGCGCAACCGGCTCTACACGCTCTCCGATGCCAGCAGGACGCTCATGCGGAATCTTGACGACAAAGTCACCATCAAGGCATACTTTACCGACGACCTGCCGGCCCCCTATAATAACAACCGCCGAATGCTCCTCGACCAGCTCAACGAGTACAAGGCGTACGCCCGCGGAAATCTGGTGGTCGAATTTATCGATCCGTCGGGGGAAAAGACCGAGGCGGAAGCCCAGCAAGCGGGTGTCTCACCGGTGCAAATCCAGGTGATCAAAGAGGACAAAGCGCAGGTCCAGCGCGCATACATGGGGATCGTGTTTCTGTACGAGGACAAGAAGGAGGTGATCCCGATCGTCCAGCACCCGGAAGGTCTGGAGTATGAGATCAGCAGCACGATGAAACGTCTTACCTCAAGGGGCGCTCTCAAGGTTGGATTCCTGACAGGCCACGGTGAACCGGAGATGAAAGAGCTTCGCACCGTGCAGGAAACCATGCGGAAGCAGTACCAGTTTGCAACGGTCGACGTCAGCAAGAACACGCCGGTGCCGACGGACATCGCCGTCCTGGTGGTCATGGCACCGACGGACCGGTTCACCGAATCGCAGAAATTTCAGGTCGACCAGTATCTGATGCGGGGCGGTCGCATTGCATTCCTTCTGAATGCCATCGACGCCAACCTCCAGCAGGGCTACGGCCGGCAATTGACGCTGGGCCTCGANNGCGCAGTGCGCCAGCATCAGCATCGTCCAGCAGCAGTACGGATTCTCCATGCAGTCACAGGTTCCCTTCCCCTACCTTCCCCTTGTCAGCAACTTCAGCAAGGGAAACGCCATGGTGAAGGATCTCCAGCGCGTCGTCCTTTTCTTTGCGAGTTCCATCGACACCGCCGATGCCGCCGCCAAAGGGCTGAGTGCCGAAATCCTGCTCCGCTCATCGAAACAAAGCGGGCGGATGACAAGCGGATTTGCGTACGACCCTATGCAGCACTTTACGCGGACCGATTTTGCGGAATCGGAGATTCCGCTTGCAGCGGTGATTGACGGGAAGTTTACAAGCGCGTATAAAGGGAAAGCCGTGCCGTCCGATACTGCTGCGGGTTCAGCCGCTCCGGCGGCTTCGGTGCAGGAGAGCAGCCCTGAAACGCGGATTGTGATCCTGGGGGACGGCGACTTCGCGCGCGACCAATACATGGGGGGAAACCGGGACAACATCGCGTTCTTCGCAAATATCGTTGACTACCTCGTCGACGACGCAGGTCTCATCACGATACGTACGCGTCAGGAAAGCATGAAACAACTTGACCCCGTCTCCGATGGAACACGGAGCATGGTGAAATATGCAAACCTGATCATCCCACCCCTTCTTGTGATCGGGTACGGTCTCCTGCGGTGGAGAATCAAAAGGGCACGACGGAGGACGCTCGAGGCGATGGAGAAGAGCGAGTAAACCGGCACGCTTCAACAACGGCAGAAGAACACGCATGAAGAAGAGCACCTGGATCATCCTCGTGGCAGCGGCTGTGCTGGCCGCAGCCACATACGTTGTCATGCATCTCCCCGGCGAAAGAAGTCTGGCGGATCACGCCGGCAAGACATTTGTGGAATTTGATCCCTCCCTTGTCGAGACATTCGAGATTGTCAGGCCGGCATCACGCGTCGTTCTGGCAAAAGTGAACGGCGACTGGGTGTTGCAGGAGCCGGTGCGCTACCCTGCCGACACAGCGGCCGTTGCTTCCACGATACGCAACATCCGCCTGATCGAGTTGAACGATCTCATCTCGGCAAACCCTGCGAAACAGGGAATCTTTCGGCTCGACTCGACAGGAACCCATATCCGACTCGTCCTCCGGGGAGGGGCCTCCGTCTCTTTCCGGGCGGGAAAACAGTCCGCCACGTATGGACAGACCTATGTGCGGAAAGACGGGGCGAACGAGGTGTATGCCGCAACCGGCGTTCAATCCGTGATGTTCGAGCGGAATCCGAATGAATGGCGCGACAAGGCCGTCGTGCGCACCAGCCCTGATGCAATTACCGACGTGGTTTTTCACTATGGTGACACCTCTTTTGCCGTCACGCGGGTGGACACGGTGTATATGATCGGAAGGGATACCACGAACCAGAGGACGGCAAGGACGTTGCTCGCCGCACTTGCATCACTGACCGCGGACGACTTTGTTGACACGGCACTCTCCCCACCGCTGAAGCCGTTGGCGATCATCACCGTGCACGCGATGGACGGGACAGCATCGCTGTCGATCTATCAGGAGAAGGGAGCAGACAAGTACGCTGTCCGCGAAGAGGGGAAGGGTCAGACTTTTGTGGTAAACGGCTGGCGTCTCAAATACATCCTGCTGCGAAAGAAGGCACTCCTTTCGCCTCTTTCGTAGATTGCGCTCTTCTTGTCCCCTCAGAATACGGCGGCCGCCTTTTGGCGGCCGTTCTGTTTCTTACCTCGTTCGACGGTCTCCCCCCCTTGGCGTCTCCGCCTTCGGCGTCTCAGTCGGCGGTCTTGCGGTCTGTACACGCGGCGACGGTCGCTGTTGCGGAGGCGGGCTGACGGAAGCACCGTTTCTCGGTGGCCGCGGTGCATAGGTAGGACGATACACCGGTGCCGGTCGGTTCGACGATGGACGCGTCACGGCCGGTGTGGGATGTGTCGGGGTTATCTGGGGACGGCTCGCATCGATCTGGTTGGTACGGTTCGGACTGCGTTCCACCTGGACGGGCTGGCGGTACTCCTCCGCCCGACGATAGTCTCTTTGGACACCGCCCTCTGTGTCCGCCCTGCGGACGTCGGTTCCCTTCGTGTCCAGCGCTACTGGCCGGTCATTGCCGCGCACGCGCTCCGGGCGGATCGCCCCGTCGCGATTGTTCTCGCTCACCCGGGGCCGATAGACTGCCACCCGTTCGCTTCCCCCCTCCCGGAAAACGCCGGCCTGCCCGCGCTCGTGGACGTCCACCAAATCCGCTCGCTCGACGCGGATGTTTCCCTTTCGTTCCACAAACTCACGTTCCGGCCCCCTCGCTATGATTCTTCCTCCTTCATACCGAACGCTTCCGCCGGACCGCGTGCGCCCGATGTACCTCACATTTTCTTCGTTTCTGTACACATACCTGTTGATGTAGGGAGTTGATACATACCTGCAATCAACGAACGACCAGTAGAATGACGGCGTCGCCCAATATCTCCGGTAGTGGATTCCCCATCCGGCGCTGTACACTGCATAGGGGCCCAAAGGAGCCCAACCCACACAGGCATCTCCATAACGCCACTCGACCCACGCGGGAGCCCACTCATATCCGGGGATCCAGACCCAACCATAGAAATCGTCGCTGTACCATCGCCCATAGTGATATGTTGCCCACGCCCATGGTTCTTCGGAAACCCAGCACCAGCCGTCATCCGTCCATGCCCAGTTGCCGACAAAGTACGGCCGCCATCCGCTTTCTACGC
Source organism: Ignavibacteriota bacterium (assembly GCA_003162635.1). GTDB lineage: Bacteria > Bacteroidota > Ignavibacteria > UBA10030 > UBA6906 > Fen-1260. The sequence goes on from PMNE01000030.1 coordinate 223,672, forward strand.
CGGTCGGACGCCATGCATACGACCCCCCGTCAAGGGAGATCCATTCGCCATACGGACTCAAGGAAGAATAGAAGACTCCGAAATTGACCTCATCCTGCGCCAACGAAGCAGGGGAGAGAATGATGCCCAATGCGAGTATAATCAGAAGTCTTTTCATAGCCGGACCTTTGCGTGATGATCAGTGCCACCTGGAGAAGGTACCACCAACCCTCGTGCCAGTCGGCTTTTGGCCCGGACAGACCGGAATGGGGGGTCTGAACGCTTCTCGCCGTCCACAATAGTAGGCAATGACCACATTAGCGCACATATCCATCACCCCAATCCCAGGAGAAATGCGATGGTTCCTTTCTGGACATGAAGGCGGTTCTGGGCCTGGGCCAGCGCAAGGGATGCCTTCCCATCAAGGACGTCGCTGGTGATCTCCTCGCCACGGTTGGCTGGGAGGCGGTGCATGACAAGACAGTTCTTTCGCGCCTTCCCCAACAATGTCTTGTTCACCTGGTAGGGTTTGAAAACGTGCGCGATCCTGGCGCTCTCCTCTCCCGTTTTGGGCCAGACGTCCGTGTACACCACATCCGCATCGCGGACGGCCTCTGCAGGTTCACGAACGAGCTCCACACGATCAGGCGCTTCCGCCTTCGCTTGCTCCAGGATCTGCGGGTGCGGTTCGTAGCCCGGAGGACAACAAAGCGTAAGGTGAAACGGAAGTTTTTCGGCGATTTCCAACCAGGAGTTTGCAATGTTGTTTCCATCGCCGATGAAGAGAATCTTTGTGGACGGGCCGAAGCGACCGGCCTCTTCCAGCGTCAGCACATCGGCAAGGATCTGGCAGGGATGCAGCAGGTCGGTCATGGCATTGATGACAGGCACACGCGCACTTTCAGCGAGCTGGACGCAGGTCTGGTGGCGACTGGTCCTGGCGACGATGAGATCGTTGTAGCCCGAGAGAACGCGGCCGATATCGTGAACCGATTCACGCGTGGCAAGACCGATCGTTTCCTGCTGGAGGACAATAGGGTGCCCGCCAAGTTGGGCGATGCCCACTTCGAATGACACACGTGTCCGGAGCGACTCCTTTTCGAAGATCATTGCAACGCTCTTCCTCGCCAGAAGCGGCGCATCGTGCAGGTCGCCGCTCTTGATCCTTCGGGAGAGCTGGAAGAGAGCCGCAAAGTCAGCGGCATGCCATAATGCAAAGGAGACGAGATCACGTTTCATAGCATCGTCGGGAGTAATGGGTGGACCGGTTCAAAGGTGTTCTTTCCGCATGCGGCATTCCGCGCACGCATGGGCGGGGCGGGACCGGAAAGGCCCTGGTGAGCAGAGCGGCGCTGTCGCGGGATCGATCAACCAGCCTGCTCGTGGAGATCCAGGTGCATCACCGGCTTGCTGTACTCATGCTCACATTGGTCGCACATCCGCCGCCCAGGATCTCGGTCGAGGATATCCTGGCCGATCTCCTGTTTGCAGCCTATGCATCGACCAAATGCGTCATCATCGATGCGGGAGAGGGCACCGCGCAATTCTTCGAGACGCTGACTGCTCTTGAACGAGAGAATGACATCAACCTCATGCATTGGCATGATGCCGTCCACAAACTCGCCGCGCGTGATGTCAAGTCCCACCGTCCGTTCGAGCAGATCATACATCATCGACAACACAACCCGCCGCATCGCTCTCTTGCTTCTCTTCATTGCATCTCTTTCACGGAGCTCATATCTCCGTTGTGCCCGTCATCACCAGGAGGGCTGCTGACAAAAGCTACGAAAACCGGAGGCCAAATGTCAAGTCCTCGGAAACCATCCGACGCGATCTCATTCTCCTACAACGGCGAGGGGGAATCGTACGCCGTTTCGCGCCCTTCCTTGCGAGGATCGCCTTCAGGCGACAACGGAAGGGGAAACCACCAACGTGCTTCCAGGGGGAACTTCCCTCACCCACCGCACGTTTATCATTCGACACATCCAATCTCTCAGTAATGACAGCGGGAGGCCACAGTGCAAAACGCCGGACGATTCCTTCTTCATGATTCCATGCGGGCCCCTCACTTCGTGCTCATGTTCGTGGCAATCATCGGAGGTACCATGACTGCGTTATCCCAGGACAGCACCAAACCCGCAAGTCTGTACGATGTGACGATGAAGAACATCGACGGGAAGG